>NZ_BAAAGX010000018.1:0-88169 GCF_039524755.1 Cryptosporangium japonicum
CGTTTTGAAGGTGAAGTAGGCCGTGCAGCCGTGCATTTGTTTGGTGTCCCAGTCCATGATGCAGACCTTCGCGCGGCCGGTGGAGCCCTCGGCGTAGTTCTTGTTGCAGGCGCCGATCGTGCCGTTGCCCATCGAGTTGGCGCACTGGCCGGAGCGGTTGCCGAGCTCCCAGAAGACCACGGCGGAGTGGCCGTCGCCCTTGGTGTCGTAGACCCACCAGAGGTCGCCGTAGGTCTGGTAGCAGCCGTAGCCGCCGACGAGTTTGGCCGAGCACGGGCCCGCGCCTCGTTTGCCGGACTTGGCGGCGGCCTTGTCGATTTCCGGCGCTTTCTTGGCCGGGGGTTTGGTCGCCGGTGCTTTGGTCGCCGGTGCTTTGGTGGCCGGGGCCGTGGTTTTCGGGCTTTCGGTGCGGGGTGCCGGGGCCGGGGCCGTGGTGGCCGAGTTGGCCGGGGCCGGCGCCGGGGCGGCGGGGGCTTCCGAGGTGGTGGCGCCCTCACCGGGGTCGGTGGTGGGGCTGCCGGTCGTGGTCTTGTCGGAGTCGCGCTGGGAGTCGCTCGGGGGACCGCTCGGGACGGCGCCCGCCTCGGGGCCGGCGTTCGACACGGGGCCGAGGTCGGGCGGGTCGGAGGCGATCGGGCTGGGCTCCGCGCGCAGCAGCTCCGGGTCGGTGCTCGGACGTAACGCGAGCGTCGTCGCGACGCCGGCCACGACGACGAGCACCACCGCGATCACCCCGACCAGCACCGCCAGGCGGGTCCGCCCCCGCGTGGCCTCGGCTCCCGCCCGCACCGGTGGCGCGACCGGCGCCGGCCGGGCCAGGAACTCCGGCACCGGCGGCAACCCTCCGACCGGGGGAGATGCGGTGGGGCGCAGATCGAGCAGCGGGGCCGGCGGGGTGTCGTCGGCCGGGGACTGCGGCGGACGCCAGGCGACGGACTGGTTCGGAAGCGGGGGCGTCGACCAGCCGGGGACCGGGTCCTCAGGTTGCACCCGCGTCACGCTACCGCCCAGCCGTCACCTGTTGCCCCTCGGTTAGCCGACCTTTAAGGCGTCAGCGGCCTTCGTCGACCAGATGGATCGCCGCTTCCTCCGCGCTGGCACCGGCCCCGTCGACGCCGGCGTCGACCGCGTACGCCTCGGCGTCCTCGTCCTCGTGGGCACCCTCGTCGGGCTCGACGAGCCGGCCGGCGCGGTCCTGCGTCGTCGAGCCGAGGTCCGCCGGGACGTCCTCGTCCTCGTCGTCGTACTCCGCGGTGACGTCGGGCTCCTCCTCGGCCAGCAGCTGGTCGAGGCTCTCGCCGCGGGCCTGCTCCTCGGCCGTGGTGCCGAACCGGTCCGACGCCCGGTACCGGTCGCCCGCGTCGACGCCCCGGTCGAGCACGTCGCTGCGCAGGTCGTCGTCGTCCAGGCTGTCAGCCGGGTCGAGCACGCCGTCGTCCTCGGCGTCGTCGATGTCAGGCCGGGTCTCGCTCATGACGATCCTTTCCCAGTTTGATCCGACGCGGATCGTACGACTTGCGCGTGCAGGCGGCTCAGCCCGTCCAGGAAAGCCGTGAGCGCCAGCTCGAAGCTGTCCCGGTCGATCTCCTCGTGCCCGGCCAGCAGGTGCGCCTGGCTCAGGTTCGGGTACCGCCCGACGTACACCTCGACGTCGTCGGCGAACCCGCCGGAGAACGACGTCATCGCGGCGCCCACCACCAGGTACTTCGTCGAGGCGCCGATCATCGTCGCGTAGCGCGGCGGCCAGCCGGCGCGGGTGAGGCCGCCGTGCACGGCGTCGGCGTGCATCAGGGCCTGGGGGCGGCGGCCGGGGGAGTGGGCCAGGAACGGCACCAGGTTGGGGTGCGCGGCCAGCGCCTCCCGGTAGGAGCGTGCCCACACCGTGAGGCCGGTGCGCCAGCCCGCGTCGAACCCGCTGGTGTCGACGCCGGCCAGCACGTCGTCGGCCAGGTCGGTGAGCAGTTCGTCCTTGGTGGCCAGATACCCGTAGAGCGACGCCGCGCGGACGCCCAGGTCGGCGGCGAGGCGGCGCATGGACAGCCCGTCGAGACCGTCGCGGTCGATCATCGCGAGCGCGGCGGTGCGAATGCGATCGCGTGTCAGCAATGGGCTGCTGGGGCGGGCCACAGGAGATAGCCTAGCGGCTAACTAACACTGTTAGGAGAACGCCGTGGTCGACTTCGCCCTCTCCGACGAGCAGCGCGCCGTCCGGGACTGGGTCCGCACCTTCGTCCAACGCGAGCTCGTGCCGCTGGAGCCGGAGGTGCTCCGCCGCGAGCGCGCCGGCGAGCCCGGCATCACCCGGGAGGAGAGCCGCGCGCTGCAGCTCAAGGCCAGGGAGTCGGGTTTCTGGGGCATCCTGACGCCCGAGGAGTACGGCGGGATGGGGCTCGGCGCGATCACCGCGTCGCTGTTGGAGGCCGAGCTGGGCCGCACGTTCGTGCCGTTCCGGTTCGGCGGCGCCGCCGACAACATCCTCTTCCACGGCAACGAGGAGCAGAAGCGGCGTTACCTGCTCCCGACCATCGAGGGCGAGCGCATCTCCTGTTTCGCGATCACCGAGCCGGGCGCCGGCTCCGACGCGCGTGCGATCCGCACCTCGGCCCGCCGCGACGGTGACGACTGGGTGATCAACGGCGAGAAGACGTTCATCACCCAGGGCAACGAGGCCGACTTCGTGATGGTGTTCGCGGTGGCCGAGGAGGGCGTCACCTGCTTCCTGGTCGACCGGGACATGGGCTGGAAGTCCGAGCCGATCCAGACGATGGGCCAGTGGGGCCCGGCCGCGCTGGTCTTCGACGACGTGCGGGTGCCGGCCGAGAACGTGCTGGGCGAGGTCGGCGGCGGGTTCGCGCTCGCGCTGCAGTGGATCGGGCAGGGCCGCTACCTGCTGCCGTCGCGGGCGATCGGGTCCTGCGAGCGGCTGATCGAGATGGCGGTCGCCCAGGCCAACTCACGCACGACGTTCGGCGAGCCGCTGGCCGAGCGCCAGGCGATCCAGTGGATGGTGGCCGACTCGGTGGTCGAGCTGCAGGCGCTGCGGCTGCTCGTCCTGCACGCGGCCTGGCAGGTCGAGGCCGGGAAGGACTCGCGTCAGGCCCAGTCGATCGCCAAGCTCTACGGCGGCGTGAAGGCCAACGAGATCGTCGACCGGGTGCTGCAGATCCACGGCGGCATGGGTTACACCCGCGAGCTGCCGATCGAGCGCTGGTACCGCGAGCTGCGTCTGCTGCGCATCTACGAGGGCACCGACGAGATCCAGCGCCGCACGATCGCCCGCAACGTGCTCAAGGGACACGTCCCGGTCTCATGGGAGTAGCGCGCCCTCGCGTTTCAACGTTCTGACGATCGGGTTCGTCTCGATGTGGTTGATCGCCGGGATCGCCGCGACCTTGCTGGTCAGGTAGCCGTAGAGCGCCGCGGAGTCCCGGCACACCACGCTGGCCACGAGGTTCGTCGACCCGGTGGTGGCGGCGACGAAGGGCACCTCGGCGTGCCCGGCCAGTGTCTCGGCGGCCTCGACCATGCCGTGCGGCGCGACCGACAGCCACATCATCGCCGCCATCTCCAGCCCGAGCGCCGAGCCCGGGACGTCGACCTCGAAGAACAGCGCCCCGCTGCGCCGCAGCTCGGTGAGCCGGCGCCGGACCCGCGTCTCCGACCAGCCGGTGGCCGACGCCAGCTCCGGCAGCCCGGTGCGCCCGTCCCGGGCCAGCGCGGTGATCAGCGCCCGGTCGCCCGGCCCGATGTCCGGCACCTCCTCGTAGGGGTCGCCGGCCCACGGCGGCAGCAGCGCCGTCACCTGGTCCTGGTCGAGTACCTGCACTTTCCGGAGGAACGACTCGGTGCCTCCGAAGTACATGTGGATCAGGGCGTGTGCGCTGATGCCGACGATCCGCGGCGTCCGGTGCAGCTTGTCGAGCAGCAGCGCGTCGGTGTCGGCGCGGGAGCGGGAACGGGTGACGCAGCTGATCTCGGTGCCGCCGGACGTCAGCCGGACCCAGGCGGTGTCGGAGCGGCGGGCCAGCGCCTCGGCGATCGACCGCGCCGCGTCGGGCGTGCACTGGAGCCGCAGATACCAGGACATCGCGCCGATCCGCCACGTGTTGAGGTTCCCGATGATGCGTACGTTCTCCTCGGCCCGCAGCCGCCGGTAGCGCCGGGCCACCGTCTGGTCGGAGACCCCGAGCACCTGGCCGATGCGGCTGAACGCCGCCCGGCCGTCGACCTCGAGCGCGTGCACGATCCGCCGGTCCAGTTCATCCAGCACGGGATGAGAGTATCCGGCGGAAGAGGCCGCAGAATGTCGAGATCCGGCACTCAACCCGGTCCTGAATGGCGAACCGAGTTTCGAGCAGGGAAAGTTGACCCCTGCAAGGGCATCGAAACCAGAGGACACCGAGATGCGTAAGTGGCTGCCGCTGATCGCCATCAGCCTGGGCACCTTCATGCTGTTGGTCGACGTCACGATCGTGAACGTCGCCCTACCCGACATCGCCGCTGACCTGCGTACCGGTCTCGGCGACCTGCAGTGGGTGATCGACATCTACGCGCTCGCGCTGGCGGCGTTGATGCTCGGCGTGGGCTCCGCCGCGGACCGGTTCGGGCGCAAGCGGATCTACCTGATCGGCATGGTGCTGTTCGCGCTCGCGTCGCTCGGGTGCGCGCTGGCCGACAGCTCCCAGGCGCTGATCACCGCGCGGGCCATCCAGGGCATCGGTGGCGCCGCGATGTTCGCGACGACGATCGCGCTGATCAACACCGCGTACGCGGGCAGGGACCGGGGCATCGCGTTCGGGGTGTGGGGCGCGATCAACGGCTTCGCGGCCGCGGCCGGCCCGATCATCGGTGGCCTGCTCACCGAGCAGTACGGCTGGCCGTCGATCTTCGTGGTGAACATCCCGGTCAGCGTGCTGGCGTTCGTGGTGGCGTTCCGGGTGATCCGGGAATCCAGTGACCCCGCGGCGAAGATCGACCCGGTCGGCGTCGTCTCGTTCACGGTGGCGGCGTTCGCGCTCACGTACGGCCTGATCCGCGCGGGTGAGGACGGCTGGACCGCCGGCGCGGCCCTGGTCGCGTTCGCGGTCGCGGCCGTCGGCCTCGCGGTGTTCGTCGCGGCCGAGCGGACACGCGCCTACCCGATGCTCGACCTGTCGCTGTTCAAGCGGCCCGCGTTCACCGGGCTCATGGTCGCGGCGCTCGCGGTGAACATGGCCGCGTTCAGCGCGATGGCGTTCGCGTCGCTCTGGTTCCAGTCGGTGCTCGGGCTCGGCCCGATCGCGGCCGGCGCCGTGTTCGTGCCGCTGAGCCTCGCGTCGCTGGTCTGCTCGATCGTGGCCGGCCGGGTGCTGCACGACCGGGTCGCCCCCGGGCTGGTCATCGGCGGTGGTCTGCTGCTGATCGGTGTCGGCAGCGCGCTGCAGGCCCTGGTCGACGGCGACTCGTCGTGGACCGTGCTCGTCCCCGGCCTGATCGTGACCGGTGTGGGGGTCGGCGTCGTGATGCCGACGCTCTCGTCGGCGGCCACGGCGGCGGCCCCCCGCGAGCGCGGCGGCATGGCCGGCGGCACCGTGAACACGTTCCGGCAGCTCGGGCTGGTGCTGGGCATCGCGATCCTGGGTGGTGTGTTCGCCGGCCGGGTCGAGAACGTGGTGGGCGACCGGCTGCCCGACGCGCACCGGGTGGCCGACCTGCTCACCGGTGGTCAGGCGCGGGCGGTGACCGGCGCCGCGCCGGCCGAGCAGCGCGCCGCGGTCGACGAGATCGTGCACGCGGCGTTCGCGTCGGGTCTGCGCTGGTCGTACCTGCTGTGCGCGGCGGCCGCGGTGATCGGCGGCGTCCTGACGATCGTGCTGACGCGCTCACGCCGGCCCGCGACCACCCCGGAGCCGGCCCCGGCCTCGGTGTGAAGTTGTAATTCGGGAGCACTTAGATCGGCGACCCGGCCGCCGATCGGTGTCGCATGCCGTCCTTCGCCCGAGTGTTCTCCGGTCTGCAGATGAAGCACCGACTACTCGCGCTCGGAGTGGGCGGCGTGGTCACGACGGCGATCGTGCTGGTCGTGGTCGGCGCCTGGCAGACGAACGCGTTCAGCGAGCACGCGCGGGACAACGTCTCGGCGCTCACCACGGCGGATCTCCAACACGTCGCCCAGGGCGTGGACCGGCTCACCACCGCGGCGGGCGACGGAATTCAAGCCCAGGTCAACCAAGGGATGACGGTCGCGCTGGCCGAACTGCGCCAGCGCGGCGGCGTCCGGCTCGCGGGCACCACCGCGACCTGGACCGCGACCAACCAGACCACCCAGGCCAAGCGCAGCGTGACGCTGCCCAGGCTGCTGGTCGGCGGCACCTGGCTCGGGCAGAACCGCAACCTGAGCGTCCGGACGCCGCTGGTGGACGACATCTACGGCATGGTCGGCGGCACCGTGACCGTGTTCCAGCGCATGAACAGCGCCGGTGACCTGCTCCGCGTCGCGACGAACGTCAAAGCGAAGACCGGCAACCGCGCGATCGGCACGTTCATCCCCGCCACCGCGGCCGACGGCACCCCGAACGCGGTCGCCGCCGCGATCAAGAGCGGCAAGCCGTACCGGGGCGTGGCCAAAGTCGTCGACACCTGGCAGGTCAGCGCGTACGACCCGCTGAAGAACGCGTCCGGCCAGGTCATCGGCGCGATCTACGTCGGGACGCCGCAGTCGGAAGCGACCGCGTCCCTGCGCGAGGCGATCGCCGCCACCAAGGTCGGTGAGAACGGCGGCGTGACGGTCTACAGCACGCTCACCGCCGACAAGGGCCGGGTGATCGCGGCGACCGACCCCGACCGGGTCGGTGCCGACGCGCTCGACGACCAGGACGCCGACGGCAACGCCTACGTGCAGGACATCATCGAGCGGGCGACCGCGCTCCAGCCCAACCAGACCACGAACGTGCACTACCGTCTGCCCGGCATCAATACCGACACCCCGGCACGCACCCAGGTGGCGATCTCCTACTACGCCGCCTACGGCTGGGCGATCGAGGTCGCGTCCTACCTGCCCGACCACGCCGCCGCGATCGACGAGATCAACTCCGGCCGGTCGACGATGCTCTGGGCGTTCGTCATCGCCGGCCTTTTGCTGGCGCTGGCCGGTGGCGCGGTCGCGTGGATCTGGGCACGCAGCATCTCCGCGCGGATGGAACGGCTGACCGCCGCGATCGTCGGCCTGTCCCGGCGCGACCTGACCGTCGACGTGTCGGTCGACGGCGGCGACGAGATCGGCCGGATGGGCACCGCGCTGCGTACCGCGATCACCGAGCTGCGTGGCCTGCTCAGCGGCATCAGCGGAGCCTCGCTCGAGGTCGCGGGCGCGGCCGAGCGGGTGACGGTCGCGGGCAGCGCGCTCGCCGGTTCGTCCAACCGGGCCTCCGAGCAGACCGGCGACGCCACCCACGCCGCGTCCGCGGTCAGCGAGAACGTCCAGCTGGTGTCCGAGAGCTCGGAGCAGATGGGCGCGGCGATCGCCGAGATCACCACGAACGCCCAGGAGGCCGCCGCGGTGGCCCGGGAGAGCGTCACGCTCTCGCAGCAGGCCGGCGAGGTCATCGCGAAGCTGGGCGAGTCGGGGAACCGGATCGCCGAGGTCGTGAAGGCGATCAACGGGATCGCCGAGCAGACCAACCTGCTGGCGCTGAACGCCACCATCGAGGCGGCCAGGGCCGGCGAGTCCGGCAAGGGGTTCGCGGTCGTCGCCAGCGAGGTCAAGGACCTCGCTCAGGAGACCGCACGGGCCACCGAGGACGTGACGGCCCGGGTCGAGGAGATCGCCGCCGACACCCGGCTGGCCGTCACCGCGATCGAGGGCATCTCGGAGTCGATCGCGCGGGTGAACGACTTCCAGACCGCGATCGCGGCGGCGGTGGAGGAACAGACGGCCGCGACCGGCGAGATGAGCCGCAACGTCGGTGTGGCCGCTGACCGCAGCAACGAGATCGCCCGCAACCTCGGCGAGGTGCTGAACACCGTCGACACGACCCGCAACGCGGTGCACGACTCCCAGCAGGCCGCCGAGGAGCTCAACGGCACGGCCCGCCACCTCACCGAACTGGTCGCCCGGTTCACGCTGTGAAGAGGGTCTTCACCCGGCGCTGGTAGCGCGGGCGCCAGACCCGCCGGTAGAGGAACCAGAGGATCGTCGGCTGGTCGGCCCAGGCCCGGCGGAGGACGTCGTCCGGCACGTCGTCGGCCATCCATGGCACCAGCGTGGCCAGGGCCCGGAACGACGAGTGCGCGTCCCGCAGCCGGGCCTCGAGCGCGTCGAACTCCGCCGGCGTGAAGACCCGGTGCATCAGCGGGATCGCATCGAGTTCCTCGTGCGCCATGTGGGCGTCCACGGCCGCGCCGACCGCCTCCACCGCGTCCGCCGCGACGGACCGCGCGGCTTCCGTCGGCGCGGCGACGAGCGCCCCGAACGTGTCCCTGGCGGCGGTGATCGCGGCGTCCAGGCCGCCGTGCTCGGCCTCCATCGCGTCGATGACCGCGTGCTCCCTCGGCGCGCGGCGGCGCAGCTCCGGCCAGATCACCTCGTCCTCACCGGAGTGGTGCTGGTGCAGCGAGTGCAGTACGTACTCCAGGTGGCCGCGGAGACCAGCCAGCCGACGCGAGTCGGTGAGCGGCACGTTCCGGCTCGCCGCGGTCAGGCGGGCGAAGTCCCGGCGGAACGCGTGGTGCATCAGGTACATCGCGTCCATGTTCAGCGGGCCGGTGGCGGCGGCGGCCTGGCCGGCCAAGCGGATCTGCGGACGGTCGGTGGCGCTGCTGACGGTCATCGGGTTCTCCTCGGTCCGGTGGTGATCCGAGGGTGCGGCCGCGCACTTGGCGTGGACTTTCAGAGCTCTTGGCGTTCCGGGTCAGCTACCCGACTCCAGCACGGCGGCACGCAGTTCGAACAGGGCGCGCTCGCCGTCGTTGCGGGTCAACTCGGCAGCTCGGCGAAAGGCGGCGGCCGCCTCGGCGGTGCGGCCCAGCTGGGCCAGCAGCTCACCACGCACGGCGGGGAACTGGGGGTAGCGGCGCAGCTCGGCCGCGAGCGCGTCGGCGATCGTGAGGCCGCGGGACGGGTTTCCCGCCTTCCCCACCGCCACCGCCTGGTTCAGCCGGACGACCGGCGACGGGTGGATGTAGGCCAGCACCTCGTACAGCGCCCCGATGCGCGTCCAGTCGGTGTCCGCGGCGCTCAGCGCACGGGCGTGGCACGCCGCGATCGCCGCCTGCACCGTGTACCGCCCCCCACCCAGCGACTCGGCCCGCTCCAGCGCGGCCAACCCCCGGCGGATCAGCAGCCGGTCCCAGCGACGCCGGTCCTGGTCGTCGAGGAGCACCGGACGCCCGGACGCATCGGTCCGCGCCGGCAGCCGGGACGCCTGCAGCTCCATCAGCGCGAGCAGCCCGAGCACCTCCGGCTCGTCGGGCAGCAACCCGGCCAGTACCCGGCCGAGGCGCATCGCCTCCCGGCACAGCGACGGGCGCATCCAGTCCGTGCCGCTGGTCGCCGCGTAGCCCTCGTTGAACACCAGGTAGAGGACGCCGAGCACGGCACCGAGCCGCTCGGCGGTCTCGGCCGGCGTGGGCATCGAGAACTCGACACCGTTCGTCGCGAGCGTGCGTTTCGCCCGCACGATCCGCTGGGCGGCGGTGGCCTCCGGGATCAGGAACGCCCGCGCGATCTCGTCCGTGCTCAGCCCGCCGAGCAGCCGCAACGTCAGCGCGACCCGGCTCTCGGTGGAGAGCACCGGGTGGGCGGCCGTGAACATCAGCCGGAGCAGGTCGTCGCCGATGTGGTCGTCGAGGTCGTCGACGAGTTCGTCGGTGCGGTCGCGCTCGGCGGTGTCCGCGCCGAGGACGGCCAGCTTCTCCGCGTACCGCGCGCGCCGCCTGACCACGTCGATCGCGCGGTGTTTCGCGGTGGCCCGCAGCCACGGGCCGGGTGCGTCCGGGACGCCGTCGCGCGGCCACTGTTGGAGCGCGACGACGAGCACGTCCTGCGCCAGCTCCTCGGCCAGCCCGACGTCGCCGACGATCCGGGCGATCCCGGCCACGATGCGTGCACCCTCGATGCGCCAGACGGCATCGAGGGTGCGTCGCACCTGGTCGTCGGTCACGGTGCGGGGAAGTCCTCCGGGCCGAACAGCTTCAGCACGTCGACGTCACCTTCCCACCCGGGCCAGAGGTCGCGGTGGACCTTGAGGAAGCGCGACGCCCACTCCACCGCCTCTTCCTTGGCGTTGACCTCGTAGATCGCGTAGCTGATGACCTCCTTTGACTCCGCGAACGGGCCGTCGGTGGTGGTCAGCTCCCCGGCGCTGAGCGACACCCGGGCACCGGCGGCGCTCGGCGCGAGGCCGGAGGTGTCGAGCAGGCTGCCGGACTTCGTGGCCTCCTCGCCGAGCGCCATGATCGCCGCCATCAACTCGGGCGGGGGAGGGGTCGTGGAGTGGGTGCCGCGCAGCAGAGTCAGATAGCGCATCGGATTTCCTTCCAGAAGAGGATCGAGAGCCAGCCGGACGCGAGGATCACCGCGGCGGTGAACGCGAGCAGCGCCCAGGCCGCGCCGCCGGTGGCGGCCAGCGCGACGAACGTGACGCCGAACAGGGCGCCGGTGGTGCGGGCGAACCACCCGCCGACCAGGAAACAAGCGGCGACGAGCCCGACGAAGCCGATACCGCCGCAGACGAAGTGCAGGATGCCGTGCGTGCTGACCTCCACGGTCTCCGGAGTGCCCACCGGGAAGCCCCGGCCGGGATCGGCGGTGAAGAGCCCGGCCCCGATCAGCCCCGCGCCGTACACGGCGATCCCGATCCGCACCCAGCGGGCCCGGAGCCCGAGCGCGCCCAGCACGGTCAGCGCACCGGAGAGGATCAGGTTCGCACGGTGGATCCAGCCGAGGTCACCGTTGGCGAGTTGGCTCCACGCGTGTCGCGTCGGGTCGAACCCGTCCCGCGTGGCCGCCTCGATCAGCGAGACCCCGACGTAGAGCGGGCCGGCCGCGAGCCCGGCGTACCCCAGCTTCATGCCTGTTCCCTTCGAGCGGGGGCCGGTTGGCGGCCCGTCACTCGGTCTCTCGAACGGGAACCCCTCGGATCGACACGACGGACGAAAAACTTTTCAGAACCGCGCGATCCGGTCCGCGCGGGCCCGCGTCGACGCGATGAGGTCGGCGTTGCGCTGGTCGGTGCCGTGGCTCCAGGCCCGCGCGGCCTCGGGGTCCTTGCCGAACGCGATGTGCCGCGCGACCAGGCGCTCGAGCCGGACGTCCTCGTCCACCTCGACGTACCAGACCTCGTCGAGCAGGTCGCGCACGGCGGCCCACGGGCCCTCGTCGACCAGGAGGTAGTTGCCTTCGGTGACCACCAGCGGAACGTCCGCGGGCACCGGAAGCGAACACGCGATCGGCTCTTCGATCTCGCGGGCGAAGTACGGCGCGTAGACCAGTTCGTCGGCCGGGTCACGCAGCCGGCGCAGCAACGCCACGTACCCGGCGGCGTCGAACGTGTCGACCGCTCCCTTGCGGTCGCGCCGGCCCAGCCGGATCAGCTCGGCGTTGGCCAGGTGGAACCCGTCCATCGGCACCAGCACCGCGCTCGCGCCCAACGCGGAGACCAGCTCGGCGGCGAGCGTCGACTTGCCCGCTCCCGGCGCCCCGGTGAGGCCGAGGACGCGACGCGGGCCGGCGGCCAGCTCACGCGCCCGGTCGATCAGTTCGGACGGGATCACAGTTGCTCCAACCACGCGCGCGGCCCGGCGACCGAACACCGCAGCGCGGCGATCCGGGCCCCGTGCTCCAGCGCCTCCTCGAACGACGCGCCGCGGGTCAGCGCGTACGCGAACGCACCGTGGAACGCGTCTCCGGCGCCCAGGGTGTCCCGCACGTCGACCGACGGTACCGGTACCTGCCCGGAACGACCCTCCGACCACCACGAGACCGGATCCGGGCCCCTGGTCACGGCCACGTGCGGCACGTCGAGGGACTCGGCGTCCGGGAAAACCGCCGAACACACCGCGTAGTCGACGTACGGCAGCAGCTCGGTCAGCACCGGCTTCCAGCTCCCGCCGTCGAGCACGACGGTCGCACCCGCGCGTGCGGCCGCCAGCGCGAGGCGGGGATGGTGCCCGTCGACCAGCACCACGTCGGCGTCCCTCACCAGCACGGACAGGTCCGCCGGTGGCTCCGCCGGGTTCGCCGCCCAGTGCGCCCCGGCGTTTATCGACGACACCTGCCGATCACCGGTCGCGTCGAGCACCTGGATGGCCGAGACCGGCGGCGGGAGCGACACGTCCGGCGCCGCGTCGTGCACGGTCACGCCGTGCTGGGCGAGTTCGGCGGCGGCGTACCGGGCCAGCGGGTGGCGGCCGAGCGCTGTGACGAGCGTCGCGTCCCCACCAAGGCGGGCAAATGTGACGGCGGCGTTTGCGGCGGGTCCGCCCGCGGAGATCTCTTGACCGAGGGCGGTCACCTTCTCGTTCGGCCCGACCAGCCGTTCCAACCGGTGGACCACATCGACCGTGGCGATCCCGACGAACACCCCACGTGACACAAAAGGAAGACTATGGTCTCGGATTCGTCGGTGCGTCGTCGTTGGCTGGAACCGCTCGACTGGGTGGGGATCGGTCTCTTCGCGCTCGGGCTGATCGGGCTGGCCACCGGCCTGGTACCGCTGCGCGACGCCGAGGGCACGATGCACCGCGTCGTCCCGCTGCTGCTGTTCCTCGGCACCGTGATTGTGCTCGCCGAGCTCACCGCGCGGGCCCAGGTGTTCGACGTCGTCGCGACCTGGCTGGCGCGGCTGGGCCGGGGCCGCTACCCGGTGCTGTTCGCGCTCTGCGTGGCGTTCGCGACGCTCGTGACCGCGATCCTCAACCTCGACACCACCGCGGTGCTGCTGACCCCGGTGATGCTCGCGCTGGCGACCCGGCTCGACGTCACCCCGCTGCCGTTCGCGATGACGACGGTCTGGCTCGCCAACACCGCCAGCCTGCTGCTGCCGGTCTCCAACCTGACCAACCTGCTCGCCGCCGACCGGGTCGGGCTGTCCCCGGTGGGGTTCGCGCTGCGGATGGCGCTGCCCGAACTGGCGTCGGTGCTCGCCACCGCCGCCTGCCTCTGGCTGCTCTACTGGCGACGCCGGTCGGGCACGCGCTACCTCGTCCCGGAGACGCACCGGCCGCCGGACGGGCGGCTGACCGCGGTCGCGGCGGCGGCGTGCGTGCTGTTCGTCGTGCTCGTGCTGGTGGGGGTGCCGCTGGAGGCGGCCGCGCCGGTGTGCATGGTGGTCGTCGTGGTGGCGTTCGCGGTGCGCGACCGGGCCGCGCTGCGGTGGTCGCTGGTGCCGTGGCGGTTGCTGGTGCTGGTCACCGGTCTGTTCCTGGTGATGGACGCGATCGGCCGGCTCGGGTTGTCCGACCTGTTGCGCACGGTGCTCGGCGACGACCCGGGGCTGGGCCGGGTGGCCGCGGTCGGCGCGGTGCTCGCCAACGTCGTCAACAACCTGCCCGCGTACGTGGCGGTGGAGGCGGCGGTGCACCCGGACGCGCTGCTCGGCCTGCTCGTCGGCGTCAACGTCGGGCCGATCGTCGCGCCCTGGGCCTCGGTGGCGACGCTGCTCTGGTACGAGCGGTGCCGCTCAGCCGGCGTGCCGATCTCGTGGTGGCGTTTCGCGGCCACCGGCCTGGTGACCGCGGCGGTGGCCCTCTCCGCCGCGGTCGGCGCGCTCGCTCTCGTCCACTAGAGCTTTTCCGGACGTAGTCCGACGCCGATCAGGCGGGCCGGGATCGCCTGGAGGGCCGGGAACCGGCGCAGCAGGCGCAGCGGGAACGGCGCGGTCACCGGACGACCGCCGGAGAGCACCGGACGGATGACCGCGTTCTGCGCCAACCGCTGGAACAGCTGCGTGCCGACGGTCGGGGGCGTGCGCCGCCGCTGCACCTCGGCGAGCACGGTGCTGGAGAGCCGCCGCTCCGTCAGCGGCGTGGCCAGGATGCGAGCGGCCGCGACCGCGTCCTGCACGGCCAGGTTGATGCCGACGCCACCGATCGGCGACATCGCGTGCGCCGCGTCGCCGATCAGCAGCGCCCCGGGGACGTGCCAGCGTTCGAGCCGGTCGACGGTGACGGTGAGGATCCGGATCGGGTCCCAGTCGGGTATCTCGTCCAGGCGGTCGCCGAGGAACGGCGCGAGATCGGTGATCGACGCTTTGAACGCCGGCAGCCCGTCCCGCTTGACCTGGTCGAACCCGTTCTTCGGGAAGACGTACGCGGTCTGCCAGTAGTCGCCGCGGTCGATCGTGATCAGGATGCGGCCCTTGCGCACGTGACCGATCAGCCCGTCGCCGTCGGACTCGCGGCGCGACAGCCGGAACCAGGCGACGTCCATCGGCGCGCCGAAGTCGCGTGAGCGCAGGCCGAGCGCCCGACGGACCGTCGAGTGCCGACCGTCGGTGCCCACGGTGAGCCGCGCACGGATGTCGCCCTGGTTCGTGCGGACGCCGGTGACGACGCCGTTCTCCCGGATGACGTCGGTGACCTCGCACGAGCGCAGCAGCGTGAACGTCGGGTAGTGCGACGCCGCGCGGGCGAGCATCTCGAGCAGGTCCCACTGCGGGACGAGCGCGATGTACGGGTGCGGGTTGGAGAGGCGGGTGAGGTCGCCGACCGGCCAGACGCCGTCCGGGAGGTCGAGCGCCAGGTGCTCGAGCGTGCGGTGCGGCAGCTCGTCGAACTCCTTGCTCAGGCCCAGCTCGGCGAGCAGGTCGAGGGTGGAGGGGTGGACGGTGTCGCCGCGGAAGTCGCGCAGGAAGTCCTCGTGTTTCTCGCAGACCACCACGTCGACGCCCTGGCGGGCCAGGAGCAGGCCGAGCACCAGCCCGGCCGGCCCGCCGCCGACCACACAGACGTCTGTGTCCATGTCGCGACTCCCCTCGAATTCATCGGATGATGAAATCGTACGCCTCAGAGCGGCGGTTGGCGGAGCGCGGTGATCACCTCCGCGTAAATACCGGCTTTGATCGTGCCGAGCGCCTGAGCGGGCTTGCCGGTCAGCGGCCGGGCGATCGTGAGCGCGGTGGCGAGCACTTCGCCCTCGTCGGCCACCGCGTCGACGATCCGGGCCGCGGCCGCGTCGACGCCGCCGTAGCGACGCCCGGTCGTCATCGCTTCGTGGGCGGTCTGCTTCTCCAGCCGGGACCGCACCAGCGCGGTCATCCCAGCCGTGAACGGCATTCCGAGGTCCACCTCGGGCAGGCAGAAGTAGCCGCGATCGGCACGCATGACCCGGAAGTCGTGCGCGAGCGCCAGCATCGCCCCGCCGCCGAAGTTGTGGCCCTGGACGGCGGCCACGGTGGGGGCGGGGAACGTCAGGTAGCGGGCCAGCAGCACCTGCACCGTCGCGACGTACTCGCCGAGCTCGTCCGGGTGCGCACCGAGCCAGTCCAGGTCGAGGCCGTTCGAGAAGAACTTGCCGCTCGCGGTCGTCACCAGCGCTTTCGGGCCCGCTGCGGCCTCCACCTCGTCGAGTGCGGTGTGTACTTCCGCGAGCCAGTCGGGGTGGAAGCGGTTCTCGGTGTCGCCGAGATCCAAGACGAAGACGTCGCCGTCCTTCTGCATCGTCGGCATCAGCGGCCCTCGAATTTCGGTTCGCGGCGCTGCGCGAACGCCGTCATCGCCTCGGTCAGGTCGTGCGACGGCAGGAACGCCGCGTTCCACGTGGTCACGTAACGCTGGGCGGCCGCGACCCGCTCGGCCCGGTTGACGTCGAGCACTTCCTTGACGCCCTGGACGACGAGCGGCGGGTTCGCGGCGACCTCGTCGGCGAACGCGTGCGCGGCCTGGACCGGGTCGGCGGCCACCTCGTTGACCAGCCCGATGCGCTCCGCCTTCGCCGCGTCGATGTCCCGGCCGGTGAACGCGAGCTCGCGCAGGTGGCCCTCGGAGAGGATGCCGGGCAGGCGGGCGAGGCTGCCCATGTCGGCCACGATCGCCATCCGCACCTCGCGGATGCTGAACGTGGCGTCGGCGCCGGCGTAGCGGACGTCGCACGCGGCCAGCAGGTCGATCCCGCCGCCGATGCACCAGCCGCTGACCGCGGCGGCGACCGGCTTGCGGCATTCGGCGACGGCGTCGAGCGCGGTCTGCATCTCGCGGATCTCGTGCAGGAAGCGGGTGCGTGCCCGGGCGAGGCCGCCGTCCTCCTGCAGCGTGCTGCCGGCGCCGGTCGCGAACGACGTCAGGTCCAGCCCGTAGCTGAAGTGGCGGCCGGAGCCGGTGACGACGATCGCGCGGACGCTCTCGTCGGCGCTGAGCGCGCGGAACAACGTCGGGGTCTCGGACCAGAACGCCGGGCCCATCGCGTTGCCTTTGCCCGGCCCCAGCAGCGTCACCCGGACGACGGCGCCCTGGTCGCCGTGCCGGGTAGCGGACAGTGCGGTCAGCTTCTCGTCGAACTCGTACGGTGTCGCCACGTTGGTGGGGCCGCTCATCCATGCCTCCCGTGCTGATTTCTGACCATCATCGGGCCGGAAGGGGCGCTGGTTCCGGCCAGTACCAAGAGTGTGCCGGGCGCCACGTACGACGAAGGCCCCGCGTCGCCGCGGGGCCTCGGTGTGTCGGTGTGTCGGTGTGTCAGTGCGCGTCAGTGCGCGGCGTGGTGCGGGGTGCGCGCTCGGGGCGCGTCGTCGGCGCTGCTGCGCTGCAGGGCGTCGGCGGTGCGGCGCAGGTCGCGGGTGGCGGACCGGTGGTGCGCCCACTCGGTCAGCGTCGGGCGGGCGGCCCACACCGCGAGCGCGAGCACGATCGCGACACCGGCGGCGACGAGGACCGCCGCGTACACGCTGGCGGCGATGAGAAGGCCGTGGTCGATCATTCGAAACCCTCCATGGATCTTTCTACATCTGTAGAAAACGTACGTCGGGTTCCGGGGATCGTCTACACCTGTAGAAGTCGCGCCGGTCACAGTACGGTGGACCAGTGGTACGAGCGTCGTCAGGCAACCGCAGAACGGACATTCTGGATGCAGCGATCGACCTCGTCGCCGAGGCCGGGCTCCGCGGGCTGACGCACCGGGCGGTCGACGCCGGCGCCGGCCTGCCCGAAGGCTCCACGTCCGCGTACTTCCGCACCCGGGCGGCGCTCCTCACCGCCGTCGTGGTGCGGCTCGGGGAACGGATCGGCGCCGACGTCGACGAGCTGGCCGAGGAGGCCGCGCGCCACCCCGGCGACACCACCCACGCGATCGAGGAGACGCTGAAGCAGTTCGACTGCTGGCTCTCCGACCCGGCGCCGCTGCTCGCCCGGCTGGAACTCTCGCTGGAGTCCACCCGCCGCCCCGAGCTCGGCGAGGCGATGAACAACTGGCGGACGGCGTTCGAGGCCCACGTCGCGCGGATGCTCGCCGACCTGGGGCTGAGCAAGGCGGGCGAACGCGCGACGCTCATCGTCGCCTGCATGGACGGCATCCTGCTCCGGGCGCTGACCTCCGCGCCGGCCGACGAGGCCCGGCGCACCGCCGTCGACGAGGCCAGGACGCTGCTGACCTCGCTGTTGATCAGCGCGCAGGTGCTGGACTCCGGCCAGGACCCCCTGACAGATGTCATGCCCGGGTGATGACGCTCGATCCGTGGGCTGACCCTCCCGCGGACCGAGAGTTATCGGCATGGAAAACACCACGCTGACGCGGACGGGCACCACCGCCGCAGTCCGGCTCACCGGGCTCACGAAGCGGTTCGGGTCGGTCACCGCCGTCGACGACCTCTCGCTGACCATCGAACCCGGCGAGGTGGTCGCGTTCCTCGGCCCGAACGGGGCCGGCAAGACCACGACCGTCGACATGATGCTCGGCCTCGCCCAGCCGACCGCCGGCTCGGTGGAGATCTACGGCCGGGCTCCGGGCGTCGCGGTCGCGGAAGGCCGGATCGCCGCGGTGATGCAGACCGGGGGCCTGCTCAAGGACCTCACGGTGGCCGAGACCGTGCGGATGACCGGATCCCTGTTCGGCCGCACCCGCCCGGTGAACGAGGTGCTCACCCGGGCCGGGATCCTCGACATCGCCGACCGCCGCGTCGGCAAGTGCTCCGGTGGCCAGCAGCAGCGGCTCCGGTTCGCGATGGCGCTGCTGCCCGACCCGGACCTGATGGTGCTCGACGAGCCGACGACCGGCATGGACGTCGAAGGTCGGCGTGAGTTCTGGGCCGCGATCCGGCAGGACGCCGCCCAGGGCCGCACGGTTCTGTTCGCCACCCACTACCTCGACGAGGCCGACGCCTACGCCGACCGGATCGTGCTCGTGCGTTCCGGGCAGGTGGTCGCCGACGGCACGGCCGCGTCGATCAAGGGCCTGGCCTCGGGGCGGCTCGTCCGGGCCACGCTGCCGGGCGCCGACCCGGTCGCGCTCGCCGCCCTGCCCGGCGTCGACCAGGTGGAAGTCCGCGGTGACTCGGTGCTGGTGCACGCCTCCGACTCGGACGCGGTGGCCCGTCACCTGCTGACGACCACCGACGCCCGGGATCTGGAAATCACCTCGCGGAACCTCGAAGACGCGTTCGTCGCGCTGACCTCGGAGAAGAGCAAATGACCACGTACGTCGGCGAGCGCCGCACCCCTCGCTTCGGTGGCCTGAACCCCACCTACCTGAGCCTCGAGATCCGCCGCACCCTCCGCAACCGCCGGACGCTGTTCTTCATCCTGATCATGCCGGCCGTGTTCTTCCTGCTCTTCGGGTTGCCGCAGAAGGGCCAGACGCTGGACAACGGCCAGCAGGTGACCGCGTACATCATGATCAGCCTCGCGGTCTACGGCGCGATGGTCGCGACCACCAGCGGCGGCGCGATGGTGGCCGTCGAGCGGGCCCAGGGCTGGAGCCGCCAGCTGCGGCTGACGCCGCTCCGCCCGGTGGCCTACATCGCCACCAAGGTGCTGTCCGCCCTGGTCCTCGGCCTGGCCGCCGTCGTGGTGGAGTTCGTGGTCGGCTTCGCGGCCGGCGTGCGAATGCCGGCACACGTCTGGCTGCTGGCGGGTCTGGCCGCGTGGCTCGGTTCGCTGGTCTTCGCCGCCTTCGGCCTGTTCATCGGCTATCTCGTGCCGGCCGAGAACGTCATGCAGTTCCTCGGCCCGATCCTGGCGATCCTGGCGATGTTCGGCGGCCTGTTCGTGCCGCTGGAGGTCCTGCCGCACGCCTTCCAGGAGATCGCGAAATGGACGCCGGTGTACGGGATCGGCACGATCGCCCGAAGCTCCCTGACCGGCGACACGGTGACGGTCACCGAAGTGGCGAACGTGGTGGCCTGGACCCTGTTCTTCGGCCTCGGAGCCGCCCGCCTCTTCCGCCGCGACACCGCCCGCGTCTGACGCTTCTCCGTGATGCCCCGGCCCGTCGGCCGGGGCATCGGCATTTCTGGGGCGCCGCACAGGAGGCACTCAGTGACGGACCGGACAGTCGGACCATCAGCACCGGTGAGAGGACACCCCGATGACCGCAGCCACGCTTCCCCCGTCCCTCCGGGTGCTCAGCCGCCGCCGCGACCGAGCCCACGGCCCCCGCTTGGCCGCCGCAGCCGCCTTACTCGCCGCCGCGGCCACGTTCTCCCTGACCATGAGCGGCGGAGTGACCCCACTCCCCACCGCCACCCCCACCCTCTCGATCGTCAGCCAGACGGTGACGACCGACCTTCTCGTCGGGGACGAGCAGTGACCGGCTACGCCGACCTGGCGCGGGCCAGCTGAATCACCCGCCGGAGTTCCCGGGCGTCGGCTCGCTCCGCGACCGCGGCGTCCAGCGCGATCGCACCCTCCAAGTCGTCCTCCGCGGACTCCGGGCCTTTGAGATCGAGGTAGATCCGGGCCCGCGTTCGGCCAGCAGGTAATCGCCCTCGTCGACCGCGTGATCGGCCTCGACCACGAGCGCGTCGGGGTAGCGCGTCGGCTGGGACAAGCCGCGGCGGCCGCCGAACCGGATCGGCTCGATCAGGCGGTCCTGGACGAGTTCGTAGTACCGGGTCCCGTCGTGTTCGACCGCGCTCAGCAGTTCGTTGTCCACCAGCGACATCGTCATCAGACACCGTTCGGTGCCGATCTCGGTGACAAAAGGAATTATGCGGTTCGATACTGATGAGACGTCTACCGTCCGGCAGCGCAGAGGGCCAATTCTTATACAGTGCGGGGCACGTGAGTAAGCGAGGGGGCGGCGCGCAATGACTGCACTACCGGGGCCTGGTCTTTCCCGTCGTCCTCAGATCTGGGGAAACGTCCCACAACGCAACAGGAATTTCACCGGCCGGGAGGAACTTCTCCAAGCTCTCCGTAATCAGGCCGAGGGCCGTTCGGACGTCACCGCCGTTCTGCAACAAGCCCTGCAGGGTCTGGGTGGTGTCGGTAAGACGCAGTTGGCGATCGAATACGCCTATCGATTCGCGTCCGATTACGATCTCGTCTGGTGGGTGTCCGCCGACCAACGCGACCTTTTGCGATCATCGATGGCCGCCCTCGCCCCCCACCTGAAGCTGCCGGTCAACCTCGGACGAGTCGACGATGCGCTCGGCGCGGTACTCGACAGCTTGCGTCGGGGCGAGCCGCACTCCCGCTGGCTCGTGATCTTTGACAACGCCGACGATCCGGACGAAGTGCGGGACCTGATCCCGCAGGGACCGGGGCACGTCCTCGTCACCTCACGGAATCATCGGTGGAAAGGCATCACCGACACCATCGAGGTCGACGTCTTCAGCCGCGAGGAGAGCCTTTCCTTCCTGCAGCGGCGTGTGGCCGGCATCGATCCGGCCGGCGCGCACGCGCTCGCCGAGGTGCTGGGAGATCTGCCGATCGCACTCGAGCAGGCGGCTGCGCTCCAGGTCGAAGCCGGCATGTCGGTCGCCGAGTATCTCCGGCTGCTCGACGAGGCCGGTAGCAGCCTGTTCCAGGAGAACAAGCCCACCGACTATCCGGTCCCGGTCGCCGCGGCGTGGAGTTTGTCGATGAGTCGCGTGCGCAAGCACGCGCCGATCGCGATGGACCTGCTGCGGCACTGCGCCTACTTCGGACCCGAGCCGATTCCGCGCGACTGGCTGTTGAACGGACGGTACGTACTGCAGGGCACGCCGTTCGGGGAGGCCTTACGTGATCCGCTCGCCGTCAACCGAGGTCTGCGCGAGCTGGGAAGGTACGCGCTCGCCAAGCTGGACAACAACCGCGGCACCATCCAGGTACACCGCCTGATCCAGCGACTGGTCCGGGACGAGATGGGCCCGGAAGAGGCGGAGCAGATGCGCCTGGACGTCCATCGGCTGCTCGCCGCGGCCGACCCTCGGGACGCGACGGAACCGAACACCTGGACGCGGTTCGCGGAAATCCAGGCCCACGTCGGTGCGGTCGAGGTCTGGACCAGCAACGTGCCGGACGTCCGCCTGCTGGCGCGGAACGTCGTCGATTACCTCTACACGATCGGCTACTACTCGGCGGCGTTGACCGAGGCGAACCGTGCGCTCGAGCGATGGACGGCCGACTCCGGTCGGGACGATGCCAACGTGTTGGCGCTGTCGCGGTTGAAGGCGGACATCCTCTGGGCCACCGGCGACTACACCGGCGCGTACGAACTACGACGTGACGCGCTCGCGCGGGCCACGGACGTGCTCGGCGAAGGCCACGAGACGACACTGCAGATCATGAACGGGCATGGAGCGGACCTACGTGCCCGTGGCGAGTTCCGGGCCGCGTTGGAACTGGACGAACGCTCGGTTCAGCTGCACGAGGCGAACTTGGGCGATGACGCCCGGACGTACAACGCCATGCACAACCTGTCCGAGGACTACGAACTCACGGGGCGCTACCGGGAGGCGCTCGAACTCGCGCGGCGCAACCTGCAGAACCGGCGTGACCTGTTCCAGACGGATGAGGCACCGGCCGTGGCCGAGTCCCTCAACGCCGTTGCCCGTGATCTTCGCTCGACGGGTCGGCATTCCGAAGCGCTGGCGGCCGCGGAAGAGGCCCACGAGACCTTCCAGGTCCTGGTGGCGGCCGGGAAGATCTATCCCGACCAAGCCTGGGTGCTCGCCCAGAGCCGGCACCTGTCGGTCGCGCGTCGGACCTACGGCTATGTCGACGAAGCACTCACCCTGGCCCAGGACGTGTACAACTCTTACGAGTCCAGTAGCAGCTTCGGTCCGAAGCACGCCGAGACGCTGGCCGCAGCCGTGACGCTGGGCAACGCACTGCGCTCGGCGGCGGAGTACGACCGCGCCCGCCTGCTGCTCGAGAGCACGCACGAGGGATACGTGCAGGTACTGGGGGAGAACCATCCCTTCACCCATGGGTGCGCGGTGAACCTGGGTATCGTGCGGCGCTACCTGGGCGACATCGAGAGCGCGCGTACCGGGCTCGAGGCGGCCACCCAGCAGTTGGAACAGCTGTTGAGCGCCGGCCATCACTACACGCTGACCGCGTCGACCGCGCTCGCCACCGTCTATGCCACCGTCGGTGAGCCGGGCCGAGCCCAGGAATTGGACCAGCGGGCCCTACCGCTGTTCCGATCGCTCCTCGGCGCGGAGCACCCTCACACCTTGGCCTGCTCCGCGAACCTTGCGGCCGACCTCGCGGCCCTCGGGCGTAGTGAGGACGCGCGGCGACAACTCATCGAAACCATGGGGCTCTATCGGAGTGCCCTGGGCAAGGACCATCCGGAGGTGCTGGCCGCGGCCCGCGGAGACCGGATCGCCGTGGATTTTGAACCGTCACCCCTGTGACTCGCCTCGGCTGAACCAGTCCGCGAATCGCGTGAGCTCCGGTGCGTAGCCGCTGCACCGCTCGATGCACTCGAAGGTCGCCCGGACGTGCTCGGGAAACTCGAGAAGTGTCGGCGCGTAAGGCCGGTTCAGGAGATGCCAGGCGAGCAGAAGACCCGACCACGACGCCGACGGGTCGTCGGCGTCGTCGAGGGCGGTGGCATAGAGGGTCGCCGCGCGTACGAGGTCGCCGTCGATCCAGTGCACGTCGGCCGTGTTCGCCGTCGTGTCGGCCTCCGGCATGCCGCCCGCGAGCCGGCGGCGGAGCAACGCCAGCCGGGGAGTTCCGGCGACGCGGCTCCCCTCGTCGACGAGAGTCCAGCCTCCGATCGGTGGCCGCGCGGAGCCGGTGGTCCAGGCCGCGCAGCAACTCCGTATCTCGGCCGGATCGGGGCGCCGGTTCCGTAGCCGCCAGGTCGTCCACAGATCGAGCGCGATGGCCTCGGCGGATCGCTGGAGGTCTGCCGGGACCGGATGCTCGACCATTTCGTCGAGAGTCGCGTGCATGCCGTCCACCAGCGCGACACCTTCTGCGGTCAGCAAGGTGGAGTCGGCCAGCTGCCGGATGACGGTGCGCACCCCGATCCGCCAGAGCGCCAATTCGAAGGCCGCTACGCGTCCGGCCGGGCCGGGGTCGCTCGTCGCGCGCGCGGCCCAGTACCGGAGCAGACCGTGGAAAGCGAACGCGCCGTGCAGCAACCCGCGTCCCGGCCGCGGATCGGATCGCCACGGCGCGTAGAAGCTCGGGGTCGGGTCGTCCTCGACCAGGTCGACGACGTCCAGCAGCGCCCAGAGCACCGAATGCTGGTACTCGTGCACGAGTGCTTCGGCGAGCGCGTCCCCGGTACGACAGGTGATGCCCGCCGCGCCGACAGCATCTCGGGTCGTTGCGCTGACGAACGGCGCCCGATCGTCGGGCTCGAGCGGCACCAGAGATCGAAAGCCGCTGCGGAGCGCCAGCGCTTGTTCGGGTTGTCGCGTGATGATTTCCCAGGCCGTGTCGAACAGCTGCCGCCAACGGGTGAGCTCGGCCGGAGCGAGCCGCCCGGTGACCGGTGGGAGGTAATGACCCCGATAGGGGTCGACGTCGTCGAGGATCAGTTCGATCGACAACCCGTGAGCCTCGCTGCGTAGTCGTCGAAGCGGTTTCCACCGGTCGGTCTCGGGTTCGTCCGGCCCGATCACCGCTCTGCCGACGACGTCGATCGAGTCGCCGCCGCTCCCGCGGAGGCGGACCCACTCCGGACCGTCGGCCACGACGAGCAGGCCGAGGCCGGGCACCATGAGGCTGCCGTCGTCCCGAGTACGAGCCGTGGTTTCGAACGGAAGCGCCGCGTGGAAGCAGGCCGCTGCGGCGACCGCACCGAGATATCCCAGTTCCCTCTCGAGGGCGTCCGTGGCCCCCGCCCGGTGGTGGGACACGCACTGCATGAGCCAGTTGCCGATGGCCGGGGTACGGATGAGGTCGTTGGTCACGGGTCGGTCCGCACGCTGGGCCTCGCCCAGGAGACGTCGACTCGCTGGCACATCAGCACGGAGGAAGAGCTCCGGATGATGGTGTTCCACGATCTTCAGCAAGCCGAGCAGAGCCAACATCCGCCGACTGATCTGCCCGCTGACCAGTGGTCCCTCGATCGACCCTGGCCGCGCCCCCAACCGCCGGATCACCTCGTCGTCGAGTTCCATGCGTTGGATCACGTATCACCCCGCACCTTCGACAGATCACTCATGATCCGGTTGCGAATGTGTCCGATCAAAGCCTGGAGGTCCGCGCAATAGACCGACGGATTGTTGAAGCCGGTTTGCTCCTGATACCTGTGCGGGTAATAACCGCCTCCGCAGACCACTGCTAGCTTGCACGCTTGACAGGTGTTGGGTAGCCCTTCAATCCCAGGTATCTGGCTGGCGAAAGCGGAATGTTCGGCCACGTCGTCGAAGCTGTTTTCCTCGACGTTCAGGCCGGTGGCGGCCGCGCCTGAGTAGGCCGATTTCAGAGCATCGACTTGTTCGATCGTTCCGTCGGTCTCCACAACCACGATCGAAGTCGGCTCAACGCCGATCACTTCGCTTCGGGGCGTGCCGCCGAGCAAAGCATGGATGATCTCGGTGAAAATCCTGACTCCTGGCTGCCTCGAAGCGGATCCATACCAGTGGTCGAACATCGATCGCAGCCAGTCCGCGTACGGGGTAGAGGCGTCTTTCAGGCGCCCGGGTGGCGGGGTCGTCCAGTTGCCGTGTGGAAGTAGGAAGTCCATCTGCGGCGGAGAAAAGGCAAGGAGTGCCTCGTAGGTTCTGAGCGGATCGTTGCGAAGATCGATCGTACAAAGCACGCCTCGGTAGAGCGAGCGATACCTTGCGCTGCGAAGTAGTTCGATCCCGGCGGCGACCGTGCGATAGCTACCGCGGCCACCGCGGTAGCGTCGACGCCGATCGTGGTCGTCCTCGTCACCGTCGACGCTGACGCTGACGCTGATGCCGCTGTCAGCAAGGACGTCAAGACTTCCGGTGGACAGCAGTGTGCCGTTGGTCTGTAGTGACAAGTGGAGCACGGTCGACGGTTTGACCTGCAGGCGCATTTGCTCGGCGATGTAGCCAAGTGTCTTCGGTCCGACAAGAAGCGGTTCGCCGCCGTGCAAGATGACGCGAACGTCGGACAGGCCGTGGGTTTCTGCGTACTCACCGATTCGTGCGGCAGTCTTCCGGATGACTGTCGAAGAAATCTGAGTGGGCTTGACCTTCCACGACTGGTCGGCCATTTCATAAACATAGCAATAGGTGCAGGCAAGATTGCATCGTGAGTGAATCTTCACCACGAAGTCAGTATGGGCGAGTCGGTTGCCGGTCGCCGCGCTCGACGGCTGGCGGGCTCGAGGGCCGCGGTCCCCAAACGCTCGGCCCGATACTGCTCTCACTAGAGGCATCGGCCCTCCGAATTTCAGGCCCGCTCGTAGAGCCCTTTAGATACTCGAATTGAAACGTGTGGATATGTTACGGGCGCCGTTGGCGTCGCTCGCCTCGTGTATTGCTCGTTCAACGGCCCGTAGGAGGGTGGGATTATCGAGGCCTGCCAGCGTCTCGATGTCGCTTTCGCTAACATCGAGCAAGTACTCGTCCATGGTTGACCTATTGGTCATTCTTCCCTGCTCTCCGCGTCCTGTCTACGGCGACCAGTTGGCCGCCCGCGCGAACCCTAGTGATTGTTCCACCGCAAGCGCCATTTTCGGCGCGTCGCATCCATAGTGGAGAATGCCATGCCCCTCGGTCGAAGTCGCGGCCGGGCGGGTTAGCCGGGAGCTTATCGCGCGTGGTCATCGGCGGGATGAATGGCTGAGGACTGGCACAAAATTATGTTTTCGACAATACGGTCATTTAGGGCTATTGCGACACTGCCTTGCTTTATAAAGTTTCAGTGTGATCGCACATTCGACTCGAAGCTGCAGAGGAAGCCACAAGCGGGTTCTCCAGCCCAAAAAACATGCAGTCTTGACTGTATCTGCTCGCCACCGGAGACTGGGGCAGTTGATCCGGCTCTAGGAAGGTGGCGTGTGGCGAGTCCTACCGACACGCAGCCCGCGCGGCGGACGCAGGCCGATCGGAGTGCTGCGACGAAATCGCGGTTGCTCGACGCCACCATCGCCAGCCTCGTCGAGGACGGGTACAACGGCACGACGACGACCGTCGTCGCTCAGCGGGCCGGGGTCAGCCGGGGTGCTCAGCTGCATCACTACGGCACCAAGGAGAAGCTCGTCGCCGCGGCGGTCGCGCACCTGGCCGAGCAGCGGGCCGCGGTCGTCCGGGACCAGATCGCGCTGCTCGGGGACGCCACGGACACGCTTCGGCGCACGCTCGATCTGCTCGCAGACTTCCTCTCCGGGCCGCTGTACGCGGCCACGATCGAGCTCTGGGTCGCGGCCCGGAGCGACGTCGCGCTCCGGGAGATGCTCATCCCGGTCGAAGCGCAGCTCGCGAAGGAACTGCGCGAGATCTGCCGTGAGTACGTCACGTCCGACCCGCTGCTCCAGCAGATGACGCTCGACCTGCTGCTCGGGCGCGGCGTCACGATGCTGCTCACGAACTGGAGCGCCAGCCACCGCGCCCAGGCCCTCGACGCCTGGGCGGAGATGCTCGCCACCAGAAACGCCCCGCCGACACGCTGACGCCCCCTGACCTTAAGGACGCAAGGATGCGCCGCACCCTCTACGAGGAAGACCACGAAGCCTTCCGCTCCATCGCACGCACCTTCCTGGCCAAGGAAGTCGTCCCCTTCCACGACGAGTGGGAGAAAGAGGGCCTCGTCGACCGCCGTATCTGGACCGCGGCCGGCGCTCAGGGGCTCCTCGGCACCGACGTGCCCGAACAGTACGGCGGCGGTGGCATCAAGGACTTCCGCTACAACGCCGTGCTCACCGAGGAGACGATCGCGGTCGGGGCGAGCGGTGTCGGGTTCTCGCTGCACAACGACGTCACCGCGCCGTACCTCACCGAGCTCACCACCGACGAGCAGAAGCAGCGCTGGTTACCGGGGTTCTGCAGCGGCGAGCTCATCACCGCGATCGCGATGACCGAACCCGGCGCGGGCTCCGACCTGCAGGGCATCTCGACGAGTGCAAAACCCGACGGATCAGACTTCGTCCTCAACGGCTCGAAGACGTTCATCACCAACGGCATCCACGCCGACCTCGTCCTCGTGGTCGCCCGCACCGACCCCGACGCCAAGGCCGCCCACGGCCTGAGCCTCATCGCCGTCGAACGCGGCATGGCGGGTTTCGAACGCGGCCGCAACCTCGACAAGATCGGGATGAAGGCCCAGGACACCGCGGAACTGTTCTTCGACGACGTGCGTGTCCCGAAAGAGAACGTGGTGGGCGAGCTCAACCAGGGCTTCATCCACCTGATGACGATGCTGCCGCAGGAACGCCTCTCGATCGCGGTCGCCGCGGTGGCCGGAGCGCGCTCGATCTTCGACCGCACGCTGGAGTACGTCAAAGAGCGCAAAGCGTTCGGACGCCCGGTCGGCAGCTTCCAGCACAACCGCTTCGCCCTCGCCGAGATGGCGACCGAGCTCGAACTCGCCGAGACCTACCTCGACAAGGCCGTCACCGAGCACAACAAAGGCCAGTACACCGCGGTCGACGCGTCGATGGCGAAGTGGTGGACCACGGAGATGCAGAAGCGGGTCGTCGACCGCTGTCTGCAATTGCACGGGGGCTACGGCTTCATGCGTGAATATCCGGTCGCGCGGGCCTACACGGACACCCGGATCACCACGATCTACGGCGGAACGACCGAAATCATGAAGGAGATCGTCGGGCGTTCGCTCGGCGTGTAACGGAGGCGGCCAATGAGCACAGAAGCGTACGTCTACGACGCGATCCGCACCCCTCGCGGCCGTGGCAAGAAAACCGGCTCCCTGCACTCGGTCAAGCCGGTCTCGCTGGTCACCGGTCTGATCGACGCGATACGGACCCGCAATCCACAGCTCGATCCCCAGGACATCGACGACGTCGTGCTCGGCGTCGTCAGCCCCGTGGGCGAGCAGGGCGCCGACATCGCCAAGACCGCCGCGATCGCGTCCGGCCTGCCCGAGACCGTGTCCGGCGTCCAGCTCAACCGGTTCTGCGCGTCCGGTCTGGAAGCGGTGAACATCGCCGCGCAGAAGGTCCGCTCGGGCTGGGAGGACCTGGTGTTCGCCGGCGGCGTCGAGGCCATGTCGCGGGTGCCGATGGGGTCGGACGGTGGCGCCTGGGCCCAGGACCCGGAGACCGCGTACGACACCGGGTTCGTCCCCCAGGGCATCGGCGCGGACCTGATCGCGACCCTGCACGGCTGGTCCCGCGAGGACGTCGACGCCTACGCCGCCCGCTCGCAGCAGCGCGCCGCCAAGGCCTGGGCCAACGGGTATTTCGCGCGCAGCATCGTGCCGGTCACCGATCTCAACGGCTCGACGGTCCTCGACCAGGACGAACACGTCCGGCCCGACACCACGGTGGAGTCGCTCGGCAAACTGCCGGCCAGCTTCGCCGGCATCGGTGACCAGGGTGGCTTCGACGCGGTGGCACTCGACAAGTACCACTGGGTCGAGCGGATCGAGCACGTCCACACGGCCGGTAACTCGTCCGGCATCGTCGACGGCGCCGCGCTCGTGGTCGTCGGCAGCGAAGCCGCGGGTAAAAAGCATGGCCTGACCCCGCGGGCCCGGATCGTGAGCACCGCGGTCTCCGGCGCCGACCCGACGATCATGCTCACCGGCCCGGCCCCGGCGTCACGCAAGGCGCTGGCCAAGGCCGGGCTCACGGTCGACGACATCGACCTGGTCGAGATGAACGAGGCGTTCGCGGCCGTGGTGCTCCGGTTCATGGCCGACACCGGCTTCGACGAGGAGATCGTGAACGTCAACGGCGGCGCGATCGCGATGGGGCACCCGCTCGGCGCGACCGGCGCGATGCTCATCGGCACGATGGTCGACGAGCTGGAACGCCGGGAGAAGCGGTACGGACTGGTGACGCTCTGCGTCGGAGGCGGAATGGGAATCGCGACGGTGGTGGAGAAGCTGTGAGCATCCGTTGGGACCGTGCCGAGGACGGCGTCGTCACGCTGACGCTGGACGCGCCGAATGCGTCGGCGAACACGATGGACGCCGCGTTCGAGGCGGCGCTCGGCGAGACCGTCGACCGGCTCGTCGCGGAGAAGGACGACATCACCGGCGTCATCCTCACCAGCGCGAAGAAGACGTTCTTCGCCGGCGGCAACCTGGACGCTTTGATCCAGGCCAGCCCGGAGAGCCGCGACCAGCTGCTCACCACCGTCGACGACATCAAGCGCCGCCTGCGGACGATCGAGACGCTCGGCGTCCCGGTGGTCGCCGCGATCAACGGCGCCGCGCTCGGTGGCGGCCTGGAGATCGCGCTGGCCGCGCACCACCGCATCGCGCTGGACACGCCCGGCACGAAGCTCGGCTTCCCCGAGGTCACGCTGGGCCTGCTTCCCGGCGCCGGTGGCGTCGTCCGAAGCGTGCGGTTGCTCGGTCTGGTCACCGCGCTGACCCAGCTCCTCCTGCAGGGCCAGCAGCTGCGCGCGTCGGCCGCGAAGGACCTCGGGCTGGTGCACGAGGTGGTCACGGATCCGGCCGACCTGCTGGTCAAAGCCCGCGAATGGATCGCGGCCAACCCGCAGGCCACTCAGCCCTACGACGCCAAGGGCTACAAGGTGCCGGGCGGCTCACCGAACTCGCCCGCGCTGGCCGGGTTCCTGCCCGCGCTGCCGGCGAACCTGCGCAAGCAGCTCAAGGGTGCGCACCTGCCGGCGCCGCACCACATCCTCTGCGCCGCGGTCGAGGGCCTGCTCGTCGACATCGACACCGCGTTCGTGATCGAGGGCCGCTACTTCGCCGACCTGGCCACCGGTCAGACCTCGACGAACATGATCCAGGCGTTCTGGTTCGACCTGAACCGCATCAACGGTGGCGGCAGCCGTCCGGCCGACGTGCCCGCGTTCAAGCCCACCAAGGTGGGGATTCTCGGCGCCGGCATGATGGGCGCCGGCATCGCCTACGTCACGGCCAAGGCCGGTATCGACGTCGTGCTCCGCGACGTGTCGATCGAGGCCGCGGAGAAGGGCAAGGCGTACTCGCAGAAGATCCTCGACAAGCAGATCGCGCGCGGACGCAGCACCGAAGCCAAGCGCGACGCGCTGCTCGGGCGGATCCACGCCACCGCCGACACCGCGGACCTCGCCGGGTGCGACTTCGTGATCGAGGCGGTGTTCGAGGACACCGCGCTGAAGCACAAGGTGCTCGCCGAGGCGGCCGCGGCCGCGCCGGACGCGTTGATCACGTCGAACACCTCGACGCTGCCGATCACCGAGCTGCAGGACGGCGCGGGCCTGCCCGACCTGGTCGGGGTGCACTTCTTCTCGCCGGTCGACAAGATGCCGCTGATCGAGCTGATCGTCGGCGCGAACACGTCGCCGGAGGCCGTCGCCAAGGCGTACGACTACACGCGGGCGATCGGCAAGACGCCGATCGTCGTCAAGGACAGCCGTGGGTTCTTCACCAGCCGCGTGTTCGGGACGATGGTGATGGAAGGCGCCGCGATGCTCGGCGAGGGTCTGCCCCCGATGAGCGTCGAGCGGGCCGCGCTGCAGTCGGGCTTCCCGGCCGGGCCGTTGACGCTGCTCGACGAGGTGACGCTCACGCTGCCGCTGAAGATCGAGGAGCAGGGCGGCGGCGCCGCCGAGCACCCGGGTCTGAAGGTGCTCAGCACGCTGGTGCGCGAGCATGACCGCACCGGCAAGGCGTCCGGGAAGGGCTTCTTCGACTGGGAGCCGACGAAGACGGTGTGGCCCGGGCTCGCCGAGGCGTTCCCGCCGAACGTCGACGGGCTCGCGCCGGGCGCGGGCCACGACCCGATCCGGTTCCGGGACGCTCAGGACCGGCTGCTGTTCATCATGGCCGTGGAGACGGCCCGGTGCTTCGAAGAGGGCGTGCTGACCTCGGTCGAGGACGCGAACATCGGCTCGATCATGGGGATCGGGTTCCCGCCGGGCCTGGGCGGCGTCGCCCAGTTCGTCGACCAGTACGAGGGCGGGGTGGCGGGCTTCGTGGCCCGCGCCGACGAACTCGCCGACAAGTTCGGTGAGCGGTTCCGCCCGCCCGCGCTGCTCCGCGACCGCGCGGTGGCGGCGGGCTCGCTCCGCGAGGCGCTCGCGTAGCACCACGGACACGGAGGGCCGGCACGCTACGGAGCTGCCGGCCCTCCGTTCGTGTCAGCGGGGCGCGCCGACGTTCATCGTCGAGTCGCTGATGATCAGCGCCGGGTGGCGGCCCGGGAGCAGCCAGGACGAGAGCGTGGGTCCGCTCGCGGCCACGGTGACCCGCCCCAGCCGGGCGCGGCCGTACAGCCCCACCCAGGCCGGCCGCGGGCCCTCGTCGAAGAGCTGCACGACTTTCAGGCCGCCGGCCACCGGGAACTTCGGCGTCGACGCCTGCGCCGTGGCGGCGACGTCCCAGCCGTCACCCGAGGCCGCGATCGACGACGGCCCCCACTCGAACGACGCGACCGTCTTCGGCAGCGCCCAGTTCACGCGGCCCCCGTGCACCGACGCCAGCGAGTCCACCGCGATGAACGGCACGTGCAGCGGCGGCACCGGCCACTGACGCAGCAGCACCGGGCTGGCGAAGACCTCCGAGTACGGGCCGACCGGCGACTCGCGGTACCGCACGAACGCCACCAGCGTCACCGGGATGGTTCCGAGCGCACGCAGCTCGACCGGCAGCTGGGCCGCCGCCTCCGGCGACGCCCGGTGCCACCAGAACGCGGCGTCGATCCTCGTCTTCCACGGAGCCGGCGCCGAGCTCTCCGGCAGTACGACGTCGGTGGCCAGTAGCGACTCGGGAACTGACGGGATTCTCATGAGGAGTCTCGAACCTTGATCGTCGGGAACAGGAGCGCAGCGGGTGCGTGCGACGGTACGACCGGATTGCCCGGTGCCACCGGGGCCACGCGCCGGTAGGCCTCGCCGAGTTCCGGACGCGGGTCGGCCTCGCCGCGGTTCGGCCAGAACGAGCAGGCCCGCTCGGTGAGCGCGGTGATCGTCAACGCCGGGTTCACGCCGAGGTTCGCCGAGACCGTCGACCCGTCCATGATCGAGAGCCCGGGATAGCCGTGCACCCGGTGCCACGGATCGATGACCCCCTCGTCGGCCGAGGCGCCCATCGCGCAGCCGCCGATGAAGTGCGCGGTCATCGGGATGTTCGCGATGTCGGCGAACGAACCGCCCGGGTCGCCGTCGACCTCGCGGGCGAGGCGCCGCACGACGTCGTGACCGACCGGGATCCACCGCGGCGGCGGCTCGCCGGGGCCGGGCCTGGTCCGCAGCCGCTGGCCGCCGAGCAGCCCGCGCTTGCCCGACACCACCAGCGAGTCGTCGTGCTCCTGCATGACCAGCGCGATCACCGTGCGCTCCGACCAGCGGCGCACGGACAGGCTGCGCCAGACCGCGCCGGGGTTGCGGACGGCCACCCCGAGTGCGCGCAGCCAGCGCGGGCCGCGCCCGCCGTCGACGAGCAACGTCTGGAGCAGGCCGATCACGTTGCTGCCCGGCCCGTAACGCACCGGCTCGATGTGCGTCTTCGGGTCCGGGTGGAACGACGCGGTGATCGCCACGCCCCGGCTGTAATTCGTGTGCCGACGCCGTGACGTCGCCGCGAGCACGGCCTCGGAGTTCGTCCGCGTCTGGTGGCCCAGCCGGGGCGAGAGCTCCGGCATCGTCGGGCGCATCGCGTGCAGCAGCCGCTGAGTGCCGTACGTGCCCGCGGCCAGCACGACGTGATCCGCGGTGAACGTCCGTTTGCCCGATCGGCGGCCGCTGCGGACTGTCTCGACGGTCCAGCCGGGCCGGATCGACTTCACCGTGGTCAGCGGGTGCACCTCGGCACCGGCCTTCTCGGCCAGGTACAGGTAGTTCTGGGTCAGCGTGTTCTTCGCGCCGACGCGGCAACCGGTCATGCACGAGCCGCACTCGGTGCACGCCACCCGGTCGGGCCCGGCGCCGCCGAAGAACGGATCCTCGCCCGACGGCCCGAAGAACACGCCGACCGGGGTCGAGCGCCAGGTGTCCCCGGCTCCGATCTCGTCCGCGACCTTGCGCATCGCGACGTCCGCCGGTGTCACCGACGGGTTCGTCGTGACGCCGAGCATGCGCCGGGCCTGCTCGTAGTGCGGTTCGAGCTCGTCGGCCCAGTCGGTGATGCCGGCCCACTGCGGATCGTCGAAGAACGCCCGCGGCGGCTGGTACAGCGTGTTGGCGTAGTTCAACGACCCACCGCCGACGCCGGCGCCGGCCATCACCAGCACGTCGGGCAGTAGGTGGATGCGTTGCGGCCCGTAACACCCGAGCTGCGGCGCCCACAGGTACCGACGCAGGTCCCACGACGTTTTCGGCAGCGTGTCCTGGTCGAACCGGCGGCCGGCCTCCAGCACGCCGACCCGGTACCCCTTCTCAGTGAGGCGCAGTGCGGTGACGCTGCCGCCGAAACCACTGCCCACCACGAGCACGTCATAGTGCATTCAGCGGCACCGCTTTCAAGTGGTAGTTGTCCAGGTCGATGCGGCGCGTCGCCTGCCGGTACCGCCACGTGAACGTGTGCCACATGACGCTGTTGCGGCCGTTGCGGTCGAGATACCAGCTGGCGCACCCGCCCTGGTTCCAGACCGACCGCTCCAGTTTGCGGTGGACGTCGGCGACGTAGTCGTGTTCGGTCTCCGCGCGCACCTCGAGCGAGGCGAGGTCGGCGCGGTCGAGCGTGCGGACGGCGTCGACGACGTAGCGGGCCTGCGACTCGAGCATGTAGATGATCGAGCTGTGCCCGAGGTTCGTGTTCGGGCCGTACATCAGGAACAGGTTCGGGAAGCCGTGGACGGTGATCCCGAGGTGGGCGCGCGGACTGCCGTCCCAGGTCTCGGCGAGCGTCAGCCCGGCCCGGCCGGTGATCAGGCGGGCCACCGGCGGCTCGGTCGGCGTGAACCCGGTACCGAAGATCAGCACGTCGAGCTCGTGCTTGCGCCCGGCGGCGTCGACGACACCGTCCGGGGTCACCTCGGCGGCGGCCGCGGTCACCAGCTCGACGTTGGGCCGCTGCAGAGCGGGGAACCAGTCGTCGGAGAGCAGCGCGCGTTTGCAGCCGATCTGGAACGGCGGGCGCAGCTTCGCGCGCAGTTCCGGGTCCTTCACCTGACGCCGCAGGTGGGTCTCGGCGACCAACTGGATTCCCGGCAGCAGCTTCGGGAAGTGGGCCATGCTCAGCACGTAGCTCTCGCGGTAGAGGTACGTCGATCCGCGGGCGATCCGCTGCGTGATCGGCCACCGCCGGAAGAGCGCACGCTCGGCCGCGGCGTAGGCGCGGTCGCCCCGGGGGATGACCCAGCCCGGCGTCCGCTGGAAGACGGTGAGCTGCCCGGCGTCCGGCGCGATCGCCGGAACGAACTGCACGGCCGACGCACCGGTGCCGACGACGCCGACCCGCTTGCCCTTCAACGGCACCGAGTGGTCCCAGCGGGCGGAGTGGAACGCGTGGCCGCTGAACCCGCCCAGGCCGGGCAGGTCGGGCAGGCGTGGGGCGGACAGCGCGCCGGTGGCGGCCACCAGCACCTGGGCCCGGATCGTGCCGCTCGAGGTCTCGGCGATCCAGTGGGTGCCGTCCCAGTGGGCCCCGATCAGTTCGCATCCGAACCGGACGTGGTCGATCAGTCCGGTGTCGCGCGCCGTGCGCACCAGGTAGTCCAGGATCTCCGGCTGGCGGCTGTAGGAGCGCGGCCAGTCCGGGTTCGGCGCGAACGAGAACGAGTACAGCACCGACTGCACGTCGCAGGCGCACTCCGGATAGGTGTTGTCCCGCCAGGTGCCGCCGACCTGGTCGGCCTTCTCGATGATCAGCAGGTCGTCGGGGGAGCGGTAGCCGGCGGCACGTAAGTGCGCCGCCGCTGACAGTCCCCCGAATCCGGCGCCGACCACCAGGACGCGTACGGATTCTTCCGGCACGTGCTCACCCCCGGCGTTGGGTAGTGGCTCACGAAAAAAGATGCAGTCTTGACGGTATGTATCTTGGAGCGCGTCGGTGCCCGTGTCTAGTGGTTGGGTTTCCGCGTTAGCGTGACCGCCATGACCAGCACCGAACCGATCGCGCGGTCGACGGCCGCGTTTCCCGGACGCCCCAGAATGGCGCGATTCGGATGGTTGTTCGGGGGAATCTGGCTTTTTTACCTGATCGATCCCGCCCAGGTGGCCTGGGAGCAGGACAACGTCGTGCTCCGGGTACTCGGGCTGGCGGCGCTGCTCGCGTTCGCGCTCTGGTACCTGGCGATCTTCACGTTCGTCCGCTCGACCCGGTTCCGCCTGTGGGAGGACGAGGTCCGGCGCAGCTGGTCCGCGGTCTGCGTCCTGGTCGTGCTGGCCGCGCTCACCGTGCCGGCGTCCGGGGCCGACGCGCTGGCCACGCTCGTCTACATCAGTGCCGCGGCGATGATGGTGCTGCCGCTGCGGTACGGGGTCGCGGTAGCGGTCGGGCTGCTCGTCCTGACGCTGGTGCTCGACGCGTTCGTGCCCGGCTACAGCACGGGCGCCGGGCTGATCTTCGGCATCGTGGTGTCCGCGCTGGCGATCTGGGGTGTGCGTCAGATGATCGCGCGCAACATCGAGCTGATCTCCGCGCAGGAGACCGTCGCGCAGCTCGCGGTCGCCGAGGAGCGTGCCCGCACCGCCCGGGACCTGCACGACATCCTCGGGCACTCGCTCACCGTCATCACGGTGAAAGCGGAGCTGGCCGGGCGACTCATCCGCGCCGACCCGGAACGCGCCGAGCGTGAGGTCGCCGACCTGGAGCGGCTCTCCCGGGAGGCGCTCGCCGACGTCCGGCGCACGGTCAGCGGGTACCGCGCGGTGACGCTGGCCGGCGAGATCGTCAGCGCCCGGGCCGCACTCGACGCCGCCGGCATCGACGCGCAGCTGCCGATCGCGCTGGACGAGGTGCCGGGGGAGCGGCGTGAGCTGTTCGGCTGGGTCGTGCGCGAGGGAGTGACCAACGTGATCCGGCACGCCGCGGCCCGCCGCTGCGTGGTCACGGTCGCCCGGGACAGCGTCGAGGTGAGCGACGACGGACGCGGTGCCGCCGAAGCCGTGGCCACCGAGGGGAACGGGCTGGCGGGGCTGCGTGAGCGGGTCGAGGCGGTAGGTGGCACGCTCGCGGTCGGACGCTCTGCCCTGGGTGGTTTCCTCCTCCGCGTGTCGCTGAACGGAGCCAAATGACGATCCGGCTGCTGCTCGCCGACGACCAGGCGCTGGTCCGCGGCGCGCTGGCGGCCCTGCTCGACCTCGAGCCCGACCTGACCGTCGTCGCCGAGGTAGGCCGCGGCGACGAGGTGGCCGCGGCGGCGGTGGCGAACCGGCCCGACGTCGCTCTGCTCGATGTCGAGATGCCGGGCCTGGACGGGATCGCCGCCGCCAAAGCCGTCCGCGACGCGCTCCCCACCTGCAAGGTCCTGATCGTCACGACGTTCGGCCGCCCCGGCTACCTGCGTCGCGCGATGGAGGCGGGCGCCAGCGGCTTCGTCGTCAAGGACACCCCGGCGAAGCAACTGGCCGACGCGGTGCGCCGGGTGCACTCCGGCCTGCGAGTCGTGGACCCCACCCTCGCCGCGGAGACCCTCGCAACCGGCGCCACCCCCCTCACCGACCGGGAGACCGACGTCCTGCGCGCCGCCAGGGCCGGTGGCACGGTGGCCGACCTGGCCAAGGAATTGCATCTGTCCGAGGGAACGGTACGCAACCACCTGTCCGCCGCGATCGGCAAGACCGGCGCCCGCACCCGAGCCGAAGCCGTCCGCCTGGCCGAGGCGAACGGCTGGCTGCTCGGTTAGGGCCGGTTTCTGAGTGCCGAGCACTGGACGGTCGGCACTTGGCGCCTACGCGTCACACGAGGGCCATCTCGCTGTCGGCACGTCGGCGGCCACCGCGGACCACGAGCACGTTCGGGTCGTCGTCAGCGGGGTCCGAGTTCACTTCGATTTCGCTGATCCACGTGGGGGGCCACGTCGTGCCGGCCCGGGACCACCTCACGCCACCGAGCTCGAGTCCCCGGAGCTCTACCTGCCGGAGATTGGCGCGAGTGAAGTCGTCCCAGACGGCTCGCGCAGCGGCAGCGTCCCCTTGCAACTCGATCCGATAGGTCAGCCCTCCCAAGCGGGCAAGGCGCATCTCACGGTCGAGATGGGTGCTGAGACCGAGGTGCAAGCGTGAGTAAGGGTCGGACGCTTGGAGGGTTCCTAACAGCGCCTGCGAGAGTTCCAGCGCGACCCTTTGAGCGCGCTTCCCAGCGATGGAAGCGTCGCCGCCGGGCTGAAACAGCGGGCCAAGACTGAGCGCACGGGTAAGAGCCTGTGCCAGCGTCAACGCTTGGTCGATGTCTTGGGCATGGTTGATGGACCTGATGCTGTGGTCGGACTTCGAGTACGGAGTGGCGATGGAATCGTGGTAGTCGATACGACTGAGCAGGAGAGCAAGAGCGATGGCGTCGATCATCGCCTCGAGTACTTCGAGGCTCGGTCCCGTCCGCAGCCTCAAGCGAGTCTCCGGAGTGGCAGCGCGTCCTAGCAGCGCGACCGCGGCAAGGCTCTCGAAGCGATACTGTCGGCCGGCAACCTGACTGGCATCGCCGAAAGCCCAGTTGTCTGGGGATGCATCTGCATCTGCATCGGTCGAGGACGCCTGGTCGGTGTTGTGCTCGGGGGGACGCTCGGTATGACGCGACGTCGGGAGGACAGCGGCCAGACCGGCGTCCAAGTCGAGGAGGTCCCCGAGATCGTCGGCGATCGCGTTGTTTTTGCGCGGCAGAAGGGCGTCAGCGAGACCGGCTGCCACGTCGAGCGTCCCGACCAGGTCGTCGAGCAGCGTGTCGTTCCGGCTCTGCAAGCCAGCCGCAAGCGTCAAGTCCTCGGAATTGGTCATGGTGAAACCTCTGATCCGGGGCGAGCGAGCTGGGCTGCCAACGCGCGTCGGCCCTTGTAGAGAGACGCGCGAACAGCTGCCGCAGTGAGCCCTAGTTCCGTCGCGATCTGATCCGGAGTGAAACCGTCGTGGGTCCACGCCAGGACCTGGCGCTGCCGTTCCGGTAAAGCGCGCAGCGCGGCGAGTATGTCGTGGCGTTGCTCCCACACGTCGAGGTCGAGCCCTGCATCGAGCAGTGGCCCCCGTTCGACGATTTCGCCGACCGGAATTTCCCGTGCGGCGACCAGGTACCGGAGATACGTTCGGGAGGCTGTGCGCTTTTCAGTGCAGCAGACCGTCAGGCACAACGTCCCTGGCGTGTCCAAGGTGCGCCGCCGTCTGACTGACATCCAGTGTGATTCGGAGGGTCCTCGGCGCGACTCTCGGCCCGCGGCGCGGCCGAGCGCAGCGCACTAACGTCGGGAGTGTCGAACAGATGATCGCTGCCATGATCTCCGCTGTCGTGCTCGCATCCATGAGCAGTTTCCTCTCGCAGCGCTTCGCGGCCGGACGTTGCTCAGAAGAGGACATGGAGGGCACTCGCGTGAACCAAGACCTCGGCGTTTTTTGGGGGACCACTTCACGCGGGCTTCCCACATGTTCGTGACCGTTGGTGCTCAAAGAGTGGCTGCTAGCGCCACCAGTGGCTGACGGTTGCCGCCGCGGGAATCAGCTAGCCCGTCGCGATCGCTCGGAGGACGTCCAGGCGGGCGGCGGTTCGGGTCGGGCGGGCTCCGGCCAGCAGGCCGGCCAGCGCGCCGCCGGACACGATCACCAGCAAGGGGACGATCGGCATCGAGAAGCCGGTGTCGGTGACCCGGATCAACGCCCAGCCCAGCGCGGTGCCGAGCGCCGCCCCCACCACGGTGCCGAACAGCGCGATCAGCACCGATTCCCAGCGCACCATCGCGCGGACCTGGCGCCGGGTGGCGCCCACCGCACGCACCAGCCCCAGCTCGCGGGTGCGCTCGTGCACCCCGAGCGAGAGCGTGTTCGTGATGCCCAGCAACGCGGTGACCACCGCGATCGCCAGCAGCACGTACACCAGGTTGAGTAGCTGGCCGATGGCTTCGGCGCCGAGCCCGGCGAGTTCCCCGGCGTCGGACACCGTCGGGCTCCCGTAGGCACGCGCCGCCGCGACGATCGCGCGCCGACCGTCCGCGACCGGTACCCCGTCCGCCAGCTCCACGTACACCGCCGACGCCAGCGCCTGGGTCGCGTGCGGCGCCCACTCCTGCGCGCTCATCAGCACGGGCTCCACCAGCTGGCTGCGTCCGTACACGGCGACGACCTCGTCGGTCGCGGCCGAGCCGTCCGGGTACTGCACGCGCACCCGGTCGCCGAGCGCGTGCCCGGAGTCGTCGGCCACGGCGATGCGTCCCGGCCGCAGCGACGTCAACGGGGCGCCCGTGGCGTCCGGAAGAGCGAGGACGCGAGCCAGCGACGGCGGGTCGGCGGCGCTGACGCTCGTGCCGGAACCACCGACGACGGCGGGCCCACCGCCGACCGCCGCCACGGTCGCGACCTGCGGGAGGCGCGCGAGCGCGGGCGCGAGGTCGGCCGGGAGCGACCCGTTGCCGAAGCGGGCGCCGCTGGTCACCGCGAAGTCGCCGCGGAACGTCGTCTCCACGTCCGTGGCCGAGGCCGCCTTCAGCGAGCCCGCGGCCACCGTGAACAGGGTCACGACGCCGACGCCGACCAGTAGTGCGGCCGCGGCACCGGCGGTGCGACGTGGATTGCGGCGCGCGTTCCGCCGGGCCAGTCCGGCGGTCACACCCCGCAGCGGCAGCCGGGACAGCGGCCGGACCAGCAGCGGAGCCAGCGCGAGCACACCGGCGACGATCAGCACCGCACCGGCACCGACGGTTCCCACCGTGGACCCGACGACGACGGCCACCGTGCCGGCCGACCCGAGCACCACCCCGACGCCGACGCGTACCCGCGAGATCCCGACGCGCTCGGCCGCCGCGCCACGCAACGCCTCCAGCGGCGCCACCCGGGACGCACGCCACGCGGGTCCGATGGCCGCGAGCACGGTCGCGAACACGCCGACCGGCGCGCAGATCACGATCGTCGACAGCGGGAACACCAGCCCGTCGACCGGCGCCGCGAACCCCAGCGCGCCGAACACCGCTTTGAGCAGCGCGGCCAACCCGTATCCGGCCGCGATGCCGGCGGCGGTGGCCACGACGCCGATCACCAGCGCCTCGGCGACCACCCCGGCGAGCACCTGTCCCCGCCCGGCGCCGACCGCGCGCAACAGCGCGGTCTCCCGCGTGCGCTGCGCCACCAGGATCGCGAACGTGTTGTGGATGCTGAGCACGGCCACCAGCAGCGCGACCCCCGCGAACGCGCCGAGCAGCGCCCGCAGCGCGGTGAGGAACCCGTCGTTGATCGCGGCGGTCGTCTCGTCGGTGGCCGCGGCGCCGGTGATCGCCTGCACACCCGGCGGCAGTACCGCGTCGATCTTCCCGGCGAGGTCCGCTCCGCGGCCGCGTACCTGGATCGACGTCAGCTGGTCGCGTCCACCGGCGAGGAACGCCCTGGCGTCGGCCGGGGTGAGCCCCACGTAGGAGGTTCCCCCGAACGCGTCGGAGTCGCCGAACGTCACGATGCCGACGACACGCACCGGCTCCGGGGCCGGGGTCAGCAGCGTCGTGCGGTCACCCACGTGCAGGTCACCGATCGTCGCGGCCGCGCGGTCGACGACCACGTCACCAGGGGCGGTCGGCGCGGTGCCCTGGGCGACCTTCCACGGGTTGAGGGCCGGGTCGGCCACCCACGACGCGGCCCGCCGGGGCCCGTTCACCGCGATCGCGGTGCCGTCGCGCCCGAGCAACTGCCCGAAGCCCTCGACGACCGGCGCGGCGACCTCGACGCCCGGCACGGCACGCACGGTGTCGAGCACGGAACCGGCGAGCGGCGGCCGGGTCGCGTTCGGACCGTCCGCCAACGCGGTGGAGCTGCGCACGACGACGTCGGTGCCGGCGTTGGCTTCGCTGAAGAACCCGTCGATCGCGCTGGTCATGGTGGCCGTCATCGTCAGCGTGGCGGCCAGGAAGGCCACTCCGAGCAGCACCGCGACGAACGTGCCGACGAACCGTCGGCGCCGGGCCCGCAACCCGGCGAGCAGGACCCTCGTCACGACTCGCTCACCTGCCCGTCGGCCAGCCGCACCACGGAGTCGGCGTAACCGGCGGCGACCGGGTCGTGGGTCACCATCACCACGGTCTGCCCGAATTCGTCGACGGCGTGGCGCAGGAACGCGAGCAGCTCCGCCCCGGCGGCCGAGTCGAGGTTGCCGGTGGGTTCGTCGGCGAACACGACGTCCGGCCGGGTGGCCAGTGCCCGCGCGACCGCGACCCGCTGCTGCTGGCCGCCGGAGAGCTCCGAAGGCCGGTGATCGAGCCGGTCCCCGAGCCCGACCGTGGCCGTGACCAGCGCGATCCACTCCCGGTCCGGAGCGGTGCCGGCCAGCGCCGACGGCAACGTGATGTTCTCGGCCGCGGTCAGCGTCGGAAGCAGGTTGAACGCCTGGAAGACGAACCCGATGCGTTCGCGACGCAGCCGGGTGAGCGCGGCGTCGGAGAGACCGGACAGCGCGGTGTCACCCAGGTACACCTCGCCGGAGGTCAGCGGGTCGAGCCCGGCCAGGCAGTGCATCAGCGTCGACTTGCCGGACCCGGACGGGCCCATGATCGCGGTGAAGCGTCCGCGGCCGAACTCGACCGTCACGTCGTCGAGCGCGGTCACCGCGGTTTCGCCGTGTCCGTAGGTCTTGCGCGCCCGGACGGTGCGGGCGGCGGCTTCAGTGGTCATGCCGATCAGGTTGGCGTCGGCACCCGTCACTGGTCGTCCTCGTGCGCACGGCACTTCGGGTACGTCAGCTGACGTAGGCCGGAGGGCGCCGAACCAGCATCTGAGCGGACGCTTTTCGCCCGGGAGAACCCGACGATCGAAGCCATGAAACTCACCCCGGGCGGGCGGAAGACGGTGCTCATCATTCACATCGCGACGTCGGTCGGTTGGTTGGGTGCGGACGCCGTCCTGCTCGTGCTGGGCGTGGCCGGACTCACCGGAGCCGCCGGCGGGCCGGACGTCGTCTATCCCGTCGCGGGGCTGATCGGTACCGTGCTGATCACTCCACTGGCGCTCGCGGCGCTGGTGACCGGAATGCTGAGCGGCCTCGGCACCAAGTGGGGGCTGCTCCGGTACTGGTGGGTGGCGGTGAAGCTCGCGGTGACCGTCGTAATGAACGTGCTGGTGCTGTTCGTACTGGCCCCGGGTCTGCGGGAAGCGGCGCGCCGGGGTTCGGAACTGCCGTCACGGGACGCGGTCAACTACGTCGTCGCGCCGTCGGTGGCGTGTGCGCTGCTGCTCCTGACGACGGTCCTGAGCGTTTCGAAGCCGTGGAAACGACTATGAGCCGAGCGTTCGACGCCGTGCTCGCGGCGGCGCTCACGGGGCTGAGCCTGGCGGTGGCCGGTCAGCTCGGGCACGTCCAACCCGCGGCGGACCCCGTGGACGCGGTCGGGTACGTGCTCACCGCGATCGCGTGCCTGGTGCTCGTCGTGCGGCGGCGGTTCCCGGCGGCCACGCTCGCGGTGTCGGCGGTGGCCGTGTCGTCGTACCTGATCGCGGGTTACCCCTACGGCCCGGTGCTGATCGCGGTGGCGATCGCCACCTACACCGTCGTGCTGCGGTACCCGGTGCGCCGGGCCGTGCTGATCAGCGGCGCGGCGATGCTCGTGCTGCTCGGCCACCTGCTGTTCTCCGAGTCGCTGCTGCCGGGGCTGCTGCCCGGCTCGGCCTGGATCGTCGTGCCGTTCGCGGTGGGCACGGCGGTGAAGCTCAACCGGCAGGCCGCCGCGGCCGAGGCCCAGCGGGCCGCCGACGACGAGCGGCTGCGCGTCGCCCAGGAGGTGCACGACGTCGTCGGCCACGGGTTGGCCGCGATCACGATGCAGGCCGACATCGCGCTGCACCTCCTGCCGACCAAACCGTCGCAGGCCGAGGCCGCGCTCACCGCGATCAGCGCCACCAGCCGGGAGGCGCTGGACGAGCTCCGCGCCACGCTGGAGATCCTGCGTGACCGGGCGCCGCTGGCCGGCCTGGCCCGGCTCGACGTGCTGACCGCCCGGATCGCCGCCAGCGGCACACCGGTGCGAACGGTGGTGACCGGCGAGGCCCGGCCGCTTCCGCGCGCGGTGGACCTGGTGGCGTACCGCGTCGTCCAGGAGTCGCTGACGAACGTGCTGCGTCACGCCGGGCCGGCCACCGCGACCGTGCGGGTCGGCTACGGTGCGGACGCGGTGGAGATCGAGGTGACCGACACCGGTCCCGGTGGCCCGTTCACCGAAGGCCACGGGATCGCCGGCATGCGTGAGCGGGTGACGTCCGTGGGTGGGAGGTTCTCGGTCGACGGGTCCGGCGGGTTCCGGGTGGTCGCGGTGCTACCGGCGTGATCCGGGTCCTGATCGCCGACGACCAGGCGCTGGTGCGCCTGGGGCTGCGTGCGCTGCTGGACAACGAACCCGACCTCGAGGTGGTCGGTGACGTCGCGGACGGGCTCTCCGCCGTCTCGGTCGCGGCCGAGACCCGCCCGGACGTGGTGCTGATGGACGTCCGGATGCCCGGTATCGACGGGATCGAGGCGACGCGGCGGATCGTCGCGGCCAGCCCGGAGACGCGGATCGTCGTACTCACCACGTTCGAGATCGACGAGTACATCTTCGACGCGCTGCGCGTGGGTGCCTCCGGGTTCCTGCTCAAGGACACCCGCCCGACCGATCTGCTGGACGCGGTGCGCGGTGTCGTCGCGGGCGGCGCGCTGCTCTCCCCGTCGGTCACGCGCCGGGTCGTGAAAACGTTCGTCGACCGTCCGAGCCGGCGGTCCGCCCCGCATCCGCGCTGGTCGAGCCTGACCGAACGGGAACAGGAGATCGCCGCGCTGGTGGCCGAGGGGTTGTCGAACGACGAGATCGCCGACCGGCTCGTGATCAGCCCGGCCACGGTACGGACCCACGTGGGCCGCGCGATGGTGAAGCTGGGCGCACGCGACCGCGCGCAACTCGTCGTCTTCACCTACCAGAGCGGAGCGGGCGCTTAGGGGGTGGCGAGCTTGATCGTGACGCGATCGTCCGGCCGGTCGTTGGCGGGGAGAGTCGCCGGTCCGGACGACCGGCTTCGGCGCGTGGGAGTCGGGTACGAAACCCGGTCAGCCGCTCGGCCACGAGGCAGCGGCTGACCGGGTCCGGAGCTAGATGGCGGGAAGCTCGCCGCCGTCGACGTTCAGGCTGGCGCCGGTGATCCACTGCGCTCGGTCCGAGACGAGAAAGGCGACGGCCTCGGCGATGTCACGCGGATCACCGGGACGGCCCAGGGGAATGCCCGCGGTGATCGCGCCCAGCTCGACGCCCATCGCGTCGGCGAAGTTCTGGCGGATCGCATCGGTTCCAGGGGTGAGCAGTCGCCGGGCATGATCGTGGTGACGCGGATCCCGGCCGGCGCCAGTTCAGCGGCGAGCGCCTTGCCGTAGGCGTTGAGCGCGGCCTTCGCGGCGCCGTAGTGCGACAGCGGCGGCCCGGGCAGGATCGCCGATCCGGAGGAGATGTTGACGATCGCGCCGCAGTACTGCGCCGACTCCGACCAGAGCGCCGCAGCCCGGGTCGACGGTCCGGAGGACCAGGCGCTCGACCGTCTCCGCACCTGGCTCACCGTGCCGGAGGCGACCGACCGGCTCGGCTGCCTGCTCGCCAAGACCACCGCCGAACTGGCGTGGGAGGACGAGGCCATCGCCGCCCGGTCACGCGCGGCGTACGAGACTCTGCGCGAGAGCTGCCGCCTGCTCGTCGAGCAGGCCCAGCGCGCCGGGCAGGTCGATCCGGACGCCGACTCCGCCGCCCTCGGCGGTCTCGTTCTCGCCACGCACCGCGGACTCGAGGCGCTGCTCAAAGCGGGCATCGACCCAAAAACGCTGAACCGCATCGCCGACGCCGCCATCGACGGCATCACGCTCGACTCCGCGGGCGCGAGCGCGGGCGCGGGCGCCTGAGCGTCCGGCGCTCGAAGCGGAGGCCTAGGGCCGCGACGCCGGCGGTGGGCCAGCCGGTCGGCTGGTTCGGGGATCGTGGCGCGGATCCCGCGTCGGCGCAGGTAGAGGCGGTTGGCGCGAGATCCGTGGGCCTTATCGGCCAGGACCCGATCCCACGTGATCAACCCACGGGCCCGAGCCCGAGACTGCGGATCAGACACCACCCGCGCCCAGGTCCCGTCCCGCTGCCAGTCCCGCAACAACGCCCCACGGCCCATAGCGTTCCGGCAGATCCCGCCACGGCGCACCGGTGCGCACCCGCCACCGGATCCCGTCAATGACCGGCCGCCGCGAACGCAGCGGCCAGCCACCCGGCTTCGCCGGCGGCAGCACCGCCGACAAACACTTCCCATTCGGCGTTCGTCAGATCACCACGAGCCACGCATCACCCAACGAACGACCGACTTCTTGAACACGCCCTAGCGGCCCAGGCGGGTGATCTCCGGGTTGCCGAGCACCCGAGGCTCCGGCTTCTCGCGGGTCACCTGGAGCATCGCCCGGCCGAGGGCCTCGGTGGTCGTCGCGTACTTCGGGAACGCCCGGGTCGCGAGCTTCGTGACCGGTGCGAGCGCCCGGTAACCCCAGCGCAACGCCGGCGTCCGAGGGCCCTCGCCGTTCATCGGCTGGATGAACCCGGGCCGGAACACGTAGGTCTCGAGCGGCAGCGCCAACAGGTCGTTCTCGGTTTTGCCCTTCACCCGGGCCCACATCGTGCGCCCCTGCTCGGAGCTGTCGGTGCCCTGGCCGGACACGTACGTGAAGGTCGACCCGGGGTTCCGCTCGGCCAGCAGGCGCGCGACGCCGAGCGTGAGGTCGTAGGTGATCCGGCGGTACGCCGCTTCGTCCAGGCCCACCGACGAGACGCCGAGGCAGAAGTAGCAGGCGTCGTACCCGGCGAGCTGATCGGCCACCGGCGTCAGGTCGTCCAGCGACGGGAGCAGCAGCTCGCGCAGCTTCGGATCGGCGCGGCTCAACGGTGTGCGGCCCACCGACAGCACCTCGGTGACGTCGTCGGCCAGCAGGCACTCGCGGAGCACGCCTTGGCCGACCATCCCGGTCGCGCCGAAGAGGATCACCTTCACGTGAGCATCGTCACATTCGCAAAAAGGCGAGGGCGACCTGGTTCAGGTCGCCCTCGCCGTGGAAACGGGTGGGGGGTCAGCGACGATCGGTCGGGCGGCGGCGCTGGGCGCGCACGCGCACCGGCCGGGCCGCACGACGAGTCTTCTCCGCGGCCCAGGAGAGTACGAAAGCGCCGCCGGCCAGCGTCATCACAGCGATCGCGAAGGGTGCCACTGGGTCCATTCGATGATCCTCGGGCGAGTCGGGACGGGGCCAGGCGACGGTGAATCGCCTGCTCGGGTCAACGCGGCGGCCTCGCCGCGCGTTCCCGGGAGGGTCACGCGCTGTTCACGAGGCTACCGCCAACAGCCGTGCAACGCCTACGCCTCAGCGGCATCCGCCCCCGCCTCGGCCACAGGTCGGCACGCACAGGGGACACGGATTCAACCGTCCGGAGGTTCGGTCGGTGCACCGGTTCAGCATGCACGTCGGCGGCAACCCGTCCGCCTTGAGTGGTTATGTCACGGACGCGAGCTGGCTCACAGAGTTACGCGCACTATCGTCACCGGAATGGAGACGGGGCGGGTTCACAGCCGGATTCTCGACGGCGTCGCGACCGTGGTGCTCGACAACCCGGCCAAGCGGAACGCGATGACGAACGAGATGTGGAACGCGCTCCCGCCGCTGCTCGACCAGCTCGCCGCCGACCCGGACGTCGCGGTGGTGGTGGTCACCGGAGCCGGCGACACGTTCTGCGCCGGCGCCGACATCTCCACGCTCACCGGCTTCGCCCCCGGCGAGACGATGCCGGCGACGCTGGCCGAGGAGGCCCTGGTGGCGTTCCCGAAGCCGGTGGTGGCCGCGATCCGGGGGTGGTGCGTCGGCGGCGGGTGCCAGATCGCGGTGGCCTGCGACCTGCGCGTCGCCGAGCGGGGCTCCCGCTTCGGCATCACCCCGGCGAAGATCGGCGTCGTGTACCCGGCGGCGACGACCGCGCGCCTGGTCGAGCTGGTCGGCCCGGCCGCGGCGAAGTTCCTGCTCTTCACCGGCGACTTCATCGACGACGAGCGCGCGCTGCGGACCGGGCTGGTGGACGAGCTGGTGCCGCCGGGAGGCCTGGAGGCCCGGGTGGGGGAGCTGGCCCGCACGCTCGCGAGCCGGTCCCGGCTCACCCAGCACGCCGCGAAGGACCTGATCCGGGCGGCGCAGGACGGGCGGCCGACGGCCGAGCGGTACCGGCGCTGGGCGGACGAGGGCGCGGCCGAACTGGCCGAGGGCGTCGCCGCGTTCGCCGAGCGCCGCGTGCCGACCTTCCCGTGGCGACCGTGACCGGTGCCCGGCCGTACGTCGTCGTGTCGGCCGCGATGTCGGTCGACGGTTACCTCGACGACGCGACGCCGGACCGGCTCCTGCTCTCCAACGACGCCGACTTCGACCGCGTCGACGAGGTGCGCGCGACCTGTGACGCGATCCTGGTCGGCGCGGAGACCGTCCGCCGGGACAACCCCCGGCTGCTGATCCGGTCGCCCGCCCGGCGTGCGGCGCGCGAGCAGCCGCCGCTGCGGGTGGTGCTCAGCCGCAGCGGCCGGCTCGACCCCGGTGCCGCGGTGTTCGGCCCGGGCGCGCCGACGGTCGTGTACCGGGGCGAGCCGTTGCCGACGGTCCTCGACGACCTGGTGTCGCGCGGCGTGCGGCGGCTGCTCGTCGAGGGTGGTGGCACCGTCCAGGCCCAGTTCCTCACCGCCGGTTTCGTCGACGAGCTGCATCTCGTCGTCGCGCCGTTCTTCGTCGGTGACCCGGCCGCGCCACGGTTCGCCGGCCCCGGCCGGTATCCGCACGGCGCCGCCGACCGCATGCGGCTGGCCGAGGTCCGCCCGATCGGTGACGTCGTGCTGATCCGGTACCTGTTGGGGCCACCCGATGGGGATTGAGCACCCCACCGAGCCCGATCTGCACTGGCTGCGCCAGGCCATCGAACTCTCCCGGCGGTGCACGCCGTCGACGAGCGCGTTCTCGGTGGGTGCGATGATCGTCGACGTCGACGGCACGCTCGTCGCGGACGGGTGGTCGCGGCGGGACGACCCCCACGAGCACGCCGAGGAGGCCGCGCTCACCCGGGCCGGTACCGACCCGCGGCTGGCCACCGCGACGATCTACAGCTCGCTCGAACCCTGCTCGGCCCGGGCGTCCCGGTCCCGGACCTGCGCCGAGCTGATCCTCGCTTCCGGGCTGCGCCGTGTCGTGTTCGCCTGGCGGGAACCGGAGATCTTCGTCGACTGCGAGGGCGCCGAGCGGCTACGCGACGCCGGCCTGACGGTCGTCGAGGTCCCGTCGCTGGCGCCGCTGGTGCGGAAAGTCAACGCGCATCTGCTGGGAGCGTGAACCAGACGGTCGTGCCCCCTCCGGGGGTGTCGGCCAGGCCGATCTCCCCGCCGTGCGCGGTCACGATCCGCTTGCAGGTCGCCAACCCGATGCCGTTGCCGGCGATCTCCCGGGCCGACTCGTCGTGAACCCGGCTGAGCAGCGCGAACGCCTGCTCGCGCCGGTCGGAGGGGATGCCGATCCCGTTGTCGGCCACCCGCACCAGCCAGCTGCCGTCCCGGCCGCACGCGCTCACCACGACACGCGGGGGCCGGGAGAGGCGGCGGAACTTCAGCGCGTTGCTGATCAGGTTCTGCAGCACGGCACGCAGTTGCACCGGGTCCCCGGCCACGGTCGGGAGCTGACCGTCCATCGCCAGCGCCCCGCCGACGGACGCGATCGCGTCGCTCAGGTCGTCGGTGAGCTCGGTGACGACCTGGCCGAGGTCCACCGGCTGGAGCGTCAGCGAACCGCCGACGCTCGCGTAGTCGAGCAGGTGGCCGATCATGTCGCTCATCCGCTGGCTCGCGGCCAACGCGCGCTGGGTGCACCACGCGGCCTCGGGCTCGCCGACGACCGCGCCGACCTCGGACAGGTTGTGCAGGTACCCGACGACGCTGGCGAGCGGGTTCTTCAGGTCGTGGCTGACCTGGCCGGCGAACGCGGCCAGGTGCTCGTTCGAGCGCTCCAGCTCCTCGCGGGCGCGTTCGAGCTGGGCGACGGCGGCGTGCAGCTCGAAACTCTGCCGACGCAGCTCGAGCACGTCGACGACCTGGTGCGCCAGCAGCTCCAGCTGGGTGCGCTGGTCCGGGGTGATCTCCCGGACCTCCTCGTCGAACACGCAGAGCGTGCCCAGCACCTCGCCGCGTGCGTTGACCAGCTGCGTGGAGGAGTAGAAGCGCACGTCGCCGATCACGCCGGTGACGAACGGGTTGTCGGCCCACCGCGGGTCGAGCCGCGCGTCCGGCAGGTAGACCGGTTCGGGCAGGGCGATCGACACCGCGCACATCGAGTCCTCGCGGTCGCACACCGACCGGGCGAAGCCGTGCGCGGCGACCTGGTGCTGGTGGGTGTCGTCGATGAGGTTCACGACCGCGGTGGGCGCGCCGCAGATGTGCGCGGCGATGCTGGCAATGGCCTCGAGGTCGGGTTCGGCCGGTTCGCCGATGATCGCGTACGGCTCGAGCATCTGTGCACGGCTGCGCGTGCTCATCGTCACCCCGTGCCTTTCGGCCGCTTCTGAGCATGGTTGAGAAGAATCTGATGTGACGACTCCACGCGTATGCGTCGTGGCGCTTCGCTACTCTCGCTGGCATGGAGTTACGGCTGATGCGTGCGACCGGGTCTCCGCGCACGTGACCGCCGTGGACCTCACTCTCGCTCCGGAGCCGGGCTCCGGGGGTGATCGCCGACGCGCGTTCGCCGCGAGCTGGGCCCGCGCGCTGCGCCCGGCCGGTACCCCGGCCGACGAGCTGGTCGGCGCGGTCGACCACCTGGTCGCGGCCGTCTCGGGCGGATCGGTCGACCCGGCCAGGGCCGCGGCGGCCGGTGCCGCGTTGGTCGAGGGCGGTTTCGCCGAGCCGGCCGCGCTCGGCGAGAGCCTCCGCCTGCTCGCCGCGGATTTCCCCGCGCTGATGCCGGGCTCGGCGGCCGCCGTCGGTGAGCTCACCGCGGCCTTCGCCACCGGGTTCGCCGCCGCGCGCGAGCGGGAGCTGGTCCGGAAGGCCACGCTGGCCGCGCAGTCCGAGGCCCAGCGTGCGCTGCGGGCCGGCGAGTCGAAGTTCCGGGCCGTCTTCAGCGGTCCGCCGGTCGGCCTCGCGCTGGGCACTCCCGACGGGCGGCTGACCGAGGTCAACGAGGGCCTGGCCGCGCTGCTCGGCCTGCCGGTCGACGCGCTGACCGGCCGCCGGCTCAGCGAGTTCCTGGTCGCGGCGCACCGGGGTGTCCTCGACGAGGCGTACACCCGGCTGAACGCCGACGCGACGCCGCTGCACCTCGAGTGCCGGCTGGCCCGGCCCGGGGGCGCGGAGACGTGGCTGTCGATCCGGATGTCGCTCGTCGTCGACGAGGGCGGCCCGCGGACGCACACGCTGCTGGTCGAGGACGTCACCGAGCAGCGCGTGCTCCGCCTGACCGCCGAACACTCCGCCACCCACGACCGGCTGACCGGGCTGGCCAACCGCGAGCTGTTCGTCGAGCGGCTCACCGCCGTGCTGCGCGAGCGCACCGGCGCCGAGCGGATCGGGCTGTGCCTGCTCGACCTGGACGGCTTCAAGGTCGTCAACGACAGCCTCGGGCACCCGGTCGGCGACCAGCTGCTGGCCGCGGTCGGCGAACGGCTCGACACGCTCTCCGGCGACGCCTTGGTGGCCCGCCTCGGTGGCGACGAGTTCGGCATCCTGCTGACCGGCACCTCGGGGGTGGCCGACGTCGAGCGGCTGGCCGCCGAGATCGTCCGCTCGCTGGCGGTGCCGTTCCCACCCGCCGACGGCCGGCTCACGCTGCCGGCCAGCATCGGCGTCGTCGAACACGCGGCCAGCGACGCCAGTGCGGCCGACCTGATGCGCGCCGCCGAACTGACCATGTACCGGGCCAAGTCCGAGCACCGGGGCCGCTGGGCCGTCTACGACCCGCACCGCAACGACCAGCGGGTCGCCCGCTACACGCTGGCCACCGAGATGGCCGCGGCGTTAGAGCGCGACGAGTTCGTCGTCGAGTTCCAGCCGTTGGTCGGGCTGTCCGACGGCGCGGTACGCGGCGCCGAGGCGCTGGTGCGCTGGCGCCACCGCGAGCTCGGGCTGCTCTCGCCGAAGCGGTTCGTCGGGCTGGCCGAGGAGACCGGCGCCATCGTGCCGATCGGCCGCCGGGTGATCGAGTTGGCGTGCCGGCAGGCTTCGCGCTGGCCGTCGGTCGGCCAGGAGCCCCCGTACGTCAGCGTGAACCTGGCCGCGGCGCAGCTCGCCGACCCGAACCTGGTCGACGACGTCGTCCGGGTGCTGGAGGAGACCGGGCTGGAGGCGGGGCGGCTGCAGCTGGAGCTGGCGGCCGGGACCGTGGCCACGGTGAACACCACGCCGCTGCAGCGGCTCGCCGCGCTCGGCGTCCGGCTGGCGGTGGGTGACGTCAGCGCGGGGTGGGCCAACCTGCCGCTGCTGCGCAACTTCTCGGTCGACGTGGTGAAGCTGTCCGGCGGGGTGGTGCAGCGCCTCACCGCCAGCGACCGCACCCCGCTCGACGACCAGGTCCTCCAGGCGCTGCTCCGGCTGGCCCACGCCCTCGGTCTCCAGGTGGTGGCCGAGGGGATCGAGAGCGCCGAGCAGCGCGACCGACTGCGGTCGCTGGGGTGCGACACCGGTCAGGGTTGGTACTACGCACCTGCGCTCGGGCCCGAGGAGTTCATCCGGTATCTTCCGGGTTCTCCGGCCTTTGCTGGTCGGTGACGACGCCGCAACGAGATCGCCACGATGCGGTGATCACCTGGCATTTCCCTGTCGGCCAACCTCCGTTAACGTGGCAGACAGCCTCGAGGAACCCGGGGAGGGGGCCACGTTGGGTGGACTGACCGTCGTGTCTCCCGTCGGATACGAACTCGGCCGCAACGCCAGGAGCAGGGTCTCCCGCGCCGCTCAGGCCGAGCTCGCGGACGACGGTCGTAATCCGCTGACTCTTCTCGCCGCGGCCGACGAGCAGCGGCTTCCGGATCTGCTGCCGCTGCGGTACGAGCGGATGATCGCGTCCCCATTCAGCTTTTTCCGTGGTGCGGCGACGGTGATGGCCCACGATTTAGCGCTGCACCCGCACAGCGGCCTATTCGTGCAAGCGGGCGGAAACGCTCATCTGCAGAACTTCGGGATGTCGGGAACGCCGGATCGTCGGCTGGTTTTCGACCTGAACGATTTCGACGAGACGCTCGAAGCGCCGTTCGAATGGGATCTGAAGCGTCTGGTCAGCAGTGTCATTCTGGCGGCGCGCGCGAATCGCTTCAAGAACGGTGAGGCCACTACCGCCGCGGCGAGTGCGGCGGCGGGCTATCGCGACGCGATGAATGATTACGCAACGCAACGAGCGCTCGAGGTTTGGTACGACCGGATCGAAGTCGACGACCTGGTTCCGCTCCTCAAGCGCGGCCGGTCGTCGGTGCCCACGTTGCAGGCGGTGGAGAAGGCGCGCAGCCGTGACCACCTGAGCGCGGCGGCCAAGCTCACCGAGCGGGTCAACGGCGGCTGGCGGCTGCGCGAGGACCCACCGCTGCTCACCCACGTCACGGACAGTTCCGACGAGGGCATGGACGAGGAACTGGTCCGCCGCTGCATCCGCGAGTACCGGCAGACGCTGCCGGCCGATCGGCGGGTTCTGCTCGACCGGTACACCTTCGTCGACTTCGCCCGGAAAGTCGTGGGCGTGGGAAGCGTCGGCAGTCGTTGTTGGGTCGTATTGCTGGCGGCCTCGCCGAACGATCCGCTTTTGCTCCAAATCAAAGAAGCCGGGCAGTCGGTGCTCGAGTGGCATTTGACGCCGAGTCCTTACCGCAACGCCGGGCAGCGTGTCGTCGAGGGGCAGCGTTTGATCCAGGCCGCACCCGACGTTCTGCTCGGGTGGTTCCGTGACCCGGCGGCGGGACACGACTACTACGTGCGGCAGCTGTGGGACGCGAAGGGCTCGTTCGACACGTCCACGTTCGATGCGCCGGGGCTGGCGAAGTACTCCCGGTTGTGCGGGCGTGTCCTCGCGCGGGCCCACGCCCGCAGCGGCGATCCGGCGGCGATCGCCGGGTACATCGGACAGAACGATCGGTTTGACCGGTCGGTGGTGAAGTTCGGCCAGCAGTACGCCGACCGCACCGAAACGGACTATGCGGTGCTGGTGGAAGCGGTAAAGAGCGGAGCGATGCCGGCGCCGCGCCTGCCGGCGCCTCCGCGCGCGGAGGCGCGTCCGTTCAACGGTTCGCTCCGCGCCTGAACGCCGACGTCCCCGCAACCCGCAGGCTGCGGGGACGCCGCCGGTGTCAGGCGTAAACGCGCAGCACCCAGGCGCCGCCGGACCGCTCGCAGCGGAACGACTCCCAGGACGAGCCCCGGTACCGCTGACCGATCAGGTAGGCCTCGTGGTAGCTGCCGTAGTGGCCGTGGTTACGCCACTGGTGCCGGTGGCGGTGGTGCCGGCGCCCCTCCCAGTGGGAGCGCTTCTTCCAGTGCTTCTTCCAGTGCCGGCGGTGCTCGCCGTGGCTGCGGCCCCAGCGACGGTCGTCGTCGTCGCGGCCCCAGCGGTGGTCGTCACGGTCGTGCGCCGCGGTGGCCGTGGTCCGACCGGTCACGGTGGCCGCGTCGGCCGCCGGTGCCGACGCCAACACGGTCCCCGCGGCGATCGCCAGGCCGGCGACGGCGACGGCGAAGCGCTTGGTGCGGTCTCGCATGCCCTACCTCCCTCGAATGCCTTATTTCGGGCAGGGCGTACTCAACCATACCCTCACATTTCGGGCAAACCTCTGAGGGGTGTCGTTACAGAAGTCTTCAGTGGAGGGTGGGGTGGAACGGGGTGCCGACTGTCCTCAGTGGGGGCGGTGCGCCTGCAGTCGCATATTCCGGTATGGTCAACTGGCTGCCGAGTGCCGACGAGTCCGCGTCGCGCTGTGGCCATTTAAGTTAAGTCGAGATTTCGGCAGGTGGCAGGCGAGGTGATCGCCCAGGGTGCGGGGAATTTCGTCGCGCTGCGTGAGGTCTGAAATACGCTCCGAAGGCGCCGACAGAAGTTATTAATTGTTCTTACTTATCGGTAAGTTATGTCTGCGGATTCGGGCATAACGCAGAAAACGTACTGGCATTTATTTTCCGACAGCATCGATCTCGCTGTGATTCTTGTGGTTAGCGGTGTGCATCTTGCGGTCGGGTTTATCGAAGAACTAGCTTCGTATGGCGCTGGTTTCTTGCTCGAGCGGGGCGGCCGGTGCAGAAGCTGGCCGCAGGGTCCACACGCAGGCGATGTTGGTGAAGGATGAGCGATGACTTCTCCCGGGTCCGGATCCCGGTTACGGTCCGCCCCATTGCGGGCGTTTGCGCCCCTAGCGCTGCAGCTTATTACGGTAATTTCCGTAATAGCGCTGTTCGCGTTGGTGTGGGGAACCCGCTCAGACGACAGTGACCTGCACTCCCGCGAGCTGGACGGCGTCGAGTACGCCAAGGCGCTCGACAAGCTCCTTCCCGTCCTCGTCAACGCGCAGTCCAACGCGGTCAGTGGCAAGGCGGTCAAGAAGGAAGACTTCACCGAGGCGCTGAACGCGGTGGCCGACGCCGATGAGAAGTTCGGCTCGGACTTCGGCACCAGCAACCGCTGGTCCGGCCTCCGCGCCCGGATCGAGACGCTCCCCGAGCAGGGCAGCGACCAGAACGGCGCGTTCAAGAACTACGGCGAGGCCACCGACCTGATGCTCGCGCTCTACCAGCGGGTGGCGCAGGCCTCGGGTCTGCGCAGCGACGCCGACGGCGTCATCAGCTACCTGCAGGACGCCGCGCTCGAGGAGATCCCGCTGACCGTGGTGTGGGCCGGCCGCTACCAGGACCAGGCCGTCATCGCGAAGGGGTTCAAGCTCGAGCAAAGCGGCTCCCCGGAGACCTTCCAGGACCAGCTCAGCCAGGCCAACAGCACGCTGACCAGCCTCGCCGTCAGCCGCCAGCTGGTCTCGGAGTCCGGAGCCGACGTCGCGTCCGACATGGCCTCGGCCGTGGACAACTCCGACAGCGGCACGTTCAGCACCACGCTCCTGCAGAACCTGGACAACTTCCAGCGTGGCGTCGAGACCCTGGCTCCTCCCGGGCAGACCACGCTGAACGCGATCCCGGTCGCGGCCACGGTCACCACCCAGCGCCTCGCGGCGCAGGAGGCGGCGGTCGCACTCAGCCCGACCCTGCTCGACGAGCTGGGCAAGCAGGTCGACGACCGGAAGAGCAGCGCCGACACCGGCCGGATCCTGGCCATCGCGCTGCTGGTGATCGCGGTACTCGCGGCGATCGCGAGCTTCGTGCTGATCCTGCTCGGCGGGCGCCGCTCGCGCGCCGAGCAGGTCGAGGGCCCGGGCGGCCCGCAGGCGATGCCCGGACCGCACGGACAGCAGCCGCCGTACGGGCCGGGCAACCCCGACTACGCCGGCTACCCGGCCGGTCCGGACCACCTGGCCGGCGACCCGTACATGAACAACCTGGACGCTGGACGCGACGCGAGGCGGGAGCGGGTCGGTGTTCCTCGATAGGCTCAAGATCAGTGGGAAGCTCGTCCTTCTGGCGGTCATCCCACTGCTAGCCGTCTCGGTCCTCGCGCTCTCGGTCATCGTGGGCCGGATCTCCGACGCCGACAGCGCCAACGACAACTCCCGTGACATCCAGGTGGCTGGTGAAGTCGCCACCCTGGTCCGGGAACTGCAGGCCGAACGTCTGCTGACGATCGGCTACCTCGCCGGTGGCTTCGCGACCAAGTCCGACGTCCTCCAGCAGGAAGCGATCGTCGACGACGAGATCGCGGACGTGAAGGCCGCGATCAGCGACGAGTCGCCCCCCACCCTGGTGAAGGCCGTCGACGACCTCAAACAGCTGGTCGAACTGCGGAAAGAGTCGCTCGCGACGAACGTTCCGCAGACCGTCGTGTCGCAGCAGCTGACCGGGTTGATCAACTCGCTGATCGACGGTCTGCAGCTGTACCGGATCTCCGACGCGTCGACCTCGATCGGCCGGCAGATCCTCGCGATGGACTCCGCGCTGCACCTGGGAGAGCAGAACTCGCTCAACCTGGCGACGCTCACCCTGCTGCTCGCGACGCCCAACGCCACCCTGCTGAGCCAGTACGTCTCCGGCCTCGGTACGTCGGCCGAGTACACCAACGCGTACTTCCAGTACGCGAACCCCACCCAGGCGACGCTGTACCGCCTGGTCCAGACGGCGAACAACGCCCGTACCTCGACGGAGCTGGCCGACCTCGGTACCAAGGCCAACCTCGACCGGGTCCGTGACCTGCCACTGGTCACGTACTTCCCGCGGTTCCAGTCCTTCCTCGGTCAGACGCGGTACATCGAGACCAAGCTGGTGTCGGACATCGTGGCGGCCACCGAAGCCCAGCGGCGGGACGCCATCGCGGCCGCCGCCGGCATCGGTGCCGCCCTGGTGCTGGTCCTCGGCCTGGTGGGTGGGCTGACCCTGCTCGTCGGACGTCGGGTCTCGCAGCCGCTGGTCGCACTGGCCTCGTCCGCCAACCGCATCGCCACCGCGGTCGAGACAGAGCTCACCCGGGTCGCTGACGACGAGTCCGAAGTCTTCGAGCCCGTCCGTCTGGACACGGTGAACACGACCGGTCGGGACGAGATCGGTGAGCTGGCCCGGGCGTTCGAGCAGGTGCAGGACACCGCGGCCCGACTGGTCGAACGTCAGATCACCAGCCGCCGCAACGTCGCGACGATGTTCGGTCACATCGGACGCCGTACGCAGAACCTCATCGGTCGTCAGCTCTCGATGATCGACCGGCTGGAGCGGCAGGAGACCAACACCGAGCGGCTGAGCAGCCTCTACCAGCTCGACCACCTCTCCAGCCGCCTCAACCGGAACGCCGGTTCGCTGGTCGTTCTCTCCGGGTCGATGGCCACCGAGCAGGGTGGCGGCACGCCGCTCGCGCTCGGCGACATCGCCCGGCTCGCCCTCGGTGAGATCGAGGACTACACCCGTGTCGACATCGACGTTCCCGAAGACATCGTCGTGCAGCCGTCGGTCATCTCCGACCTCACGCTGATCTTCGCCGAGCTGATGGAGAACGCGACGGCGTACTCGCCGCCGCACACCCGGGTCACGGTCAGCGCCGAGGCGACCAGGGCCGGTGCCCAGGTCCTCATCGTCGACCACGGCATCGGCATGTCGTCCGAGCGGCTGGCGGAGGAGAACGCCCGACTGGCCCGACGCGAACGTCTCGACCTGGCCCCCACCGAGGTGCTCGGTCTGTTCGTGAGCGGCCGGCTGGCCCGTCGTCACGGCATCAGCGTCGCGCTGGTGCCGACCTCCGGCGGCGGTGTCACCGCGGTGCTCGCGCTGACCGAGCAGCACCTGGTGCCCTCGATCTACCAGGGCATCGCCACGGTCGAGGAGCCGCCGCGCGCGCTCCCGGCCGGTCCGCCGGTGGCTCACCCCGACGTACTGCGGGTGCCGAACACCGCGATGCCGGCCGATCCGGCGCCGACGCCGTCCTACGCCCAGTCCACCGGCGGGTTCCAGCAGCCCGCGGCGGTGGCGTACGACCAGCCCCACCAGCGCTACGACCAGCCGGTCCCGGCCTACGAGCCGAGCCCGGCGTACGGGCAGCCCGGCCCGTCGTACGAGCCGGCGCCCGTCTACGAGCAGCCCAACCCGGGGTACGAGCCGGCCGCGAACCTGCCGGTCGTGGCGTCGAGCGCGATGTTCGACAACGTGGCGCTGGAGCGGGCCTCGCGGGCCATCTCGGCCGGGCCGTGGAACGCGTTCTCGGGCACCGATGCTCCGGTTCCCGGCCAGCGCGAGCCGGTCGACGTCGAGCCGGTGGGGGCCAGTACGGCCCTGTACCGCAGCGACCCGGCACCCGCGCAGGCACCCGCGACCGACGTCTCCTGGTGGGACAACGCGCCGGGCGGCCGTCCGGTCGAGCCGTCCCAGCCCACGCAGCCGGCTCAGCCGGCCGCGTTCCGGTCGCTGCCCGCGGCTCCGGCGCAGCCGGCGGCCCGCCCCGCGCCGATCGCGCCGGCTCCGCCGATGGCGGCGCCGATCCCGCAGCCGCTGTCGACGCACACGACGCAGCCGCTGCCGGTGCGTTCGGCTCCGCCCGCGGCCACGCCGGCCGCGGCCGGTCCGGGCGCGCCCGGCGGTTCGACGCTCCCGCGTCTGCAGCGGCGGGTGCCGGGGGCGCAGCTCCCGGTCGGCGTCAACACGACGGGGAAGCAGGCCGAACCCCAGGTCCTCGGCGACGCCGGTGACCCGGCCGCCGCCCGGGCGCTGATCGAGGAGTTCGAGGCCGGCGTCCGCAACGCGCAGCGGGCCGGTGACACCGGCCCGGTGCCGCAGATGGCCCCGCCGCCCTCGAACGGGTCGAACGGTTCCACCGGCTCGAATGGTCTGAACAGCTATTCTCCCGGCCCTCGGCCGGGTTCGATGAGCGCCCAGCAGGCGACGTTCGGCACCCCGCCCCCCGGGCCGGTGCACACGCCTCCTCCGGTCGCTCAACCGACGTGGAATTCGCAGCAGGCTGCCGGGCACGCTGCGCCTTCCAGGCACGTCCCCGCAGCAGCACCGGTGTCTCCGCCGGTGCTGCCGCAACGGCCCGCTCCGGCGGGCCCCCCACCGCAACAGCAGGGCCAGCGCACCTCTGGTGGCCTGCAGCGTCGGGTGCCTGGAGCAACGCTCAAGAGTTTCACCAGCGGCCGGGGCGGCGCCTCGGTCACGGCAACACCGGTGGCGGACCCCGACGCCGCCCGGGCGTTGATCGAGCAGATCGAAGCAGGCGTGTCCCGCGCTCTCAACAGGGTCGTCGTCGACGACCATCAGCACGAAGGATCACCACGATGAACAGCTCCTACCGACCCAACGGCGGCGACCTGGCGACCGCCGGCCTCAGTGCCGAGGCGCAGACTTTCAACTGGTTGCTGGACTCCTTCTGCACAGGCACGGCCGGGGTCGTCGAGGCGGTGGCGGTATCGGCTGACGGTCTCCTGATGGCGAAGTCGGCCACCTCCGACCACGCGAACGCCGACCGTCTCGCGGCTGTCATCTCGGGTATGACGAGCCTCGCGGCCGGTGTCGCCGACACGTACTCCCTCGGCGGCCTGAACAAGGTCATCGTGGACCTCACCGGCGGTTACCTGCTGGCGACCGCGATCAGCCGCGGATCGGTGCTCGGGGTCATCGCCGACCGCACCGCGAACCTGGGCACCGTGGCCTACGAGATGACGCTCTTCGCGAGCCGTGCCGGAGCTGTGCTGACGCCGGCGCTGATCGTCGAACTGAAGAACTCCGTACAGTCATGAGGATCCTGGGCGGATCCGACGCAGAGGAACCGGCCTCCATCCGGCCGTATCTGAAGGCCTCGTCGCTCTCCCCCTCCGGAGACACGCCCAACAAGGCCAGCAACGTCGGTTCCGAGGCGTCCGGTGCGCAGTTGCGGCCTTTCGTCCTCACTTCCGGCCGGGTCACCGCCGACCCGGAGATCGGACTCGAGACCCAGGTGACGGCAGGTTCTCGCGGTGGTCGGGTGCCGACCTCGCGGCTCTCGCCCGAACTCCGAGCCATCGTGACCCTCTGCGCCCAGCCCATCTCCGTGGCCGAGATCTCGGCCCGCCTCAAGCTCCACCTCGGCGTCGTCAAGATCCTGGTCGGTGACCTGCGGGCCACCGGTTATCTCGACGTGCACAACCATGATGTGAGCTCCCCCAACTCTCCCGAACTCATCCTGCGAGTGATCCGTGGACTCAGTGCCATTGTCTGACCGCACCGCATCAGCACCCGGCTCGAAGCCACCGCTCCCGGTAAAGATCGTCATCGCCGGTGGTTTCGGGGTCGGGAAGACCACGACGGTCGGTGCCATCTCCGACATCGCCCCGCTGACCACCGAGGCCGAGATGACCGAGGTGGCCGTCGGGATCGACATCCCTGGCCAACATTCGACCAAGACCACGACGACCGTGGCGATGGACTTCGGTTCGGTCGCCATCGACGCCGGCGTGAAGCTGTACCTCTTCGGTACTCCCGGGCAGTCCCGCTTCGGCTTCATGTGGGACGACCTCGCCCGGGGCGCGCTCGGGGCGCTCGTCGTCGTCGACAGCTCGCGGCTCGACGACTGCTACCCGGCGGTCGACTACTTCGAGCACACGGGCATCCCGTTCATCGTCGGTGTCAACGCGTTCGACGGTCTGCTCGCGCAGGACCTCGCCGCGGTCCGCTGGGCGCTCGCGATCGACGACCAGGTTCCGGTCGTCGCGTTCGACGCGCGTGACCGGCGGTCGGTGCGTGACACCCTGCTCGTACTGCTCAACCGCGCGCTGCACAAGGCGATCGGAGAACAGGTCGCCGCGACCTGACCCGGTCGCGACCGAACGAAGACCGGCGGGCGAGCCCAATTTTCTGGGCCGCCCGCCGGTCTTTTGTCGTTACTCAGAGTCAGCGAATGTTGCGCAAATAGATGTTCTGCTGTGACCTGGACCACTCGAGGCGCGCAGATCGGGCGGCGATGGACGGCGGAGCAAGAATTTTAGGTGTAGCGCGTCTGACGCTGCGTGACTGCCCCGGAGAACGCGAAAGTCCGCGCGTCGCCATGCCGGGGAGACGACGCGCGGACGGTTCGGGATGGCGGCACGAGCTGGAGGGTCCGGGCGCCTCCAGCCCGCACCGGCCTGGGCCAACGGTGTCCGATGTGGAGGACCGTCGGAGCTGTGCGGGGTGATCGGTCAGGCAGTGGCCGGCGACGCGCCGTCGTCGCCGAAGAGCTTGTCGAAGTGGTCAGCCTGACGCTGGTGCCACGCCGCGAGCCCACGCAGCCGGGCCGCGTGCGCCCGGTCGGTGCAGAGCCGGGCGGAGAGCTCGACTTTCCAGGCCGCTTCTCTGTGCGCGCAGCCGCGAGCGGACTCCGCCCGAGCGGGGCGTGAAGCAGGGGACATGTCAACCTCCCGTCGCCGACCTTCGACGGCTCGACCGAAAGAACCGTCGCGCACGTGCGTTATCCTCCTGCATCAGGCAGTGCATGTGCAAGAGCGTCTGCACGTGCAGATGGCCTAATTTGATGGGCGCACGCGACGGCACGGGGCGTCGTACCGCCGATCGTGCACCGGCGGCCACTGACGTCCCGCCGGCGATCCGAGAGAGGCGCAATATGCACCACCTGTACAACGGCATACCTGCCGGGCAACTGGGTCCGGTGGCGTGGCTGAAGAGCAGTCACAGCAACCCCAACGGCAATTGCGTGGAGATTGCCGGGTTGCCGGACGGGCAGTTCGCGGTCCGGAACTCCCGTCACCCCGAGGGCCCCGCCCTCATCTACACCCGCGACGAGATCGCGGCACTCATCGCCGGTGCGCGCAGCGGCGACTTCGACCACTTCGTCAGTTGAAGACCGGCGCGGTGGTGGTCTAGCGCGGAGCGCGGTCGGGCGCGCTCCGCATCGAAAGCCGTACGAGCTCCGTAGACGTCAGCGGAGCGGCAGGTCGAAGTCTTTACGGATCTCCGCGAAACGCTCGCGGCTGCGGTCCGGTGAGTCCGCCTCGACGGCGAGGCGCTCCATCGACTCCAGATAGGTGTCGACGTCCTCGCGCTTCTCGAGGTAGAGAGCGCTCGTCAACTGCTCGATGTAGACGATGTCGGGCAGCGTCTGATCGGGGAAGCGGAGCAGGGAGAACGCGCCGCCGGCCGCGGCGTGGCCACCGAAGCCGAACGGGATGATCTGGAGCGTGACGTTGGGCCGCTCGGAGAGCTCGGCCAGCAGATCGAGCTGGGCGCGCATGACCTCGCGCCCGCCGATCGGGCGGCGCAGCACGGCCTCGTCGATGATCGCCCAGAAGCGCGGGGCGTTGGGACGGGACAGCAGCTGCTGACGCTCCATGCGCAGCTGCACCCGGCGATCGATCTCTTCCTTCGGCGCGCTGCCGTTGCCGAGCAGCACCACCGCGCGTGCGTAGTCCTCGGTCTGCAGCAGGCCGGGGATGAACTGCACCTCGTACGTACGGATCAGCGACGCCGCGGCCTCCAGGCCCACATAGGCCTGGAACCACTGGGGGAGGATGTCGCCGAACTTGTGCCACCAGCCGGGCTGGTTGGCCTCCCGCGCCAGGGAGAGCAGCGCTTCGCGCTCGGCCGGATCGCTGACGCCGTACAGGGTGAGCAGGTCGGAGACGTCGCGCTCCTTGAAGCCGACGCGGCCGAGTTCGATGCGGCTGATCTTGGATTCGGAGGCGCGGATCGCGTAGCCGGCGTCTTCGCGGGTGACGTTGCGTTCCTCGCGTAGCCTGCGCAGCTGGGAGCCCAGAAGAATGCGCAGGACGGTGGGGCCTGCGCCAGGCTCAGGCGTCATCACCGAATCCAGCCCCTAGTTCGCCTAGCGTGGGTACACCGGACGGTGTCGGCCCGGTGATCCTGCGTCTTACCCGCCTCGGCCACTAGTGACGGACGGGCGAGCGGCCACGCGGCACGAGTGACCGCGACGTGACTCACCGAAGGATGGCACGTCCTAGAGGAGTTCGCGTGCAATGGACGCACCTTGCTGCGCACATTGGCGAAGTCGCGAGGGTGCAAGTCGGCGGGTATTCGGACGACCCACCATGAACCGACGGGGTCGTCGTCCGCGTTGATCGTGAAGCGAGACCGGCCCGATCCCGGGCGGGACGTCGCGTTCACCTGTTGCCTCCCACACACACTCATTTGCGGTACGTAGCGCACGGATCGTAGTGGAGTTGGAACGAGTTGCTCCAGTGGGCAGGCCCCCATGACGGGGTGGAAAAAACGAACGACTCTCCGATTGACGAAATGACCAGCGGAAAGCCTTTGCTGGGGCAACCGGTGCGACATTCGCCATACCCCGCCGCGGTAACACCAGAGACGTCGCTTCTGGACAAAAATGTCGCCGCTGAGCAGCCCGGACATACCGCCTACGGATCGTATACCGCCATTTCGAGATAGTGAGACGCCGTATCGCATGGTGCCGATCCGGGACTCCAGAGCGCGATTATTGGTGCGGTTAAGTACGTATATCGACCGTTTTCAGCAGACCCTCTGTTACCCGAGCTTCCTGGCTCGGACTTCTGACTGAAACACGGTTCACGCAGTGTCGTATACGACTTGCTCGCCCCTCACCGCACTAAGGAGCTCGGCGTGACGCTGCAGCCGCGCGAAGGTCGTATCCCCGGCGACCACTATCTCGAGACGACGCCGGAAACGGCTCTGTGGGGCTTCCTGCCCAACCGCGCCAGCGCGCCGGTGCTGAACGTGGACAGCGGTGCGACGGTCACCATCGACACCCTCAGCCACGAGGGCATTCTCGAGGACCAGGGCCGCGATCCGCTCGCCTACCTGGCCGGCTTCGGGGTGAAGGCGACCGAGGTGCTGGAGGACTCGCGGGTGTTCGCGGCGTCCGATCTCACCCACAGCTTCGACGACGGCCCGCACGTCGTCACCGGCCCGATCGCGGTCGCCGGGGCCGAGCCCGGCGACTTACTCCGGGTCGACGTCCTCGACCTGGCGATCCGCGCGCCCTACGGCTTCATCAGCAACCGGCACGGCTACGGCGCTCTCCCCGGCGAGTTCCCCGAGGGAACGCTGCGTCGCGAGGATGCCGACGTGCTCGACCCGACGAGCTTCGGCAGCAACATCCACTTCACCGACGTCACCGAGAACGGCGGCGTGCTCTACGGCAATTTGCGCTTCGGCGAGGGCCGGGGCGTCCGGTTCCCGCTGCGTCCGTTCCTGGGCCTGATGGGCGTCGCGCGCGACACCGACGAGGCGGTGCCCTCGGTGCCGCCGGGTGACCACGGCGGCAACATGGACGTGAACGAGCTCCAGGCCGGCTCGTCGCTGTATCTCCCGGTGCAGACGGCCGGGGCGCTGTTCTACGCCGGCGACCCGCACTACGCCCAGGGCGACGGCGAGGTGGCGCTCACCGCGCTGGAGGCGCCGCTGCGCGCGACCCTGCGGCTGACCGTGCTCAAGGACGGGGCCGCGCGCGCGGCCGTCGGGGCGATCCGCAACCCGTTCGTCGAGACCGACACGCACTGGATCCCGACCGGGATGGACCCCGACCTGAACGAGGCCATGAAGAAGGCCGTGCGTGCCGCGGTGTCGTTCCTCGAGACCCACCAGGGCGTGCCGCGGGCCACCGCGCTGGCCTACTTGAGCGCGGCCGGCGACTTCGAGGTCAGCCAGGTCGTCGACGCGGTGAAGGGTGTTCACTGCATGATCCGCAAGGCGGACTTCGGCGCCTGAGTTCTCGTGTTCGCGAGAACACGTTGAGCGACGATACCTCCCGGTAACGACGGTGCCGAAGACACTGCGTGACCGGGAGGTATGGTTCCGCCCATGGAGGGCGGTCGGGTTCCCATGACGTCCCGCCCGATCGCACCGCGCGGAGGGCCGGTCTCACCGGCGGCGACCCCCGAGGAGTTCGAGCGGGAGCTGAACCAGCTCACGCTCGGCGGTGAGGGATGGTCGGCGATCCTGCGCCGGCTGGCCGCCCACACCGGGCACGCCGCCTGGTTGTTCGACGTCCACGGAGCACTGCTGGCCACCTCGGTGCCGCCCGGCACGGAGGCGCCGAGCGTCCGGGCCTCCGACGTCGCGCAGGTGTTCGGGGCCGAGCGGCCGGTGCCGCTGACCATGTCCGACGGTCGTCCGGTCCGGGCCGCCGCGGTCCGCGCCGATCGGCGCCGTTTCGGCATCGCGCTGCTCGCCGAGCCGGTCCCACCGGCGGTCGTGCCGTACCTGCTGGCGGCCACGACCGCGCTCGCGATCGAGGCGGTCCGCCGGGACGCGGCCGCCGAAGCGGGTTCCGCCGCCGGCGCCGACCTCGTCGACGAACTGCGCTGCGGAACGCTGCGCGCCCCCGACGACCTCACCCGCGCCGCCGCCCGCTTCGGCATGCGCCTGGACGCCCCGCACGCCGGCGCGGTCTTCGACTACGACGGGCCCCACGTGCGCGCCTGGGCCACCGCGCTGCCCCGGGCCGGCGTGACCGCGCTCCACCAGGGACGTCGAGCCTGGACCGTGCTGCCGGGCGGCGAGGACGGCGAACTCGAGCGGCTGCGTGCGCGGGCGCAGGCCGTCGTCGGTGACGGCGTGGTGCGCGCCGCGTCCGGTCCGGTGGTGAACGGCGCCGACCGGACCGCGCACTCGTTCCGCGAGGCCGAGGTGCTGCTGGCGCTGCTGCTGCGGCGCAGCTCGGGTCGCGGCGACGAACTGGTGCTGCCGTACGCGTCGCTGGGCCTGGCGCAGTTGCTGGTCACGGTGCCGCCGGAGCGCCTGCGCGAGTTCGTCGAGCGGCATCTGGGGCCGTTGCTTCCCCGCGAGGACCTGATCCGTACGCTGCGCGCGTGGCTGGCGTCCAGCGGCAGCCGCACCGCCGTCGCCGACGCGCTGCATCTGCACCGCAACTCGGTCGGCTACCGGGTGGGCCAGATCAAGACGCTGCTCGGTGTCGACCCGTTGGACCCGGAAGCCATCGTGCTGTTGCAGGCGGCGCTCACGGCCCAGGAGTTGCTCTTGGCCCTCGATGAACACGATCCTGTCGTCGGCGGCTGGTTTTCGGACCGCCCCGGCGTGAACAAGAGACCCTGATCAGCGACTTCGACCTCATTGCCCGGTTTTTGCGTGTGACTAGTGTGCTCCGAAGGTGCAAGGACCCCCGGAAGGACCCCCATGAGACTGTCCACCCGAATGACGCGCATCGCGGTGGCCGCGGTCTGCTTAATGCTCGCCGTCACGTCATGTAGCGAAGACAATCGCTATGCGGACGTAGCGGTCGCCGCCACTGCCGGAACCACCGGAAACGCCGACATCAACAAGGACGGCAAAGTCGTCGTCCTGGTGTTGAGCCCCGGCAACCTGGACGACAACGGGTATTACGAGAGCTTCCTGAACAAGGCGTCCGCGTTCGCCGCCCGGCAGGGCTGGTCGATCGAGCGGCAGGGCAACATCAAGCCCGGTACCGCGTTGGCCGCCGCGAAGGCGGCCTGCGCCAAGTACAAGCCCGACCTGGTCGCGCTGGGCGCCTCGGAGATCCAGGACGCGGTACCGGCCGCGACGAACGGGGACTGCGGCAACGCGTACTGGTACGTGCCGTCCAGCACGAGCCTCAAGGAACAAAAGGGCATCCTGATCTCGCAGGACTTCACGTTCGAGAGCGTCATCGCGGCCGGGTACGCGAACGGGCTGCTGATGAAGAACAAGGGCTACTCGAAGGCCGGCTTCATCTCCGGTCCGGTGGTGGACTTCTCCATCGACGCGGCCAAGGCGTTCTACGCCGGCCTCAAGTACGCAATGGGCAGCGCCCCGCTGGAGTACACGCCGGTCTTCACCGGCGACCTGAACGACGGGCCGAAGGCCGAGGCGGCCATGAAGCAGCTCGCCGACGACGGCGTGAAGGCCGTCTACCCCTACCTCGGTGGCGGTGCCGACCCGGCGGCCAAGGTGGGCAACGCCCGGGGGATCCTGCTGTCCACGCCGGGCACCAACCGGTGCGACTCCACCTCACCGTCGTTCGCCGTCTCGGTCATCTTCGACCCGGGAGAGTACTTCGCGGCCGCGCTGGAGGACTTCTCCAAGGGCGATCTCAAGATGGGCACCCGGCGTGAGTGGCACATCGGCGTGGACCAGGTCCCGACGGTGCGGTTCTGCAACGGCACCAACCAGGAGAACGCCGACCTCGCGCAGTTCATCACCGACATCGGCAGCGGCACCGTCAACGTCACGAACGAGGTCAACAAGTACGGCCCGCAGGTCGAGATCCCCGACAGCAGCAGCTGACCCTCCGCAACACCCCGAGTACGGCGAGTAGCAGTGGATCCGGCGACGTCGCCGGGTCCACTGCTTTTCGGTGTGCGGGGCACAACCGGTTTCCGGGGTCGGCGGATGGTCACTCGGGCGTTTCCTCCGCGCAAGACGCTCTGAGCACATGGTTGCCGCCGGGTTTTCGTGCTCAGAGCCCGCCGCTGGAAAAGTCTGGGTTACCAGGCCCTGAGATGCCGTTCACTCGTTGACAGGGCTTGGCCGGGAGGGCATGGTTCCGACATTGCTGTTGTGCAATGCGAATCGCCACCTCGCGATGTGAGATGGCAATGATGACGAAACACGACGAGGAGGGACGCCAGTGCGGGCGATGGTGCAGACCGGTTTCGGCGGCCCCGAGGTCGTGACCGCGCGGGACGTCCCGGTGCCGACGATCGCCGCGGACGAGGCGCTGATCCGGGTCGCCGCGTGCGCGGTCAATCGAATGGACCTGTTGCAGCGCCAGGGCCCGGCACTGCTCCCGAGCTTCACGCTGCCGCACGTGCCCGGGATGGACATCGCCGGCACGGTTGTCGAGGTCGGCTCGGCCGTCTCCGACCTGGCCGTCGGCAGCCGGGTCGTCGTCGACCCGGTGCTGGGCTGCGGTGAGTGCACGTTCTGCGCGGCCGGCGAATTCGGCTACTGCGGCGACGTCCGGGTGACCGGTGGCAACCGGCCCGGTGGCTACGCCGAGTACGTCGCGGTCAAGGCGGGGCAGACGCACCCGGTGCCCGACGAGGTCGAGCTGACCACCGCGGCCGCGCTCCCGTCCTCCTGGTCCACCGCCTACCACGCGCTGTTCCCGGTCGGCCGGCTCGCCGCCGGCGAGACGATCCTGATCCAGGCCGCGGCCAGCGCGGTCAGCATCGCCGCGGTCCAGCTGGCCACCGACGCCGGCGCCCGGGTCGTCGCGGTCGCCGGCAGCCAGGCCAAGCTCGACGCGGTGCGCGCGCTCGGCGTCGAACACTGCGTTCCGCTCGACGCGGATCCGGTCGCCTACGTGCGCGAGCTCACCGGCGGCCGGGGCGCGGACGTCGTGCTCGACCACGTCGGCCCGGCAACCTGGCCGCTCTCGTTGAGCGCCCTGGGAGTCCGCGGTCGTCTCGTATTCATGGGGCAGACGAGTGGGGACGAGGTGACGTTCGGGCTCACCGGTGCGTATCACCGTGAGCTCTCGCTGCTCGGTTCAGGTGCCTACACCCCGGCGGACTTCCAGCGGGCGCTGGGCGCGTTCTGGGCCGGCAAGCTGTCCGCCCCGATCGCCGCCGTGCTGCCGCTCGAGCGGCTCTCCGAGGCGTTCGACGTGCTCACTGACCGCACCACGGTCGGAAAGGTACTGGTGACCCCGTGACTGCCCTGTTGATCGTCGGCGGCGACGTCGTCACGATGGCCCCCGGCCGCGAGGTGCTCACCGGCGCCACGATCGCGGTCGTCGACGGACGCATCGCGGCCCTGGGCACCGCCGAGGAGATGCGCCTGCGTCACCCCGGCGCGGACGAACTGGACGCCACCGGCTGTGTCGTGGCCCCCGGCATGGTCAACGCCCACCAGCACACCACCGCCGACCCGCTGACCCGCAGCGGCATCCCGGACGACATCGGCGCCCAGGACGCGATCTTCAACTGGGCCGTGCCGCTGCACAACGCGCACACCGGTGGCGACGACGAGATCTCGGCGATGCTGACCGCGGCCGAGTCGCTGCGCCGTGGCGTCACGACGATCATCGAGCCCGGCACGGTCGCGCACCCGCTGCGCGTGGCGGCCGGCCTCCGCAAGACCGGTATCCGCGCTCGCCTGAACGGCTGGGGCTGGGACACCGAAGGGCTCCCGTTCGCGGCACCGGCGGCCGAGGTCCTCGCCCAGCAGGAGGAGATCGTCCGCGAGCTCGGCACCACCGACCGGGTCAGCGCGTGGATCACGCTGCTCGGCCACGACCTGGTGTCCGACGCGCTGTTCCAGGGCGCCGCCGAGCTCGCCGAGCGGCTCGACACCCGGATGACCTGGCACATCTCGCCGGGGGAGAACGACATCCCCGGGTACGCGCAGCGGTCCGGCAACCGGCCGGTCGTCCACCTGCACAAGCTGGGCGTGCTCGGCCCGCGCCTGCTGCTCGGCCACGCGGTCTGGCTCGACGACGACGAGGTCGACGCGATCGTCGAGACCGACACCGCGGTGGCGTCCAGCCCGGGGGCCTACCTCCGCCTCGGCCAGGGCTTCACCCGGGCCAACCGGCACGTCGACATCATCCGTCGCGGCGGCCGCATCGCGCTGGGCTGCGACTCGCACAACGCGAACGACGTACCCGACATCCTGCGTGCCGCGATGCTTTTCGCCGGGCTTTCGCTCGACCGGGGTGATACTGACCCCGTGCACGCCCACGAGGCGCTCGCGCTGGCCACGATCGACGGCGCCCGCGCGATCGGGCTCGACCACGAGATCGGCTCGATCGAGGTCGGCAAGGCCGCCGACGTCGTCGTCTACGACACGACCGACCCGGTCTGGACGCCGCGCGGCGACGAGGCGCTCCAGCTGGTGTGGGGCATGCCGAGCCACACCGTGCGTGACGTGCTCGTCGACGGCACCGTCGTCGTCCGCGACCAGCAGTTGCAGCTGGTCGACTACGACGACCTCCGGGCCTGCGCGAAGGAGAACTCGCACCACCTGCTCCGGCGTACCGGGATCACCCCGTTCCGCCGCTGGCCGCGGATCGCCGCGGCCGACCTCGAGGCAGCTTCGGGAGGGCCGGCCGCGCCCGAAGCCGAGCACCGCGCCGCCGGGCAGACAGGAGAGGTCCAATGCCCGTAATCAACCTGGACGGCCTGACCGGGGCGCAGAAGCAGGGAATGATCTCCCAGCTCGTCGTGCCGCGACCGATCGCGATGATCACGACCACGGACGTCGACGGCAACCTCAACGTGGCGCCGTTCAGCTACTTCATGCCGGTCTGCGGTGAGCCGCCGACCATCGCCGTCACGATCGGCACCGTGCGCGAGGCCACCCCGGAACCCAAGGACACCTGGGTCAATCTCCAGCATTCCGGGGAGTTCGTCGTCAACCTCACCAGCACCGCGCTGGCGGCCCATATCGAAACTGCCGCCAAAGAGTTTCCAAACGGTGTCAATGAAGCCGAGTTGATCGGTTGGGACACCATTCCGTCGCAGGTGGTAGCACCGCCGTCACTTGCCGCGAGCCCTGCACACATGGAATGCCGCGTCGTAGAGGTAATTGACCGTGGAGACCCCACGTCATGCTTCTCCGGTGTCCATATCGTCCTCGCCGAAGTGGTTTGTATCGTCGCGGACGAGGCCATCCTGGCCGGTCCTAATCGGATCGACCCCACTAAGGTCTCCCCGGTCGGCCGCATGGGCTTTCCATGGTTCGTCGCAGCCGCCGGTGAGGCTCTCTTCGAACAGGAACGCATCGCGTATTCGGCATGACCCGTCAATGCTGCCGGTCAACCCCCCTCGGTACCGAACAGCAAGGCTCCACGTCCTCGGAAGGACTCCAATGAGACTGAACACTCGTGCGGTTCGTGTCGCGGCTGCCGCGGCATGTATCGCTGTCTCGCTCGCGGCTTGCACGAGCCCGGGCGACGACACGGCTGAGACCTCGAGCTCCGCGTCCGCGGGAAGCAGCGCGGCCGGTCCGGACGTCAACGGCGACGGCAAGGTCATCGTCGGCGTGCTCAGCCCGGGTGACCTGAACGACAACGGTTACTACGAGAGCTTCGTGGCCAAGGCCGAGGAGTTCACCAAGTCCAAGGGCTGGCAGCTGATCAAGGTCGGCTCGGTCAACCCGGCCGACGCGCTGAACCAGGCCCGCAACCTGTGCCGCCAGAAGGTCGACCTGGTCGCCCTCGGTGCCGCCGAGCTCAAGGACGCCATCCCGGCGTCCGAGGAGTCGGTCTGCGCCAAGAGCTCGTGGTACGTCCCGTCGTCCGCGGACATCAAGCAGACGCCGAAGATCACGATCTCGCGTGACTTCATCAACGAGGTCGTCTACGCGACCGGGTACGCGAACGGTCTGCTGATGAAGGAGAAGAACATCAAGAAGGCCGGTTACGTGACCGGCCCGGAGGCCGACTTCTCCGTGCAGGCCGCCAAGGCGTTCAAGGCCGGCATCAAGGAGGTCGTCCCGGACGCCACCCTGGTGACCACCTACACCGGTGACTTCAACGACTCCGGCAAGGCCAAGGAAGCCGCCCAGGCGCAGGTCAGCCAGGGTGTCGGCGCGCTCTACCCGTACCTGGGTGGTGCCACCGACGAGGTCGCGAAGTTCGGCAACACGAAGAACCTCATCCTGTCGACGCCCGGCACCGACCGGTGCGCCTCGACGTCGCCGAAGTTCCAGGTCTCCTCGATCTTCGACCCGGGAGAGTACTTCGCCGCGGCCCTGCAGAAGTTCTCCGACGGCGAGCTGAAGATGGGCGTCGCCCGCGAGTGGCACATCGGCAAGGACCCGGTCCCGACCGTGAAGATCTGTGGTGGCACCGCCGCGCAGAACACCGCCCTCGAGACGTTCATCAAGAACATCGGCGACGGCAAGGTCGACGTCGACGCTCAGGTCGCGAAGCTCGGAGCCTGACGTGACCGACGGCCAGACTGACGCCGCACCGCGCACCCTCGAGGCGCCGGCGCTCGAGCTCCGTGGTGTGACGAAGTGTTACGGTCCGGTCGTCGCCTGTGACGCCGTGGATCTCGCCGTGCACAGCGGTGAGATCCACGGCCTCCTGGGGGAAAACGGCGCCGGCAAGTCCACGCTCATGAAGGTGCTCCTCGGCCTCGTGCAGCGGGACGAGGGAACCGTCCTCCGCCACGGCAAAGAAGTTGAGATCCCCACCCCGCAGGCGGCGGTCACGCTCGGCATGGGCATGGTGCACCAGCACTTCAGCCTGATCGAGCCGCTCACCGTCTGGGAGAACGTCAGCCTCGGTGAACCGGGGCGCATCAAGCGCGACGAGATCTGCGACCAGATCAAGGACGTCGGCTCCCGCTACGGGCTGCCGATCTCGCCGACCGCGCGGGTCGAGGACCTGTCCGCGGGCGAGCGTCAGCGGGTCGAGATCATCAAGTGCCTCCGGCGTGACCCGGAGGTGCTGATCCTCGACGAGCCCACCTCGGTGCTCACGATGGCGGAGTCGCAGGAGCTCTTCGAGGTCCTCCGCGACGTCGTCAACCGGGAGAACCGCGCGGTCATCCTGATCAGCCACAAGCTGGCCGAGATCATGGCCGCGACCGACCAGGTGACGGTGCTGCGCAAGGGGTCGGTGGCGTTCCGCTGCCGCACCTCCGCCACGAACCCCCGCGAGCTGGCCAAGCAGATGGTCGGCCGCGAGGTCTCGCTGCACTCCGAGGGCGCTGCGCTCGGTCTGATCAGCGAGGACACCACGCCGGAGGAGATCCAGGCCGCCGCCGAGGAGACGCCCGTCGTCGCCCCGGTGCCGGAGTCGAAGACCCCGGCGTTAGCGCTGACCGACGTCGTGGTGAAGGGGCTGGACGGGCGCACGCTGCTCGACAACTTCGCCCTCACCGTGTCGCCGGGCGAGATCCTCGCGCTCTACGGCGTCGAGGGCAACGGCCAGGCGACGCTCGGCGACGTGATGTCCGGCCTGCTGGAACCGACGTCGGGCACGGTCGCGGTCAACGGCGCCGAGGTGCCGATGAACAAGGTCGGTGCACTGCACAAGGCCGGCGTCGGCGTCGTGCCCGAGGACCGGCACCGCTCCGGCGTCGTCCTGGACATGTCGGTGCTCGACAACCTGGTGATGACCGACCTCGGCCGGGTCAGCGGCCGGTTCCTGCTCAAACGACGGGAAGCGCGCAAGATCGCCGCCCGGCTGATCGAGCAGTTCAACATCTCGACGCCGTCGATGGACACGCCTCTGCGCAACCTGTCCGGCGGTAACCAGCAGCGGGTCGTCCTGGCCCGGGAACTGTCCACCGACCCGAGCGTGCTGGTCGCGGCCCAGCCCACCCACGGTCTCGACGTCGGTGCGATCGAAGACATGTACGAGCGGCTGCGCGCCGCGGCCGCCCGCGGAGTCGCGGTACTGCTGATCACGACCGAGTTGGAAGAGGTGATGGCGCTCGCGTCGCGGGTCGCCGTGATCTCCTCCGGCCGGACGGTCGGCGTGCTCGACATCCACGAGGCGACGGCCGAGCGGCTGGGCATGCTGGTCGGAGGCGAGGCGGCATGAGCGAGAAACGGAAGTTCCCCAACGTCGCCGAGCTGATGCGGCCGAGCGGGTACGGCGTGCAGGTCACGCTGATCACGATCGCCGCGATCGCGGTGGCCGTGGTGGCCTCGATGGTCCTGGTCTCGGCCACCGGCGGCTCACCCGGCGACGCGCTCGACGCCCTCTACACCGGCAGCATCGCCGACACCGCGGCGTGGAGCGAGACGCTCAAGGCCGCGACGCCGCTGCTGCTGGTGGCGCTCGGCGCGTGCATCAGCAACCGGGCCGGCGTGTTCAACATCGGCCAGGAAGGCCAGGTGCTGCTCGGCGCGGCCGTGGCCGCCTACGTGGCGCTGCACCTCGCGCTGCCGGGCACGCTGGTGATGATCCTGAGCCTGCTGGCGGGTGCGATCGCCGGTGGTCTGTGGTCCGGCGCGAGCGCGGTCATGCACTACGGCCGCAACGTCAACATCGTCGTCAGCACGCTGCTGATGTCGTTCCTGGCGATCCAGGTCGTCAGCTTCGCGGTCACCGTGCCGTGGCTGCTGCAGGCGCCCCGCGCCAGCGCGGACAGCATCGCGTCCTCGGAGTCGGCGCAGCTGCCGCCGTCCGTGCGCATCCCCGGCTTCGGCGAGTACCCGGCGCTGGAGATCGGCGGCGGGCTGGTCCTCTCGATCATCCTGACGATCGTGCTGGCCGTGCTGCTCGCCCGCAGCCGGTGGGGTTTCCGGCTGAACATGCTCGGCCTCAACCCGATGGCCGCGCGCCACGCGGGTGTCCGGGCGCCGTTCGCCGGCGGCATGGCGCTGGCGCTCTCCGGCGCGTTCGCCGGGCTGGCCGGCGCGGTCATCCTGTCCGGTCAGGTCTTCCGCCTGCAGCCGGCGCTGTCGAACAACTTCGGGTGGGACGGCCTGCTGGTCGCCCTGATCGCCCGCAGCCGTCCGCTCGCGGCCGTGCCGGTCGCGCTGCTGTTCGGCGCGTTCCGCTCCGGGTCGAGCTTCCTGGCGTCGACCGGTGTGCCCAACTACCTGGTCGACATCGTCCAGGCGCTGCTGGTGCTCGCGTTCGTGGTGCCGCCGGTGCTGGCGAAGGTGAAGTCGCGTGGCCGGGCTGAGGCCACGCCGCCGCCCGCCGAGCCCGTCCCCTCCACGCCCACCGAGCCCGAGAAGGTGACCGCGTGATCGGCACCGACGAAATCACGACGATCGTCGCCAGTTCCCTGCGGCTCACCGCGCCGCTGGCGTTCGCCGCCTGCGGCGAGTACCTGGCCGAGCGGGCCGGCACGCAGAACATCTCGGTCGAGGGCATGATGCTCGGCGGGGCGTTCGGCTCGGTCGCGGTGGCCAGCGCCACCGGCAGCGCCACCACCGGCCTGCTCGCCGGCGCGATCGTCGGCCTGGTCGTGGGCTTCGTCCACGGCAACCTGTCGCACCGCATCCAGATCAACACGTTCGTCGTCGGCCTGGTGCTGAACGCGTTCGTGCTCGGCCTCACGAGCTTCCTGATCGCGATCTCGGAGTTCGACAGCAACCAGGTCGCGCAGCTGAGCATCCCGGGGCTGCGTGACATCCCGATCATCGGGCCGCTGTTCGAGCAACGCTGGCCGATGTACCTGCTGTTGTTGATCATTCCGCTGACGTGGTGGCTGGTCGAGCGCAGCCGGTGGGGGCTCAACCTCCGGGCCATCGCCGACAACCCGCAGGCCGCGGACGTCACCGGCCTGAAGGTGAACAAGCTCCGTCGCCAGGCGCTGCTCTACGCCGGTCTGCTGTCGGGGCTGGGCGGCGCGTACCTGGCCACCGCCGAGGTCGGTTCGTTCAACATGAACATGACCGCGGGTCGCGGCTTCATCGTCATCGCCGCGGTGATCTTCGGCGCCTGGCGTCTGAAGGGCACGATGATCGGCTGCCTGGTGTTCGGTTTCGCCGACGCGCTGCGCCTGGCGCTGCCCGCGCTCGGGTTCGAGCTCAACTCGCAGCTGCTGGTCGCCGCGCCGTACCTGATGGCGCTGCTGGCCATGATGTTGTTCGCCAGCAAGAGCCGCGAGCCGCGTGCTCTCGGCAAGCCGTTCGTCCGCGGGATCACCTGATGCCGACCTCCGCGTCGGCCCCGCGCCCGGCCGCAGCCGGCGCGGAGGCTCGGCAGTATCCGACCCGTACGTCGGGTCGCCGCCGTGGAGCGGTGCCCCGGCTCGGTCAGGTGGTGTTCTGATGGCGCTCGACGAGGGTGCCGTGGCGGCGGCACGGGAGCTCGCGGAGCGGCTGCACGCCGCACCCGTTCCGCGCTCCACCGAACCGGCGGCGGTTTTCTCCGCCGCGCCGGCGTCACCCACGCGCCCCACCGCGGTCCGCGACCTGGCCACCCGCCTGGACCCGGCCGGCACCACCGGCCCGGTCGACGCCCCGGCCACGCCCGTCCCGCCCGCCGCCGCGCCGGGCGACGACGTGCGGACGCTCAGCGGGGCCGCGGCCGCGCTCCGGCGGGGGAGCGTACGCAGCATCGAACTCGTCGACGCCGCCCTGGCCGCCGCCGACAAGACCGACGCGGAACTCGGCCTCTTCCACTCGCGCTTCGCCGACCGCGCACGCGAGGCCGCGCAGCGCGTCGACGAGGCGCTGGCCGCCGGGACCGACCCCGGCCCGCTCGCCGGCCTCCCGCTCGGCGTCAAGGACCTGCTCACGACGGTGGACGGCCCGACGTCGGCCGGCAGCCTGGTACCGCCGCCGGACGACCGGCGCGACGCCACCGCGGTGGCGCGGCTCCGCGCGGCCGGCGGCATCGTCGTCGGCAAGACGCTCACGTCGGAGTACGGCGTCGGCTCGCCCGACCACACCAAGCCGCTGCCGGTGCCGCGCAACCCCTGGGACACCGCCCGCTGGACCGGTGGGTCGAGCGCGGGCAGCGCGTCCGGCCTGGTCGCCGGCGCGTTCCTCGGCGCGCTCGGCACCGACTCGGGCGGCAGCATCCGGATGCCGTCGGCGTTCTGCGGCACCACCGGCCTCAAACCCACCTATGGACGCGTCTCCCGCGCCGGTGGGATGCCGATGGGCTGGTCCACCGACCACATCGGCCCGATGGCCACCACCGCACGCGACTGTGCGCTCCTGCTCTCGGTGATCGCCGGCCCCGACCCGGCCGACCCCACCACGTCCGAAGCGCCGGTCCCGCGCTACACCGATGCCCTCACCGGTGACCTGACCGGCGTCCGCATCGGCGTCGACCGGCTCGACCGGGTCGGCGGTGCGGTCGCCGACCCCGCGTTGGCCGGCGTGTTCGCCGCCGCGCTCGACGAGCTGACCGCGCTCGGCGCCGACCTCGTCGACGTCACGCTGCCGCTCTACCCGGAGCTGGCCGCCGCCTCGATCGTGCTGACGCTGAGCGAGGCCCTGACCTGGCACCGCGCGGACTTCGCCACCCGCGGCGGCGACTTCTTCGCCAACACGCTCGCGACGATCGGGCTCGCCGAGGCGTTCACCGCCGTGGACTACGTCCAGGCGCAGCGCGTCCGCCGGGCCGGGCAGGACGCGGTGGCGGCCCTGTTCGACGTCGTCGATCTCGTCGTGACGCCGACCGCGTCGATCGCGGCGACCCCGTACGACCGCCTCGACCGGATGTTCGAGTCCGGTGAGTTCTTCGCGGTCTACGCGCCCTACTGGAACGTTGTGGGGAACCCGGCGCTCTCGGTGCCGATGGGCTTCACCGCGGACCGCGTGCCGCTCGGCCTCCAGCTGATCGGCGCTCCGTTCGACGAGGCACTGGTTCTGCGCGCGGGCGACGCCTACCAGCGCCGCACGGGCTGGCACGACGAGTGGAGAGCCCGGTGACGGTGGTAGTGGGGCTGCACCTCGGCAGCGACTCGGCGCGTGCGCTCGCGCTCGGCCCCGACGGCGAGGTCGTCGCACGGGCCTACGCGCCGTACCCGGGAGCGGTCGGGTGGCCGGCGGGGCATGCCGACCCGGCCGGCTGGCTCTCCGGGGTCACCACCGCGCTCGAGTCCGTCCTCGCCGAGCTGCCGTCCGACCGGCCGTGCGCGGCGATCAGCCTCGGCGGTCAGAGCCCCACCACGGTGCCGGCGAACGGCGGCCTGGCCGTGACGTACCGCCACCCGGCCGGCGCCACCGGCACACCGGCCGAGCAGCACGCGGCGCAGCTGTCGGTGCTGAGCGACGAGTCCGGTGGCGACATCGAGCCACTGCAGGTCTACGACTGGCTCAGCGCGCGGCTCGGCGCCGAGCGCGTCCAGTCGCGCTGGCCCGGCGACCCGGAGCTGCCCGGCTACGGTCCGGTGGTCACCACCGGCGTCGCGATCGGACGCACCGACGGCAGCCACGGGCTACCGGCCGGGATCCCGCTCGTGGCCGGGGCGCAGGACGCGTACCTGGCGTTCTGGGCCGGTGCGCTGGACCGGCCCGGGCGCGGTATGGACCCCGGCGGTCGCACCGGCGGCATGGCGGTCGTGGTGCCCGAGGGGGTGCGGCTGCCCGGCATGTACGCGCTCACCAGCGCGCTGTCCGGCCTGGACATCCTCGGTGGGCCGGTGAGCGGCCACGGGCTGATGCTCGAGTGGCTCCGCACGATCACCGGGTGCGGCATCCCGGAGCTGATCGATCTGGCCGCGACCGTGCCGGCCGGCGCGGACGGCGTCCTCGTGCTGCCGTACCTGGAGGGTGCGCGTGCGCCGCGGTGGAACCGCCAGCTGCGCGCCGAGATCGTCGGTCTCGGGTCGGACGCCGGCCGGCCGCAGCTGGCCCGCGCGGTGCTCGAGGCGACCGCGTACGGGCTGGCGCACGTCGCCGAAGGGCTGGCGGCCGGAGGGTTCACGCTGACGACGCTGGTCACGGCGGGCAACCCGGCGCGCAGCCCGCTCTGGAACCTGATCAAGGCCTCGGTGCTCGAGGTGCCGGTGGAGGTGCCCGAGGAGACCGACCTCGCCGCGTACGGTTCGGCGCTGTCGGCCGGTGCCGGGGTGGGCTGGTGGCCGGGCCCCGGCGCCTGCGGCACCCACCAGTGGCCCCGCCCCGAGGTGACGATCGTCGACCCCGAGCCGCAGCAGGCCTACCACGAGGGCTACCAGCGTTTCCTGGAGCTGGGCTCAGCCTCCGAGTCGCGCAAGTAGCCCTCGTGGTCGGTGGTCAGCGGCGGCGGTAGGCCGCGTCGGTGAGCGACCGGGGGCGGTCGCCGGCGCCGGCCTGGTGCAGGTTGACGCCCGGCTCCACGACCGCGTCGATCCGGTCGAGGATGTCGTCGGAGAGCATCACGTCGGCCGCGCCGAGCTGCGACTCCAGCTGCTCCATGGTGCGCGGCCCGATGATCGCCGCCGACACGGCCCGGTGCGACAGCACGAACCCGAGCGCCAGCTCGACCAGCGTCACGCCGGCGTCCTTGGCGATGTCCTCCAGCGGCTCGATCCGCGAGAGCTTCGCCTCGCGCACCTCGGCGGCCTTGAAGTCGAAGTGGTCGCCGTTGGTGTACGCCCGCGAGCCCTCCGGAGCCTCCGAGCCGGGCCGGTACTTACCGGTGAGCCAGCCGCCGTTGAGCGGGCTGAACACCATCACGCCCAGCCCGTGACGCTCGGCCGTCGGCAGCGCGTCGTACTCGGCGTGCCGGTCGAAGATCGAGTAGGCCAGCTGCTCGGTGCGGAAACGCTCGAAGCCGCGCCGCTCGGCGGCCCACTGCGCCTCGACCAGGTCGCCGCCGGGGAAGTTCGACGTGCCGATCGCCCGCACCTTGCCCGACCGGACGAGGTCGGTGAGCGCGCTCAGCGTCTCCTCGATGTCGGTGTCCGGGTCGGGCCGGTGGAACTGGTACAGGTCGATGTAGTCGGTGCCGAGACGGCGCAGCGAGTCCTCCACCGCGCGCACGATCCAGCGGCGGCTGCCGCCGGAGCGGTTCACCGGGCCCGGGCCGAGCGGCTCGCAGAACTTCGTGGCCAGCACGATGTCGTCCCGCCGGCCCTTGATCGCCTTGCCGACGATCTCCTCGGTCTCGCCGAACGCGTAGACGTCGGCCGCGTCGAGGAAGTTGATGCCGGCGTCGAGAGCCGCGTGGGTGATCCGGACGCACTCGTCGTGGTCCTTGTTGCCCCAGGCGCCGAACATCATGGTGCCCAATGCGAGCGGGGTCACGCGGATGCCGGTCCGGCCGAGTAGTTGCGTACGCAAGGAACATCCTCTCTGGGAGCGCCCCCGCGTACCGGAGCCGGCACACGAGAGGCCGGCCCCATTAGGCGCTGGGAACCACGCGCAAACCGATACGCCGCAACCTTCGCACAGACCGCGACGAAGTCTCATGTTTCGCGGGGGCAGAGTGTCCGGTACTTCTTTGTCTCCCCGGCACATTCAGTGACGTCGCGCGCCTCAGTACGGTAGTTCCCAACGCCAGAGCGCTGTGCCAGGGCTGAATCGAAGAGGAGTACCCCCGTGGCGGACACGAAGCTGACGCAGGCACGGTGGACGCATGTCGCGCTGCCGTCCGGCGACCTCGACAAGTCCATCGAGTTCTACACCTCGCTGACGCCCCTGGTCGTGCTGGAGCGCTTCTCCGACGACGCCGGCCAGAGCGCGTGGCTGTCCAACGACAAGCAGGTCGACAGCCCGTTCGTGCTCGTCCTGGTGGACTTCAACAAGGACCACGGCGGTCAGTACGGCCAGCTCACGCCGTTCGCGCACATCGGCATCGAGGTGCCGAACCGCGAGGACGTCGACGCGATCGCCGCCAAGGCCCGCGAGATGGGCAACCTGCACTGGGAGCCCCAGGACATCGGCGGCGTCGTCGGCTACGTCTGCGCGCTGAAGGACCCCGACGGCAACGTCATCGAGATCTCGCACAACCAGCGCGTCTTCTCGACGATCCGCGAAAAGTGGGGCAGCTGAACGAGACCCGGGCGGTCGTCGAGCGTTACCTGGCCGCGCTCAACGCCGGTGACGCCGACGCGGTCGCGGCGTGTGTGACCGAGGATTTCCACAACGAGCACACGTCCGCGGCCGCTCGCAGCCTGACCGGCCGCACCGCCTACCGGGAGCGCCTCGGCGGTTTCCTGGCCGAGTTCGAGAACCTGCATTACGACGTCGAAGACCTGCTCGTCGACGACGACCGCGCGGCCGTCGGGTACCGGATGACGTTCCGGATCCACGGCAAGCCGGTGGATGTCCGCGGAATGTTCTGGTTCCGCGCCGAAGAGGGCTTGATCGCGCACCGGCGCGACTACTGGGACGGCACCACCGTCCAGCGACAGCTAGAGCAGTGATGCCCGAGTCGCCGGCGACGTCCGGCTGGGCCGCAGTTCCATTCCTTAGGGAGACACCACGATGACCGTCACCACGGACCTGTCCCCGGTCACCGGACCGGCGGCCTGGCGGGGCGACCAGCTCCAGGACAACAAGACCTGGATCTACCAGCTGAGCGACGCCGAGATCGCCGAGCTCGAGACCGTCGGCCGCAAGTTCGTCGAGGACGACCCGGACCTGCGCACCGTCACCAAGGCGGACTACCCGCTGCCGGTCTGCGCCGAGGCCGTCAAGACCTGGGCCAACGACATGGACCGCGGCCGCGGTTTCGTGCTCATCCGCGGTCTGAAGACCGAGCTCTACTCCGACGCGCTGTCCGGCGCGATCTTCTACCTCACCGGCCTGCACCTCGGCGTGCCGATGAAGCAGAACGAGATGGCCGACCTGATCGACCACGTCATCGCCACCTCGACGAAGACGATGGACGACCCGTCCGCGCTGTCCTCGCGGGTCGCCGACAAGCTCGTGTTCCACTCCGACAGCTCGGACGCGGTGGCGCTGTTCTGCCTTCGCCCGGCCAAGGAGGGTGGCGCGTCCAGCCTGGTCTCCGGTGCGCAGATCTACAACGAGATCCTGTCCCGGCGCCCCGACCTGGCCCCGCTGCTGCACGAGCCGTTCTACTTCGACTGGTACAAGCAGGACCACGACGCACCGGAGAAGACGTACACGTCGCCGATCGTCAGCATCAAGGACGGCGTGTTCAGCATGTACGCCGGTTCGACGTACATCTTCACCGCGCAGGACTACCCCGAGGTGCCGCGCCTGACCGAGCAGCAGATCGAGGTCATCAAGCTGTTCGACGAGATCACCTACGAGCCGGGCATGGCGCTGGACATGGACTTCCAGCCCGGTGACATCCAGTGGGTCTCGAACTACGCCGCACTGCATTCGCGGACCGCGTTCACCGACTGGCCGCAGTACGGCCGCAAGCGTCACCTGCTGCGTCTCTGGCTCAAGCGCGAGAGCGACCGGCCGCTCGTCGACAAGTTCGGCAAGCACGTCGTGAAGGCCCGCGAGGAGGACCGCGAGGACACCTCCGGCGTCGAGGACGTCGGCCAGTTCTCGGTCAAGACCGCTGTCGTTCCGCGGATGGACTGGGGTCTCTGACCCCTCCGCTTCACCCCCCGACCAGGTACACCCCCTGGTCGGGGGTGTTTTTTTCAGGCCGGGTAGGCGGTGACCGACGACGCCTTGGCGGTGAGCCAGACGGTGTGGCCGGCGGCAAGGTCGAGGTCGGCCACGGCGTCGGGAGTCAGGTCGACGAGCGTGGACGGTTCGCCGTCGACCGCCACCCGCACCCGGTCGCCCCACGCCTCCACGCCGACGATCCGTCCGCGCCAGGTGTTCCTCGGGCTACCGGCGGTCGGCTCCGAGCGGTACAGCGCGATCTCAGAGGGGCGCACGGCCACGTGCACGGGGCCGGACAGCGCCCGGTCGGTGATCGTGAAGACGCCGCCGGTCTCCAGCGTCACGTGCCCGTCCGCGGCGGTACCGCGGTACAGGTTCAGCCCGACGAGACGCGCGACGTAGTCGGTCGCCGGCCGCCTGGTCACGTCGCCGGCCGACCCCTCCTGCACGATCCGGCCGCCTTCGAGCACGACCAGCCGGTCGGCCAGGATCATCGCCTCGATCGGGTCGTGCGTGATCACCAGCGACGGCCCGCGGTAGGACGTCAGGTGCGTGCGCAGGTCGGTTCGCAGCCGCAGCCGGGTGCCCGCGTCGAGCGCGGACAGCGGCTCGTCGAGCAGCAGCAGGTCCGGGTCGATCGCGAGGGCGCGCGCCAGCGCCACCCGCTGGGCCTGCCCGCCGGAGAGCCGGCCCGGGCGTTTCCCGGCGTGCTCGGCCAGGCCGAACCGCTCGAGCCACTCGTGCGCGGTGCTCCGGGCCTCGGCCTTGCGGACACCGCGCACCCGGAGCCCGTACGCGACGTTCTCCAGCGCCGACAGGTGCGGGAACAGCAGATAGTCCTGGAAGACGACGCCGACCTTGCGCTCTTCCGCGGGCCGGGAGTCCAGCCGCTGCCTGTCGAGCTCGATCCGCCCGTCGGTCAGCGGGGTCAGCCCGGCCAGCGCGCGCAGCAGCGTGGTCTTGCCGGCGCCGTTCGGCCCGATCACCCCGAGCACCTGCCCGGGGGTGGCGGTGAGCGACACGTCGAGCGAGAACGATCCCCGGTCGACCCGGATCCGCGCGTCGAGGGTCATGCCGAACGCACCACCCGGTCGCGCAGCGCCACCAGGATCAGGATCGAGACGACGAGCAGCACGAGCGAGAGCGCGATCGCCGCGTCCGGATCGCTCTCCAAGGCCAGGTAGACCGCGAGCGGCATCGTCTGGGTGGTGCCGGGGTAGTTGCCGGCGAACGTGATCGTGGCGCCGAACTCGCCGAGCGCGCGGGCCCAGCACAGCACCGCACCGGCCAGCACCGACGGCGCGACCAGCGGCAGCGTGATCCGCCGGAACGTGGTCAGCCGACCGGCGCCGAGGCTCGCGCTGGCCTCCTCGAAGCGGCGGTCGGCGGCACGCAGCGCGCCCTCCACGGTGAGGATCAGGAACGGCATCGCGACGAACGTCTCGGCCAGCACCACGGCCGTCGTGGTGAACGGGATCGTGTAGTCGAACCACTGGTCGAGGTAGCGCCCGACGATGCCGCGGCGGCCGAACGCGAGCAGCAACGCCACCCCGCCGACGACCGGGGGCAGCACCAGCGGCACGGTCACCAGCGCACGCACCAGCGCCTTGCCGGGGAACTCGGTGCGGGCCAGCACCCACGCCAGCGGCACCCCGAACACCAGCGAGATCGCGGTGGCGAGCAGCGCGCTGACGACCGAGAGCCGGAGCGCCTCACGCACCAGCGGGTCACCCAGCAGGTGCGGCAGCGTCGCCCACGGCGCCCGCACGAGCAGGCCCACGAGCGGCAACGCGAGGAACACGACCGCGACGAGCGCCGGCACCGCGAGCGGAGCCGGCGCTCCCGTGCGTCGGCTCACGGAGCGGTGAAGCCGGCGGCTTCGAGGACCTTCGTGCCGTCGGCGGAGAGGACGTAGTCGACGAACGCCGTCGCGCCGTCGGCGTTCGGGGCGTCCTTCAGCGTGGCGATCGGGTACGCGGTGGAGGCGTTCCGGTCGGCCGGGATCTCGATGCCCTTGACCTTGTCACCGGCGGCCCGCACGTCGGTCCGGTAGACGATGCCGGCGTCGACCTCACCGAGCGACACGGTGGTGAGCACCGACTTCACGTCCGCGCCGAGCGTCTTCGGCGTGACCGTGATCTCGGCTTTGTCGAGCACCTTCTTCGCGGTGGCGCCGCACGGCACCTGCTCCTGGCAGAGCGCGATCTTCAGACCGGGTTTGGCCAGGTCGGCGAGCGCGGCGACCTTACCGGGGTTGTCCGGCGGTACCGCGATCTCCATCGTGTTCTGCGCGAAGTCCTTCGCGTCCACGGCGGCGTCGACGCCGTCCATGGTCTTCGTGCTCGCGGACGCGAACACGTCGGCCGGCGCGCCCTGCCCGATGCTCTCGGCCAGCGCCGAGCTCGCCGCGAAGTTGAACTTCACCGTGACGCCCGGGTGGGCCTGCTCGAACTGCCGGCCGAGCGTGGTGAACGACTCGGTCAGTGACGCGGCCGCGAACACCGTCACGGTGCCCTTCAGGTCGTCGGCGCTCGCCGACGCCGAGCTCGAGCCGCCGGCGGTGTCGCTACTGCTGTCGCCGCAGCCGGCGAGCAGCACCGCGGCCGCGGCCACGGCCGCGGTGAGAAGAGCGGGTCGGCGCACGAGAGCCTCCGGGAGGTACTAGGCGGGGTGGCGGGGGACTTCGACGACGACGTTCGTGGACTTGACCGCGGCCACCGCGAGGACACCGGGCTCGAGCCCGAGCTCGTCGGCGGACTCGCGGCTCATCAGCGAGACCACCCGGTGCGGACCGGCCTGGATCTCGACCTGGGCCATCACCCCGTCGCGCACCACCCGGGTGACGAGGCCGGTGAAGCGGTTGCGTGCCGACTCGGCGACGATGGGGGCGTCGAACCCGGCCGGCCGGTCGGCCGCGATGTCGGCCGCGAACGCGGCGAGGTCACGCCCGTCGATCGCGATCCGGGACCCGGGCTCGCGCACGGTGGGCAGCTTCCCGGCGTCGGCCCAGCGGCGGACGGTGTCGTCGCTCACGCCGAGGAGAGCGGCGGCTTCGCTGATCCGGTAGGTGGGCACCGCGTCACGCTAGCACCGCATCTGCGGATCAGACAGCGGTAAACAGCCGCAGCTACTTCCCCGTGCGCAGCGGTGCCCCGATGCGGTGCATGTGGCGCAGTGCCTGGGCGTACGAGTCGATCAACCCGCTCTCGCCGTAGGGCACCCCGATCTCGGCGCAGTACGCGCGGACGATCGGCCGGGCCAGGCGCAGGTTCGCGGTCGGCATGCTCGGGAAGAGGTGGTGCTCGATCTGGTAGTTGAGGCCACCCAGCGCGGCGTCCAGCACCCGCCCGCCGCGGACGTTCCGGGACGTGAGGACCTGCCGGCGGAGGAAGTCGCGCCGGTGCTCCTCGGCGGGTTCGGGCATGCCCTTGTGGTTCGGGGCGAACGTGCAGCCGAGGTAGACGCCGAGCACGGCGTGGTGCACCGCGGCGAAGGCCAGCGCACGCGCGGGGGAGAGCACCAGCAGCAGCGCGGCGACGTAGCCGACGAAGTGCGCCAGCAGGAGGACGCCCTCCAGCGCGCGGTGGCGCATCGTCGGCCTCCGCAGTGCGAGGATGCTCGCCACGTGCAGGTTGACGCCCTCGAGGGTGAGCAGCGGGAAGAACAGGAACGCCTGCCACCGGCCGACCAGACGGGCCGCGCCGCGGGCGCCCCGGGCCTGCTCCTCCGACCAGACCAGCAGGTCGGGGGCGACGTCCGGGTCGAGTTCGGCGTGGTTGGGGTTCGCGTGGTGGCGGGTGTGCTTGTCGCTCCACCAGCCGTAGCCCATGCCGATACCCAGGTTGCCGACGATCCGGCCGGCGATGCCGCTGGCCCGCGCGGTGCGGAACACCTGCCGGTGCGCGAGGTCGTGGGCGAGCAGGCCCAGCTGCGCGGAGAGGACCGCGACGACGACGGCCACCCACAGCTGCGCCCAGGAGTCGCCGAGCGAGACGTACGCCGCCGCGGCGCCCAGCGCCAGGACGAGGAGCAGACCCGTCCGGACGGCGTAGTACCCGGGCCGTCGGTCGAGGAGCCCGGCTGCGGTGATCCGGCGGGACAGCTGTGCGAAGTCGGTGCCGGTGGCTGGTACGTCCGTCGTGGTCATGGTTCGATCCTCGAACCCGGTCGGCGCCGTGGCACTGGTCCCAGCACCCCCGCGGGGGTAGGCCTAAACCCCTCGGCGCGGGCGTCGGCGTGGCTCACAATCGAGGTCCCGACGATCGGCGGAGGACACGTGGGCGAGTTCGGCGACGATCTCCGCTCGGGTATCCGGCGCGGCGGTGTCGCGGTGGTCCGCGGCCTCGCGTTCCCGGTGCTGGGGCTGGCGCTCGGCCTGCCGCTGTTCGTCGTGTTCGTGCTGTCGTCGGCGTTCCTCGCGCTGGGGATCGGGTTCGTCCTCCTGCCGCTGGTGGTCGTCGCGATCAGGAGCCTGGCCACGCTGCACCGGCGGTTCGCGGCCGAGTGGGCCGGCCTGCCGATCACATCGCCGTACCGGCCTTCGCCGGTCTACTCCGGGTCCGCGCCGCGCCGGGCCTGGCAGCGGGTCCGGTGGCTGCTGTCGGACCCGGCCACCTGGCGTGACCTGCTCTGGCTGCTGGCCGAGGTGCCGGTCGGCCTGGTGCTGGGGCTGCTGCCCGCCGTCGCGGTGGCGGCCGGCGTCGAGGGCATCGTCGTCCCGCAGGTGCTCTGGCTGCTCGACGTGCTGCCGAACGGCTACGGCTTCGGCACGGTCTGGCCGATCGATTCCGCCCGGGACGTGGCCGTCGCCGTGGCCGAAGGGGTCCTGCTCGTGGTGATCGGGCTGCTGATCGCCCCGTGGGCGCTGTGGGCGCACGCGAGGTGCGGCCGGCTGCTGCTGGCACCCACCCGCGGGAGCGAGCTGGCCTCCCGGGTCACCCAGCTGACCCGGACGCGGACCGAGACCGTCGACGCCCAGGCGGCCGAGCTGCGACGCATCGAGCGTGACCTGCACGACGGCGCCCAGGCTCGCCTCGTCTCGCTGAGCCTGAGCATCGGGATGGCCGAGGACCTGATCGGCCGGGACCCCGACGCGGCCAGAGCGTTGCTGGTCGAGGCCCGGCAGTCGAGCGTGCTGGCGCTGTCGGAGCTACGGGATCTGGTGGCCGGGATCCATCCGCCGGTCCTCGCCGAACGCGGGCTGGACGGAGCGGTCCGCGCACTGGCGATGGCGTTGCCGATCGCGGTGGAGTGCACCGTGGAGCTTCCCGGCCGGCCGGCAGCTCCGGTGGAGTCGGCGCTCTACTTCGCGGCCTCCGAGGTGCTGACGAACGTGGCGAGGCACAGCGGGGCGACCACGGCCCGGATCGAGCTGCGGAGCACCGGCACGCACCTGCGCCTGACGGTCACCGACGACGGTCGCGGCGGTGCGTCGATCGGCGCGGGAACCGGGCTCCGCGGGGTCGAACGCCGGTTGTCGGCGTTGGACGGCACGCTAGCGTTGAACAGCCCACCGGGTGGACCGACCGTCGTCCTGCTGGAGATTCCGTGCGTGTTGTCCTCGCCGAAGACCTCGCGCTCCTCCGGGACGGCCTGATCCGGCTGCTCACCGCGTACAACTTCGACGTCGTCGAGGCGGTGGACAACGCGCCGTCGCTGCTGCGGGCACTGACCACGCATCGCCCCGACGTCGCGGTGATCGACGTCCGGTTGCCGCCGACGTTCACTGACGAGGGGTTACGGGCCGCGCTCCGGGCCCGGGCGGAGATTCCGGGGTTGCCGGTGCTGGTCCTGTCCCAGCACGTCGAGCAGCTGTACGCCCGTGAGCTGCTGTCCGATCGCGCCGGGGGCGTCGGTTACCTGCTCAAGGACCGGGTTTCGCACGTGGGCCAGTTCGTCGACTCGGTGCGCACGGTCGCGGCCGGCGGCACGGCGATGGACCCCGAGGTGGTGTCGCGCCTGCTGGCCAGGCACGTGGCCGACGAGCCGCTGGGCCGGCTCACCCCGCGTGAGCGTGAGGTGCTGGGCCTGATGGCCGAGGGCCGCTCCAACGCGGCGATCGCCGGGCGGCTGCACGTCACCGAGAAGGCGGTCGGGAAACACACCAGCAGCATCTTCGGCAAGCTCGGTCTGCCGCCGTCGGAGGACGACAACCGGCGTGTGCTCGCCGTGCTGGCCTACCTGCACGGCTGATCACCGGAGCCGGAGAAGCCGAACAAACGG
>NZ_BAAAGX010000018.1:88187-110548 GCF_039524755.1 Cryptosporangium japonicum
CGCCCAGGCCGGAGTCAAGGTCCGGCCGTCGAAGGCGTCCGGCTCAGTCGAGCGGACGCATCTTGATGGTCACGCCCTTCTCGGACGTGTACTCCTTCATGGCCTCGTAGCCGCCGCCCTGGCTGAAGCCGCTCTCCTTGGCCAGGTTGAACGGGAACCCGATGATCGCGGAGTTCGCGAACTCGTTCACCGACACCTGACCGGAGCGCACCTCCTGGGTGACCCGCAGCGCCCGGGACAGGTCGTTGGTCCAGACGCTGACCAGCAGGCCGTACGGGGTGGCGTTGACGCGGTCGATCGCGTCGCGGGCGCCGCGGAACGATTCGGCCGCGAGCACCGGGCCGAAGATCTCCTCGCGGACGATCGGCATGTCCGGCGTGACCTTGTCGAACAGCGTCGGCTTCACGTACCAGCCGTCGGCGTCGCCGGGCCCACCGGTGACGACCCGGGCGCCACCCGCCACGCCGCCGGACAGGAAGCCCGACACCCGCTCGTGCTGGATGCCGTTGACCAGTGGCCCCATGTCGAGGTCCTCGTGCCACGGGCCGGCCTTCACCGCCTCCATCGCCGCCGCGAGGCGTTGGACCACCTCGTCGTAGATCGGCTCCTCGATCAGCAGGCGCGAGCCCGCGTAGCAGTTCTGCCCGGCGTTCTCGACGATCGACTCCAGGATCGCGGGCACGGCCGCGTCCAGGTCGGCGTCGGCGAAGACTACGTTCGGTGACTTCCCGCCGAGCTCGAGCTTCACCGGGACCAGGTTCTCGGCGGCCGACCGCATGATCGCCCGTCCGGTCGCCGAGGAGCCGACGAAGCTGATGTGGTTGATGCCCCGGTGCGAGGTCAGCGGCTGCCCGGCCTCCGGTCCCAGACCGGTGACGACGTTCAGAACGCCGGGCGGGAGCCCGGCCTCCGCGGCCAGTGCGGCGATCGCGAGCGGGCTCATCGGCGCGTACTCCGACGGCTTGAGCACGATCGTGTTGCCGGCGGCGAGCGCGGGAGCGGCGTCGGCCATGAACAGGATCGCCGGGACGTTCCACGCGATCACCATCGCGCACACGCCGAGGGGCTCACGCAGAGTGAAGCCGGTGTTGTCGGCCGAGCGGGACGGTAGCGTCGCACCGTGCAGCTTGTCGGCCGCGCCGGCGAAGTAGCCGAGGATGCTGCCGGCGATGAAGATGTTGGTGCGCGCGTCGGACAGCGGCTTGCCGACGTCCTGCGCTTCGTACCGAGCGAGTTCCTCGACGTGCTGGAAGATGAGCTGCGACCAGCGGGCGAGGATCGCACCACGGTCGGAGGGGTTCATCCGGGACCAGCCGTCGTAGGCGGCACGGGCCGCGGCGACGGCGGCGTCCACGTCGGCGGCGGTGGCTCGGCCGGCCTGGTGGAACGCTTGCTGGGTGGCCGGGTCGAGCACCGGCAGTGCCTCTCCGGAGGCGGGAGACTGCCAGCTCCCGGCGATCAGGAGGCGGTTCTCTGGGACGGCGAGCTCGCTCATACCGGAAGTCTTGACGGCTACCATCTCAGAAGTCAAGATGCCGTCTCGCCATAGTGAGATAACGGAGAGTTCTCGTGGACATTACCGTCGCCGCCGTAACCGCGGAGAAAACGTTCGAGCTGCGGCCCGCCCAGCTCGAGGAACCGCGTGCCGACGAGGTGCTGGTACGCCTGAGCGCGGTCGGCATCTGCGCCACCGACCTGCACTTCGCCACGTTCCTGCCCACCAACGCCGTGCTCGGGCACGAGGGCGCCGGTGTGGTCGAGGCCGTCGGCGCCGGGGTCAGCGGCGTCGCGGTCGGCGACCAGGTGGCGCTCGCGTTCACCTCCTGCGGCGTCTGCAAGCAGTGTCGCACCGCGTCGCCGTCGTACTGCGCGCAGTTCGACGCGTTGAACTTCGCCGGGGCCCGCGCGGACGGTTCGTCGGCGATCACGATCGACGGCCAGCCGGTCTACGGCCACTTCCTCGGCCAGTCGGCGTTCGCCACCCACGCCGTCGTCAGCGCGCGCAGCGTCGTCAAGCTGCCGGAGGATGCCGACCTGCGGACCGCCGCTCCGTTCGGGTGCGGGTTCATGACCGGCGCCGGGGCGATCCTGCACACGGTCGAGCCGGGGCCGGAGAGCGCGGTGGCCGTGTTCGGCGCCGGCGCGGTCGGCCTCGCGTCGGTCATGACCGCGGCCGCCGCCGGTGCGCAGACGATCATCGCGGTGGACGTGAGCCCGAGCCGCCTGCAGACCGCGCAGGAGGTCGGCGCCACCCACGTGCTCGACTCGCGCGAGGGTGACGTCGTCGCGCGGATCCGGGCGATCGTGCCCGACGGCCTGGACGGCTCGGTCGACACCACCGGCCGGGCCGACGTGGTGAAGTCGGCCGTGACCGCGCTGCACACCCGGGGCACCTGCGCCGTCGTCGGCGTCGGACCCAGCGAGAACGTCGAGATCGAGTGGCGGACGCTGCTCAACGGCCGCACGGTCACCGGCGTGATCTCCGGCAGCGCGGTTCCGCAGGTGCTGGTGCCGCAGCTGCTCGAGTGGCAGCGGGCCGGCCGCTTCCCGGTCGAGAAGCTGATGGCCCACTACGCGTTCGCCGACATCAACGAGGCCGCCGCGGCCACCAAGCGCGGCGACGTCGTGAAAGCCGTCCTCACCTTTTAGTGGGGGCGCCGTCCCGGAACAAAACAATCGCCCGGCCTTTGTGCTCGGGGGTGAAGGTTTTGTTTCGTGTCCGCCCCGTCGGAGGGGCGGCGAGACCATCAGACGAAGGCTCTGAGCTGCACGGATGCAAATTGGAGTCCTTTTCGGACCGAATTTCCGGCTGATTGACGCCTTTCTGGGCGCCGTTTACGGTTGGGACAACTCCGGTGGCGCGGCCGGGGCAAACACCGCGCAAGTTAGCTTCGGATGCCGTGGAGATGGCAGTGGAAGCAGCACGACCGACGGTCGAATTCGACCATCACGCCCCGGAGTTGATCGACGATCCGGTGCGTCCCTACGCCGAGGTCCGGGGTAAATGCCCGGTCGCTTGGACCGAGTCCCACGGTGGTCACTGGGTGACCACCCGCTACGAGGACATCGCCAGAATCGCCCGGGACGACGCGACGTTCTCGTCGGCCCGCCGCAGCGCGGACAGCGGGCTCGGGTTCGTGATTCCGGAAGGCAAAGCGAGCCCTCAGTACCCGATCGAGCTCGACCCACCCGAGTCGACGATCTACCGGGACCTGATCAACCCGCTCCTGAGCCGCTCGGCGATCGAGAAGCTCGTCCCGATGATCGCCCAGCACGTCACCGACGTGATCGACGGGTTCATCGAGGACGGCCACGCCGACCTGGTGCAGCAGCTCACGAACCCGGTCCCCACCGCGGTGACGCTCGACTGGCTGGGCTTCCCCCGCGAGGACTGGAAGCGCCTGGCCGGCCCGATCCACGACCTGTTCGCCGCCCGGCCGGGCAGCGAGCGGGAGATGCGTGGTGGCATGGGGCTCGCGTTCATGGGCGATCGCATCGTCGAGATCATGAACGCCCGCCGCGCCGAGCCGGCCGACGACGCGGTGTCGTGGCTGGTGCAGCAGGTCAAGCCGAACGGTGAGCCGTTCAGCGACGACGAGATGACCTCGGTGATCTTCCTGCTGATCGCCGGCGGCGTGGACACGACGACGGCGCTCACCAGCTCGACGCTGGTTCACCTGAGCCGGCACCCCGACGACCGGAAGCGGCTGATCGAGGACCCCGCGCTGCTCGACGTCGCCACCGAGGAGTTCCTGCGGGCCTACCCGCCGGCCCAGGCGATGGCGCGCACGGTCATGCGGGACACCGAGATCGGCGGCTGCCCGGTGATGAAGGGCGACCGGGTCCTGATTCCCTGGGTGGCGGCGAACTACGACCCGGAGGCGTTCCCCGAGCCGGAGAAGTTCGTTCTCGACCGCGACCCGCGCGGTCACCTGACCTTCGGTATCGGCAGCCACCGCTGCCCGGGTGCCCACCTGGCCCGTGCGATGTACCGCGAGATGGTCACCCAGGTCCTGGAACGGCTACCCGACTACAGGATCGACCCGGTCGGGCCGACGCCCACCGAGTCGTGGGGCAGCCAGTCGGGCTGGGACCACATCCCGGTGACGTTCCGGCCGGGTCCGCAGCGCAGGACGGCCACGACGAAGAGCGCCACCGGCCTCGACGTCCAGCTGCTCACGCTGGCCGCGGTGGAACCGATCGCCGAGGGCGTGGTGTCGCTTCGCCTCGCCGGCGACGGCGAGCTCCCGAGCTGGGAGCCCGGCGCCCACCTCGACCTGATCCTGCCCTCGGGCAAGGTCCGGCAGTACTCCCTCTGCGGTGACCCCGCGGACACGACGTCGTACACCGTCGCCGTGCTCCGGGAGAAGGACGGGCGCGGCGGCTCGGTCGAGGTGCACGAGATCCTGGCCGCCGGCTCGCCGATCCGGGTGCGTGGTCCGAAGAACCACTTCCGGCTCGTCGACGCCGAGCACTACCTGTTCGTCGCCGGCGGCATCGGCATCACGCCGATCAGCGCGATGGTCCGCGCCGCGGAACAGCGGGGCGCCGACTGGAAGCTCCTCTACGGCGGCCGCACCCGGGCGTCGATGGCGTTCGCGGAGAAGCTGAAGGAACAGTACGGCGACCGTGTCGAGCTCGTTCCCCAGGACGAGCTCGGACACCCGGACCTGGCGGCCGCGTTCGCGGCGGCCAAGCCCGGCACGCAGGTCTACTGCTGCGGTCCGGAGGGGCTGCTCACGGCCGTCGAGAACACCGTCGGCGACCTCGACCTGCACGTCGAGCGCTTCACCAGCAGCGGTACCGACCGGGTGGCCCCCATCCCGGTGGACTCGAAGGAGTTCATCGTGAAGCTGGCCCGGGCGGGCAAGGAGTTCCGGGTGCCGGCCGACCGCACGCTGCTCGAAGCGGTGCGTGACGTCGTCCCCGGCGTGCCGTACGACTGCGAAGAGGGCTTCTGCGGTTCGTGCGAGACGCGGGTGCTGGCCGGCCAGGCTCTGCACCGGGACACGATCCTGACCGAGGCGGAACGGGCGCAGAGCAACTCGATGATGATCTGCGTCAGCCGGTGCGCATCCGACCGGCTGACGCTGGATCTGTGAGTGTCGGCGCGCTAGAAGCCCCGGGTGATGGGGCCGCTGGCGCCCAGCTCCTGGGTGAGCGATCGGGAGATGTGCAGCAGGGCCTGCGCGGCCGGCGAGCCGGTCTCGTCGGCCACTGCGGCCGTCGTCCCGACGATCGCCATCGTCGCGACGATCGTCGCGTCCTGGAACACGGGCGCGGCGATCGTGCGGACACCGTTGTCGGCCGGGGTGTTCACGCTGATGCCGCTCTCCCGGATCGCTTCGAGCTCGGAGCGCAGATCGGGGTTGCGGCGCAGCAGGCTGCCCAGGCCGGGCACCTCGTCCTCGTCCAGGAACGCGCAGAACACGCGGCCCTGGGCCGACCGGGACATCGAGAGCCGGGCACCGGTGCGGACGCTGATCCGCACCGTGCGGTCGGTGTTGTCGTCGACCCGGACGACCACGGCGGTGTCGCCGTCCCAGACCGAGAGGACGACGGTTTCGCCGGCCTCGCGGACCAGCTCCTCCATGTACGGGCCGGCGATCGTGATGATCGGCAGCCCGGCCCGCGCGGCGGCCGACAGCGTCAGCACCTGGGGACCGAGGGAGTACAGGGCTTCCCGCTCGTCGTAACGCAGGAGGTTCACCGAGCGCAGCGCCTTGGTGTAGCGGTGCGCGGTGGCCTTGCTGGTACCCAGCCGGGCGGTCAGTTCGTTCAGGCTCAGCCGCGGTCGGCCGACGCTAAAGGCGCCGAGGATCGTGGCAGCGCGCTCGACGGCTTGAATGGCGGGGGTGCCGCGCTCGGCACGAGGAAGCTCCTCGTCGCCGGGGGCGGGGGAAACCGGGGCGATTTCCGGCACGGGCTCAAGCATGAATTGTCCTTTTTTGTGGTCGGGGACGACCACGGGGGCTGAATCCAGCAGGCGTGATGCTACCAACCGGGCCCGAACTCGCCGGGTCCGTTGACAGTACGCACTCTGCAATACACCATGTCGTAATGCGAGATGGCATCTCTCACAACGAGGACCGAAGATGACACAGACAATGGCTGAGGGTCTGGTCGATACCGGCCACGGTGGCCTGATCGCGCAGGACTGGAACCAGTTGACCTTCCGGGTCAACCGTGAGGCGTACCGCTCGGCGGAGGTCTTCCAGGCCGAGCGCGAGCGGATCTGGAACCACAACTGGCTGTACCTGGGCCACGAGACCGAGATCCCGAACAAGAACGACTACAAGGTCCGGACGCTCGGCGGGAAGCCGCTGATCTTCGTCCGCGGCGGCGACGGCGTGGTTCGGGCGTTCCTCAACTCGTGTCCGCACCGCGGCACCGTGGTGTGCCGGGAGGAGCAGGGCAACGCACGCAACTTCCAGTGCTTCTACCACGCTTGGACGTTCAACTCGTCCGGCAAGCTCTCCGCGCTCCCCGGCGACGACGCGTACGCCGAGCTCGAGCGCTTCAAGGGCACGATGGACCTGCGTCCGGTCGCGAAGCTCGACATCCACGAGGGCTTCGTCTTCGTGTCGTTCGACCCGGACGTGCCGCCGCTGCTGGAGCACCTGGGCGAGGCCGCCGACGTGCTCTCGATGGCCGCCGAACAGTCGGCCTCGGGCATGACCACGCTGCCCGGCATCCAGCGCTACGGCGTCAAGGGCAACTGGAAGCTCGCCGTCGAGAACGCGATGGACGGCTACCACTTCGCGCCGACCCACAACACGTTCGTCGGGTACCTGCGTGAGACCGGCTTCCCGGTCACCGACGACGACCAGTACGCCCACGACCTGGGCGGCGGGCACTCGATGCTGGTGCTCACCGGGCACAACGGCCGGCTGGGCATGATCTGGGAGCCCCGCTTCGGCGAGGCCGAGAAGGAGCGCACCCGCCTCAACCGCGAGGCGATGGCCGAGCGTCTGGGCCAGGAGCGCGCCGATGCGATCGGCGACGCCAGCCGCATTCTGTTCGTCTTCCCGAACCTGCTGTTCTTCGACCTCGAGGCGCTGACGATCCGGCAGCTCGAGCCGGTCGCGCCGGGCCGCACCGACGTCCGGGCCTGGCAGTACGTGCCGGTCGACGAGGAGCCCGACGTCCGCGCGATGCGCCTGAAGACGATGACCAGCTTCGTCGGCCCCGGTGGCCTGGCGACGCCGGACGACATCGAGGCCTACGAGGCCGTGCAGCGCGGCATCGAAGCCAGCAAGGGCGACACCCGCGGCTTCAACGACTGGAGCGACATGTCCCGCGGCATGGAGCGCGAGTCGAAGGGCGAGAAGGGCCGCTCGATCGACGAGGGTGCGATGCGCAGCTTCTGGCGGCACTGGGACAAGGCGTTGGGCAAGGTCTCCGACGCGACCGCGACGGAATACGGGAGTGGTTGTTGATGAGCGCCCCGACGATCACCGTGACCCGCGCCGACGCGGAGGACTTCCTCTACCAGGAGGCCATGCTCCTGGACGAGTGGCACCTGGACGCCTGGCTGGCGCTGTTCGAGGAGGGCGGCACGTTCGAGGTGCCGACCACCGATTACAAGGGCTGGGACCGCACCGGGGGCGGCTTCTTCGTCCTCGACGACTGGGACCTGCTCAACGCACGCGTCAAGCGGCTGAAGAGCCGCAAGGCGCACGCGGAGAACCCGCACTCGCGGACGCACCGGATGGTCAGCAACGTCCGCCTGATCCAGGGTGCCGAGGGCATCGAGATCAAGGCGAACTTCGTCATCAACCGGTTCCGCGACCTCACCCACCACACCTACGTGGGCCGGTACCACCACGACGTGGTGCAGAACGAGGAGGGCGAGCTCAAGTTCGTCCACCGCCGCGCGTACCTCGAGCACGAGCTGCTCGAGCACGGTGCCCGTCTGAGCTTCATCCTGTGATCCGCCACGTCGTCGCGTTCAGGTTCAAGCCGGAGGTGCCGGCGGAGACCGTGGACGCGATCCTCGCGGAGGTGGAGTCGTTCCCGAGCCGGTACCCGCAGATGCGGAGCTTCGTGCTCGGGCCGAACATCTCGCTGCGCGACACCCGGATGTCGCACGTGTTCACGATCGAGTTCGACGACGAAGACGATCTGAAGTCCTACCTCAACAGTGAGTCGCACGAGACGTTCGTGCGGGAGAAGTGGCGGCCGGTCATCGACCAGCAGACGATCGTCACGCTCTCGGCGGCGTCGCCGTTCCGATCGGAGAAGACCGTGCCCGAGAGAAACCGTCCGCTCGGCCCCTACGGCATCCAGTTCGCCCGGCTCGCCACCCCGGCGCTGGACGAGGCCGTCGAGTTCTACACGTACCACGTCGGTCTCCAGGTGGAGGCGCGCACGGCGGAGTACGCCCAGCTGCGCGCCGGCACCGAGCAGTACTCGATCGAGCTGGTCAGCGACCCGAGCCTGACCGAGTTCGACACGCTCGCCATCGGTCTGAGCGTCGAGTCGGAAGAGGTCCTCGACGACCTGGAGAAGCGGCTGCGCGCCGAGGGCGCGGAGATCCTGCCGCTGCACGAGCGCACCGCCTCGATCGTCACCAGGGGCTTCGCGACGAAGGACCCGAACGGCCTCACGCTCGAGTTCGGCTGGGAGTTCTACGAGTACGCCGAGCCGCCGCTGCTCGAGTACCGGCCGGTGGAACTGGTGCACCCGTTCCTCTCCACCGACCACTACGAGGAGTCGCAGCACTTCTACATGAACGTGCTCGGCTTCCAGGCGTCGGACTACGTGATGACGCCGGGCCGGGGCTCGTCGTCGTTCCTGCGGTCGGAGAACCGGTACCACCACTCGCTCGCGCTGCGTCGCGACGACAAGTTCTACCTCGCGCACCTCTGCTTCAAGATGAAGAGCCTCGACCACGTCATGCGTGGCCGGGCCCGGGCGCTCTACAAGGGCACCGAGATCGCGTCCGACATCGTGAACCACTCGGCGTCGCACTCGATCGCCTTCTACCTCTACGACGCCCGGTTCGGTCCCCGCATCGAGCTGTGCGACGGCCACCGGATCTTCTCGCCGGAGCAGAACGAGACGCACAAGGCCCGCCGGATGGGTGGCGACCCGCGCAACATCGACGTGTGGCGCGCGGCCGCCGACGACTGGGAGCGGTTCTGACCCAGGACCTTCTCGCGGTGCTGGGCGAACTGGCCGGCACCGCGAGCCCCCACGGCGGCGAGCGGGCGCTGGCCGAATCGTTCGTGCGATTCGCGTCGGCCCGCTGGCCGTTCATCGACTGGCAGGTGCGCCGTCTCGACGGGAACGCCGCCAGTGTCCTTGCGACCGTGCTTGGGGAAGCGGATCGGCGCGTGGACGGCCATGTCGGTGGGGCGGCCTCTCCCCGCCCCGCCGACGTGGTGCTCTACTCCCACCTCGACACGTCGCTGACCGGCGATCCGGGTCCCGACGCGGCGATCACCGGGCGCACCGACACCCCGGCGCCGTTCCAGGTGTCCGGCGACACCGTTTCCGGCTTCGGCCTGGGCGTCGCGAAGGCTCCCGCGGCCGCCGCGGTGACCGGTTTCGTCCGCGCGGCGAAGCCGGGCACCCAGCTCCTGCTGGCCGCCCGGGGAACGCACCGGACCGACTGGGGTCCGCACGCCCTCACCGGCGTGGGCGAGTATCTCGGGGCGTTCCCGCCGCCGCGGGCCGCGGTGGTGGCCAAGGGAGGCCCGCCGGGCGTGCTCCGCCAGGAGCCGGCGGCCCTCTACCTGCGGGTGCGGCTCACCGGAGCCTGGGGCCCGCTGATGCTGTACCCGAACGGCGGTCTGCTCGCGCGAGCCGGTGACCTGCTCGCCGCCGTCTCGGGGTGGGGCGCCTCGTACACCGCGCACCGGACCGACCCGGCCCGCCAGGACGGCGCCTCGTTCGGGCTCGGTGCCCTGCGCGCCGGATCCCCGGCGAAGTCCGACCTCGCGCCGGCCGCGCTGGAGCTGTACTGCTACCTCGTGCTGCCGGGCCCGGTCGTGCCGGGGGAGGCGGCGGCGTCGTTGCGTGCCGCACTCGACGGCGCGACCGTGGACGAGATGCTGCTCGGGAACGGCCCCGCCACCCCCGGGGACGCACCGATCGTGCGGACGGCGACCGACGCCTACGAGTCCGAGTTCCCCGCGGCCGCACCGATCACGGGCTGGACCGGCTCCACCGACGGGGTCGTGTTCCGGGCCGCCGGCGTGCCCACCGCGCGCCTGGGTCCGCGCCCCCTCGGCGGCGGTGCCGACCCCCGCGTCGACACGTTCTCGGTGCCCGAACTGGCCCGGTGGGCGCGGGTCTATGAACGTCTCATTTCGGATAGCTGCATCTCATAATGAGTATCGCCGTCTCACTTGACATGATGGCGGCTCGCATCTCAAGATCTTTGGCATGGAAACGCTCGTCACCCGCTACGGCATCGCCCGGGTCGAGGGCGACGAGCTGGCCGTCGTCGACCTGCCCTACCCGAACCTCTCCGCCTTACTGGCGGCCGGCGGAACGCTCGCCGAGGTCGACCAGGCCGCCGTGACCCGCCGCCTGCCGAAGGCCGACCTGGACGAGGTCGCGGTCGCGCCGCTGTCGCTGCGGACGACGTCGGTCTGGGGCGTCGGGCTCAACTACCACGGGAAAGCCGCCCTCACCGGCCGGCCGGTACCGACCAGCCCGATCCTGTTCCTCAAGCCGAACACCGCGCTCTCCGGCCACCGCGACACGCTCGCGATCCCGGCCGGTCTCACCGAGCAGTTCGACTACGAGGCCGAGGTCGGCATCGTCATCGGCCGCGCGCTCGCCGACGTCTCGCCCGCCGAGGTGCTGGGTTCGGTCGCCGGCATCGTCGCCGCGAACGACACGACCGCCCGTGACGTCATGAAGGCCACCGGCGCGCCGGTGCTGGCCAAGGGCTTCCCCGGCTGTGCGCCGCTCGGGGCGACCGTCTTACCGTGGGACGAGATACCCGACCCGAACGCTATTCCGGTCGCATCCTGGGTCGATGGGGAACAGCGGCAGAGCAGTACCACCGCTGACCTGATCTTCGACGTGGCCGACCTGGTGTCCCGGCTCTCCCGGTACGCCCGGCTGGAACCCGGCGACGTCGTGCTCACCGGCACACCCCCCGGTACCGGGCAGGACCGGAACGAGTTCCTGCGCCCCGGTCAGCAGGTCACGATCGCGGTCGGCGGTCTGACGCCGCTCGTCAACAGCATCTCCTAACAATCCCCAGCGTCCCTCTGCGGGACCCGCCCGTGGAGGTCTCCATGTCCGAAAACCTGTACGACACCGTGGTGCGCGGTGGCACCGTGCTCGACCACGCGTCGGGGCTGAACAAGGTCACCGACCTGGCGATCAAGGACGGCAAGATCGCCGCGATCGGCGACGACCTGGCCCGGTCGGCCGCGACCGTCGTCGACGCCACCGGCGCCACCGTGCTGCCCGGCCTGGTCGAGGGCCACACGCACATCTTCGAGAAGGTGTCGAAGGTCGGTGCCCCGCAGGACGAGGCCCACCTGCGTCGCGGTGTCGTCGCGGCCGCCGACGCCGGCACCGCCGGTGCGTCGACGTTCCCGGCGTTCCGCACGCTGGTCGTCGAGCCGACCGTGATGCGGATCGTGAACTTCCTGAACGTCTCGGTGCTCGGCCTGATCGACTTCCGCTACGGCGAGCTGCTGAACCCCGACACGTTCAACGTCGACGACGCGCTTCAGACCGCGGCCGACAACCCCGACGTGGTCCGCGGCTTCAAGATCCGGCTGTCCGAGGACGTGCTGGGCGACAAGATCGTGCCGCTGCTGGAGAAGGCGATCGACCTCGGTGAGCAGGCCGGCCTCCCGGTCATGGTGCACATCGGCGAGACCGCGCTGACGCTGCCGGAGATCCTCGAGCGGCTGCGCCCGGGCGACATCATCGCCCACTGCTACACCGGCAAGGAGAACGGCATCCTCGACGAGAACGGCGCCGTTCTGCGCGAGGTGTACAAGGCCCGCGAGCGGGGCGTCATGTACGACTCGGCGCACGGCAAGTCGAACATGTCGTTCAAGGTCGCGAAGCCCGCGATCGCCGAGGGCTTCCTGCCCGACATCCTGAGCTCCGACACGTCCGGCCGTAACTGGCGCGGCCCGGTGTTCGACCTGGTGACGTCGATGTCGAAGTTCCTCGCGCTGGGCGTGCCGATGTCGGAGATCCTGCCCCGCGTCACGACCGTGCCCGCCAAGTACCTCGGCCTGGACGTCGAGGGCTACGGCTCGCTGACCGTCGGCGGCCCGGCGCACGTCACCGTGCTCAAGGAGGTCGACGCCGTGGTTCTCCCCGACGCGGCCGGCAACACGATCGAAGCGCCCCGGCTCGAGCCCACCGCGGTGTTCGTCAACGGCGTGTCGCACGAGCTGACCGGCTGGCGTGGCAACACGCCCGCTGCCTGAGAGGTACCCCATGGCTTACGTCGTCACTGACGCCTGCATCGACGTGCAGGACAAGTCCTGCATCGAAGAGTGCCCGGTCGACTGCATCTACACCGGCCCCCGGATGATGTACATCAACCCGGAGGAGTGCGTCGACTGCGGTCGCTGCGAGCCGGCCTGCCCGACCGTGTCGATCTACCACGAGGAAGACCTGCCCGCGGACCGCGAGCAGTTCGCCGCGATCAACGAGACCGTGTTCATCACGCTCGGGATCGGTTCGCCGGGCGGCGCCCGCAAGATCCCGCCGCTCGCGGCCGACCACGAGGAGGTCGCGTCGTGGACGAAGTAACCGTCGACGTCCTCATCATCGGGGCCGGGCCGGTCGGCCTGTACGGCGCGTACTACGCCGGGTTCCGGGGGATGTCGGTCGCGGTGATCGACTCGCTCCCGGAGGTGGGCGGCCAGCTCGCCGCGCTCTACCCGGAGAAGAACATCTACGACGTCGCCGGGTTCCCGGCCGTGCGCGGCCAGGCCCTGGTCGACGCGCTGCTGGAGCAGGCGCAGCAGTCGAAGCCGACGTTCCTGCTGGAGCAGCGCGCGACGACGATCGAGATCCACGACGAGGGCGTCACCGTCGGGGCCGTGGCCTCGACGCCGGGCGACCCGGGCGTGACCGTGCACGCGAAGGCCGTCCTCGTCGCGGGTGGCATGGGCACGTTCGAGCCGAAGGAACTGCCCGCCGGCGGTGACTTCGCGGGGCGCGGGCTGCGGTACTTCGTGCCGCGGCTCGCGGACCTGGCCGGCCACGACGTGGTCGTGGTGGGCGGCGGCGACTCCGCGGTCGACTGGGCGCTCGCGCTCGAGCCGCTGGCCAACTCGGTCGCGCTGGTGCACCGCCGGGACGCGTTCCGGGCGCACGAGAAGAGCGTCGCCCAGCTCCAGGAGTCCTCGGTCGAGCTCGTCACCCCGTTCGAGGTCGTCGAGGTGCACGGCGGGGACGCGGTCGAGCGGATCACGCTCGAGCACGTCGAGTCCAAGGAACAGCACCAGCGCGACGTGAAGACGGTCGTCGCGGCGATCGGCTTCCTCACCGACCTCGGGCCGATGGCCGAGTGGGGCATGGACCTCAAGCGCCGCCGGATCCTCGTCGACCGCACCCAGAAGACGAACCTGCCGCGGGTCTTCGCGGCCGGCGACATCGCGATGTACGAGGGCAAGGTCGCGCTGATCTCGGTGGGCTTCGGCGAGGCCGCGACCGCGATCAACCACATCGCGCCGCTGGTCAACACGAAGTGGAAGACCACTCCCGGCCACTCGTCGGACGCCCTCTGATGCTCACCGCTAGCGGTCCCGTTCCCGCGCGCCCGGGTGCGCCCGAACGGGACCGCTTGGGGGGGGCTGGTCGGACCGGACCCTTTGCGGCGTGCTCTGGCGCGCTGGAACGGGACCGCTCCGCGGGAGCCGCGCGATGAGCGCCCCGAACGGGACCGCTTCGAGCGGGCGGGCGGGGTTGCGCGCTGCGCTCAGCGCCGGGCGCACGGTGCGTGGCACGTTCGTGAAGCTCGCCGGTGAGGAGACGGTCGACCTCGCCCGCGTGGCGGGGGCGGATTTTGTCGTCGTGGACCTGGAGCACTCGCAGCTGAGCGAGGAACAGGCCCGGCGAGCGGTGAGCCGGGCGGCCGCGATCGGGCTGCCGGCGCTGGTACGGATCCCGACCGTGGACTCCGGGCTGATCAACCGGCTCCTCGAAGCCGGAGCCGTCGGCATCCAGCTCTCCACGCTTCGATCAGCGGCCGAGACCCGGGCGCTGATCGAAGCGACCCGGTACTCGCCGGGAGGCACCCGCAGCATCTCGCTGGCCCACCCCGGCGCGAACTACAGCGGCGTCCCGCTCGCCGACTACCTGGCCGCCGAGCGCGACGATCCGCCGCTGCTCGTCGGCCAGCTCGAGACGGCCACCACCGACGACCCGCTGCCGGACGTCGTCGCCGGTCTGGACGTCGTTTTTCTCGGGGTGACCGACCTGGCCGTGAGCGTCGGCCTCGGCGCCACCGACGCGATCGCCGCGCGGGTGGCTGAGATCCGCGCGGCGGCCGCGGCGGCCGGCGCGATCGCCGGTTCGTGGGCCGCGTCGGTGACCGCGGCCGACGACGCGGCCGCGGCCGGTGACCGGTACCTGGTGATCGGCTCCGACCTGCAATTTCTGGCCGGCTCTCTGCGCAACCTGTTCGGAGGAAACTGATGGAGCTCAGCGAAGCGCTGTACCGGACGGTCGTGAACTGGGACGACGTCCCCGAGGACGTGATCAGGCCGGGCGTGCGCCGCCGCGTGTACAGCACCGACGAGGTCATGCTCTGCTGGCACTCGCTCTCGGTGGGCATGGACCTGCGCCCGCACTCGCACGCCGACTTCGATCAGCTCGCCCTGATCCTGCAGGGCGAGGCCGACTACTACATCGACGACGTCCCGCACCGGATGACCGCGGGCTCGATGCTGCTGGTGCCGGCCGGCGCGGAGCACTACATCAAGCCGCTCACCGAGCCGTGCATCAACCTCGACGTGTTCGCGCCGCCGCGTGCGGACTACGGCGACATCGCGCGCAAGCTGACTGATGTACTAGCCCAGTGAACAACTTCGACATCGTCGTCGTCGGAAGCCTGAACATCGACGTCACGGTCGACGTCCCGCAGGCGCCGTCGGCCGGTCAGACGCTCCTCGGTGGCGACTCGCGGCGCAGTGGCGGCGGCAAGGGCGGCAACCAGGCCGTCGCCGCGGCCCGCCTCGGCCGCCGCACGGCGATGGTCGGCGCGGTCGGCGCCGAGGACGGCGAGTTCCTGCTCAACCTGCTGCGCGAGGAGAAGATCGACCTCGCCGGCGTCCGGCAGGTCAGCGCGCCGACCGGGCAGGCGTTCGTGTTCGTCGACACGGACGGCGACAGCACGATCGTCGTGAGCCCCGGCGCGAACGACCACGTCGAGGTGGATCGTGAGCTCGTGGCGTCGGCCCGGGCCGTGCTGCTCCAGCAGGAGGTGCCGGCCGCGGTGATCGAGGAGGCCGCCGCGGTCGCCAACGGGTTCGTGGTGCTGAACCCGGCGCCGGCCCGCCCGGTCCCGGCGTCGCTGCTGGCCAACGTCGACCTGCTGGTACCCAACCGGGGCGAGCTGCTCGGCCTGGCCGGTGTCGACCGCGGTGACCTGGTGCAACTCGCCCAGGGCCTCGGTACCCGCGGGCCGGTGGTGATCACGCTGGGCGCGCAGGGTTCGCTGGTGGTGGAGGCTTCGCGCTCGACGCGCGTGGCGGCCGAGCAGGTCAAGGCCGTCGACGCGACCGCGGCCGGCGACAGCTTCTGCGCGGCGCTGGCCGACGCGATCCTCGACGGTGCCGACGTCGTCGAGGCCGCCCGCTGGGCCACCCGCGTCGCCGCCGTGACCGTGACCCGCCCGGGAGCGATGGCGTCGCTGCCGACCCGGGCCGAACTCGAGCGCTAATCGCCTCAGGAGTGGTCGACCCCCGTCGAATTGGCTAGGGAGACGAGCCAACAGGCGGGGGTGGGCGGTGTCGGTAGCCGGTGCCGTGCGCGCCGAGGAGGCCCGCCTGGCCGTCCTGCGTGGTCACCAGATCCTGGACACGGCCGCCGAACCCGAGTTCGACGACATCGCGATGCTCGCCGCCGAGATCTGCGGTACGCCGGTCGCGATGGTCAGCCTGGTGGACTCCGACCGGCAGTGGTTCAAGGCCCGGGTCGGCGTCGACGCGCCCGAGACCTGCCGCGACGCCGCGTTCTGCGCCCACGCGCTGGAGCAGCCCGACGTGCTCGAAGTGCCGGACGCGGCCGCCGATCCCCGGTTCGCCGACAACCCGCTCGTCGTCGGTGAGCCGTTCATCCGTTTTTACGCCGGGGCGCCGCTGCGGGTGGAGAACGGCGTCAGCCTCGGCACCGTGTGCGTCATCGACCACCGGCCCCGCTCGCTCACCCCGCCCCAGCGCCGGGCGCTGCGCGCTTTGGCCCGGCACGCGGCGGCCGAGATCGAGCTGCGTTCCTACGCGCGCCGCACCGCGGACGTCACCCGGCGCGTCATCGAACTCGAAGAGCTGAAGAACCGCATCCTGACGACGGTCAGCCACGAGCTGCGGACACCGCTCGCGTCGATCCGCGGCTACCTGGAGCTGCTGCTCGACGACTCCGACCCGTTGGACCCGCAGACCGGCCGCGACTTCCTGGCCGTCATGCAGCGCAACGCCTACCGGCTGACGCAGCTCGTCGACGACATGCTGCTGGCGACGAAGGTCGGGGCCGAAGGGCTGGAGCTGAACCGGTCGCCGATCGACCTCACCGACCTGGTCGCCGCCGTGGTCGCCGGCAGCCGACCGCTGGCCGAACACAAAGGGCTCACGGTGCTCTTCGACCGGCCCGACGAGGTGATCGTCCGCGGCTCGCACCGGGAGCTGACCCAGGCGCTCCAGCACGTGCTGCTCAACGCCATCAAGTTCACCTCGGACGGCGCGATCACCGTGCAGATCTCCGACGCGTCGGCGCCGACGGTGATCGTCACCGACACCGGCAGCGGCATCGACGAGGTGGACCTGCCCCGGCTGTTCGACCCGTTCTACCGCAGCGAGACGGCCGAGGCCGCGGCCATCCAGGGACCGGGTCTCGGCCTGACGCTCGTGCGCGCGATCGTCGAGGCGCACGGCGGCCAGGTCGACCTCCGCAGCCGGCTCGGGGCGGGCACCAGCGTCGCGCTGCGGTTCCCGGCCTGCTTCCCGCCATGAGCGTCGACACGCCGGCGCGGGTCCACGACCCCGAACGGCTGCGTGTGCTCACCGAGACCGGCCTGCTCGACAGCCCGTCCGTCGCGGTGCTCGACCGGTTGACCAGGCTGGTCTCGCGGGTGACCGGGGCACCGGTCGCGCTGGTGTCGCTCGTCGACGCCGGTCGCCAGTTCTTCGTCAGCGCGGTCGGGCTGCCCGAACCGTGGCAGGAACGGCGCCAGACGCCGCTCACCCACTCGTTCTGCCAGTACGTGGTCTCCGCCGACGCGCCGCTGGTCATCAGCGACGCCCGGTCCGACGAGCTGCTCTGCACGAACCTGGCGATCCCCGACATCGGGGTGATCGCCTACGCGGGCTTCCCGCTCCGATCCCCGGAGGGCCAGCCGCTCGGGTCGTTCTGCGTGATCGACACCCGGCCCCGCCAGTGGAACGAGGCCGACCTGGCCGTCGTCGCGGATCTGGCCGCCGCGGTCGAGTCGGAGATCGCGCTGCGGCTCAGCCACACCCGGCTGCTGCGCGCACGGGAGGCCGAAGCGCGCACCGAGCAGCTGCGTGAGGTGCAGCACGCGGTCGCGACCAGCCTGGCCGAGGCCCGGTCGAGCGCGGACGCCGCCGCTCGCACGGTCACGGCCGTCGCCCGTGAACTCGGCTGGGCCCACGGCGAGTACTGGCAACTGGGCGACGACGAGCAGCCGCTGGTCCGGCTCGCGAACTGGACGGCCCCGGGCTGGGACGCCGCCGATTTCGGGGGCGGGTCGGGGGAGATCGCCGGTGGAGCGGCGGATTTTGTCGCCCACGTCGGCGTCACCGGGGTGCCCACCCGGGTGCCGGAGGCGGCCGCGCCGGCCGAGGCGACCGGGCTCGGCCTGCCGGTACGCAGCGGCGACCGCGTCCTCGGCGTGCTGGTCTTCCACCACGACGAGCCGCTGCGCTGCGACCCCGAACTGCTGAGCCGGCTGGACAGCGTCGGCGCCTACCTCGGACGCTACGTCGAGCGCCGTCGTGCCGACGCCGCCCGCCGGGCGTTCGAACGTGTGGTCTCCGGCATCGACGACTACGTCTGGACCGTCGAGATCACCCCCGACGGCGCCCTCCGGTCGGTGTTCGGGAGCGCCAACGAGTCCGCGGTGTTCGGCGCCGACCTCCGTTCGACCCCGCTGGACGACCTGGTCGACCCGCGCGACGCCGCGCAGTTCGCCGAGTTCCGCGGCACCGTCGTCGCGGGCCGTCCGGGCAGCTTGGAGGCCCGCTTCGTCGGCACCGACGGCGTGACGCGCTGGGTCTGGAGCCGGGCGGTACCCCGGTCCGAGGAGGGCCGGCGGTACGTCGACGGCATCTCCACCGACGTCACCGAGCGCCACCGCATCTCCGAGCAGCGCGACGAGCTGGTCGCGCTGGTCACCCACGAGCTGCGGTCGCCGATCACGTCGATCCGCGGCTACCTGGAGCTGGTCCTCGACGACGAGGGCTCGTGCTCGCCCGACGCCGAGCGGTTCCTGCGCATCGTCGACCGGAAAGCCGCCGACCTGCAGCGGCTCACCGACGACCTGCTCGATCTGGCGCGGCTGGACGCCGGCGAGATCTCGGTCGACACCCGTCCGGTGTCGCTGGCCCGACTGCTGGGCGACGTGATCACCGACCTGCGCCCGGCCGCCGAAGCCAAGCACCTCACGATCGAGGTCGTCAGCGACGGGCCGATCGTCGTCTCGGCCGACCCGGCGCGGTTCCGGCAGGTGCTCACGAACGTCGTCTCGAACGCGGTGAAGTACACGCCGGACGGTGGCCGGGTAGTCGCCAGGGCCGGCGCCGCCGACGGCATCGCGACGGTGAGCGTCGCCGACACCGGCATCGGCATCCCGGCCGACCAGTACCCCCGCCTGTTCGAGCGGTTCTTCCGGACGAGCAACGCGGTGCAGGGCGGCATCAAGGGCACCGGCCTCGGCCTGGCCATCACCAAGGCGATCGTCGAGCGGCACGGCGGCACGATCACCGCCCGCCCCGGCGAGCCGTGCGGCACGGTCTTCGAGATCACGCTTCCGGAAGCGTCGCCCTGAACTTCGCGCCGGGTCCGGGGCCGGGCGTCACCGTTCCGCCGTGCGCCCGCACGATCGTTCTGGTGATCGCCGGCCCGAGCCCGGCTCCGGCGCGGGCCGGCGCGGTGGAACCGGTCGAAGATCCGGTCGCGGTCGTCGTCCGGCTCAGCGGGCCCCGCGCGGACGCCGTCGCCGCTGATGTTCAGCCAACCGTCAGGGAGCGGTCGGCAGTTCCGGATCCAGGGCGGCGGCGGCGTTCCGGATGTGGGCGGCGACCAGGGCGGCCGCGAGTTCCTCGTCCCGGTCGCGGATCGCGCGCAGGATCGCCAGGTGTTCGTCCCAGGAGTGGCCGGCCCGGTGGTCCACCCGGGACGCGTAGACCCACTCGGTCTTGGCCCGCAGCTGCTGCACGGTCTCGGCCAGCAGCTGGTTGCCGCTGGCTTCGGCGAGCAGCAGGTGGAACTGCCCGTTCAACGCCGGGAGCTCGTCCAGGCGGCCCTCGGCGATGAGCGCGGTGCCGGCGGCCAGCGTGCTCTCCATCGCTTCCAGCTGTTCCGGCGTGCGGCGTTTCGCGGCTTTGCGGGCGGCCAACGGTTCGACCGCGCCGCGCAGCTCGAGCAGATCGGTGGCCGCGCTCGACGGCAACTCCGCGACTCGCGTCCCCCAAAAAGGACGAACCTCCACGAACCCTTCGGACGCCAGCACTCGCAGGGCTTCCCGGACCGGAACCCGGGAGACGCCGAAGCGCTGGGCGAGCGCGGGTTCGGTGAGCCGTTCGCCGGGCGGCAGCTCGCCGGTGACGATGGCCTGGCGCAGCGCGTCGGTGATCCGCGGGGCGCGCACGCGCGATTCCCCGGCCACCATGTTTCCCAGTTTATGGGGCCGGGTTCGGGTGGTCCCCGGCGGTGCGGATCGCGGCGGCGAGCGCCTCGGCCGACTCCGGGACGACCCGGTCGGTGTGCAGCAGCACGAAGTCGACGTCACCGAGCGGGGGCAGCCGGTACTGCGAGGGCATCTCGGTCAGTCCGGCCGGGGCCAACCGCTGGACAAAAGGGACCACGCCGAGCCCGCCCAGCGCGGCGGCGGCCAGCCCGTTGAGGCTCGCGCTCGTGCACACCGTGCGCCACGGGCGGCGCTGCTCGGCCAGTACCTCGAGCGCGCGCTCCCGGGTGAGGCTCGGCGGTGGGTAGATGATCAGCGGCACCGGCCCGGCCGGATCGAGCCGCAGGTCGGGCACGCCCAGCCAGACCAGCCGCTCCCGGTAGACCAGCTGCCCGTCGGACTGGCCGGCCACCCGCTTGGCGAACACGAGGTCGAGTTCGCCGGACTTCAGCCGCGCGTGCAGCGTCCCGCTGAGCTCGACCGTGAGCTCCAGGTCGACGAGCGGATGCGTCCGGCGGAAATCGCGCAGGATGCGCGGCAGTTGGGTCAGCGCGAGGTCCTGCGAGACGCCGAACCGCAGCCGCCCACGCAGCTCCGAGCCGGCGAAGTAGCCCGCGGCCTGGTCGTGGATCTCGGCCAGCGCGCGGGCGAAACCGAGCATCGCCTCACCGTCGGCGGTGAGCAGCACGGTGTGGGTGTCGCGCAGGAACAGCGGCCGCCCGGTGGCCTGCTCCAGCTTCCGGATGTGCTGGCTGACCGTCGACTGTTGTACGCCCAGGTCGGCGGCGGCGCGGGTGAAACTCCGCGCACGGGCGACGGCGAGGAACGAACGGAGCTGGACCGGGTCGAACATCATCACATTTTATGATCACAGTCAGAGGGGTGATCGCACTTCACGATTGGCGGTGCGTGTCGCAGGCTGGGGTGGTTGGTCCTGCGTCCTGGTTCGGAAGAGGTTCATGTCCGCGCTCCGTCGGTTCCGCCCCGACCCCTACATCGTCGCGTTGCTCTCGACGGTGGCGCTCGCGTCCGTGCTGCCGGCGTCCGGGGTGGTCGAAGACGTACTCGACCAGCTCATCATCGTCGCGATCGGGTTCTTGTTCTTCCTCTACGGGGCGCGGCTCTCCACCGAGACGATGGTCGCGGGCATGCGGCACTGGCGGCTGCACCTGCTCGTGCTGGCGCTCACGTTCGTGCTCTTCCCGGTGTTCGGGCTCGCGCTGCGGCTACTGCCCTCCGGGGTGCTGAACCCCGAACTGGCGGCCGGAATCCTGTTCCTGTGCCTGCTGCCCTCGACGGTGCAATCATCGATCGCGTTCACGTCGGTGGCCAAGGGTAACGTCGCGGCTGCGATCTGTACTGCTTCGCTGTCGAACGTACTCGGCGTGGTGCTCACGCCCCTGCTCGTCGCGGTGCTCCTGTCGTCCGGCGTGCACGTCTCCGGCGGCACGGTCGTGAAGATCGTCGTCCAGCTGCTGGTGCCGTTCGCGCTCGGGCAGTTGCTGCGGCCGTGGATCGGCGGGTTCGTCACCCGGCACAAGCAGGTGCTGGGGCTGCTCGACAAGGGCTCGATTTTGCTCGTCGTCTACACCGCCTTCAGCGGCGCGGTCGTGGCCGGGGTGTGGGGCATGCTGAGCGGCTGGGACCTGTTCGCGCTCGTGGTCGCGTGCGTGTCGCTGTTGGCGCTGGTACTGGTCGTGACGTGGTTCGTGGCATCGCGGCTGCGGTTCTCCCACGAGGACCGGATCACGATCATGTTCACCGGTTCGACGAAGAGCCTCGCCACCGGTGTGCCGATGGCGACGGTGATCTTCGCCGGCACGGGCGCCGGCTTGGTGATCCTGCCGCTGATGCTGTTCCACCAGCTACAACTGATCACGTGCGCGGTCCTGGCCCGCCGCTGGGCCGCCCAGGCGCGGGTGGAGGTTTCGGAGCCGACCGGAGCGCAGTCTGCGGCCGAGCAGGTCGGGCAGGCCGGGCAGGCCGGGCAGGTCGGGCAGGCCGCGCAGGCCGCGCAGGTCGGGCAGGCCGCGCAGGTCGGGCAGGCCGCGCAGGTCGGGCAGGCCGCGCAGGTCGGGCAGGCCGGGCAGGTCGGGCAGGCCGCGCAGGTCGGGCAGGCCGGAGGGCAGTCTGCGGTCGGGCAGGCCGGGCAGGCCGGAGTGCGGCCCGCGCCCGGGCAGGCCTCTGCGCAAGCTGCGCCTGAGCCGGCCGCCGCGCAGCCCGCGGCCCCGTAGCCCAGGCCGAAAGCCGCGGCATGCCGTCGCCCGCACCGCAA
>NZ_BAAAGX010000018.1:110580-391013 GCF_039524755.1 Cryptosporangium japonicum
GGTGCGGGCGACGGCATGGCTGCGATCGGTGAGGCCCGGCCTGCGGCGTGCCGCGATCGGCGGGCTAATGGCGATTGTTCGCGCGGTGATCGGCGAGGGTGCTGGGCCGGCGTGCCGCCCTACTCGCAGCGCAGCAAACTCCGCCCCATCGGCGCGGTGCGGCCCAACTCCGCGCCGCGCCGGCGGCTGTGCGTTGCCGTGCTCGGGGTGCGGCGGAGTGTGCGTTGCCGTGCTCGGGGTGCGGCGGAGTGTGCGTTGCCGTGCTCGGGGTGCGGCGGATTGTGCGTTGCCGTGCTCGCGGGGCGGCAGATTGTGCGCTGCGGCCCTCGCGGGGTGGCGGATCGTGCGCTGCGGCCCTCGCGGGGCGGCAGATTGTGCGCTGCGCTCCTCGCGGGGCAGCGGACGGCGGCACCGTTACCCGAGCGGCGCGACCCGACTCCGCGCAGCAGTTCCCGCGATGCAATCGAGCTCGGCGTCGCACTTCTCCGGCGCTGCGGCCCCGCATCGCAACCACGTGGCTGTGAACCTCGCAGCAGGGCCACAGCGGCGGTGAAGCCCGCACTACGTTCCTGCGGCGCAAGGGAGGCAGCGGCCCGACTTTGCGCAGCAGTGCCCGTGGCGCGGCCCAGGTCCACCCCGTAATCCCCTGCTGTGCGGACCGGCCCCGCCCGGCAGTCCCACGGCGCTCTTCGGCTTCGTGCCGCACTGTTGTGCGCATCGACCCGAGCCGCAATCACGCGGCCTCTATCTGACGCGGAAGCCCGCCGGGGCGGTTAAGGCCCACACCACACCCCCTGAGGCGCGGCCCCGGGCGGCGGCAGTGCGGCCGGCTTCGTGCCGCGATCCCTGCCGGGCGACCCGGCTCTGCGTCGCACCGTTGTCGCCCAGCGAACTCCGCGCCGCACCCACGCGGCTGTGCACCTCGCGCGGAGCGGTCGCAGCGCGGGGAAGGTTCCCCGTGCAGTCCCCGGTTTGGTCCGGATTCGCGCACCTCTTGCGGCACACAGAGCGGCCCCTCGCCGCATCCATGCGGCTGTGGACCCCGCGAGGGAGGCCCGCTGCGGCGGTCAGCGCGCACGGCAATCCCGCGGTTGGGGCTTGGAAGGCGGCGGCGCGGCCCGACTGCGTGCCGCAATTCTGCGGCGTGGCTCGGTTTCGCGATCACCTCGTGCGGTGCGGTGGGCCCGTGTCGCAATCGCCTGGCCAGGTAGCTCGCCTGGGGCGACCGCAGCCCCCTGCGGCGTGGGCCGGTTTCGCGCTGCCCTTTGCGGCGGCGAAGTGGACCCCGTGCCGCAATCACCTGGCTAGGTACCTCACGCGGATGACCGTCGCGCCGATCAGGCCCGCGCCGTGATTGCCGCAGCGGCCCCCGCGCCGCCCGCTTGTGCCGCAGCGTGCCCCGCGCCGCAACCCCGCCATACGGGCCGGCTCCGCGCCGCAACCCTGCGAGGCGCCAGGCTCCGCCATGCAATCACTCAGCTGTGGACTTCGCGTGGAAAGGCCGCAACGGTGATCAGCCCGCGCCGCAACCCCCTGCAGCGCGGGCTGATAGACGGCGTCGTCGCCCGTCAGAGTTTGAAGACGAAGGCGTAGGACACCGCGCCGGCAGCGAGGGCTCCGATCAGGGCGGCCCAGATCGACCAGCCGAACGGGAAGGCCAGCAGGGCGAAGACCAGTACGGCGGCCACGGCGGGGACGACCCACTTCGGCACCGGTGGGAGCGCCGGGCGTTTTTCCTGCGGGGGGTGGGCGTCGATTTCGGGCAGGTAGCCGGTGACGTCCGGGGCGTCGGGATTCGGGACCGCGTCGCGGGCCGCGGCGTCGCGGGCTTCGATGTCGGAGGGCGTGGCGTCCGAGGGGTTCGCAGTCATGTCACTGTCGCTACCCGGCCCGGACCCCACGCACACGAAAGGGCCCGTTGCCGGGCCCTTTCGTACTCTCAGCGCTCCTCGCGGAACTCGACGTGGCGGGCGGCGCGTGGGTCGTACTTCGTCAGCGTGAGCCGGTTGGGGTCGTTTCGCCGGTTCTTGCGGGTGACGTACGTGTAGCCGGTGCCCGCCGTCGATCGCAGCTTCACCACGGGGCGGAGCTCGTTGCCCTTGGCCATGTTGGCCCTCCCTCTTCTCGCGGTTAGCATAACGAAAACCATGTTCAAGTATTCCCGGGAATGCGGGCGTGGTCAGTTGGGTTATCCAACCGAGAACGAAGAGAGAGGAACGAAGGCATGAAGCCTGGCATCCACCCCGAGTACCGTCCCGTGGTGTTCCGTGACCGGTCGGCGGACGAGGCGTTCCTGACCCGCTCGACGGTGAGCACCGACCGCACGATCGAGTGGGCGGACGGGAACACCTACCCCCTCGTCGAGGTCGACATCTCGTCGGCGAGCCACCCCTTCTACACCGGCAAGCAGCGCATTCTCGACAGCGCCGGCCGGGTGGAGAAGTTCCGGGCGCGGTACGCGAAGAAGAAGTAACCCCCGAACCAACGATGGCCCCGCGAGAGCGGGGCCATCGTCGTGTCGCGAACTTTTGCGTGACCGCCCCCGTGGTCCATCCATGTTCATCCCGCCGGAGATCAGCGCGCTGCTCGACGACGTGCACGCGGTCGTGGTGCAGGGGCCACCGGGGATCGGCCGGACGTCGCTGCTCCGGCACGCCGCGGACACCGCCGACGGGGCCGTGGTGCTCACCGCGGAAGGGGTGGAGACCGAGGCCGGCCTCCCGTTCGCCGCGCTGCACCGGCTGTTGATGCCGCTGTCCGAGCGGATGTCGTCGCTGCCCGAACGGCAGGCGGCCACCCTCGCGCGGCTGATGGCCGGCGAGGCTCCGGCCGGGTTCCCGCTCGGGGTGGCGGTGGTCGAGCTGCTGACCCGGACGAGCCGAAGACAGCCGGTGCTGTGCTGCGTGGACGACGTCCACCTGGTCGACGACTCCTCCAGGGACGTGTTGGCGTTCGTCGCCCGCCGGATCGCGACCGAGTCGATCAGGATGCTGTTCACGATGCCGGACGACCGGCCGCCGCTGCCGGGTCTGCCGTCGGTCACGCTGCCCGGGGTCGACGCCGGGGAGCTCCTCGCCGGAACCGTCCCCGCCGACGTCGCGGCGGCCATCGGGCGCGGGTGCGCCGGCAACCCCCGCGCGATCGAGGAGCTGACCCGAACGCTCTCGGCCGATCAGCGGAACGGCCGGGCGCCGCTCCCGGAGACGCTGCCGCTCTACAGCCGGGTGCGCCGGGAGTACGACGAGCGCCTCGCGCGGTTGCCGGTCGCGGCTCGGCGGCTCCTGCTGCTGGTCGCGGCGGACGAGCACGTCGATGTGCGGACGCTCGGGCGGGTGGCCTCGGCGGCCGGGGGTGATCTGTCGGCGCTCGCGCCGGCCGAGGCGGCCGGGCTCGTCCACGAGGTCGACGGAGCGGTGCGGTTCCGCTTCCCGCTGCTGCGTGGGGCGGTGTACCGGGCGGCGTCCGACGAGGACCGCCGGGCGGCCCACCGCCTCCTCGCCGACGTGCTCGCCGAGTCGACCGGGGCCGATCCGCGGGCGGAGGCCCACCTCCGCCTCCGCCACGCCTGGCACGTGGCCGCCCTCGCCCCACCCCACCCCGGCGAACCGTCCGCGGCACGGAAGCTGGCGCACGCGGCGGACGCCGTGCGACGCAACGGGGACCACGCGGCGGCCTCCGAGGCGGTGGAACGGGTCGCCGAGCTGACCCGGCAACCCGAAGACCGGGCCGCGCACCTGCTCACCGCCGCCCAGGACGCCTGGTTGGCGGGCCGGCCGCACCGCGCCGGTGTCCTGCTCGCCCGGCTCCGCCCACCGCACCCGGAGACCGCGCTGCTCGGTTTCCGCGACCTGCTGCGCGGCGAGATCGAGCTGCGTACCGGCGCCCCCACCACCGCGCAGGAACTGCTCCTCGCCGCGGCCGACCGGCTCGGCGAACCCCACCGCACCGACGCGATGATCGCGCTCATCCACGCCAGCGAAGTCGACTTCGTCTCCGGCGACCGACGGCGCTACCTCCGCACCCTCCACCGGGTCATCGCGTTGCGCCGCGGCGACGAGTCCGGCGCCGCCGAGCTGATGTTCGAGTTCTGCACCGGCATGGCCGCGACCTTCGAACGACGGCACGCCGACGCGACCGCTCCGCTGCGTCGGGTGCTCGAACTGAGCACCCGGCACGACGATCCGACGTTGCTGAGCTGGGCCGCGCTCACCGCGTGCGTTCTCGGCCAGGAGGACGCCGCCCTCGGGCTCGCGGTGCGGGCCCGGGCCTCCGCGCAGGTACGCGGCGAGATCGCGGCGCTGCCCCGCACGTTCGAGCTCAGCACGTACGCGCAGCTCTGGCTGGGTCGTCACGCCGGCGCCGCGTCCACCGCGGACGAGGGCCTCGCGCTGGCCCGCTCGCTCGGCCAACCGGGTTCGGCGAGTTTCCAGCTGGCGAGCCTCGCGTTGCTCGCGGTTCCCCGGGGCGACGAGCCGACGTGCGTGGTGCGTGCCCGTGCGGCGATCGCCGAGGCCGACGACCGCGGCCCGGGGATGTCGGTGGCGATGGCCAACTGGGCGCTCGGCGCGCTCGACCTCACCGTCGGGCGCACGGCCGAGGCGATGGCGCGGCTGCGCGTGCTCGTCACCGCGAGCGGACGGAGCCATCCGCTGGTCCGGATGATGGCCGCGCCGCACTTCGTCGAGGCGGCGTTGCGCTGCGGCGACCGCGAGGCCGCGGCGACGGTCGGTGGCTACTTCGACGCCTGGGCGGGGGCGACCGGCAGCCCGGCCCCGATGGCGCTCGCGGCCCGGTGTCGTGCGCTGGTGGCGACCGACCCCGGGGTGGCCGAGGAGAACTACCGGGAGGCGATGCGCCTGCACCGCCTCGGTCGGCACGAGTTCGAACGGGCCCGCACCGAGCTGCTGTACGGGCACGAGCTGCGCCGACGCCGGGGCGCGTCGGCCGCTCGGGAAGTGCTGCACGACGCCCTGGACACGTTCCGGCAGCTGGAGGCCGAACCCTGGGCGCGCGCGTGCCAGGGTGAGCTGCGCGCCACCGGCGAGGACGCCCGCCCGGCGAGCGCACCGACGCCCGATCTCACCCCACAGCAACTGCGGATCGCCCGGTTCGCCGCCCAGGGAGCGACGAACCGGGAGATCGCCGCCCAGCTCTACCTGAGCGTGCGAACCGTGGACCACCACATGCGCAACATCTTCGTCCGCCTCGGCGTCCGATCACGCGTCGAGCTGGTCCGCCGCCTTTCCTAGTAGGGCGCCGTGCCCCGCGCGGGAAGCACCCAGTCGGCCACCTCGGGCATGTCCTCCAGGTGCTCGACCACGTACTTCTCGTGCTTCTCCAGCTGCGCCTCGCACCACGCCTTGAGCTCCGAGGCGCCCGGCGGCGTGCGGCGCGCGTTGTTCAGCGCGTCGATCACCAGGTGGTACCGCGACGCCTTGTTCTTCACCGTCATGTCGAACGGTGTCGTCGTGGTGCCTTCCTCGATGAACCCGCGGACGTGGAACCGGTCGGCGTCCGGGCGTCCGTGCACGACCTGGTGGATCGCTCCCGGGAACCCGTGGAACGCGAACACGACGTCCACGTGGTCGGTGAACAGCTCGCGGAACAGCATCGGCTCCATGCCGTGCGGGTGGTCCTTCGGCCGGGCCAGCGCCATCAGGTCGACGACGTTCACGACCCGGGTGCGGAAGTGGGGTAGCCGCTCGGTGAGGATCTGCGCCGCCGCGACGGTCTCCATCGTCACGACGTCACCGGCGCTGGCGAGCACGATGTCGGGTTCGCTGGTGCCGTCGTCGTTCCCGGCCCACTCCCAGATGCCGGCACCGCGGGCGCAGTGCTCGATCGCCTCGTCGATCGTCAGATACTGCAGTTGCGGTTGTTTGTCGATGACGATCAGGTTGACGTAGGACCGCGAGCGGAAGCAGTGGTCGGCCACCGAGAGCAGGCAGTTCGCGTCCGGCGGCAGGTAGATCCGGGACACCGTGCCGCGCTGGGTGAGCACGGTCTGGATCAGACCCGGTCCCTGGTGGGAGAACCCGTTGTGGTCGTTCCGCCAGGCCGTCGACGTCAGCAAGATGTTCAGCGACGGCACTTTCGCCCGCCACGACAGGTGGTTGGCTTCTTCCAGCCACTTGCTGTGCTGGACGGTCTGCGAGGCGCTGACCATCGCGAACGCCTCGTACGTGCCGAACAGCCCGTGCCGGCCGGTGAGCGTGTACCCCTCGAGCCAGCCGTGGCAGTTGTGCTCCGACAGCACCTCCATGACCCGGCCGTCGTGGCTCAACGACACGTCGGTGGGCAACACCGTCTCGGCCCAGGCCCGGTCGGACACCTCGAACACCGCGCCCAGGCGGTTGCTGTTCGTCTCGTCGGGGGAGAACAGCCGGAAGCGGTCGGGGTTGCGTGCGTAGATGTCACGCATCAGCTCGCCGAGTTTGCGGGTCGACTCCGCCCTGGTGCCGGCCGGCGCCTCGACCTCGATCGCGTAGTCGCGGAAGTCGGGCAGGTCGAGGTCCCGGGTGAGCAGCCCGCCGTTGGCGTGCGGCGTGGCCGACATCCGCAGGTCACCCTCCGGGTTCGCGGCCAGCACGTCGTCGTTCGGTGTCCCGTCCGGGCCGAACAGCTCGTCCGGACGGTACGAGCGCATCCACCGCTCGAGCTGGGCCAGGTGTTCGGGGTTGTCCTTGACGCCGGACAGCGGCACCTGGTGCGCGCGGAACGTGCCGGCCACCGCCGTGCCGTCGACCTCCTCGGGGCCCGTCCAGCCCTTCGGCGTACGCAGGATGATCATCGGCCACCGTGGGCGCGAGCCGTCCCACTCGCCGTCCCGCGCGGACTGCTGGATGCGGCGGATCGCCGCCCAGGCCGTGGCCAGCGCCTCGGCGAAGCCGTAGTGCATGCCCGGCAGATCGGAGCCCTCGACCTCGATCACGTCGTAGCCGTGGCCGGAGAACAGGTCACGTACCTCGGCCGGGTCCTTGCGGGCGAGCACGGTGGGGCCGGAGATCTTCGCGCCGTTGAGGTGCAGCACCGGGAGCACCGCGCCGTCACGCGTCGGGTTGAGGAACGAGATGCCCTTCCACGCACCCTCGAGCGGCCCGGTCTCGGCTTCGCCGTCACCGACGACCGCGAGCGCGAGCAGCTCCGGGTTGTCCATGACCGCGCCGAACGCGTGCACCAGGACGTACCCCAGCTCGCCGCCTTCGTGGATCGACCCCGGCGTGGTGACCGAGACGTGGCTCGGGATGCCACCCGGCGCGGAGAACTGGCGGAACAGCCGGTGCAGGCCGGCCTCGTCGCGGCCGACGCGCGGGTAAACCTCGCTGTACGTGCCCTCCAGCCAGCCGGCCGCGACCAGCGCGGGGCCGCCGTGCCCCGGACCGGCCAGGTAGAGCGCCTGCTGGCCGGTGAGGCGGATCAGCCGGGACAGGTGCGCGTAGAGGAACGACAGACCGGGGCTGGTGCCCCAGTGCCCGAGCAGCCGCGGCTTGATGTGTTCGGGCCGGAGCGGCTCACGCAGCAGGGCGTTGTCCTGCAGATAGATCTGTCCGACGGTCAGATAGTTGTTCGCCCTCCACCACGCGTCGACGCGAGCCAGGTCCGTGTCGTCGAGGTGTCGGACGCGTTCGGCGAGATCGATGGCGGTGGTATCGGTGCCGAGACTCATGACTTCAGGGTTTCGCAGGCGCGGGTCGATAAACAGAGGACTTTGGTCCCTGACCTCTTCCCGCCACCCGGTGTTCAGCTGGGAACCATGGATCAGCTCGACATCGCCCGGTGGCAGTTCGGCATCACCACCGTCTACCACTTCATCTTCGTGCCGATCACGATCGGCCTGTCGGTGCTGGTCGCGATCCTGGAAACCGCGTACGTGCGCACCGGCAAGGAGCACTACAAGCGGGCGACGAAGTTCTGGGGAAAGCTGTTCCTGATCAACTTCGCGCTCGGCGTGGCCACCGGGATCGTGCAGGAATTCCAGTTCGGCATGGCCTGGAGCGACTACTCCCGCTACGTCGGCGACATCTTCGGCGCGCCGCTGGCCATCGAGGGCCTGCTCGCGTTCTTCCTCGAGTCGACGTTCCTCGGGCTCTGGATCTTCGGCTGGGACAAGCTGCCGAGAGCGGTCCACGCGGCCTGCATGTGGGCGGCGTCGATCGGCACGGTGCTCTCGGCCTACTTCATCCTGGCCGCGAACTCCTGGATGCAGCACCCGGTGGGGTACCGGATCAACGTCGAAACCGGGCGGGCGGAGCTCGTCGACTTCCCGGCCGTGCTCACGAACCCCACGACGCTGGTGACGTTCCCGCACGTGGTGTTCGCCGCGTTCATGACCGGGGCGGCGCTGATGATCGGGGTGGCCGCCTGGCACCTGGCCCGCCACCAGCACACCGACGTCATGCGGCCGTCGCTGAAGCTGGGGGCGTGGTTCCTGCTGGTGGCCTCGATCGGGGTCGTGATCAGCGGCGACGTGCAGGCCAAGATCATGACCGAGCAGCAGCCGATGAAGATGGCCGCGGCCGAGGCGCTCTACGACACGGTGGCGCCGGCGTCGTTCTCGATCTTCACGATCGGGTCGCTGGACGGGTCCGAGGAAGTGTTCAGCATCCGCGTGCCCCGGCTGCTGTCCTACCTGGCCACCGGGAGCTGGGACGGCGAGGTCGAGGGCATCAACGACGTCCAGCGCGACTCCGAGATCGCGTACGGCCCCGGCGACTACCGCCCGGTGGTGCCGGTGACCTACTGGTCGTTCCGCCTGATGATCGGCTTCGGGCTGCTGGCGACCGCCGTGGCCGTGCTCCTGCTGGTCCTGCTCCGCAAACCACGGCCCTGGCTGTGGAAGGCCGCGGTGTGGGCCATCCCGCTGCCGATCCTCGCGAACTCGTTCGGGTGGATCTTCACCGAGATGGGACGGCAGCCCTGGGTCGTGCACGGGCTGCTCCGCACCGCCGACGGCGTCTCGCCGAACGTGTCAGCAGCCACGATCGCCACGTCGCTCACCGTCTTCACGCTGCTCTACGGCGCGCTCGCCGTCGTCGAGCTCGGACTGATGGCGAAGTACGCGAAGCAAGGCCCTTCCGAAGAGGCCGAGACCACCGAGCGCCCCGTCGCGTTCGCCTACTGAGGACGTTTCCCGTGGAACTCACCACCGTCTGGTTCCTGCTGATCGCCGTGCTCTGGGTCGGCTACTTCTTCCTCGAAGGCTTCGACTTCGGCGTCGGCATGCTGTTACCGCTTCTCGGGCGCGACGACACCGAGCGCCGCGTGCTCATCAACACGATCGGCCCGGTCTGGGACGGCAACGAGGTCTGGCTGCTGGTCGCCGGCGGCGCCACGTTCGCCGCGTTCCCGGAGTGGTACGCGACGCTGTTCAGCGGCTTCTACCTGCCGCTGCTGATCATCCTGGTCGCGTTGATCGTGCGTGGCGTCGCGTTCGAGTACCGGGGCAAGCGGAGCTCCGCCCGCTGGAAGCGCTACTGGGACCTCGGCATCGTCGTCGGCTCGTTTGTGCCCGCCGTGCTCTGGGGCGTCGCGTTCGGCAACATCGTCCGCGGCGTGCCGATCGACGCCGACGCCGAGTACACCGGCACGTTCGTCACCCTGCTCAACCCGTACGCCCTGCTCGGCGGCCTGGCCACGCTGACACTGTTCCTGCTGCACGGCACCGTGTTCGTCGCGTTGAAGACCCACGGCGAGATCCGGGTGCGGGCCCGCGCGCTGGCGGTCCGGGTCGCGGCGGCCACCGTCGTCGTCGGCGCCGGCTTCCTGCTGTGGACACAACTGGCCCTGGGCAAACCCGTCACCTGGGCCACGGTCGCGGGTGCGGCCGTCGCGTTGATCGCCACCGTGGTGGCGATCCGGGCCGGCCGCGAGGGCTGGGCGTTCCTGGCCAGCGGCGCCGCGATCGTGCTCGCGGTCGTAACGCTGTTCACCGCGCTGTTCCCGAACGTGATGCCCTCGACCACCGCCGACGCCTACAGCCTGACGACGACGAACGCGTCCTCGACGCCGTACACGCTGGAGATCATGACCTGGGTCGCGGCGATCTTCACCCCGCTCGTCGTGCTCTACCAGAGCTGGTCGTACTGGGTGTTCCGCCAGCGCATCGGCACGGCTGACATCCCGGTGACCTGAATTACATCGATGGAATTCGAACCCTTCGAGCCGGGGCTCCGTTCTCTTTCCGTGGACTTGTCGGAGAGAACGTTACGGCTGGAGAACGTCAGGGACGGTGTCTCGTTCGAGGTCCGTCCTCGACGTGTCACCGCGCTGTTCGGCTCCGACGACGCGTCGAACCTGCTGACCGTCGCGCTCGGGCTGGTGCGTCCGGAGCAGGGCCGGGTGACGGTCGACGGCGTCGATCTCGACGACCTCGACCCCTCGGCCTGGTGGTCGGAGGTCGCCTGGGTGCCGCAGCGGCCGGCGCTGGTCGCCGGCACGATCGCGGAGAACATCCGGATGGGCTGGTCGGCCACCGACGCCCAGGTCGCCGAGGCGGCGGCCGCGGCGGGCCTCGGCGAGATGCTCGACGTCCTCGACGACGAGTGGTCGGACGAGCAACGCCAGCGGGTCGGGCTCGCCCGCGTGTTCCTGCGTGACTCCGCCGTGGTGGTGCTCGACGAGCCGACGGCCGTCCTCGACGCCGACGGCGAACCGGCGCTCGCGATGCTGCGGCGTCTGCTGGCCGGCCGGACGGCGCTGCTGGCCGCCCACCGGCCGGCGCTGCTCACCCTCGCGGACGTCGTCGTCGCAGTGCCCGCGCTCGTGCCCGCTTAGTGCAGCCGGTCGCGCCACTGTCGTTCGAACAGGAGCCACTCACGGGTCCAGTCGGCGTCGCGCCGCTCGTCCAGGCGACCGCGGCCCCACTGGTAGAGGCCCCAGATCATCAGGCCGAACATGCTGACGCAGCCGATCACCGTCGCCCCGGCCCGGAACCGCAGGTCGGCGGGCTCGACCGGGGGACGCACCGGCGTGAAGTCCTGGTCCATCCACACCTCCACCGACGCGCCGTCGATGGCGCCGGGCGGCGCGCCGAACACGTTGCCGGTGCGCATCGTGCCGTCGGGGAGCGTCCAGGTGGCCGGTACGCCGGGCCCGGGCGCCGGTGGCACCGAGCCGACCGCGGTGCGCCCGCCGGAGGTCTCGGCGAGCAGGACGACCGGCACCTGACGCAGGTGCGACCGCAGCGCGGCGGCCTCGTCGAGACCGCGGTGGTAGGTGCCGAGCACCACCAGGAACGAGATCACCGACACCGCCAGGACGGCCAGCGCCGAGAACATCCGGAGCGTGCGCTCCAGCCGATCGACCCGGCGCCGCAACGGGCTCCTGGTCAGCCCGAGCAACCGCAACGCACGGCGGCCGCGCGTGTACTTCGGCTGACGCATCGATGGTTCTCCTTGCCGGTGTCGGGCCCTCCGTCAGCTAGACGACGCGAGCGTGGGGTCCCGTTCATTCAGACCTCGAACGGAACGGTCCACTGCAGACGGGCACCGCCGCCGGGGGCCGGCTCGAGCGTGCAGACACCGCCCAGACGCCGCGCCCGCGCCGCCATGTTGACGGTTCCATGGCCCGCGGGGACGGCGTCGCCCGGCCCGACGCCGTCGTCGGTGACCTCGAGCATTACGCGCCGGGCCGCGGGGTCCACCGCGACCGTCACCTCGGCGCTGCCAGCCCCGGCGTGCCGCGCGACGTTCGTCAGCGCCTCGCCGAGCACCGCGAGCAGATCGGGCCGGACGGCGTCCGGAACGGCCGCGTCGATCGGTCCGTCGAGGCGCAGCCGGGGCTCGAAACCGAGCGTGCCCGCGGCCCCGGTGACGATGCGCAGCACCTCGCCGCGCAGCCCGCTGGGCCGCTCGGCCGGTTCCTGGAGCGAGAAGATCGTCTTGCGGACGTCCCGGATCGTCTCGTCCAGGTCGTCGACGAACGCGGTGAGCTTCTCCGCGACGTCGGGCCGCCCGACCATCGCGGTAACCCCCTGCAGCCCGAGCCCGACCGCGAACAGCCGCTGGATGATCAGGTCGTGCAGGTCGCGGGCGATCCGGTCGCGGTCCTCGAAGACGGCCAGCCGCTGCCGGTCGGCGGTGGCCCGGCCGAACTCCACCGCCAGCGCGGCCTGCCCGGCGAACGCCTGCACCATCCGCACGTCGGCGTCGTCGAACGGGTTCCCGCCGGGCGCGCGGAGCACCACGATCGACCCGAGCTGGTGACCCCCGGCCACGAGCGGCACGAGCACGGCCGGGCCGTCGAACTCGTCCGGCGTCTCGCCGGGGGAGAGCAGCAGCGCGGAATCGGCGTGCGCGATCTCGGTGGCCTTGGCCACGATCAGCTCGGCCGTCTCGTCCGGGTCCGCGCCGCGCAACAGTGCGGCGGTGACGTCGGTGGACGCGGTGAGCCACTGTTCGCGCCGGCGGGTCTCCTCGAACAGCCGCGCGTTCTCGATCGCGATCGCGGCCGCGGCGGCCAGCGCGACGACGACGTCCTCGTCCTCCTCGCTGAAGTCGCCACCGCCGCGTTTCTCGGTGAGGTACAGGTTGCCGAACACGGTGCCGCGCACCCGGATGGGGACGCCGAGGAACGACGTCATCGGTGGGTGGTTGGGCGGGAACCCGTACGACTCCGGGTGCTCGCTCAGGTCGTGCAGGCGAATCGGTTCCGGTTCGTTGATCAGCAGGCCCAGAATGCCCTTGCCGTGGGGCGGATCGCCGATCGCGACGCGTGTCTCGGTGTCGAGCCCGACGGTGATGAACTCGACCAGGATCCGGTCCGGCCCGACGACGCCGAGCGCGGCGTAGCGTGCGTCGGCCAGCTCCGCCGAGAGCTCGACGATCCGGCGCAGCGTGTCGGGCAGGCTCAGATCGCTGGCGATCGACACCACGGCGTCGAGCAGCCGGTGCAGCCGGGACTGGGTGTCGAGCAGGTCCTCGGCCCGGACGACCAGCTCACGGAGCAGGGCGTCGAGCCGCAGTCGTCCGAGTGGAACGTCAGCCACGATTCGGGACTTTAGCCCGTGCCGGGAACGCGCCGAACGCCCTAGCGTGAAGACGTGATCAGGGTCTATCTCCTCGACGACCACGAGGTCGTCCGTCGTGGTCTGGCCGCGCTCCTGGAATCCAGCGGTGACATCGAGGTGATCGGGGAATCCGGCTCCGCGCCCGAGGCCGCCCGGCGGATCCCCGCGCTCCGCCCGGACGTCGCCGTGCTCGACGCCCGCCTCCCCGACGGCAACGGCATCGACGTCTGCCGCGACGTCCGGTCGGCCGACCCGACGATCAAAGCGTTGATCCTGACCTCGTACCAGGACGACGAGGCGCTGTTCAGCGCGATCATGGCCGGTGCCGCCGGCTACGTGCTCAAGCAGATCCGCGGCACCGACCTGGTCGACGCGATCCGGCGGGTCGCGGCCGGGCAGAGCCTCCTCGACCCGGCGGTGACCCAGCAGGTGCTCACCCGGATCCGGGAAGGGCACGACCAGGAGCCGCCGGAACTGGCGCGGCTCACCGGCCAGGAGCGCAAGATCCTGGAACTGATCGCGCAGGGGATGACGAACCGGCAGATCGGCGAGGAGATGTTCCTGGCCGAGAAGACCGTGAAGAACTACGTCTCGAGCCTGCTGTCGAAGCTCGGCCTCGAACGCCGCACCCAGGCGGCGATCCTCGCCACCAAGTTGCTTTCCTAGCCACCGCGGTCGGCCGGGAGGGGGGAGTTTTCGGCCGGCCGCGGTGGAACCCGGTTCGGGTAACTCGGATACGTGCGCACTCGGGTGCGGGTTCACGACTTACCTAGTTACTACACAGGTATGTAGTAATAATGGGAAGTAGTTGAACGCTAAAGGAGATGCGCCGTGCCGACCGAGATCAACGGGCTGCCCGCCCACGTATTACTCGTCCACTTCGTCGTCGTGATGATCCCGATCACCGCGTTACTGCTCGTCGCCAGCGCGTTCTGGCCGAACGCGCGCCACCGCATCGGGGTCGTGCTGCCGATCGCCGCGCTGCTCTCGCTGATCAGCGTCCCGGTCACCGCGAACGCCGGTGACTGGCTCCGGCAGCGGATGGGTGGCGGCAGCCCGCAGGTCGCGCAGCACGCCCACTTCGCCGACCAGTTGCTGCCCTGGACCGTCGGGCTGTTCCTGGTCTCGGTCGCGGTCTGGGCCGTGCACCGGTTCGTGCCCGCGGCCCGCACGGGCTCCAGCAAGACCGCGCTGACCGTCGGGCTGGGCGTGCTGGCGGTCGTCGTCGCGGTCGGATCGGTCTACGCCACGTACCGGGTCGGTGACTCCGGGGCGAAGGCCGCCTGGGACGGCGTGATCGCGGCAGAATAGGTGCTCACAGCGGTAGGAGGTACCAGTGGACGAACAGCGGGGCCAGGCGCGGCGGTCGAGCGGATCGCTGGAGCGCGCCGTGCTCGACGTCCTGGCCGACTCGTCCGGGCCGCTCACCGTCCCGGAGGTCCGGGACGCCCTCTCCGTCGAGCTCGCGTACACCACCGTGCAGACCGCGCTGGTGCGGCTGCACACCAAGGGGGTGTTAGCGCGTGAGCGCTCCGGCCGGTCGTTCGCGTACCGGCCGGTGGAGACACCGGAAGCGATGCAGGTGGGCGCCGCCGCCAGGCGGATGCGCAAGATCCTGGACTCCGGCGGCGACCGGCGCGGTGTCCTCGCCCGGTTCGTCGCCGACCTGAGCCACGAGGACGAGGCGATCCTGGCGGATCTGCTGGCCGAGACGGAGCCCGAATGACCTGGGGGACGCTGAACTGGTTCGGCGTGAGCTGCTGGCTGCTCGCGGCGGTGCTGCCCTGGGCGGTGGCCGGCCTCCTCGGCCCGGCGGCACCCGGCCTGTTCCGCCGCGTCCACCCGGCCACGGCCACCTGGAGCCTGACGCTCATCGCGCTCGGGGTGGCCGCCGCGACCGCGATCGGCGCGGGAGCCGCGGCCGTGGCACTGCTGCGCCCGCTGCTCTGGGAGGCGCCGCTGCCCGACGGCTACGGGCTGCACACCCCCGGCCGGGTCGCGGTCGTGCTGCTCGTCGTGCTGCCGCTGCTCGCCGCGGCGGCGGCGGTCGTGCCGGTCGCCTGGTCGGCGGTGCGTGACCTGCTGGCCGCGAAGAACACCTGGGGCCACACGCGCCCGGTCGACGGCGTGCTCATCGTCGACGATCCCGACCCGGAGGCGTACGCCGTGCCGGGCCGGCCCGGGCTGGTCGTGATGCACACCGGCCTGCTCGCGGTGCTGGCGCCGGGGGAGCAGGAGGTCGTGCTCGCCCACGAACGCTCCCATCTGCGCCGCCGCCACTACGCCCACGTGCTGCTCGTCCGGGTGGCCACGTGGCTGAACCCGCTGCTCCGGCCGCTCGTCCCGTCGGTCATCGAGCAGGTCGAACGCTGGGCCGACGAGGACGCGGCCCACGCCGTGGGGGACCGCACGGTCGCCGCCCGCGCGATCGCGAAGGCCGCGCTGGCCCGGTCGGCCGTCCGCTCGGGGCGGTCCCCGGTCGTGCGCCGCACGCCGCAACCGGTGCTCCGGGCCACCACCGGCGACGCGACCGCGCGCGCCACCGCGCTGATGGCACCGCCGCTGCCGGCCGGTCGCCCGCTGCTCGCGCTGGTCATCGTGCTCGCGCTGGCCCTGCCGGTCCACTCCGGGTGGGGCGCGCGTGCCGTCGAGAGCCTCTACCGGTCCGCGTGCGCGCAACTCTCCGAGCAGGTCAACCCAGACGACGGCCGGTGACCCGCTCGGCGCTGATCCGCAGCACGTGATCGCGGGTGTCGCTGGTCCACGACTCCAACGGCAGCGCCCGGATCCGGGCGCGTTCGGTCTCGTCGGTGACCTCGCCGACCCGCCCCACCACGGTCACGCTCCAGCCGGTCCGGGAGGACGCGTCGACGCGGTCGGCGTGGAACGCCAGTACGGTGCCGTCGCTGACCCGCGCCAGCGCCGAGCCGCTCGCGACCGAGAACACCACGCCGTCGCCGTCCACCCGGAAGTTCACCGGCAGGATCTCCGGCAGCGCCCGCGAGCTGAACACCACCTGCCCCACCGGGACGCTCGCCAGCAGGGCGAGGCACTCGTGGTGGTCGAGCACGGCGAGCGCCCGGCGGAGGGTGTCCATGGGGACGAGTGTGCGTCGAACCGGGGGCCCGCCCCAGGGTCGGAAGTCCCGTCCGGCCAAAGCGAACATTGGGTGAACAGGATATGAGCAGCCTTTCTGCTCCCCGGCAACTCTGGACACAGCGCGTAACACTCAAGCCATGGTGGTCACGACGTGCGAGTTCGGAACCGAGCTTTCGCGGGGCTTGGCGCGGGCGCTGCTCCCGCCGCCGGCCGAGCGGTGGTTCCACACCTCCGGGGTGGCCGCCCGCGCCGGGCAGCTCGCCGGCGTCGTCGACCGGGACGATCGTGAGCTGCTCGTGGCCGCGGCCTGGCTGCACGACATCGGGTACGCCGACGAGGTGCGCGACACCGGCTTCCACCCGCTCGACGGGGCGCGCTACCTCGACCGGTTAGGCCTCCCCAAGCGCCTGACCAGCCTGGTCGCCCATCATTCCGGCGCGCGGTTCGTCGCTGAAGCGCGTGGTCTCGGTGCCGCGATGGCCGACTTCCCGGTCGAGGTCTCGCTGGTCTCGGACGCGCTCACCTACGCCGACCAGACCGTCGGCCCGCACGGACGGCCGTACAGCGTCGACCAGCGCATGGCCGAGATGCTCGGCCGGCACGGCCCGGACTCACCGCAGGCCCGGGCCCACCGGGCCCGGGCCCCGTACCTCCGCGGGGTCGCGAGCCGGATGGAGAACGCGTTACGGCTCGTGACGGTGGGTGATCAGTAGAGCCAGCGGTGGCCGTCGATCACGTCCTCGATCGACCGGTCCTGGGCCCAGAGGTGGTCCGAGCGCCGCACGGCCGCGAACGCGCCGGCCAGCTCCGGTCCGAGCACCGCGGCGATGCGCGGGTTCTCCTGCAGCGCGGTGAGCTGTTCGTCGGTGCTGACCGGCAGCCGCCGGATGCCCTGGCTCGTCCGGCGCTCCTCCGGCCACGCGCCGACGTCCTCCTGCACCGGCTCCGGCAGCGTCAGCTTCTCCTCGATGCCGGCCAGGCCCGCGCCGATCACGACGGCGAGCGCCAGGTACGGGTTGGCCGACGCGTCGGACGGCGTCAGCTCGATGTTGGCGTGTGACGGGCCGAGCATCGAGGTGGACGGCAGGAACCGCAGCGGGGCCTCGCGGTTCCCGATGCCCCAGAACGCGTAGGCGCCCGAGAACGCGCTCGGCCGCAGCCGGGTCAGCGACGGGACGCTCGGAGCGCTCACCGCGGCGATGGCCGGCAGGTCGCGCAGCAGCCCGGCCAAGTAACCGACGCCCTCGTCGGAGAGGCCGTGCGGGCCGTCGCCGTTCATCAGCAGGTTCTTGTTCCGGCGCCACGGCGAGCTGTGCAGCCGCCACACGTTGCCGATGCCCGCGACGTCGACGACCGGCGCGAAGCTGGCCCGCAGGCCCTGGGAACGGGCGGCGGCGTGGATGGTCTGGCGGGCGAGCATCTGGCGGTCGGCCGCGCTCACCGGGTCGGTCGCGGTGATGGTGACCTTCAACCGGGACTGGCCGTGCTCGGCGTGCAGCTGGCCCACCGGTACGCCGTCGGCGTTCAGGTCGGAGAGGAGCTGGGCGACGAACTCGTCGACACGCAGCAGCGCGGTGGGGCTGTACGCCGGTCCCCGGTGCGCGGGCGTGAGCTCGGCGTCCTTGCACAGGTAGAACTCGAGTTCGTAGCCGGCGCGGACGGCGATCCCGGCGTCCTGGGCGCGTTCCACCTGCCGTTCCAGCACCGAGCGCTGGTCGTAGGGCGTGGGGAGGCCGTCGGCGCCGAGCTGGCGGCCCGGTGCCCAGGCGAACGCCGGCTGGCCCTTGAGCCGCACCAGCCGGTCGATGACCGGCACCAGCCGCACCTCACCGGAGGGCGTCGACAGGTCCTGGTGGGCGAACGTGGTGCCGTCGTGGGAGTCGAGCACGGCGAACAGCGACGTGAGGCCGACGCCGTAGCGTGAGCAGCTCGCCAGCTGGTCGATCGGCACGGTCTGGGACCGCGGGATGCCGTTGTTGTCCGCCCAGACGATCGTCACGCCGATCACGCCGGCGTTCGCGAGCTCCTCCGCGGCACGCGCCCAGAGCTCCTCCGGGGTCGGGATGGCCGGGGGGCTCATGGTGCTGAGAGCCATGCTCACTCCTCGCTTGTCGCCGGTAACGGCTCAAAAAGGGTATTACCCCACAAGCCCGGACAGTCAAGCGAGGTTCCCAGATTTAGGGGTTAGGCTGCCCTTAGTAACGAGCAGAGAGAGGTTCCGGATGACCCAGCCCCGCCGGAAGCGGTCGATTCGATCGGCGACCGTGCTGCGAACCGAGCAGCTCACCCCGCACATGGTCCGCGTGGTGCTCGGCGGCGACGGCCTCGCCGAGTTCCCGGCCGGCGAGTTCAGCGACCACTACGTCAAGCTGATGTTCCCGCAGGACGGCGTCGAGTACCCCGAGCCGTTCGACCTGGACGTGGTGCGCGAGACGCTGCCCCGCGAGACCTGGCCGCGTGTGCGGACCTACACCGTCCGCAGCTGGGACGCCGGGTCCGGGGAACTGGCGATCGACTTCGTCGTGCACGGCGACGAGGGTGTGGCCGGTCCGTGGGCCGCCGCCGCGAAGCCCGGCGACCGCCTGCTGTTCCAGGGCCCCGGCGGCGCGTACGTACCCACCGAGGACGCCGACTGGCACCTCCTGGTCGGCGACGAGGCCGCGCTGCCGGCGATCGCCGCGTCGCTCGAGCGGGTGCCGGCCGGGAAGCCCGCCTACGCGTTCATCGAGGTCGCCGGGCCGGAGGAAGAGCAGAAGCTCGCCACCGACGCCGACGCGCGGATCGTCTGGCTGCACCGCGGTGACCGGCCGGTCGGCGACGCGCTCGTCGAAGCCGTGCGCGCACTGGAGTTCCCCGGCGGTTCGCTGCTGGCGTTCGTCCACGGCGAGGCGAACTTCGTCAAGGAGCTGCGTAAACACCTCCGGGTCGAGCGGGGCGTCGAGCGGGAGCAGCTCTCGATCTCCGGGTACTGGCGCCGGGGGCGCGACGAGGACGGCTGGCAGTCCTCCAAGGCCGAGTTCAACGCGCGGATCGAGGAGGAGGAAGCCCGGGCGCTGGCTACTTCCCCAGGAAAATGACCGTGATCGGCACGTTGCGTGAGTCGAGCGCCATGGCGGCTCCCGCCGAGCGGTAACCGCACTTCAGTGCTCCGCTGGACTGCGTACGGACCGTCGTGTCGCCGGCCTTCGTGAAGCCGACCCGGGCCGCCTCGGCCGGTGTCTCGGCGCCGAGCACTATCGCTTCCAGGACGTTGCGCCGGTAACCGGCGGCCCGAGCCCGGGTGCCCGGGTCGCTGTCGCCGGGGCCGACCAGCTTGAGGTACCCGGTCCTGATCATCGAGGCCAGGTGCGTCTTCGACGCCTTCTGCAAGGTCGCGGAGTACGCGACGTCGTCGCAGCCGAGCTCGTCGAGCGACTTGTTGAGCGCCGTCAGCACGGCCCGGTTCGTGGCGTCACCGGCCGGCGCGGCCGGGGTCTCCGACGGCTTCGGCGACGCCGATGGCCGCGCGTCGTCAGGCGTGCCGCCGGGGGCCGCCGGTGCCGCGGGCGCGGCCGGATCCGCACTCGGGGGCGTGTCGTCCGGCGCGCCGGGGGTGGGCGCGGGGACGCCGAGCGCGGTGCCCTGCGTGTCCGACGGCGAGTCCGACGTGCCGTAGCGGCCGAGTTCGCTGGTGAGCAGCGCCCCGAGCACCAGCACGAGCGCGACGAACCCGGCCGCGATCGTTCCCACACCGGAGAATCTGCGCCGGGCCCCGGAGTAGATGTCGGGCCGACTGGCGTGGTTTCCGTAAGTCGACCCGAACATTGCTCACCCCTCGGCCGGCTGTCGTGTCGAAATCACGGATCTTTGTGCGCTCGGGTTCACATCCGGCCCGGGATTCCCGTTCATTTTTGAGCAGTTGCACGATCACGTGCTCACGGCGGCCGCGGCGTGGGCCGCGCGCAACGCGGCCCGCACGGCCTTGATGGCCGGATGCTGACCGCTCCCGACGCGGGCCGCGGTGTAGATCTGGCGGTACACCCGGCCACCGGGCAGGTCACGCACCGCCACCGGCGGCGGTGCGCCCTGCCACACCAGATCCGGCAGCAGCGAGACGCCGTGCCCGGTCTCGACGAGCCGGGCGTTCAGCAGCATGTCGGCCGATTCGTGCTGGACGTCCGGCTCGAAACCGGCGGCCCGGCACAGCGCGGTCACCCAGCGGCGCGGCGGTTTGCTCGGCGGCTCCACGATCCACGGCTGGTCGGCCAGCTGCGCGAGGTCGGTGAGCTCCCAGTGCGCGAGCGCCGGTGGGAGCGCCAGCCGCAGCGGGTCGGGCCCCACCTCCTCCCGGTCCAGCCCGGTCAGCAGGGGCTCCGGTTGGCCCGGGAACTCCTCGGCGACGGCCAGATCGAAGTCGCGAGCCTGCAGCGCCGGCATCGACAGGTCGGGGTCGACTTGGGTCAGCTCGACCCGCAGCCGCGGGTACGCCGCCCGGACGTGCCCGAGCATCGTCGGCACCAGGCTGAGCGCTGCGGTCTGGAAACAGGCGACCCGGACCGTGCCGGTGACGCCGCTCAGCGACGCGGCCACCTCGGCCTCGGCCTGCTCCAGCCGTTCGAGCACGACTTCGGCGTGACCCACCAGGATCTGGGCCTGCGCGGTCAGCCGCACGCCCCGCCCGACCTTCTCCAGTAGCGGTACACCGACCTCGCGCTCGAACACGGCCAGCTGCTGGGAGACCGCGCTCGGGGAGTAGCGGAGCGCGGTGGCCGCGGCAGCGAGGCTGCCCCGGAGGTGGACCTCTCGGAGAAGCCGAAGTCGGTGCAGGTCAAGCATCACGTCAGCTTACGAATATCGTCCAGAGAATTGAGCTTTTCTGAATTGGGATCGGCGGGCAGGCTGGTCGGCGTGCGTTTCGTTCCTGTCTTGGCAGTTCTGGGGTCCGTCACTTCCCTGCAGCTCGGTGCGGCCGTGGCCAGCGGTCTGTTCCCGACCGTCGGAGCCGCCGGCGCGACCGCGCTGCGGTTGTCGATCGCCGCGATCGCCCTCCTCGTGCTGGTGCGCCCACGCGTCCGGTCGTGGACGCGCGCGGAGTGGACGTCGGTGGTGCTGCTCGGTGGCGCGCTGGCCGGCATGAACGGGGCGTTCTACGAGGCGGTCAGCCGGATCCCGCTCGGAGCGGCCGTGACGCTGGAGTTCCTCGGCCCGCTGGGCCTGGCGACCGTGCTGTCCCGGCGGCCCCGGGACCTGATCTGGGTGGGGCTGGCGCTCACCGGCGTCGCCGTACTCGGCGTCGAGGGGTTCGAGCAGCCGCTCACGGTGGCCGGTGTGGTCTGGGCGCTGGTCGCGGCGGCGTTCTGGGCGGCCTACATCCTGGCCGGCGCGCGGGTCGCCGGCACCGGGGTCGGGATGGGCGGGCTCGCGGTGGCCAGCGTCGTCGCCGGGCTGCTCACGCTCCCGGTCGGGCTGGCCGCGGCCGGAGCATCGTTGTTCTCCGGGCCGGTGCTGGCGATGGCGCTGGGCATGGCGGTGCTCGCGTCGGTGGTGCCGTACTCGCTGGAGTTGTTCGCGCTCGGCCAGTTGCCGAAGAAGACGTTCAGCGTGCTGCTGGCGCTCGAACCCGCGGTGGCCGCGCTCACCGGTGCGGTGCTGCTCGGCCAGGGGGTGGGGATCGGCGCGGTCGGCGCGATCGGGTTGGTGATCGTGGCCGCGGTCGGCGCCACGCTCAGCGCCCCGACGCGAGCGGAAACAGTGAATGAACCCACGTTCGCCGAGGTAACACCAGGTGTCCGGAGCGAGGCCACCGAGCCGGTGGCTACTACGCTTCAAGGGTGTTGACGTCGAAAGACGCCTAGGAGGCGACCGTGTCGTTCCCCACCCATGCCGGGGAGTTCGCGCTCGGCACGTTCGCCCACGTGGGTGGCCGTCCGTTCCCCGGCCTCGTCGTGGACGGGCGGGTGCGTGACGTCTCGCCGCTCGGCCGCACCGTCCGTGACCTGCTCGTCGACTGGGATTCCACGCTCGCGTCGCTGCGCCGGCTGGCCGCTGACCCGCGGGGCGACTGGCGTGGCGGCGACACGCTCCTGGTGCTGCCGCCGCTCGAACCCGGTCAGATCCTGCAGAGCGGCGCCAACTACCGGCAGCACGTGATCGACCTGGTCGCCGCGGAGCGGGAGTCCGCGCACGGCGCCACGCCGGAGGAGGCCAGGGCCGACGCCGCCGCGATGATGGACGCCAGGGCCGAGAGCGGTACCCCGTACCTGTTCCTCGGCTCGCCGCGAGCGATGTGCGGCGCGTTCGACGACGTCGTCCTGCCCCGGGAGGGCGAACAGCACGACTGGGAGCTCGAGCTCGCGCTGGTGATCGGCAAGCCCGGCCGGCGCATCCCGCGGTCGGCGGCGATGGAGCACGTCGCCGCGTACACGATCTGCAACGACATCACGACGCGCGACCGGCTCTACCGCCCCGACCTCAAGGCGATCGGCACCGACTGGTTCGTCGCCAAGAACGCGATGACGTTCCTCCCGACCGGCCCGTTCCTGGTGCCGGCGGAGTTCGTCGGTGACCCGATGCAGCTGCGGATCCGCCTCGAACACAACGGCGTGGTGCGTCAGGACGAGTCGACCAAGGACATGATCTTCGACGTCGCCCGGCTGATCGAGTACGCGTCGACGGTCACCGAGCTCCGTCCGGGCGACCTGCTGCTGACCGGTTCACCGGCCGGCAACGGGGCCCACTGGGACGTGTTCCTCCGGCCGGGCGACGTGATGGAGTGCTCGATCACCGGGCTCGGCGCGCAGCGCAATACCTGTGTCGCGGAGGATTAACACCCATCTTCGGGCTAATTTTCCGGGTCCGTCAGCGGGTGTACCACTTTTCCATGGGGACCAAGGCATACATCGGCTGTCCGGATCTGTCGTGCGACTACCGGGTGCGCTTCCACGCCCCGGACGTCACCTCCCCGCCGGATTCGCTGATCGAAGCGTGGACGCAGCTCCTCTGGGTCGAGCACCCGCTGCACCCCCGGTCGCTTCCGCTCCACCGGAGCCAGACCGTCCCGGCCCGACCCACGCCGTGAGAGGACCCGCTTGACGATCGTCGACGACGCCCGAGCGCTCGCCGGTGAACTGCTGGGCGTCGACTCCGAACGCCTGCGTCACACCGCGGGGGTCGCGGGGCGGGCGGCGGAGCTCGTCGACACCGTGCCCGCCGACGACCGGGAGTTACTGATCGCCGGGGCCTGGCTGCACGACATCGGCTACGCGCCCGCGCTCCGCGCGACCGGTTTCCACCCGCTCGACGGGGCCGACGAGCTGCGTCGCCGCCACTGGGCCGAGCGGCTGTGCGGCCTGGTCGCCCACCACTCGGGGGCGGCCTTCGTCGCGGAGGCCCGCGGGTTGGCCGACGAGCTCGGGCGCTACCACGACGAGCGGTCGGCGCTCTCCGACGCGCTCACGTACGCGGACCAGACGGTCGGGCCGGACGGGGTCCGGATGCGGTTCGAGGACCGGGTGGCCGACATGTTGCGGCGTCACGGCCCCGACTCGCCCAACGCGTCGGTGCACGTCCGGCGGGGTCCGTACCTCGCGGCCGTCGTCGCGCGGGTCGAGGAGCGTCTGCGGTCGGCTTCCTAAATGGCCCGAGGTCGCATACTGTAGACAAAAGCCCACGCCGAGTGGGGAGCGGCCGTGACCCTGGTGGAAGCCCACACGAGTACGACGAGCTGGTACGACGCGCGTGCCCGCGCACGTGGGTGCGCAAACCCCCTCCCGGCCGAGACCGTGCCGCTCGGATCGGCGGTCGGCCGGGTGCTCGCCGACGCCGTCCACTCGCGAACGATGGTGCCCGGCGCCGACACCGCCGCGATGGACGGGTACGCCGTGGCCGGCGACGGGCCGTGGCGGGTCGTCGGGCGGGTGCTCGCCGGTGAGGCCGACCCCGGTCGGGTCGAGGCGGGCACGGCGGTGGAGATCGCGACCGGTGCCCCGGTTCCCGACGGCACCGCGGCCGTGATCCCGTACGAGGAGGCCGCCGTGGCCGGGGGCGTGCTCGAGGCCCCGGCGCCCCGGCGGGTGCACATCCGGCGCGCGGGGGAGGACCTGCTCCGCGGCGACGTACTCGCGGACGCCGGCCGGCACCTCACCCCGACGCTGTCGGGGCTGCTCGCGCAGGGCGGTGCCGACACGGTCGCGGTGCGGCGTCGGCCGGCGGTGCGGCTCGTGGTCACCGGCGACGAAGTCGTGTCGGCCGGGTTGCCGCTGGCCGGGCAGGTGCGTGACGCGCTCGGCCCGATGGTGGTGGCGCTGATCGAGGCGGCCGGGGCGGCCCCGCCGTCAGTGGTGCCGGTGCCCGACGACTTCGCGCGGCTGCGCGCGGCGCTGGTCGGGGAGGCACCGGACGTGGTCGTGGTGACCGGCTCCTCGTCGGTGGGCCGGGCCGACCACCTGCACGCCGTGCTCACGGAGCTGGGCGCGGAGTTGCTCGTCGACGGGGTGGCGTGCCGGCCGGGGCATCCGCAGCTGCTGGCGTCGCTGCCCGGTGGGCGGTGGGTGGTCGGGCTGCCCGGTAACCCGTTCGCGGGACTGGTCGGAGCGCTCACCCTGCTCGTCCCCCTGCTCGACGGGCTCCTCGGCCGCGCGCCCCGGCCGGTGTTCCGGCTCCCGGTGGGAGGAGCGGTACGCGCGCCCGGCCCGATCACCAGGCTGCAGCCGGTGCGGCTGGGGGACGGGGTCGCGGTCCCGGTCGCCGACGCGGGACCCGCACGCCTCCGCGCCGCCGCCGACGCCGACGGGGTGGCGGTGCTGGCCCCCGGCTGGGAACCCGGCGCCCTCGCCGAGATCCTGCGGTTCTGAGACGTCAGCGGCGGATCGCCAGTGCGAAGAAGCGGTGTTCGGCGTCGTCGTAGCGGGTGAGGTCCCAGCCCGTGCGCGTGGTGGCTCCGCGGAGCGGGCCCGCGGACAGGGGCTCGTCGGGACGCAGTTCGCGACCGTGCCGCGCGGCCAACGCGGCCCGGCCGGTCGGGTGGAAGAACGCCAGCCGCCCTCCGCTGCGCGTGACCCGCGCGAACTCGCGGAGGCCGGCGTCCGGATCGGGCAGGTGCATGAGGAGCCCGGCGGCGAAGACACCGTCGACGGTCGCGGAGCCGAACGGGAGGCGGCACGCGTCGGCCAGCACGAGCGGGGCACGCTCGGCGACGCCGTGGCCGTGGGCTTCGGCGAGCATCTCGGGGGTGAGGTCGAGCCCCACCACCACACCGGCGGGCCCGACCGCCGAACGCAGCGCGGGCAACGCCCGACCGGTACCGCACCCGACGTCGACCACGACCCCGCCGGGTCGGAACTCCGTGTCGGCGACGGCAGTGGCGTAGGCCGGCCGGTCGTCGCCGAACCGGCGGTCCCAGCCGGCGGCCTTCGCGGCGAAGAACGCGCGTGACTCGGTCAGGTGCCAGCGGTCGGCGTTCGCCAGCCGCGTGGCCACGTGCCGGATCACCGGCCACCCCGGATCTCGCAGATCCACGACGACGTCGGCCTCGCTCCGCGGTCCGCCCGCACGGATGCGTACGTCGCCGGTGGCGGCGACGGGTACACCGGCTTCGGAGAGGCGCCGGGCGAGTTCGTCGGAACCGTCGACGACCACAGTGGAGCCGGACGGCACCATCCCGGCCACCGAGCGCACCACCGCACTCCAGCGCTGCTCCTGCGTCTCCGACCAGCTCACGCGTGCATCCTCGCTCGATAACGGAACACGTGCCGGTACGTCTGCGGCGACGCCTCGACCAGCCGCTGGAAATGGTGGCGCAGGTTGGCCGGTGTCCCGAACCCCGCCAGCCGGGCGATCCGCTCGACCGGCTCGTCGGTGGTTTCGAGCAGCTCCTGCGCGCGGCGCACCCGCTGCTCCACCAGCCACTGCAGCGGCGTGGCGCCGAGCGTCGTCCGGAACCGGCGGGCGAACGTCGTGGGGCTCAGGTGCGCCTGCCGGGCCAGGTCGGCCACCGTGAGCGGCTGGTCGAGCCGCTCCTGCGCCCAGGCCAGCACCGCGCTCAGGTCGTCCGGCCGCCGCGTGTCCCCCAGTCGGGCGGCCAGCGGCGTCGGGTGCTGCGCCTGGCTGCCCTGCCGGGGCGGCGGCACGACCATCCGGCGGGCCACCTCCGCCGCCACCGCCGACCCGTGGTCCCGGCGCACGACGTGCAGGCTCAGGTCGATCGCCGCGGCGGTGCCCGCGCTGGTCAGGATCTGGCCGTCGTCGACGTAGAGCACGGTCGGGTCCACCTGGACGAGCGGGAACCGGTGCGCGAAGTCGAGCGCGTTCATCCAGTGCTGGGTCGCCCGCCGCCCGTCGAGGAGCCCGGCCGCGGCGAGCACGTAACCGCCACCGCAGAACGAGATGATGCGTCTGCCCGCGCGGTGGGCGCGGCGCAGCGCGTCGAGCAGCGGCTCCGGCGGCGCCAGCTGGGTGCTCCGGTGGATGCCCGGCACCAGCACGGTGTCGGCCGCGACCAGATCGTCCAGGTCGTACGGCGCGTCGACGCCCAGCCCGGCCGCGGTACGCAACGGCCCCGGCTCGGCCGCGCAGAACCGCAGCTCGTACCAGGGGTCGACGATGTCGCTGCGGTCGAGCCCGAAGACCTCGCACGCCACCGCCAGCTCGAACACGGGCAGCGAGCCGGTCACCGCGACTGCGACGACGTGCGCCTGGCCCATGGCAGGAATTTAGCGCAGTCCGCTCGGATCCGACCTGTTCGCGACGCTCGTCCCGCCCGAGGGTGAGGTTCATGAATCTCGTCAACGGCACGGCGATGTACGTCGGCGCCGTGCTCGGCACCGGCGTCATCGCGTTGCCCGCGCTCGCGGCCGAGGTGTCCGGTCCCGCGTCGCTGCTCGCCTGGGTGCTGCTCGTCATGGCGTCGGCGCCGCTGGCGGCCACGTTCGCGGCGCTCGGCGCCCGCTACCCCGACGCCGGCGGGGTGTCGACCTACGCCCGGCTGGCGTTCGGCCCACCGGCCGCGTCGGTGGTGGGCTGGTGCTTCTTCTTCGCGGTTCCGCCGGGCGCCGCGGCGGCCGCGCTCTTCGCCGGTGCGTACGTCGAGTCGGCCACCGGCGGCGGCCGGGCCCTCACCGCGGTCGCGCTGATCGTCGGCGCCGGTGTCACGAACGCGTTCGGCGTCCGCCTCTCCGGCCGGGTCCAGTTCGGACTCTCCCTGCTGCTGGTGGCGTTCCTGCTCGTCGCCGTCGTGCTCTCGGTGCCGCACCTGCGGGCCGGGAACCTGACCCCGTTCGCACCGCATGGCTGGGGCGCGCTCGCCCCGACCGTCGCGCTGCTGGTCTGGAGCTTCGTCGGCTGGGAGGCCATCACGCACCTCACCGCGGAGTTCCGCCGGCCCGAGCGTGACCTGCCCCGGGCCACCGCAGCCGCGGTCGTCGTCGTCGGGGTGCTGTACCTGGCCGTGGCGGTCGCGGTGATCGGGGTGCTCGGGTCCGCGGCCGGGACGTCCGCCGCGCCGCTCGGCGAGTTGCTCGCCGCGGCTCTCGGCGGCGACGCCCGGCTGCTCGCCGCGCTGGCCGCCCTGCTGCTGACGTTCGGCACGATCAACACGTACTTCGCCGGCGCGGCCAAGCTCGGCGCGGCGCTGGGCCGGGACGGCGCGCTGCCGGCGTGGCTCGGGCGGGGGAGCAGCGCCGGTGAGGTGCCCCGACGCAGCCTCGGCGTGCTCGTCGTCGCGGTGCTCGCGGCGCTGACCGGGGTGTTGGCCGCCGGCATCGGGCCCGGCCCGCTCGTGCTGGCGACCACCGGGCTGTTCGTGACCGTCTACGCGGTCGGGGTCGCGGCGGCGGTGAAACTGCTGCGTGGACGCCCGGTCGCGATCGCCGCGCTGGGCATCGTGCTGGCGCTCACGGTGCTCACCGGCCGCTACCTGCTGTGGGCCGCCGTCGTCGCGGTCGGTGCGCTGCTCTACCTGCGGGTCAGGCGAACTCCAGCGATGCGCTGATCTCGGCGGCCGGTACCGGCTTGCTGTAGTAGTAGCCCTGTCCCAGGTCGCAGCCGAGCAGCCGCAGGATCCGCGCCTGCTGGGGCGTCTCGACCCCTTCGACGACGGTGCCGAGCCGCAACCCGCGCGCCAGCTGCACGATCGCGCGGACCAGCGCGAACTGCCGCCGGTCGTAGGCCTCCCCGTAGGGCACGAACGCGCGGTCGATCTTGATCGTGTCGATCGGCAACGTCTGGAGGTAGGCCAGCGAGGAGAAACCGGTGCCGAAGTCGTCGATCGCCACCAGCACGCCGGCCTCGCGCAGCTCGGTGAGATGCGCGATCACCTGCGCGCGCTGGGTGCCCGCACCGACCAGCACGCTCTCGGTGATCTCCAGCGAGAGCGCGCGCGGCGGCAGCCCGCTGTCGGTGAGCGCGCTGCGGATGGTGTTCGCGAAGTCGGGCTCACGCAGCTGGTGCACGGAGACGTTCACGGCCAGCCGGGTGCCGTGCTCGCGGTGCCAGACGACCGCGTCCCGGCAGGCCTGACGCAGGACGAACGTGCCGAGCGAGACGATCAGGCCGCTGTCCTCGGCGGCCGGGATGAACTGGTCCGGGCTGACCGACCACTCCTCGGTCTCCCAGCGCGCCAACGCCTCGACCGTCACCCAGCGGTCGCTCGCCAGGTCCACGACCGGCTGGTAGAAGACCGAGAGCTGGTCGTGCTCGAGCGCGTCGCGGAGCCGGTCGACCATCCGGGCCTGCGCCAGGTGTCTGGTCCGCAACTGCGTGTCGTAGCTGACGACCTGGTCGCGCCCGGCGGCCTTCGCCGCGTAGAGAGCCAGGTCGGCGTCGCTGAGCAGGCGCGCGGTGCCGGTCTCCGGGTCCAGCGGACGCAGGCCCAGGCTGGCCGCGGTGTGGAGCTGGTACGGCCCGACCTGGAACGGACAGCGCAGCGCGGCGAGTATCTCCTGCGCGTACCGCAGGCTCTCGACCTCGTCGGTGCGGCACAGCAGCACCGCGAACTCGTCGCCGCCGAGCCGGGCGAGCGTGTGCGGTGGCGGCACGGTCGTCAGCAGCCGCTCGGTGATCGCGAGCAGGAGATCGTCGCCCACCTCGTGCCCGTACCGGTCGTTGACGTCGGCGAAGCCGTCCAGGTCGACGAGCAGCAGCGAGCCCGGCTCTCCATCGGTCAGCGCCTCGTCGAGGGCCTCGTTGAACAGCGTGCGGTTCGGCAGACCGGTCAGCGGATCGTGGGTGGCCTGGTGGCTGAGCACCTTGCGCAGCGTGACCTGCTCGGCCAGCGCGGTCTCCAACGCCGCGCTGCGGGTGTCGAGCGCGGTGGCGCGCTGCTCCGCGACGCGGGCGAACGCGGTGAGGCGGAAGACCAGCAGGATCGCGGTGACCGTGGTGGCGACCAGCGGCACCACGACGTCCAGGACGTCGACCTCGAAACCGTGGTCGAGTTCGCGGACCAGCGCCAGCGCGGTGGCGGCCGGCCCGACGAGGATCAGCAGCACGTACCCGCGGGCCATCACGCCCCGGCTGGGCCGCTGCACGGGGACCGGCTCCATGGCCGCCGAGGGGTGCAGTGCGGCCGCGGCGATCAGCACGGTGGCGATCAGCCACCCGAACATCGACGGCTGCGGCCCGGCGATGACGCCCTGGTCCAGGCGGGTGGCCATCGACGCGGTGTCGCCGACCAGCAGCACGACCAGCGCGACGACGGTGAGGATCCCGGCCGGTGAGCGCCGGCCGATCGTCAGCAGCCGTCGCGCGGTGGTGGTGACCATCAGCAGACCGAGCATCGGCAGCAGCGACGCGGTCACCGCGACGACCGGGTCGATCCGGGACGAGTGCAGCGCCGGATCGACGACGCCGGACCACGCCAGGACCACCATCGTGCAGGCCAGGATGCCGACTTCGGTGAAGCTCGTGAGCTTGGTCTGGCGGCGGCCGTGGAGCGGCAGGATGCCGAGGGCGAGCGCCAGCGCCAGGTAGGCGATCAGGTACAGCCAGTCGACGAGCAGATCGGGGAGGGTGAAGCTGACGCCGAACGCGGTGTCGGCGCGGTGGGCCAGCTTGGTGGCGGTGACGAGCGCGACCGCGCCGAAGACCAGGCACACGATCACGCGCTGCGGTGGCCGGTTGACCCGGAGACCGACGGCGAGCACGGCCACTGTCGCGATCTCCACGGCGCTGCACACGATCGGCCGTGCGTCGGACGGGGCCAGGTTGACCACGCCGATGGCGACCGCGCCGCCGAACAGCGCGACGATCCACGCAGTGTTCGTCTCACTGCTCACCGACGCGCTCCGGGCTACAGGTCTACCCACGAGTGACGCCAAGACCAATCACACCCCCGGCATCGCCAGTGTCCGGTCGCCCCACCAGATGACAACCATGGCACCACGGACGCTTGTCCGCGTGCAAAATTCGCGCAGCAGTTCCAATCTTTCGACCGATTAGGACAGACACGCAGTTCGGTGCCGCAATTTGCCGTCCAATCGGGGGTCAGGCCCGATGGATCGCGAATGCGGTGAGGAATCCCAGCGAAGTCACCAATCCGGTCAGGATCTGCGTACGGGCGAAAGCCTCCGGAATCATCGTGTCGGCGATCATCGTCAGCATCGCTCCGGCCGCGACCGCGGTGATCACGGCGAGCACCGTGGCCGGAGCGCCACCGAGGAGGGCGTACCCGACCAGCGCCGCGACGCCGCTGGCGATCGCGATGCCACCCCACACGCCGAACACGTACCGGGCCGAGCGGCCGGCGGCCTTCATCCCGGCCGCGCTGGACAGGCCCTCGGGGATGTTCGAGATGAACACCGCGGCGATCACGGCCGTGCTGACCTGGGCGCCTCCGAGCAGGCTCACGCCCAGCACGACCGACTCGGGAATGCCGTCGAGCAGGGCTCCGATCGCGATCGCGGCACCGCTGCCGCCCTGCTGTTTCTCGGAGGGCTGCTCGTCACCGGCGCGTTTGCGGTGCCGTCCGCCCCGGCGGTCGAGCGCGACGTTGGCCAGGACGTAGACGACCGCGCCACCCAGGAAACCGAACGCGGTCGGGCCGACGCCGGCGTCGTCAGCGGCCTCGGCGACCAGGTCGAACGCGAGCGCGGAGATCAGGACGCCGGCGCCGAACGCCATGATCGCGGCGACGATCGAGCGGCGTACCGGGACCCACCAGGCCACCGCGGCGCCGATCACCAGTGCGGCTCCGCCGAGCAGGCCCCAGAACCCCGCCTCCAGCCAGGTGGGGATCACCGCTCCGGCCAACTGCGGAATGCCGTGTCCAATGTCGAGATGAGGCGCCGGAAAGAACGGTCGACGTCATGTGGCATACCGAAACCACCCCCACTTTCCAGTGACACGAATCCGTGCAATGAACTGCGTAGCGTGCGGGTGGCGTCCACCGCGTCGTCGCCGGTGAGGCCGTACCCGGAAAGGACCGCGTAAATCGTGGTGAGGGCGCGTTCTCCGGCACGCACGTGCGCGGGATCGTCGGGGTCCGGCGCCCGGGTGGTGGCCGGGTAGCGGCCGGGGTGGGTACGCGCGTACTCGCGGTAGGCGTCGGCCATGGCACGCAGGGCGTCCGGGCCCGACCGGCCGACCGCCGCCTCGGAGAGCGCGTCGGCGAGCTCGCTCGACGCCAGCGCCGCGATGTGCTGGCGCAGCGCGTCCAGGCCTTTGACGTGTTTGTACAGGCTCGGAAGGGCGACGCCGAGCCGCTGGGCGACGACCGCGAGCGTCAGCTTCTCCAGCCCGACCTCGTCGGCCAGCCGGGCGGCCTCGGCGACGACGATGGCCGGCGTCAATCCTGCTCTGGGCATCCCTCGAAGCTAACCCCATTAGCTTGGGGTGTCCAGCTTACCTCCGACGTAATCGACGCCCGGTCGCGCGGCCGGGACAGTGGGTGCATGGCTGCTTACGCACTCGCGCACCTGTACGAAACCGCGAACCACCCCGACGTGTTCGAGTACATCGAGCGGATCCAGCCCACGATGGATCCGTTCGGCGGACGCTTCGTCGTCCACGGCACGATGCCCGAGGTGATCGAGGGCGAGTGGCCGGGGACGCTGGTGATCATCGAGTTCCCCGACCTGGACCGCGCCCGGTCCTGGTACGCCTCACCGGCGTACCAGGAGATCCTGCACCTGCGCACCGACCACATCCCGGGCAGCGCCATCCTCGTCGCCGGCGTCGGCCCCGACTACGACGCGGTCGCCACCGCGAACCGCCTCCGCGCCGCCGCGGGCTAAGCCCAGTTGTATTCGGTGCGGAGTTCCTTCGCTACCGCGTCGAAGCGGTCGCGGGGGAGGATCGCGCCTTCGCGGCGGATGCCGTCCTCGTCCACCTCGAGGACGCGGTCGAGACGGATCCAGCTGGGGCGGTTCTCCCGGTCCCACGCCCCGGCACCGAGGGCGAACCAGTGCCGCTGCCCCTCCCGGTCGCTCTTCGACGAGAGCATCAGGCCGAGGAGCTTCCCGCTCTGGCGCCCGACGACCAGCACCGGCCGGTCCTTGCCCTGGCTCGGGTCGTCCTCGTAGGGAACCCACGTCCAGACGATCTCGCCCGGGTCGGCGTCGCCGTCGAGGTTCGGGGCGTAGGCGAGGTGCCGTCCGCTCGGGGCGGGCGGGCCGCCGTTGACCCGGGCGGCCACCTCGGCCGGCGAGGGGCCCGGGCGCGCAGCGCGCTTCGGACGGAGTTTGCTGAGCACCTTGCGGAGGGTTTGAGCCACGGGGGAACAGTAGCGAACACGAATCGCTGTCGAGTTTTTGCGCTATTTTGCAAGCGTGACGAGGCGGCTTGCGGAAGTAGCCCAGAAGGTCGGCGTCAGCGAGGCCACGGTGAGCCGTGTCCTGAACGGACGGCCGGGGGTCTCCGACGCCACCCGGGAAGCCGTGCTCACCGCGCTCGACGTGCTGGGTTACGAGCGCCCCACCCAGCTGCGCGGCGAACGCGGACGGCTGGTGGGCCTGGTGCTGCCCGAGCTGCAGAACCCCATCTTCCCGGCGTTCGCCGAGGTGGTCGGCGACGCGCTGGCGCAGAAGGGCTTCACGCCGGTGCTGTGCACCCGCACCGCGGGCGGGGTCAGCGAGGCCGAGTACGTCGACCTGTTGCTCGAGCAGCACGTGTCCGGCGTCATGTTCGCCAGCGGCCTGTTCGCCCAGGCCGATGCCGAGCACGCGCACTACGAGCGCCTGGCCGCCCGTCGGTTACCGGTGGTGCTGGTCAACGCCGGGATCGAGAGCTTGCGCTTCCCGCGCGTCTCGTGCGACGACGGGGTGGCGGTCGAGCAGGCGCTCGGTCATCTCCGGTCGCTCGGGCACGAGCGGATCGGGCTCCTGCTCGGCCCGGTCGACCACGTGCCGTCCCAGCGCAAACTTGCGGAGTTCCGCACGATCGCCGCCGAGCTCGGCGTCCCCACCCCGCCGGAATACGTCGAGAATGCGATGTTCTCGCTCGAGGGCGGGCAGGCCGCGACCACGAAGTTGATCGACCGGGGCGTCACCGGGGTGATCTGCGCGAGCGACGTGCTGGCGCTCGGCGCGGTACGGGCCGCGCGGCGTCGCCGGCTCTCGGTGCCGGCCGACCTCTCGGTGGTCGGGTTCGACGACTCGGCGTTCATGAACTGCACCGATCCGCCCCTGACGACAGTGCGCCAGCCGATCGAGGCGATGGGCCGGGCCGCGGTCGAGCTGCTCGCCAACCAGATCCGGGGCGCCTCGGTGGCCCCCGACGAGCTGCTTTTCGAGCCGGAGCTGGTGGTGCGCGCAAGCACGGCTCGGGCGGCGACGTAAGCCGCGCAAATCGTTTCGCGGTCAACGTCGAAATAGGCCTTTTGACCTGCAGTAACCGCTGACTGCATTCAGAAAGTCGAGAATTTTCAAATCTCGATCCAGATATTGCGATCCTTTGTCGAGCGACCTTATGGTCTGCGGCACGCGCCGCACGCCACTACGAAGGGCACTCGACGATGAGAGCAACCCGTGCTGTCGGTGTGGCGCTGGCCGCTGGATTACTCCTGGCCGGCGCCGCGTGCACCAGTTCGGACGACGACACGTCCGCCGACGGGAAGGTTCGGATCACGGTCAACTGCGAGCCCCCGAAGTCCGCCGCGATCGACCGGCGCAGCTTCGAAGAGGACATCGCGATCTTCGAGAAGCAGAACCCGACCATCGACGTCGTCGCCCACGACGCGTTCCCCTGCATGGACCCGAAGACGTTCGACGCGAAGCTGGCCGGCGGCCAGCTGGAGACCGTCTTCTACGTCTACTTCACCGACGTGGCGAACGTGGTCAAGCGCAAGCAGGCCGCGGACGTCTCCGAGTACGTCGACGCGGTCAAGGGCTACGGCGACATCCAGGACTCGGTGAAGAACATCTTCGTCAGCGACGGCAAGACCTACGGGCTGCCCCGCACGAACTACTCGATGGGCCTGATCTACAACCGGGCGCTGTTCTCCAAGGCCGGCCTCGACCCGGCCAAGCCGCCGACGACCTGGGACGAGTTCAGGGCGGCCGCGAAGAAGATCGCCGGGCTCGGCAACGGCACGGTCGGGTACGCCGACTACAGCGCGAGCAACCAGGGCGGCTGGCACTTCACCGCCGAGATGTACTCGCAGGGCGGCACGATGGTGTCCGAGGACGGGAAGAGCGCCACGGTCGACACGCCCCAGGGCAAAGCCGTGCTCCAGACCCTCAAGGACATGCGCTGGACCGACAACAGCATGGGCACCAAGCAACTGCTGCAGATCACCGACGTCCAGCAGATGATGGGCTCCGGCAAGCTGGGCATGTACCTCTCGGCGCCCGACAACATCCCCGAGGTCGTCAAGAAGTACCAGGGCTCCTACGACGACCTGGCGATCGCGCCGATGCCCGGCGCCAAGGGGACTCTCCTCGGCGGTGACGGCTACATGTTCAACCGCAAGGCGACGCCGGAGCAGATCAAGGCCGGCGTGAAGTGGGTCGAGTTCCAGAACCTCACCCCCGGTACCGGCGCGAACAACTGGGAGCGCGCGGCGAAGAACCAGGCCCCGGTCGGGCTGCCGCAGCCCAACCTCTGGACCGGCGCCACCGCGGACGCGGACAACAAACTCAAGGCCGAGTTCGCGAACGTGCCGGTGCAGAACTACGAGCTGTTCCAGACGACCGAGGTGCCGGGCAAGCTCGAACCGCCGCAGGCGCAGCAGATCTACTCGGTGATGGACGGCGTGATGTCGTCGGTGCTGACGAAACGCGACGCGGACATCGACCGGTTGCTGTCCGACGCGTCGGACAAGATCGACCGCCTGCTGGCGAACCAGCGCTGATGGCCGTCCCCACCCTGATCGCCCCGGCCCCGGCGGCGACGCCGGATCACCGAGAACCTCACCGCGTACGCGTTCCTCGCCGGTGGGCTGCTCTGCTTCGCGCTGTTCTCCTGGTATCCGGCCGTCCGCGCGCTGATGCTGGCGTTCCAGCAGTCCAACTCGGTGGACGAGGCGACGTGGGTCGGGCTGGACAACTTCCGGCTCCTGTTCGATGACCCGGAATTCGGCGCGGCCTGGCGCAACACGTTCACGTTCACCGGGCTGGCGCTGGTGATCGGGTTCGCGGTGCCGTTCGCGCTCGCGGTGCTGCTCAACGAGTTGCGGCACGCGAAGACGTTCTTCCGGATCGCCGTGTACCTGCCGGTGATGATCCCGCCGGTGGTCACCGCGCTGCTGTGGAAGTGGTTCTACGACCCGGGGCCCGGCCTGTTCAACGAGGCGCTGCGGTTCCTCCACCTCCCGACGTCGAACTGGACGAACTCGACGTCGACCGCGCTCGTCTCGCTCGTTCTCGTCGCGACCTGGGCCAACCTCGGTGGCACCGTATTGATATATCTAGCCGCGCTCCAGGGGATACCAGGCGAGCTGTACGAGGCCGCCGAGCTCGACGGCGCCTCGCTCTGGCAGCGCATCCGGCACGTGACGATTCCGCAGACCCGGTTCGTGATGCTGATGCTGCTCCTGCTGCAGATCGTCGCGACCATGCAGGTGTTCACCGAGCCGTACATCATGACCGGCGGTGGCCCGGAGGACGCGACGATCACGGTTCTCTACCTGATCTACAAGTACGCGTTCGTCTACCTGGACTACGGCAGCGCCTGCGCGCTCAGCGCGATGCTGCTCGTGTTCCTCGGGGCCTTCTCCGCCGTGTACCTGCGGCTGACGCGGGAGGCGTCGTGAGGACGCTGATCTCGTCGTCGACGCTGGCCCGGCACCGGGTGCTCTACTGGACCGTGTTCTCCGGGGTGGTCGCGGGTTTCGTGATCGCGTTCCTGTTCCCGGTGTACTGGATGGTCGTCGGCGCGGCGAAGTCGGCGGAGGAACTGGTGCGGACGCCGCCCACCCTGGTGCCGTCGCAGTGGCACCCGGAGAACTACCGGGACGCCTGGGACACCCTCGACCTGGCCACCCACCTGGGCAACACCGCACTGCAGGCCGCCGGGGCCTGGGCGCTGCAAATCGTGTTCTGCACGCTGGCGGCGTACGCGCTGTCGCGGCTGCGTCCGGTGTTCGGCGCGGTGATCCTCGGCGGCATCCTGGCGACGCTCATGGTGCCGGCGTCCGCACTGCTCGTGCCGAAGTACCTGACGATCGTCGACGTGCCGCTGGTGCACGTGAACCTGCTGAACAGCCCGCTCGCGATCTGGCTGCCCGCGGTCGCGAACGCGTTCAACCTGTACCTCTTGAAGCGGTTCTTCGATCAGCTCCCGTCCGAGCTGCTCGAGGCGGCCGAGATCGACGGTGCGGGCGCGGTCCGGCGGCTCTGGCACGTCGTGCTGCCGCTGTCGCGCCCGGTGCTCGGCGTGGTCTCGATCTTCGCGGTCGTGGCGGTCTGGCAGGACTTCCTCTGGCCGCTGCTGGTCTTCTTCGACACGGACAAGTCGCCGATCAGCGTCGCGCTGGTGCAGTTCTCCTACGACGCGCCGGTCAGCCACGTGATCGCCGGAATGGTGATCGCGAGCGTGCCGATGGTCGCGTTGTTCCTGGTGTTCCAACGGCACATCATCGCCGGGATCGGTGCGGGGAGTCTCAAAGGATGACGTGGTGGCGCAGTGCCGCGATCTATCAGATCTACCCGCGGAGTTTCGCCGACGGGAACGGCGACGGCATCGGCGACCTGGCCGGTGTCCGCGCCCGGCTGCCGTACCTGGCCTCCCTCGGCGTGGACGCGCTCTGGTTCAACCCGTGGTACCCGTCGTCGGGGGCGGACGGTGGGTACGACGTCATCGACTACCGGGACATCGACCCCACCTACGGCACGCTGGCCGAGGCCGAGAAGCTGATCTCCGAGGCGTCCTCGCTGGGCCTGCGCACGATCGTCGACATCGTGCCGAACCACGTCTCGCACCGGCATCCCTGGTTCGTCAACGATCAGCGTGAGCTGTTCTGGTTCCGCGACCGCCCGAACAACTGGAGATCGGAGTTCGGCGGCTCGCCGTGGACGCAGCTGCCCGACGGCTCCTGGTACCTGCACCTGTTCACGGCCGAGCAGCCCGACCTGAACTGGACGCATCCGGTGGTGCGCGCCGAACACGAGGACGTGCTGCGGTTCTGGTTCGACCGGGGCGCCGCCGGGGTGCGGATCGACTCGGCGGTGCTGCCGGTGAAGGACCCCGCGCTCCCCGATCTGCTCCCCGGCGCGGAGCACCCGTACGTCGACCGCGACGAGCTGCACGACATCTACCGCTCCTGGCGGGCGATCGCCGACTCCTACGACGCGATCCTGATCGGGGAGCTGTGGCTGCCCGATGCCGAACGCTTCGCGAAGTACCTGCGCGCCGACGAACTGCACACCGCGTTCAACTTCGACTTCCTCGCCTGCCCGTGGGACCCGGAGCGCCTGCGTGCGTCGATCGACACGACGCTGGCGGCGCACGCACCCGTGGACGCGCCCGCCACCTGGGTGTTGTCCAACCACGACGTCACCAGGGTCGTGACCCGGTACGGGCGCGTGGACACGTCGTTCTCGTTCGGGGCGAAGCGGGCCGGGGTGCCCTCCGACCTCGTGCTGGGCACCCGCCGGGCCCGGGCGGCCGCGCTGCTCGCGATGGCGTTGCCCGGCGCGGTGTACGTGTACCAGGGCGAGGAGCTGGGGCTACCGGAGTACGAGGTGCCCACCGGGGCGATCCGCGACCCGATGCACGCCCGGTCCGGCGGGGTCGACCCCGGTCGGGACGGCTGCCGGATCCCGCTCCCGTGGAGCGGCACGGCCCCGCCGTACGGGTTCGGCTCGACGCCGACGTGGCTGCCGCAACCGCCCGGGTGGGGGTCACTGAGTGTGGAGGCGCAGGACGGCGCACCCGACTCGATGCTGACGCTCTACCGCGACGCGCTCCGGCTCCGCCGCCGGTTCTCGGGCGGGTTGCGCTGGCTCGAATCGTCACCGGACGTGCTGACGTTCGCCCGGGACTCGGGCGGGACCTGCACGGTGAACCTGTCGTCCACGCCGGTGCCGCTCCCGCCCGGTGAGGTGATCCTCACGAGCGCGCCCCTCACCGACGGTCGGCTGCCGAGCGACGCGGCCGCCTGGGTCGGTTTTACGCGTCACTTAAGTTAGCGAGGCGACGGTCACTCGGCGTTGATGTGGGACGATCGGCGCATGACGAGCCAGGGTTTCGCGCGGGAGTCGCGCGCCGGGGTGTTCACCCTGGTCTGCCTGAGCTTGTCGGTCCTACTGCACACGGTGGCGGCCGGCTCGATGCCGTCGGCGCCCGCGATTCTCGCCGGCGCCGGGCTGGTGCTCGTCGTCGCTTTTGCGCTCGCGGGGCCGGAACGCCGGTTCCCGGTCATCGCCGCGGTGCTGCTCGGAGCGCAGTTCGGGCTGCACTACCTGTTCGAGGCGCTGCCCCACGCCGGGCACCACGGCGAGGCGGCGTTCTCGAGCGTGCCGCTGCCGCCGGGGATGGTGCTGGCGCACCTGGTCGCCGGGCTGGTCACCGCGCTCTGGCTCCGCGGCGGTGAGGCCGCCGCGTGGCGGCTCCTGCGCTGGATGGCGCGTGGTGTCGCGCCGCTGCGCGGCCTCTGGTTCTTCCTGCTCCGGACGCTGATCGTGCCGGCCACGCGCCCGGCGCTGCTGGTTTCGGCGGCGCGGAGGGTCGTGCGCCCGGCGCCGGGGTGGCGCCACAGTGTGATCCGCCGGGGCCCACCGGCTTCGTCCCCGGCCTGACCCTGCGGACCCCGCGTCGAACGCGGGGCCGTGACGGCATGGCGGCACACCGCACGCGGTTCGGCGACGCAACCGCACGACAGTCGAACGCGGCCGTCGCGCGACGTGTGCCGCCGTCGTGCGCTCTACTCGCCGCGCCCGCTGGACGCGTGGCCGTGGCACCACCGACCTCACTACGAAATCCCCGGGAAAGGAACTGAAATGACGGAAACGACGGACCGGCGGCCCAGCGGCCGGTTCCTGGCCCGCGCGGCCGCGGTCGTGCTCGCCACCGGCGTCGCGGCGCTCGGTCTCGCCGGACCGGCCTCCGCGCACGTCCGGGTCGACCCCGGCGAGGCCACCCAGGGCGGCTACAGCGCGCTGACCTTCCGCGTGCCGAACGAGAGCTCCACCGCCGCCACGACCAAGCTCGAAATCGCCCTGCCGGCCGACTCGCCGTTCGCGTCCGTGTCGGTCAAGCCGGTGCCCGGCTGGAAGGCCACGACCACCTCGGGCAAGCTCGCCAAGCCGATCGAGGCCCACGGCACCCAGGTCACCGAGGCGGTCAACCGGGTCACGTTCACCGCGACCAGCAAGGCCACCGGTATCCAGCCGGGCGAGTTCCAGGAGTTCGAGATCTCGGTCGGTCCGCTGCCGGAGGACAAGGACAAGATCTTCTTCAAGGCGCTCCAGACCTACTCGGACGGCGAGATCTCGCGCTGGATCGAGGAGCAGACCGGCAGCGAGGAGCCGGAGAACCCGGCCCCGGAGCTCACCCTGGTCAAGGGCACGGCCGAGGGCGACGGCCACGGTGACGCCGACGCCGAGCCGAGCGCGGCCGCCGCGACGACGTCGACGAGCGACTCCGGTGGCAACGGGCTCGCGATCGGACTCGGGGTGGCCGGGCTCGTCGCCGGGGTGGCGGGGCTGATCGCCGGTCTGATGGCCCTGCGTCGCTCGACGGCGACGTCGGCCTCCGAGTCCTGACGCTCTCCGTGCTCGGCCGGTCGCCTCTCGACCTGGCCGGGTTCACACCGCACCGGACGATCGAGGACATCGACGTACGCGGCGACGGGCGTGCGGTTCCCGGGATGGTCGCGCGGTTCTACCGCCGGCCCGAAGGGGACCGCATCGCCTCGCTGGGGCACTACACGTACGAGGGGCGCGACACGCTGCTGGCGTGGGGCTGGGTCGGCGATCCGCACTGCGCGTTCCACGCCGTCGGGCGCCCCGGGCACGGGTGGGACGAGCCGCGACCCGGCTGCCCCCGGGCCGAGCTGGTGCTCGACGGGGCCAACCGGGTCGTCGGCGTGCTACTGGTCTGAGCCACCCCCGACCGGAACCAGTTGGATCCGGGTGGCGTGGCGGACGGCCGCGATCGAGGCCGCGGTGAGCGCCAACCCGCTGGTGAGCGCGATCGTGTGCAGGACCGGGTCGGCGATCGGGACGAACGCCACCACGGCGACCGGGAGCTGCAGGCCGGCGATCAGCGCGAGCAGCGCACCCCGGTTGCGGCGACCCCAGAAGTACGCGGTCCAGAGCGGTGCGGTGACCACGGCGAGCGTGAGCACGTCCAGCGCGGAGTGCAGGTACGGGTTGGTGACGCGGTCATGAGCGAACGCCGACGCGGGCGCCGCTACGGCTAACAGGGTCAATGCTCCGGTGAGCACGATGAACAGTCGACGCACGACGTCCTCCTAGGCGGCACGGGCCCTCACTGATCGAGGTTAGGTGATGACCGTGCGTCTAGGAAGGTCGTCCTAAGTGCTCATCGTCCCCAGCTATTGCGCGGCCACCTCCAGCACGCCGCGCATGCCGCTCTCGGCGTGGTAAAGGCACGGGAACGGGTACTCGCCGGGCTTCTCCACCGTCACCCGGAGCGTGGCGGTCTGCCCACCGTTGACGTTGCCCGCCGTGCTCTCCGCGACCGTCATGTCGTGCGGCGTCACCCCGACGTTCTGCAGGCGGAACTCGACGACGCCCGGCCGGGCCCGCACCCGGTCCGGTTCGAACCGCAGGTCGTCGGTCATCGTCACGGTGATCCGCTGGACGCCGTCCGGCCCGCGGGTCGCGGCCACCGCGGGAGCCGCCGACGTGCCCGCGGTCACCGGCGCGTCCGACCGCCCGATCCCACCGGGCCCGCCCTCGGGGCCCCACGAGGCGCACCCGGTCAGCACGAGCAGCCCGGCCGCGGCCACGCCGATCCCGATCCGCGGCGTCACAGCCCCAGCTCCTCGAAGAGTCGTTGCCCGAAGTACTCGCCCTTGGCGACGCCGCCGGGCATCGCGAACAGGGCGCTGGTCTCGTGCCGGATGAAACGGCTCAGCCGGTCCTCGCCGTCGACCAGGTTCCGCTGCACCGGGACGAAACCGGTGCGTGGGTCGGCCTGCCAGGCCAGGAAGATCAGACCCGCCTCCAGGCCCCCGCCGGGCAGCGGATCCGCGAACGAGTACCCCCGGCGCAGCATCGCGGCGCCCGAGTTGAACGCGGCCGTGGCCAGGCGCATGTGCGAGTTAGCCGGGATCAGCGGCTGACCGTCGGCACCCCGCTGGCCGAAGTTCGCCGCGGTGGTCTCGACGCCGCCGGACAGCGGAGCCCCACTGTCCTTCTTCCGGCCGATGACGTGCTCCTGGTCGGTGACCGGCAACTTCTCCCAGTCGTCGAGCAGCATCCGGATGCGCCGGACGACGAGGTACGAGCCGTTCGTCATCCAGCCGTCGGCGGCGAACACCTGCCGGCCGAACGTCGCCTCGCTGGGCTTGGGGTTTTTGGTGCCGTCGAGCTGGCCCATCAGGTTCCGGACCGTCGCGCCCTCGTTCGTGGTGACGCCGCGGCCACGGGTGAAGCCGGCGAACTGCCAGCGTGGGGTGGCCACCCCGGCGGCGAGTTGCTCCAGCGTGCGTAGCGCGGAGAAGACGACGACCGCGTCGTCGGCCGCGACGAGCACCCCGAGGTCGCCGTCGCTGCGTGCCGGGTCGAGCGTTTCGCCGCGGAACGCCGGGAGCGGGGTCAGCGCGGCCGGGCGCGCGCTCGCCGGGACGCCGGCCCGGCCGAACAGGGTCGGGCCGAATCCGACCGTGATCGTCAGGGAGGCCGGTCCGCTGTCGGCGGTCATCGTGTCGGTGCGGTCACCGGCCGGACGTCCGGCGGCGAGTGCTTCGGCGGCGGTCGTCCAGCGCTGGAGCAGGCCGCGCAGTGCGGCGGGGTCGGCCCCGGGGACCAGGTCGAACGCGGCGATCCGGGCGTGGGCCTGGCGCTGGCTCGGGGTGGCGATGCCGGCTTGGCGGGCGCCGTGGAACGGCACGGTCTGGCGGCCGACCGAGCCGAGCGGCACGGTGCCGACCTCCGGAGCGGCCGTGGGTGGGTCCGGGTTCGCGGCTGCCTGCAGCCCGGCGCCCGCGACGGCCCCGGCACCGCCGGCCACCGCCAGCCCCACGGCCTGCCGCCGGCTGATCCGCCCACCCCGAGCCCGACCCCCCGACGCGACCGGCGCACCCGAGGCCGCAACCGGCACGAGCGGCTCCACCGCCTGCTCCCGGCCCTCCGCGACCGGCTCACCCGACCCGCCATCGGGCTCACCCGACGACCTGTCCGGCCCACCGGGAGCCCCAACCGGCTTCGGTACCCCGCCGCCCGGCTCATCCGGCGCAGCGGCCGAGCCCGCCTCCGGCACAGCGGCCCCGACGCTGGCCGGGTGTGTGGTGCGGTTGCGGTAGAGGTGGAGCGCCAACGCGCCCACCAGGCCGAGCCCCGCCCCGAGCCCGACCGCGACCGTCAGCCTGTCCACCACCAGCGGCAGAACCGTCGGCGCGGACGACCGCCAGAACACCGGCAGATCGGGGAACCCGGACGCGACCGCGACGCAGACCCCCACCACCGCCGCCGCCCACGGCCCGGCGTCGTGCCGCCGCACCAGCAGCCAGATCGCCAACCCGCCGATCGCCCACACCGCGAACTGCGGCAGCAGCGACACGACCTGGTTCGCCGGCTCCAACAGCGTCACCCCGACGCTGTGCGCGGCATCCGACACCACGACCGCGCCGACCACGAACGCCAACCCCCGGCGGAGCAGCAGCGCCGGAAGCGCACAAAGCCCCAGGACCGCCGCGAACCATCCCCACGGCGCCGGGCCCGGCACCCAGGCCAGCACACCCGTGCCCACCAGCGCCTCACCGCGGTAGTCGAGCGTGACCGTCCACCGGCTGATCTCGTGGAACTCGTCCGGGGCCTGGCTCACCAGCGGTGGGAGCGTCGTCTGCATCCAGTGGGTGCGGTGATCGTGCCAGCGGAACGACCGGTCGCCCGAGACCTTGCGCCAGCTCGGCGGCTTGCGCGGATCCGCGCCGGCCGGAACCGTGGTCACGCCGTACCGGTCGGCGTTCAGGTAGTAAGCCGGGGAGTTCTCGTTGACGAACACCCCGCCCGGGCCGATCTTCGCGTAGGGCTCGTTCTGGTACCCCCGCACGACCACGTCGGTGCCGGTCGAGTTGCGGGCTTCGAGCTTGCTGCCGTTCTCCACCACGCTCAGCTCGACGCCGGGCACCCCGTCGTAACGCTCGAGCGTCGTGCGGAAGTTCGTCGCGCCGACACCGCCGACGGTGTGCGCGGCCGCCGGAGCGGCGCCGATCGCCAGCAACGCCGTGACCAGCGCACCGATCACAGCCATCCGACGAAACCACATGCACTGACCCGCAATCTCCTGGAGCCGACGTCCTGGGGTTGGTCGTTCCGGCGTCGCCTGCAGTTCCCCGAAGATCGAGATCGTCGTCACTGCACCGACGGCTGCCGGTTGCCTTGCTCCCGTGAGGGATTACGGTTTGTCGCCGTGACGTCCGTCTTCCCCTCTGAAATGGTCACAGTCGTCGGTATCGGTGCTGACGGCTGGGCCGGGCTCGGGGACCCCGCGCGGAACGCACTCCGCTCGGCCGAGGTCGTGTTCGGCAGCCGGCGTCAGCTCGGCCTGCTCCCCGGCGACGTGCCCGCGGAGCGGATCTCCTGGCCGCGGCCGATGTTGCCGTCGATACCGTCGTTGCTGGCCGCCAACGCGGAGCGCCGCATCGCGGTGCTGGCCAGCGGCGACCCGATGTTCTTCGGCGTGGGCTCGACGCTGGTGCGCCAGCTCGGCGCCGACCGGGTGCGGGTGTTCTCGCACCCCTCGTCGATCTCGCTGGCGTGTGCCCGGTTGGGCTGGCCGGAGGAGAAGATCGAGATCGTGAGCCTGGTGGGGCGCCCGATCGAGCGGCTGCACACGGCGATCCACCCCGGTCGTCGGGTGCTGGCGCTGAGCGCGGACGGCACGACGCCGGGCGCGGTGGCGTCGCTGCTGGTCGCGCGGGGGTACGGCGCGAGCACCCTGACCGTGCTGGAGCACCTGGGCTCGGCCCACGAATCGCTCCGGACGGTGCGGGCCGACGAGTGGGACGGCGAGACCACGGCGGCGCTGAACGTGATCGCGATCGACTGCGTCGCGTCGCCGGACGCGGCGCTGCTGCCGCTCGTGCCCGGCCTGCCGGACGACGCCTACGACCACGACGGCCAGCTCACCAAGCGCGAGGTGCGCGCGATCACGCTGGCCCGGCTCGCGCCGATGCCCGGCCAGCTGCTCTGGGACGTCGGCGCGGGCGCGGGCAGCATCGCGATCGAGTGGCTGCGTACCGACCGCTCGTGCCGTGCGGTCGCGATCGAGCACCGCCCCGACCGGGCCGCGCGGCTCGCGGGCAACGCCGCGTCGCTCGGGGTGCCCGGGCTCACCGTGGAGGTGGGGTCGGTGCCGGGTGCGCTGGCCGCGCTGGACGCGCCGGACGCCGTGTTCATCGGCGGCGCGGTGACCGCGGCCGGGGTCGTCGAGGCGTGCTGGGACGCGTTGAAGCCGGGTGGGCGCCTGGTGGCGAACGCGGTGACGATCGAGTCGGAGGCCGTGTTGGCGCGCTGGCAGGCGTCGCTGGGCGGGGATCTGACCCGGGTCTCGATCAGCCGGGCCACCCCGGTGGGCGGGTTCCTCGGGTGGAAGCCGATGATGCCGGTGACGCAGTGGGTGGTGACGAAGCGGTGACCGTTCATTTCATCGGGGCCGGTCCGGGCGCGGCGGATCTGCTGACGCTGCGCGCGAAAGCGCTCATCGAGTCGTCGCCGGTGTGCTTGTACGCGGGTTCGCTCGTGCCGGCCGAGTTACTGGAGTGGTGCCCGGCCGGGGCGCGGCTCGTCGACACGGCCGGGTTGAACCTGGACGAGATCGTCGTCGAGCTGGCGGCGGCGCACGCGGCCGGCCTGGACGTGGCCCGGCTGCACTCCGGCGACCCGTCGGTGTTCAGCGCGATGGCCGAGCAGATGCGCCGGCTCGACGCGCTCGGCATCGACTACGACGTGACGCCGGGCGTGCCGGCCTTCGCGGCGGCGGCCGCGGCGTTGAAGCACGAGCTCACCGTGCCCGGGGTGGGGCAGACCGTGATCCTCACCCGGACGTCGGCGCGCGCGACGCCGATGCCGCCGGGTGAGGACCTGGCGACGCTCGGCGCGAGCCGCGCCACGCTCGTGCTGCACCTGGCCGTGCAGCGCATCACCGAGGTGGTCGCCGAGCTGGTCCCGAACTACGGGGCCTCCTGCCCGGTCGCGGTGGTCGCCAGGGCGAGCCGGGACGACGAGGTGGTGCTGCGTGGGACGCTCGCGGACATCGCCGACGCGGTGGCCGCGGCCGGCATCGTCCGTACCGCGGTGATCGTCGTCGGGTCGGTGCTGACGGCCTCGGAGTTCTCCGACTCGCACCTGTACTCGGCCGCGCGGTGTCGCGAGTCCTGATCCTGGGCGGCACCGGCGACGCCAGACGGTTGGCGTCGTCGCTGGTGGGCGCCCACGACGTGGTCAGCTCACTGGCGGGCCGGGTGCGGTCGCCGTTGCTTCCTCCCGGCGAGGTGCGGATCGGGGGGTTCGGTGGGGTCGCCGGCCTGGCCGCGTACCTGCCGGGGTTCGACGCGGTGATCGACGCGACGCATCCGTTCGCGGCCCGGATGACCGCGCACGCGGTCGAGGCGTGCGCGCGGGTGGGGGTGCCGCTCGCGGTGCTGCGGCGGCGGGGGTGGGACGAGGTGCCCGGTGACCGCTGGGTGCGCGTCGGGTCCTTGGCCGACGCCGCCGAGGTGCTCCCGCCCGGACAGCGCGTGTTCCTGACCACGGGGGTCCGCGGCCTGGACGTGTTCGCCGGGTGCGACCAGTGGTTCCTGATCCGGTGCGTCGACCCGCCGTCCGTTCCGCTGCCGCCGCGCTCGTCCGTGCTCCTGGCCCGCGGCCCGTTCGCCTACGCCGACGAACTCGCCCTCCTGCGTGAGCACGCGATCGACGTCGTGGTGACCAAGGACAGCGGCGGCAGCGCCACGTACCCCAAACTCGAGGCGGCCCGCACCTTGGGCCTCCCCGTGCTGATGATCACGCGCCCGCCCGTCCCACCCTCCGCGAGCGTGGTCACCACCCCGGAGGCCGCCGCGGCCTGGCTGGAACGTCAGGCCGGGTAGCGCCTCGGCGTGTAGACGGTGTGGCCGTCGGTGCGGGTCTGGGACGAGCCGACGATGAGCAGCGTCCGCATGTCGATCTCGGCCGGGTCCATCTCGCCGAGCCGGACGATCCGGACGCTCTCCTCGGGGCCGCCGACGTCGCGGCCGATGACGACCGGGGTGTCGGCGTCGCGGTGCTCGAGCAGCAGCGCCTTCGCGGCGACGATCTGTTCGCGCCGGCTCTTCGACGCCGGGTTGTAGATCGCGATCACGAAGTCCGCGGCCGCGGCGGCGGCCAGCCGGGACGAGATGACCTCCCAGGGCTTGAGCCGGTCGGAGAGCGACAGGATGCAGAAGTCGTGACCGAGCGGCGCTCCGACGCGGCTCGCCACCGCCTGCGCCGCGGTCAGCCCGGGGACGACCCGGACCGGCACGTGCTTCCAGCGCGGCTCCTCCGCGACCTCGAGCACGGCCGCGGCCATCGCGAAGACGCCGGGGTCACCGGAGGACACCACCGCGACGCGGGCCCCGCGCGCGGCCAGGTCCAGCGCGAACGCGGCCCGCTCGGCCTCGACGCGGTTGTCGGACGGGTGGCGTCGCTGCCGCGGATTGGGCGGTACCCGGTCGAGGTACGGGCCGTAGCCGACCAGGTCGTCGGCGGCCGCCAGGGCGGCCTGCGACTCCGGCGTCTGCCACTCGCGCCCGGCCGGACCCAGCCCCACCACGACGACTTCACCCGGTGACGGCGTGTTCGCGGCGGCCGGTGCCGGGGCGAGATCGGACAGGCCGGGGGAGAGCCGGCTGGGCAGGACCGCCACCGAGAAGTACGGCACGGTCTCCGGGTCGACGTCGGCCAGCGGCGCGGTGCGCTCGGACGACGTCGTCGCCCGCTCCACGTACCAGGCCTCGTCGAGCCGGCCCGCGGTCTCCAGTGCCTCGCGCACCGCGCCGAACGTCCGGCCGAGCTTCATGATCACCGCGGGGTCGTCGCCGGCCAGCCGGTCGGCCAGCGTCGCCGCCGGCAGCGTTCCCGGCAGCACGGTGAGCACCTCGTCCCGCTCCACCAGCGGCCGCCCGAGCGTCGCCGAGGCCCCGCTCACCGACGTCACGCCGGGCACCACGGTGGCCTCGTACCGGGGTGCCAGCCGCTTGTGCAGGTGCATGTACGACCCGTAGAAGAACGGGTCGCCTTCGGCCAGGACGACGACGTCCCGACCGGCGTCGAGGTGGGCGGCCAGGCGCGCCGCGCAGGACGCGTAGAACTCGTCGAGCGCGCCCTGGTACCCGCCGGGGTGCGACGTGGCCTCGGTGGTGACCGGGTAGATCAGCTGCTCCTCGATCTGCCCTTCGCGCAGGTACGGGGCCGCCACCGACCGCGCGATGCTCCGCCCGTGCCGGGCCGAGTGGTAGACGATCACTTCGGCCGCCGAGATGAGGCGGGCCGCCTTCACCGTGACCAGCTCCGGGTCGCCCGGTCCCAGACCGACGCCGTACAACCGTCCGCTCATCACTCTTCCTCGCTGGCCAGCGCGTTGAGCGCCCCGGCCGTCATCGCGCTGCCGCCCCGGCGTCCGCGCACGATCAGGTACTCCAGCCCGAGGTCGTTGGCCGCGAGCGCGTCCTTCGACTCCGCGGCCCCGACGAAGCCCACCGGGATGCCGAGCACGGCCGCGGGGCGCGGTGCACCGGCCGCGATCAGGTCGAGCAGGTGGAACAGCGCCGTGGGGGCGTTGCCGATCGCGACGACCGACCCCTCCAGGTGCTCGCGCCAGAGCTCCAGCGCGGCCGCACTGCGGGTGGTGCCGAGCTCGGCGGCCAGCGACGGCACGCGGGGGTCGTTCAGCGTGCAGATCACCTCGTTCGACGCGGGGAGACGCCGCCGCGTCACGCCCGAGGCCACCATCTGCGCGTCGCAGAGGATCGGGGCTCCGGACCGGAGGGCCTCGATCGCGGCGGGCACCGCGCCCGGCGAGAACGCCAGGTCGTCGACCAGGTCGACCATGCCGCAGGAGTGGATCATGCGGACCGCCACCCGGGCGACGTCCGCCGGGAGGCCGCTCAGGTCGGCCTCCGACCGGATGATCGCGAACGAATGACGGTAGATCTCCGCACCGTCGCGGATGTACTGCCCAGTCAACGCTTGATCCTCCTGGCGGCCGCCACGGCCGCGGGTAGCTCGTCGACGGGAACGGGTTCGCCGTCGACCTGGTATCCGTCCGTGGTGGCCAGTACGTCCACGTGGACGTCGGCCGGGTGCCCGCACCGCCGCGCGCACCCGGCGAAGTGCACGGGGAGCAGCGCGCCGGGGTTGCGCAGTGCGGTCGCCGCGTCGGCGTGGACGTCCGTGCGGGATTTGGCGCAGCCGGGAAGGCCGGTGCAGGCCGAGGCGCTCGCCCAGGCCGACGCCGGATCGGTCACCAGCCCCGCCTCGGCCAGCGGAGCCAGCGCCTCGGGCCCCACGCCGGGCAGCACCACTCCCCGCCAGGGCGTGACGATGATCTCGTTCCGGGCCACCTCGGTGATCGCGTCCATCTGCGTTCCGGTGAGCCGTCCCAGCGGGACCACCACCCCCACCGCCCCGTCGAGCGCTCCGATCGGGTCGGCGCCGCGGAGGGGCGCGAGCACGGAGGGTTCGACCAGGGCGCAGGCCAGGGCCGGCTGCATCCGGCGGGCGACCCGCGCCACGGCGTCGTCGAGCTCGGACAGACGCCAGGCCTTCGAGGCCTGCGCCGCACGTTCGAGCAGGAAGCACCGCGCGGCGGCGATCAGGGCCGCAACGGCCTGGCCGGCCCGGACCCGCAGACCGCTGTCGACCCCCGCCAGCAGCACCGGGACCGGGTCGGCGCCCAGCAGCACGGTCACGTCGGCGCCCAGCGAGACCACGTCCCGATCGGTGTCGATCGCGAACAGGAACCGGCCGGGCAGCTCGGACAGCTCTCCGTCCGCGCACAGCGCCCGGTCGAGCGCGGAGACCACCGGGCCGGCCCCGCCGAGCGGCGACGCCACGATGTTGCGTACCCGCTCGTGCGTGGCCGAGGGCAGAAGTCCGACGTCAGCGAGCCGCGCGGCCAACGCGTCCGAATCGGTGACGCCGCGAATCTGCAGATTCGCCCGAGATGTCAGCTCCAGCGGGGCGAACGGCAGCAGTGCCCGCCACTGGGTGAGGCTCACCACACCACCGGGGATGCGCACCCGGGCCAGCCCGCCGTCGGCCGCCTCGTGCACCTGCAACGCGCCTGGGCAGCTGTCGGCAGCCTGGCGGAAGGGCACGGCGGTGGGCATAGTCCGGATGCTACGTGTCGCTCCGGTGATCCCCATTGGGCCCACTTGACGATTGGGACCCTGATCACCAGTGTTGAAAGGCCATGAGCGGTGTCAGGTGGAGGAAGCCGGTGTGAATCCGGCGCGGTCCCGCCACTGTCACCGGGGAGCGAGCCTGCATCCGAGCCACTGCATCAGCGGGAAGGCAGCAGGGGAGCGTCGATCCGGGAGCCAGGAGACTCCAGGCACCGCTGACCACGACCCGGGGCGCGGACCCCGAGTGAGGACGCCCCGCGTGATCTTGCTGCTCTCGACGTCGGACACCGACCTGCTCTCGGCGCGGGCCAGCGGCGCGCCCTACCGGCTCGCGAACCCGGCTCGAACCGGCGTCGACGATCTGCCCGGGCTCACCGACGGCGTGGACCTGGTCGTCGTCCGGATCCTCGGCGGACGCCGGGCCTGGGAAGAGGGGCTCGACGCGCTGCTCGCGGGGCCGTTGCCGGTCGTCGTGCTCGGTGGGGAGATCGCGCCGGACGCGGACCTCATGCAGCTCTCGACGGTCCCGATCGGAGTCGCGGCGGAGGCGCACGCCTACCTCGCGCAGGGCGGTGCGGCGAACCTCCAGCAGCTGCACAACTTCCTCAGCGACACCGTCCTGCTCACCGGCCTCGGCTTCGAGCCCCCCGTCGAGATGCCCACCTGGGGCATCCTGGAACGCGAATCGACGGGCGACGGGCCGACGATCGCGGTGCTCTACTACCGCGCCCACCACATCGCCGGGAACACCGCGTTCGTCGGAGCGCTCTGTGACGCGATCGAGAACGCCGGTGGCCAGGCCCTGCCGATCTTCTGCGCCTCGCTGCGCACCGCGCCCGCCGAGCTGCTGCGAACCCTCGAGACCGCGGACGCGCTCGTCGTCACCGTGCTCGCCGCCGGCGGCACCAAACCCGCCACCGTCAGCGCCGGTGGCGACGACGACGCCTGGGACGTGGGCGCGCTCGCCGCGCTCGACGTCCCGATCCTGCAGGGGCTCTGCCTCACCAGCAGCCGCGCCACCTGGGACGCCAACGACGACGGGCTCTCCCCGCTCGACAACGCCACCCAGGTCGCGATCCCGGAGTTCGACGGCCGGATCATCACGGTGCCGTTCTCGTTCAAGGAGATCGACGCCGACGGCCTCACCGTCTACGTCGCCGACCCCGAGCGGGCCGCGCGTGTGGCCGGCATCGCGGTGAAGCACGGCGTGCTCCGCCACATCGCGCCGGAGAACAAGAAGATCGCGCTGATGCTCAGCGCCTACCCCACCAAGCACGCCCGGGTCGGCAACGCGGTGGGCCTGGACACCCCGAAGTCCGCGGTGAAACTCCTCCAGGCGCTGCAGGACGCCGGTTACCGGGTCGGTGACCTGCCCGGCGTCGAGGCGCAGGACGGCGACGCGCTCATCCACGCGCTGATCAAGGCCGGCGGCCACGACACCGCCTGGCTCACCGAGGAGCAGCTCGCCGCGAACCCGGTCCGCATCCCGGCGGCCGAGTACCGGACGTACTTCGACTCCCTCGATCCCTCCCTCCGGGACAAGATGCTCGAGCACTGGGGCCCGCCTCCCGGCGAGCTCTACGTCCACGACGGAGACATCGTCCTGGCCGCACTGCGCGGCGAGAACGTCGTCGTGATGATCCAGCCGCCGCGTGGCTTCGGCGAGAACCCGGTCGCGATCTACCACGATCCCGACCTCCCGCCGAGCCACCACTACCTGGCCGCCTACCGGTGGCTCGCCTCCGAGTTCGGTGCGGACGCGGTCGTCCACCTGGGTAAACACGGCAACTTGGAGTGGCTGCCGGGCAAGACCGTGGGGATGTCGGCCGCCGACGGCTCCGACGCCGCGCTCGGCGACCTGCCGCTGATCTACCCGTTCCTGGTCAACGACCCGGGCGAGGGCACCCAGGCCAAGCGGCGCACGCACGCCACGCTCGTCGACCACCTGGTGCCCCCGATGGCCAGGGCCGACAGTTACGGCGACATCGCCCGCCTCGAGCAGCTGCTCGACGAGCACGCGAACATCGCCGCGCTCGACCCGGCGAAGCTGCCGGCGATCCGCGCGCAGATCTGGACGCTGATCCAGGCCGCGCGCCTCGACCACGACCTGGGCCTGGACGACCGCCCGCACGACGCCGAGTTCGACGACTTCCTGCTCCACGTCGACGGGTGGCTGTGCGAGGTCAAGGACGTGCAGATCCGCGACGGCCTGCACGTCCTCGGTGACGCGCCCACCGGCGAGGCGCGGGTGAACCTCGTCCTCGCGATGCTGCGTGCCCGCCAGATGTGGGCCGGTCAGGTCGCCGCGCTGCCGGGCCTGCGCGAGGCGCTGGGCCTCTCCGAGGCCGGCGACGAGGCCCGGTCCGATGTCGACACGATCGACGCGGTCGCCCGTGGCCTGGTCGCCGCGATGGAGGAACGCGGCTGGGACCCCGCCGAGGCCGCTTCCGTCGCCTCGTCGGTCGACGTCGACCAGCACGCCGATGTGACGAAGGTGCTCGAGTTCGCGGCCACCGAGGTCGTGCCGCGGCTGAACAAGACCACCGACGAGATGGCGCACGTGCTGCACGCCCTGAACGGGGGATACGTCCCCGCCGGGCCGAGTGGCTCCCCGCTGCGCGGGCTCATCAACACGCTCCCGACCGGCCGGAACTTCTACTCGGTCGACCCCAAGGCGGTGCCGAGCCGCCTGGCCTGGGAGACCGGCTCGGCGATGGCCGAGTCGCTGCTCACCCGCTACCGCGAGGACACCGGCGACTGGCCGCGCTCGGTCGGCCTGTCGATCTGGGGCACGTCGGCGATGCGCACCGCCGGCGACGACATCGCCGAGGTGATGGCGCTGCTCGGCGTCCGCCCGGTCTGGGACGAGCAGTCCCGCCGGGTCAGCGGGCTCGAACTCATCCCGCGCGCGGAGCTCGACCGCCCACGCATCGACGTCACGATGCGCATCAGCGGCTTCTTCCGGGACGCGTTCCCGCACGTCATCGCGATGCTCGACGACGCCGTGCAGCTGGTCGCCGGGCTCGACGAGCCCGACAACTACGTCCGCGAGCACGTTCTCGCCGACCTGGCCGAGCAGAAGAGCGAACGCCAGGCCACGATGCGGCTGTTCGGCTCCAAGCCGGGCGCGTACGGCGCCGGGCTGCTCCAGGCGATCGACTCACGCACCTGGCGCGACGACAAGGACCTGGCCGAGGTCTACGCGGTGTGGGGCGGTTACGCCTACGGCCGTGACCTCGACGGTGTGCCGGCCCGCCCGGACATGGAGAACGCGTACCGCCGGATCAACATCGCGGCCAAGAACGTCGACACGGCCGAGCACGACATCGCCGACTCCGACGACTACTTCCAGTACCACGGCGGCATGATCGCGACCGTCCGGGCGCTGACCGGCCAGTCGCCGAAGGCCTACATCGGCGACAGCACCCGCCCGGACGCCGTGCGCACCCGCAGCCTGCACGAGGAGACCGCCCGGGTGTTCCGGGCCCGCGTGGTCAACCCGCGCTGGATCGAGGCGATGCGCCGGCACGGCTACAAGGGCGCGTTCGAGCTGGCCGCCACCGTCGACTACCTGTTCGGCTACGACGCCACGGCCGGCGTCGTCGCCGACTGGATGTACGAGAAGCTGGCCGCGACGTACGCGCTCGACGAGGAGAACCAGAAGTTCTTCGGCGAGTCGAACCCCTGGGCGCTGCACGCGATCACCGAACGCCTGATCGAGGCGGCCGACCGCGGCCTCTGGGAGCACCCGGACGCCGACACGCTGGCGGCGCTCCAGGACCTCTACCTGGCGACCGAGGGTGACCTCGAGGACGACTGAGCAGCGAAGCGCTGCACCGGTTCGATGCTGTTGAGCAGCGTCGAGCTGCACTCGGCGAAGGCGACCTGCACCGCGCGCAGCTCCGCGGCCGACGGCCCGTTCACGTCGTCGACCGCCAGCGCCATCTCGGCCGCCGACGTCGAGAGGTGCAGCGCGGTCACCGCGAGCGCGTGCAGAATCGCGGGCGCGTCGACGAGCACGTCGGACTGCAGGGCACGGGCCAGCGCCCGCGCGTCACTACCGAGCGTGTTGGCCAGATCCGTGACGGTATCGCCGGCGAACTTCATGCCCGCGATAATGCCTCCTCCTCACCGGTCCGCGCGGCCCCGTAACGGGGGGCATAAGTGGCGAAACGGACGGGCGCGCCCGAGGGGTGGGAGGCGCCCGGGCGGTTTCGCCCTCAGCGAGGGAGACTGCATACGGTTGGAACGCTGACCAGCGAGAACAAAGGAGAACCGGTGGTCCTGGAACCCGCCGAGATCTGGGCTTATCTGATCGGGCGCGGATCGGTCCCGGCGACCGCCACCGGCACCGTGCGCGAGGTCGGCGACGGCAACATGAACCGCGTCTTCGTGGCGGTTCCCGACGACCCCGCGATCCCGAGCGTCGCCGTGAAGCAGGCCCCGCCGTGGATCCAGAAACTCGGGCCGTCCGCGCCGATGAGCCCCGAGCGGGCGCTGATCGAAGCGAGAGCGCTGCGGACGTTCGCCGAGTACGCGCCCAGGCAGACGCCGACGATCCTCGACGTCGACGAGACCCGGTTCGCGTTCACGATGGAGGACCTCTCCGACCTCACCGTGCTGCGCACCGCCCTCAACGACGGCGCCGAGCTCGGCCGGACGTCGGCCGAGGTGGGCGAGCTGATCGGGCGGGTCACGTTCGCGACGAGCGTCGCCGGCGCCGATCCGCGGGTGCGCGCGGCGCTGATCGCCGAGTCGGTCAACCCGCTGCTCGCCGAGGTCACGCTCCAGTACCTGCTGGGTGATCCGTTCGTCGAGGCCGAGCACAACCACCACCACCCGGCGCTCGAGGACGGCGTGAAGCGGCTGCGTGCCGACCCGGCGGTCCGCACCGAACTCGCCGCGGTCCGCGCCGCGTTCGGCGCCAAGGCCCAGGCCCTGGTCCACGGTGACCTCCACAGCGGCAGCGTGATGGTCGGTCACCGCGACGGCGAACCGGTCGTCCGGGTGATCGACCCCGAGTTCGCGATGGTCGGGCCGATCGGCCTCGACCTCGGCCTCTACGTCGCCAACGTCGTCATCGCGGCCGTGCGCAGCCGGAACAGCGCCCACCTCGCGAGCATCGCCGAGTGCTGGGACGCGTTCTGCGCCGCCTGGCGCGAGGGCTGGCCCACCCGCGTCGACCCGTTGCTCGACGACGGCTGGCTCCTGCGTGAACTGCGCGACGTCTGGCACGACACGCTGGGCTTCGCCGCCGTCGAACTGGTGCGCCGCGTCGCCGGTTACTCGCACGCGTCGGACCTCGAGACGCTGCCCGACCCCGGCCCGGCATCCGCGCTCGTGCTCGACCTCGGCCACAAGCTGCTCGTCGACCGCGAGATCTGCGGCAGCCGCCCGGATCCCCGCGCGCTCGCGCACCTCGTCAGCACCTCCTGGGAGGCCCGGCAGTGAGGCCCGTCCTCGACGACAGCGTCCGTCTCACCGACGACGGTGTGCTGATCCTCGACCGCCGCGTCTTCCCCGCCCGCGAGGAGTGGGTGCTGACCCGCACCGCGGGCGAGGTCGCGGTCGCGATCCGCGCGATGGTGACGCAGAGCTCGGGTCCGTTCTACGCCGGGCTGGCCGGGCTGCGACTGAGCGCCCGCCTCCATCGGGCCGACCCTCTCGGAACCGCTCTGCGGGCCCTGGCCGACGACGGTGAGCTGCTCACCGCGGCCAGGCCCACGAACAACCACGTCCGGGACGCCGTGCGCGAGGTCCTCGACGCCGTCGGCACCGTCGGCTCGGCCGCGGAGCTGGCCGAGCTCGTCGAGGCCGAGACCGCCCGGCTGGAGGCCGCCTACCGGGGCGGCAGCGCCGAGCTGGGCCGGCTCACCACCGAGCTGATCCCCGACGGCGCCCGGGTGATGACCCACTGCTGGATGGACGCGTACCTGATCGGCCTCGTGCAGCAGGCCGAGCTGGCCGGGCGCAAGTACGAGTGGGTCGTCACCGAGACGCGCCCGTACCTGCAGGGCGCCCGGCTCACCGCGCACACGCTGGCCGAGATGGGCCAGCCGCTGACGCTGATCACCGACTCCACGGCGGCGTCGGTGCTCGCCGGGCAGGGCGCGCTCGGGTCGGTCGACGCGCTGGTCACCGCGGCCGACCGGGTGACGATGGACGGGCACGTCATCAACAAGGTCGGCACGCTGTCCCACGCGGTGGCGGCGTCGGCGTTCGACGTCCCGTTCTACGCGCTGGTGCTGGCCCCCGACCGCACCGCCGCGACCGCGTCGGACGTCGTCATCGAGGAGCGCGACGGCGCCGAGGTGCTGTCGACGCTCGGCGCGCGAACCGCGTCGGCCCTGGTCGAGCGCGGCTACTACCCGGCTTTCGACGTCACGCCGCCGGAGTTCGTGCGGCGGATCGTCACCGACCGAGGCGTTTTCGAGCCGGCCCGGGTCGGCGAGTACCACGAAAGGCAGAACCGATGACCTACACCGCACGCGTGGTCGTCCTCGACATCGAGGGCACGACCAGCGCCGCCGGTTTCGTGCAGGGTGACCTGTACGACTACGCCCGGCCGCGTCTCCGCCCGTGGATCATTGCGCACGCGGACGACCCGGCGATCGCCTCCGCCGTGGCCGACACCCGCGCCGAGGGCGGGTTGTCCGACGACGCCGACGTGGACGCCGTCGTCGCGGTGCTGCACGGCTGGATGGACAGCGACGTCAAGGCGACGCCGCTCAAGACGATCCAGGGTCAGCTCTGGGCGGCCGGGTTCGCCGCCGGTGAGCTGCGCTCCCACTTCTTCGAGGACGTGGTGCCGAAGCTGCGCGAATGGCACGAGCGCGGTCTGCGGCTGGTGTCGTTCTCGTCCGGGTCGATCGCCAGCCAGGTGCCCTGGTACCGGCACGCCGACGCCGGTGACCTCACGCCGCTGATCGAGGACTACTTCGACACGGTGAAGGCCGGCAGCAAGCGCGAGGCCACGTCGTACGAGAAGATCGCGTCCGCGCTGGGGGTGGCCGGTGGCGACGCGCTGTTCCTGACCGACCTGCCGGCCGAGCTGGACGCCGCCCGCGCCGCCGGCTGGCAGGTGATCGGCGTCCGCCGTGAGGGCGAGCCGAACTACACCGCCGACTTCGGCGACCACCCGGTCGTCGCCACCTTCGACGAGGTCGACGTGGTGCCGGCATGACCGGCCCGGACTACCGTACGGATTTCCGCGGGGTGTTGGAGGGCGCCGGCACGGCGCTGGCGGCGGAGTCGGCGCGGTTCGCCGGCATCGGCTGGATGCGCGGCACCTCCGGCAACCTGTCGATCGTGCTGAACCGGAACCCGCTGCGCCTGGCCGTGACCGTCAGCGGCCTCGACAAGGGCGAACTGACCAGCGCCGACGTCGTCGTGGTGGACGAGTTCGGCCGCGCGGTGCCCGAACAGCCCCGACCCGACCTGGTCCCGTCGGCCGAAGCGGAACTGCACGCCCGGGTGGCGCAGCTCTCGGGCGCCGGCGCGGTGGTGCACGTCCACGCTCTCCAGGCCGTGCTCGCCGGGCACTGGTGGCCCGACGGTATCGAGCTGCGTGACCTCGAGATGCTCAAGGGCATCGGCCGGCTGGCCCACGACGAGACCGTCACGATTCCGGTCGTCCCGAACTCCCAGGACATGAAGGTCCTCGGCGACGACGTCGCGAAGGTCTTCGACCCCGCGACGCCCGCCGTCGTCGTCGCCCGCCACGGCATGTACGCGTGGGGCCGCGACCTCCTCCAGGCCCGTCACCACACGGAGATCGTCGAGTTCCTCCTGCAGTTCAAGGTCGAGACACGCGGCTGAGCCGGGCGAAGACCTCGGCGGTGGGGGAGCCGGGCTCGGGGCAGTAGACGATCATGCGCTGGCCGGTCTCCGGGATGTGCAGCACCTGGCATTCGAACTCCAGCGGTCCGTGCTCCGGTGACACCACCGATTTCACGACCCGTCGTCGTTCTTCGACGTCGTGTGCGGCCCACAGTTCGGCGAACCGTCTCGAGGTGCCGAGCAGCTCGGTGACCAGGCGTTCGACGCCGCGGTCGCCGGCGTGGGCGGCACGCAGGTCGGCGACCATCGACCGGTTGAAGGCCAGCGCGGCCTCGTCGTCCCAGTGCGGGTCGTCGTAGGGGCGGCGGAACACCCAGCGGATCATGTTCCGGTCGTCCTCCGGCACCTGCGAGAGGTCGCTGAGGAAGTGCGTCGCGAGCTGGTTCCAGGCCAGCACGGTGTAGCTCGCGTCGACGACGAAGGCCGGGACGTCCCGCAGCGAGTCGAGCATCACCCGGATCGCGGGGGTGAGCTCGCGGCGCGGACTCGTGGTTCCCGGGGGCTTCTCGCCGGCGACCCGGAAGAGGTAGTCACGCTCGTCGCGGGTGAGCAGCAGGGCGCGGGCCAGCGCGGACAGCACCTGGCGGGACGGGTTCGGCCCGCGGCCCTGCTCCAGCCGGATGTAGTAGTCGATCGACATCCCGGCGAGCTGGGCGACCTCCTGGCGACGCAGGCCCGGTGTGCGCCGGCGGATGCCGTCCGGCAGGCCGACGTCACGCGGCTGCAACCGGGCCCGTCGCGTACGCAGGAAGTCGCCGATCTCCGCGCGCGGGTTCATGTCCTCCAGCGTGCTGTAAGCCCGGGGCAGGTGGGTGGTATCGCTGGTGCTCTGTACGCGGTTCCCCGGTGGCTCCAGGGTCGGGGCATGACACAGATCGCCCTCATCACGGGCTCCAACAAGGGCATCGGTTACGAGACCGCACGGCTGCTCGGCTCGCGTGGCTACACGGTGCTCGTCGCGGCGCGGGATTCCTCCCGGGGTACGTCGGCCGCGTCGGCTCTCGGCGCCACGTTCGTGCCGCTCGACGTCACCGACGACGACTCGATCCAGCGCGCGGCCGCGCAGGTGGAAGCCGACCACGGACACCTCGACGTGCTGATCAACAACGCCGGCCTCATCGGCGACCACGCGGAAGCGCGCGGCCTGCCGAGCGGCACCACCCGCGAGGCGGTGCGGCAGGTCTTCGAGACCAACGTGTTCGGCGTGATCGCGGTGACCAACGCGTTCCTGCCGCTGCTGCGCAAAGCTCCGACAGCACGGATCGTGAACGTGTCCAGCGAGGTCGGCTCGATCTCCACGGTGACCGATCCGGCCAACCCGCTGTACCAGCTCGTCGGAATCCCCTACCCGACGTCGAAGGCCGCGCTGAACATGGTGACGGCGATGTACGCCAAAGAGCTGCCGGGGATCGACGTCTTCGCCGCCAACCCGGGCTACTGCGCCACCGACCTCAACGGCCACGCCGGCTTCCGCACGGCCGAACAGGGCGCCTCCGTGGTGGTGTCCCTGGCCACCGGCGAAACCGACGCCACCACGGGCCGGCTCTGGGGCGACCTCTCCCTCGTCGGTAGCGCCGACACGAACGGCGTCATCCCCTGGTAGCTGCCGTTCCCGGTGACATGATGGCGCGATGTCGAGCGCTCCGACGTGGGAGTGGGACTACTTCGTCAGCTTCACCCAGGCGGACGAGGGCTGGGCGCGGTGGGCCGCCGAGGTGCTCGAGGCAGCCGCCTATCTGGTGATCTGGCAGCACAGTCGATTCGTCGTCGGCAGTGAGTGGCCGGCGCTGATGCGGAGTGCCGCCGTCGGAGCGCGGGTGACGGTCGCCGTGCTCTCGCCGGAGTACTTCCGCGCTCAGTTCTCCATGGAGGAATGGCGCCTGGCCCGGGCGGAAGAACGCCGGGACGGCCTGGTGCGGCTGTTCCCGATCCTCGTCGCCGATCCGCCGGCGGACTGTCCGGAGTGGCAGGCCGAATTCGGTGGCCGGGTCTGGCTCGATCTCCGCGACCTGGACCGGCAGGCGGCACGCGAACGTTTCCTCGACGCGTTGGACGCGGCCCGCTGGGGACACGACCCGTTGGGTGTTCCGCTCACCAACACCCGGCCGGCTGACCCCACCGTCAGCATCGCCAGACCGGACCTTCTCGCAGCGATCCGCCGAACGCTGGAGCCGGCTGATCCGGCGGTCGTGGTGCTCTCCGGGGCGCCCGGCATCGGGAAGAGCACGCTCGCGGCCGAGTACGCCCGGGCGCACGCCAGGGACTACCGCATCATCTGGTGGATCGAGTCGGCCTCGGAAACCCTGGTGCGTGCCCGGCTGGCGGAACTCGCGGGTGAACTCGGTCTGGCCGGGAACACGTCCGGAGCCGCGCCGCTGGACCGAGTCCTTCGCGGGCTCGGCGGACGACACCGTTGGCTGCTGGTGTACGACGACGTCGACGTGGCGAACGTCGACGTGGAACGACTGTTGCCGCACCCGGGCGGTTCGCTCCCGGCGGGTGGTCACGTCATCGTGACGACGCGCGCCGAGCGGCGGGTACTGCCGGGTGTCGCGGCCGAGATCGCCGTGCCGAAGCTGTCCGTGCCGGAATCGGTCGACTTTCTCCGTCGCGGGTTCCGAGGGCCGGAGGGCTCAGCGGAGTGGCGCCCGACCGATCAGCAGGTCTGCGAGCGGCTGGCCTCGTTGTTCGACGGGTTGCCACTGGCGCTCGCTCAGGCCGTCCGGTCGACGCCGTCACCGGACGAGTACCTGGTGGAATTCGAGGTGTGCCGCACCGAGTTGCTCGATGCCGACGTGGTGCCGAGCTACGGAGTCAGCGTCGGTGCGGCCTTCCGGACCGCGCTCGGTCGCGTCGACCCGGAGTCGGCGGCGCTGCTCCGGATCCTCGCGGCGCTCGGAAGCGCGCCGATCCCGGTCGAGTTGCTGGAGGCGACCGCCGAGGAGCTGAACGCGCCGTTGGACACCGTCGTGACGAGTCCGGTGCGACTCAAGCGGGCCGTCCGTCCACTCACCGACCGTGGGTTGGCGCGCCACTACGCCGATCCGACGTCAGCGCGTCGGCTGATCTCCGTCCACGCGGTGACGCGGACCGTGCAGGCGGACGTCGCCACGCAGCACGGGAACTGGGACGACAGTGTTCGCGCGGCGGTGCGGATGCTCGACACGATCGCGGGCTCCGCCCGGGCGGATTCGCCGACGGCCCGCTCGTGGTGGCAGCGCATTCTTCCTCATGCGCTGACGGCGGCGGAGTATCCGATCGCTCGTCAAGAGGTCCTCGACGGCGATGTGCTTCCGCCCGCGGTGACGATTCTTCTCGGTGCGTCGCGGTATTTGCGGTGGCGTGGCGAGCCGAGCGAAGCGGTTGTCCTGAGTCGGCGTGCGCTCGCGCTGGCGGACGACTACCTGCGTAGTCGGCGCCTGCCCGAAGGGGCGGACGCCGCCCATGCGGTCGCTACCTGTCGGCATGCGCTCGCTGATGATCTCGTCGCGGACGGACGTCACCTCGAAGCGCTCGAGGCGCTCGCGCCGGCTTTGGATCGTTGGACCGAAACACTCGGTCCGAGCCCGGTCACCGCGGAAGCGCTCCTGACCAAGGCCACCGCACTCGACGGGATACGGCGATACCGCGACGCCGAGACCGCCTTGGAAGAGGCGATCCGCATCATCGGCTCGGTGTACGGCCCGGACTCGCCGACATTGGAGCCCTATCTGTCCAATCTCGCGGTGCTGCGACATCACCAGCGCCGACCGGACCAGGCCCTGTCCGTGGTGAGGAGAGCCGAAGCGGTGGCGCAAGGCGGTGCGGACGACGCCGGACGACGGGCTCGCCGGTCGGAGATCCATGCTGCCGCGCTGTGGGGAATCGGCCGTCGCGCCGACGCCGTCGAGATGTTCAGGCGTGCCGCCGAAATGATCGAGGCCTCGTACGGCCGCGGTCACCCGCGGACCCTGGCGGCACACCGGAACGCCGACCGGGCCGAAGCAGGCAATTAATCACGAAATTGCATATTTGTCCCCGGGAGATGAATACTCCCCGCAGCGTGGCTACGGCGTTGGGGGGCGCGGGTGGAAACGGCGCTGGAGGATGTCCGCCGCATAGCCGAGGCCGACGGCGGACTGATTCATGAAACGTGCGTGCTGACCGCCGGTACCGCGGCGGAAGAGACATTCGAGTTGGTGATGGAGACGATCGCCCATCGTTCGGCGATCGACCGCGAACCGATTCGCGCCTCGGCCTGGCCGCTGGCCGTGGCCAGGTACGTCGAACAGCGCGTGCTCGCGAACAGCTCACCGGTCCGGGGCGAGGAGTGCGCGGCCTCCGTCCCCGCCGACGTCCGTGACGTCCTCGCCGGCTTGGACGTCGAGGACCGGCTCGTAGCGGTGTTCCACAGCCGCGCCCGGTTGCCGCACAACACGCTGATCGAGGCATTCCACTATCCGCCCACGCGCCGTGACCGGGCCGAGATGCGGGCCGCGTTGGACCGGGTCGATCGTTATCTCGGCGCCCTGCTGGTTGCCAAGCGGCGGCCCGAGGTGTGTGACGCGCTGCCGGAGGTGCTCGTCGGCTGGGACGGGCGGCTCGGCGCGGTGAGCAGCGAACTGCGCGACCGGATCGCCGACCACGTCGACGCGTGTCCGACCTGTCGACGGGAGCGGATGGCGCTGGTCGGCCCCATCGGTGAGGGTCAGGCGGCGCTTCGCCTGCTCGGCGGTTCGATCGTCGTTCCACCCGGCCCGGAACACCTGGATCGGGTCGTGGAGCGGGCGACGACGCATCCGGCTCCGGTCCCGCTCCCGCTCGCGGCGATGACGCCGTGGAACGACCCGGGCTGGACCGACGGCTGGCCACCCCCGGTCTCGTTCGCGGCCGGGTCGGCGGCGGACGCCGATGACAACCTGGGCGCCGGTGGGATTCCTCCGGCGCCGATGCCACCTCCGCGCCGACGGTCCCGGCATCGGCGCGCAGCTATCGCCGGTGTGGCCGGGCTGATGCTCGTGGTGGTCACCGGGATGCTCCTGCATTGGCCGCCGCTCGGCGGGGTGTTGCGGCAGGCGGAGGCCCAGCCGTCTCCCGGGCCGTCGGCCGGTGGCTCCGACCGAGGAGGTCCTGCGGCCGACCCGGTGGTTCCCGCGCCCAGCGGCGGATCGAGCGACGACCGGGGCTCCCGGCCGCCGGGCGGTAGGGCCGTCCCGGGCGCACCTGAGCCGGCGAGTTTCCGCGTGTCGCCGACGTCGCTGGCGCTCGGACCGTCGTTGACCGGAACGGTCACGGTCACGAACGGCGGTGAGCGCCCCTCGGTGGTCGGCGTCGAGGTGGCCGGAGGCCTGAACGCGCAGGTGTCGAGCCGTCCGATCGCGCCGGGGCGGAGCGTGACGCTGTCCGTGACCGCGGATCCGAAGGTCCTCCCGGTGGGAACGTTCTCACGACGTCTTCGGCTGTACCCCGTCGACGGTGGTGCGGCGGTGGCCGTGTCGGTCACCGGAGCGGTGGTGGCGCCCTCCGTCGAACTCACCGTCGACTCGGCGTCCGGCCCGTCGCCGCACACCGTCACCGCGTCCGCCTCCGGGGCCGGTTCGGCGCCCATCACCCGCTACGTCTTCGAATGGGGCGACGGCGAGCAGACCCGGACGTCGGAGCCGACGGTGAAGCGCACGTTCACCCAGGTCGGCGAGCGCTCGGTCACCGTTTCGGTCGTCGACGCCGCCGGTCGTACCGCGACCAGCGATCCCGTGGTCGTCGCGGTCGGGCTCGCCGCCCCGGCTCCGCTGACGCCCACCGCGAACCAGGAGGCCCGCCTCGACGACGACATCGTGTTCTCCTGGCAGGCCGTTCCCGGTGCCACGCGTTACGTCGTCGAACGGCAGCGAGCGACGACGGAGGGCTGGACCGGGCTCGAGACCCACAAGGCTTTCAGCACCGAGGTGACACTCCGGGCGATCTCCTCGGACGCTCCCCACCGGGAGCGGTGGCGAGTGCACGCCGTGGGCGCGGGCCGCACGATCGGTGCGGACAGCGACTGGACGGAGTACTCGCTCGTCGAGCCGGCGAACGACGACGCTAGGCCGGAGCTGCCCCGCTGACCAGCGCGATCAGCTCGTCGGAGACTCGGCGGACGTGGTGAGCCAGGCCGGTTTCCGCTGGGTCGTCGATCCAGCGTTGGAAACCGACGTGGAAGATCGTGGCGCCGAATTCCGCGGCCAGGGTGGCGTCGGGGTCGGGCACGCCGCGGGTGCGTAGGGCGTCGGCGTTGGCGTGTTTGAGGGCTTGGAGCTTGAGCAGTTCGCGCTCGAGCAGGCTGGTGTTGGCGGCGATCACGGCCGAACGGCGGCGCGCGAACACCTGGCGTTCGGCGAAGAACGGGCCGACCGCCTCGAACGCGCGCGTGATCACCTCGATCGGCGTGAGGCCCGCGGGCGCTGCGGCGATGGCCCCGGTGACGACCTCCAGCAGGATCGCGGAGCCCTCGAACAGCACCTCGCGCTTGTCGGTGAAGTGCCGGAAGAACGTGCGCTCGGTGACACCGGCCCGCCCGGCGATGCTCGCCACCGTGGCCGCCTCGAAGCCTTCGTCGGTGAAAGCGTCGAGCGCCGCCATCAGCAGTCGTTCCCGAGCTCCGGGTTCCCATCGCGCCACCGCCCCAGTCTAGTGATGGCAGTGACTGACATCGGCGTGTACCGTCTCTGATGTCAGTCACTGACATCGCTAGGAGAGAACAATGCGTGTTCTGGTCACCGGTGCCTCGGGCGGGATCGCGTCCGGCGTCGTCCCGGCGCTCATCAACGCGGGCCACCAGGTCGTCGGCCTGGTTCGCTCGGACGAGGGCGAGGCGAAGGTCAAGGCCTACGGCGCCGAGGTGCGGCGGGGCAACCTGGACGACCTCGACAGCCTGCGGGCCGGCGCCGAGGACGCCGACGGTGTCGTCCACCTCGCGTTTAACCACGCCGACTTCGCCACCGCCGGTGCGACCGAACGGGCCGCGATCGAGGCGTTCGGGCAGGTGCTGGCGCGCACCGGCAAGCCGTTCCTGTTCGCGTCGGGCGTCGCGTTGTACAAACCGGGGCAGGTGCTCACCGAGGACGACGCGAGCCCGTTCACCGGCCCGGAGTCGCCGCGCGGTGGCGCCGAGCAGCTCGCGCTGAGCTACGCCGAGCGGGGTATCCGCGCGGTGTCGCTGCGGTTCCCGCCCACCGTGCACTACACCGGCGACCACGGCTTCATCGCGTTCCTCGCGCAGAAGGCCAAGGAGCAGGGTGTCTCGGCGTACGTCGGCGACGGCGCCCACCGGTGGGCGGCGGTTCACCTCGGGGACGCGGCGAAGGCCGTCGCGCTGGCGCTGGAGAAGTCGGCGCCCGGTGCCGCGGTCCACGTGGTGGCGGAGCCGGGTGTCGCCACCCGGGAGATCGCCGAGGCGATCGGCCGCCTGCTCGGCGTCCCGACCGAGTCGGTCACGCCCGAGCAGGCGCAGGCCCGCCTCGGCTTCATCGGCCGGGTGTTCGCCACCGACATCCAGGCGTCGAGCGTGCTCACGCGCCAGCGGCTCGGCTGGGAGCCCACCGGCCCGACGCTGCTCGACGACATCGCCGGCGGGGCCTACCCGGCCTGACCGGCCTCGATCGACCGAGCCTCACAGCCCGAGGGGCTCGGCGGTGATCTCGCTCAGTGCGTCGGGGCTGGGGCCGGTGCCGCGGTACGTGAGGAGCGTGCGTGCGGCGCGGAGGGCGCGCCGGGCGGCCTGGACCCGCTCGGCCTCGGGGAGCGTCTCGATGTCGGCGACCTTCGCGAAGCCGATCACCCGGCGTGCGACCTCGGCCCCGGCGTAGGTCACCGCGTCGGTCCACACCTGGGCGAGCAGGGACTCCAGCACGGTGTCCCCGGCGACCCGCGGGTCGAAGCGCGACGGCCACCGGTCGCGGTAGGTGCGCTCGAACGCGTCCCAGGTGACCCGCCCGAGTCCCAGCAGCTGAGCGGCGCGCGACGACTGGCCCTGCGCGACCGCCCGGGCCGCGGCCAGCACGTAGTTGGCCCAGAGCATGCCCAGGTCGAAGCCGAGCGGCCCGTAGAAGCCGAACTCCGAGTCGAACGCCCGGATCGACGGCGCGTCCCCGAACCGCACGAACACCGAGCCGGTGTGCAGGTCACCGTGGAGCAGCGACTCCGCCCTGGTCATGAACGCGAACTTCGCCAGGCCGGCCGCGTGCCGCACCGCCGGGTCACCGGCGAGCTCGGCCACGTCGGCGACGTTCGCGGGGTGCACCACGTTGTGGTCGTGGTCGACGAACGGCTCGGTGAGGACCAGGTCCTCGGTGATCTCGCACAGCTCGGGGTTGATCGCCCTGGCCACGGCCTGCTTGTGGGCCGCCGAGCCGAGGCCGAACACCGACGTGCCGAAGCCGACGTTCGCGATGTACTCGCCGAGGGCGGAGGCGGCGAGCACGTCGTCGTCCGAGGCTTCGGTGCGCTCGTTGAGCACGGTCCGCCAGACCCGGTGGTCGGAGAGGTCCTCGATCGCCAGCACGTACCGCGTCTCGTCGTAGAAGATCAGGCCGGGGACGTGGGACGGGTCGATCGCCTGGTGGGAGGCGAGCACGTACGCCTCCCGCGAGGAGCGCTCACGCGTCATCGGCCAGCTCGGGTCGGTGCGTACGTACGGCAGCGACTGCTTCAGCACCAGGGACCCGGCGCTGCCCCGCACGATGAACACCAGGTTGAGGTTGCCGTCACCGACCTCCCGGACCTGTTCGATCGTCCCCACCCGGGACGCCAGGTCCGGCAGTGCGGCGATGTAGCCCGGCACCGACTCGACGTCGAGAAGATCCATGGAACCCACCTAGGTCGGCTGGCCGGGGAGCGTCGCCCGGCGGGTGGACAACGTGTAGCTGAACAGCAGCGCGACCAACAGCACCGCGCCCTTCGCGACGTCCTGCACGTAGTACGGCAGGCCCTTCATGCTGAAGCCGACGACCATCACGGTCACCAGCAGGGCGCCGAGCACGGTACCCCAGGCGTTGGGCACGTTCCGGCCGAGCACCGACGTGCCCACCAGCGCGACCGCGACCGCGTCGAGCAGCAGCGAGTTGCCCGCCGAGACGTCGCCCTGCCCGATCCGGGCCGCGAGCAGCAGACCGGCCACCGAGGCCAGCACGCCGGCGGCGACGTAGGCGGCGCTGCGGTAGAGCCCCACCCGGACGCCGGCCAGCCGCGAGGCCTCCGGGTTGGCGCCGACCGCGTAGAGCAGGCGGCCCCAGCGGGTGCGCTCGAGCAGGAACCAGACCAGCACCGAGATGACGATCAGCAGGATCGCCGGGAACGGCACCGGGCCGATCTTGCCCTGGGCCAGGTAGAGGAAGCCGTCGGTGAAGCGCCCCGGTGCGGTGGAACCGTCGTCGAGCGTCATCCGCGACGAGATCGACTTGCCGTCGACGAGCACGAGCTTGAGGCCCATGATCGCGAACATCGTGGTCAGCGTCGCGAGCAGGTCGGGGATGCGTGCCCAGACGATCAGGGCCGCGTTGATCAGGCCGATGACGCCACCGGCGATCAGCACGACGACGATCGCGACGCCGCCGACCTGGTTGCCGATCACCATCGTCCAGGCGGCGAGCGAGACCGCGAAACCGGCGGTGCTGCCGACGCTCAGGTCGAGGCCGCCGACGGTCATGGCGATCGTGACGCCCAGCCCGGCGATACCGACCGGGGCGGCGTAGACGAGCAGCCCCCAGAGGTTGGAGCTCGTCCGGAAGTTCGGTTCGCTGATCAGGAAGTACGCCACCAGCAGGACGGTGACGGCGACGAAGCCGTAACGGACGACGGCTTCGCGAATGGTGGTGCTCACTGCGCGACCTCTCCGGAAAAGGCGCGCACGACGTCGTCGCGGCTGACCTGTGTTACGGGGGAGTCGAGGGTCAGGGCACCCTCGACCAGGACGAGAACGCGGTCGGCGATCTCCAGGACCTCGTCGACGTCGGCCGAGAGGACCACGACCGCTCCGCCGGCGTCCGCGACCGCGCGGACCTGCTCACCGATGTCGCGGCGGGCACCGAGGTCGACACCGCGGAACGGCTCGTCGAGCAGGAGCAGCCGGGCGTCCTCGACCAGCCAGCGGCCGACGACGACCTTCTGCTGGTTGCCGCCGGAGAGCTCGTTGAGCTCGGTGCGTGGCCCGCGGGCGACGATGCCGAGCTTCTCGATGACGGTCGTCGCGCGGTCGCGCTCGGCGCCCTGGTCGAGGACGCCGAGCGAGCTGGCGACCTTGGTGATGAACGGCAGGCTCAGCGTGCGCTGGATCGACCAGCCGGGGAGGAGCGCCTGGTCGGCGCGGTCCTCCGGCACGAGGTAGACGCCGCGGCGGATGGCCTCGCCGGGGGAGCGGGGCGCGGTCGCCGAGTCGGCGAACTCGGCGGTTCCGGCCGGCCAGCGCGCCGACCCGAACAGGCCGTGCGCCAGCTCCGACTTCCCGGCCCCGATCAGGCCGACGATCCCGGTGACCTCGCCGGCACGCAGCTCGAGGCCCAACTCCGGGCTCTCCGCGAAGAGCCGCACGCCGCGCAGGCTCACCACGGCTTCCCCGGGCACCGTCGCGGTCCCCGCGGTCGGCTCGTCGTGCTCGAGGACGGTGGCCCGCAGCCCCTCGGCGCCGGCTCCGAGCATGGCCGGGAGAATCACTTCCCAGCTCAGCGGCTTCGGCACGTCGGCGGTGACCCGCCCGTCGCGGAGCACCACCGCGCGGTCGGCGATCGCGTCCACCTCGCCGAGCCGGTGGCTGACCAGTAACACCGCGAGCCCGTCCGCACGCAGCTGACGCACGACCCCGAACAGCCGGTCGGCCTCGGCCGACGACAACGCCGACGTCGGCTCGTCGAGGATCAGCAGCTTCGGGCGCTGCAGCAACGTGCGCGCGACGACCAGCAGCTGGGCGTCGGAAATGCCCAGCGTCGCGACGTCCCGCCGCAGCACGGCGTCGGACCAGCCGAGATCGAGCACCTCGACCGCACGGCGGGCGACCTCCAGCACCTCGCGACGGCGGAGCGCCCAGGACGCCCCGCCCCCGGCGAGCTCGTCGAACGCGAGGTTCTCGGCGACCGACAACCCCGGCACGATGCCCTCACGCACGCGCTGGTGCACGGTCGCGATGCCGAGCGCCCGCGCCGAGGTCGGCGAGGCCAGCCGCACCGGCTCCCCGTCGACGAGGATCTCGCCGGTGTGGTCGGGGTGCGCCCCGGCCAGGATCTTGATCAGCGTCGACTTCCCGGCGCCGTTCGCGCCCAGGAGCGCGACGACCTCACCGCCGGTGATCTCCAGGTCCACGCCGCGCAGGACGACGTTCGGACCGAACGACTTGCCGACGCCCCGTACCGAAACCGTGGCGGCTTCGGTACGGGGCGTCGATACAGGCGAGCTCATTGGTTCTCTTGGTGACTAGGCGGCGTTCGGCAGCCAGTCTGCCACCGACACGGTGTCCAGCTTCAGCTTCGGCTCGGCCTTCACGACGTCACCCACCGTGGTGATGTTCTTCTCCTTGAGCACCTGCTGGGTGATCAGCACACCCGGGAACTGCACCGAGGGTTCGTTGAACTGACCGGCGAGCTTCAGCGCGATCGTCCGCACCACCGCGGCGCCGATCTGGCCCGGGTCGGTCGCGGCCGTGGCCACCCACGGGCTGCCCGCGGCGGTCATGACCTCGAGGTCGGCGTTCGAGATGTCGATGCCGTAGACCTTGACCTTGTCCTGCAGGTTGTTCTGCTTGACGGCCTGGACGACACCCTTGGTGATCTCGTCGTAGGGCGCGAAGATCGCCTTGACGTCGGGGTGCTGCTTGAGCGCCGCGTCGACGAGCGGGATGTTGTCGGTGGCGGTCGACTCGGTGACCTTGCCGGTGAAGAACACCTGCTGGAGCTTGTTGTCGGCGATGACCTTCTTCCAGACCGCGCCGCGCCGGTCGAGCGGGGCGAAGCCGGTGGCCGAGACCAGGCCGACCTTCTGGTTCTGGCCGATGTCCTTGACCATCTGGTCGAGCACGGCCTGGGCCAGGCTCTCGTCGGACTGGCTGGTGTTGATGTAGCCGGTGACGTCGGCGGGCAGCGCGACGTCGTAGACGATCGTCGGGATGCCGGCGGCGACGGCCTTCTTCACCAGCGGGGCGATCGTGTCGGTCTGGCCGTGGTCGACGATGATCGCCGCCGGCTTCGAGTCGATCGCCTGCTGCAGGTCGGAGGCCTGCTTGGCGTTGTCGTTGCGGGCGTCGGTGACGGTCAGCTTGATGTTGGCCGCGGTCGCCTGCTTCTGGGCACCCTGACCCCAGGCCTCGAAGTAGTCGCCCGCGCCGCTCTGCCGGACGAGAGCTACCGTTACCGGGTCGGCGTCGAACGGCTTGGGGAGCGGTGCGCTGGCCGTCGGGCCGGTGGACGGCGAGGACGAAGCGTCACTCTCCGTCGAGTCGCTCTGCGAGCAGGAGGCGACGGCGAGCAGCGCGGCGAGCGCGCTGGTCGCGAAGAGCACGGTCCGGCGCGGACGCCGGGCAAGGGTCTTGATGGGCACGTCTTAGAGCATGCATCCTGACCAGGAAGAACTCCTAGCGGCGGGGTAGGAATCCCAGCATGCGGACTGCAGCAAGGTGGAGGTTGTCATGACATTACTGACTGTTTGGGCCGACGATTCCCCGGCCGAGCCGGAGCTGCGGACCGAGGACCCGACAGAGATCGCGGCCGTTCTCAAAGAACACGGCGTTCGGTACGAGCAGTGGCCGCTGCAGGATCTTCCGGACGATTCGACCAACGAGGACGTTCTGGCCGCGTACTCCGACCGGATCGACGCGGTGAAGAAGACCGAGGGTTACATCCTGGTCGACGTCGTGCAGATGCGGCCGAGCGACGATCCGTCGTGGCCGGAGCTGGTGCGCACCTCGCGCGAGAAGTTCCTCAACGAGCACACCCACGACGACGACGAGGACCGGTTCTTCGCGTCCGGCTCGGGCATTTTCTACCTGCACGTCGGGGGCAAGGTGCACGCGGTGTTCTGCGAGGCCGGTGACCTGCTGTCGGTGCCAGGCGGCACCACGCACTGGTTCGACATGGGCACGAACCCGGAGTACAAGTCGGTCCGGTTCTTCCACGACGAGGACGGCTGGGTGGGCAACTTCACCGGCAGCGCGATCTCGTCGCAGTTCCCGACGTACGACGAGATCGCGGCCACCCGCTAGCTGTAGCCGGACGGTTCGGGGTAGGCGCCACGCAGCAGGTGGTCGCCTACCTCGATCGCTTTGTGCGAGACCGGGTCGTGCAGCGTCAGCGTCCGGACGTCCCGCCAGAACCGGTCGAGGCCGGTGCCGGTCTTGGTGGCCCGCGCGCCGGTGAGCTCGAACACGCCCTGGGTGGCGTCGAGCGCGGCCTTCGTGGTGACGACCTTCACCGCCGAGAGCTCCACCGAGACCTCGCCGCGCTGGTCGTGGCCGAGATCCCAGCCCTGCGCGGCGGCGGCCACCCACGCGGCCGCGGCGCGGTCGGTGAGCGCGCGGGCGGCACGCACCTGCGACTCCAGCTCGCCGTACTTCACCCGCACCAGCGGGTCGTCGGCCGCCTCGGCGACCCCGGACGTCGCCCACGCCCGGGACTTCGTCCGCGTGTACTCCGCGCCGAACCGCAGCGCACCCTCGGCGGTCGCCACCGCGAGCAGCCCCAGCAGGACCTGGAATCCCAGCGCCGACAGGCTGGGATAGGGCGGTGCGCCCGGGTCGGTCTGCTCGCCCGGCCCCAAAATGTCCTCGTCGGCGAGAAAAGCCCCGTCAAAAGCAATGGATCCGGACGCCGACGCGCGCTGGCCGAGCGAATCCCAGTCCTCGCCGTGCACGACACCCGCGGTGCGCGTCGGCAGCGCGAAGCCGTACTTCTCGCCGGTCACGGTGTCGGTGCCGGACGCGATGACCCGGTCGGACACCTCGGCGCCGGTCGCGAAGAACTTCTTGCCCCGGACCAGGTAACCGCCGGTCGTCGGCTCGAGCTCCAGGCCGGCGTCACGCGGGTTGCCCGCGCCGCCCCACAGCCAGTTGTTCGCGGCCGTCTCGGTGGCCAGCCGCTCGACGACGTCGACGCGCCGCGCCAGCCGGGTACGCCAGCTGTGCAGGTAGTGGTATCCGAGCACGTGCCCGATCGACGTGTCGGCCCGGCCGACCCGCGCGACCACGTCGAACGCGGTCAGCCAGCTCCCGCCGTGGCCGCCGTTGCGTGCCGGGATCAGCAACGGCAGCAGGCCTGCGCTGCGCAGCAGCTCCACCTCCGCGTGCGGTGCCGCGCCGGCACGGTCACGGGCGACGACGTCGGTGCTGAGCCGGGACGCGACCTGATCGGCGACGGCGACCCAGCGCTCGTGCTCGGCCGGGTCGGGTGGGTCGGTGGCGGTGTCCGGGTGTTGCGGGTCGGTCATGGGGCGAAGTATCACTCAGCGCAGGTGCGCGTAGCTCTCGGGGTTCGCGTCGAGGTACTGGGCGAACGTCGTCGCGGGGTGCCCGGTGAGGCGCTCCACGGCGTCGCTGACCCGGCTCAGCGAGCCGTCGGCGATCGCCACGTACGAGGTGACCCAACCGTCGACCTCGAAGTCCGGCGCCCCGTGGACGGCCCGCGACGCGTACGCCTCCGCGACGGTCTCCTCGTGGTACCGGATCGGCCGGCCCACCCGGCGTCCCAGCTCCTCGGCCGCCTCCGCCAGGCTGATCGCCTCCGGGCCGGTGAGCTCGTAGGTCCGCTCGCCGGGACCCGGGTCGGTGAGAACGGCGGTGACGACGTCGGCGACGTCGCCGGGGGCCACCGCGCTGACGCGCCCGGTGCCGCCCGGGCCGCGCAGCACGCCGTCCGGGCCGACCAGGGCGGGAAGCATCGACGTGTAGAACGAGTCGCGCAGGAACGTGAAGCCGAGCCCGGTACCGCGGATGTGCTGCTCGGTGTGCCAATGATCACGGCCGAACGTGAACGTGCAGTCCGGCGCGGCGCCGAGGAACGACAGGTACACGATCCGCTCGACCCCGGCCGCCACCGCCGCGTCGATCACGGTCCGGTGTTCGGCGACCCGGTCCGCGGACTCACGTCCGGAAACCAGGAACAGGGTGCCGACGCCCTCGAGCGCGCCGCGCACCGCCGGCCCGTCGGCGTAACCGGCTCCGATCGACACCCGCGTACCCGGTGAGGGCACCGAACCGCGGACCAGGAGCCGATGAGGTACGCCCGACGCGGCCAGCTGCGCCGCCACCCGTCCGCCGACCTGCCCGGTCGCGCCGGTCACCGCAATTTCACGTGTCACTTGGTCACCTTATGGTGGGGTACGTGATTGCTCAGAGTGCTGAGTCGACCACGCGGAATCGATCGAGCGGCCACACTGAGGGTTCCCGAGGTGAGGAGACCCGGTGGCGGACGCCCGCAAGCTTCTGGAGGATTACGTCAGCTCGGGGAAGGTGATCCAGCTGGCGACGCTGGACGCCACCGGAGCGCCGGTGGTGTGCAACCTCTGGTTCGCGAGCGCGTTCGGCCCGGACCGGATCTGGTTCATGTCCCGCCCCAACCGTGAGCACTGCGCGAACCTCCGCGCCGATCCGCGCGTCGCCGGCGCGATCCTCGCGATCGAGCTCGAAGGCATCGAGCAGGACGTCCGGGGAGTGACGTTCGTCGGCGCGGGCCGGGAACTGCCGACCGTCGGCATCGACGAGCAGATCGCCGCTTACGCCGGCCGCTGGCCGGAAGCCGCGGACGCGATCGCACCGGAGGCGTTGGCCGCCGAGGCCACGCCGCACCGGCTGTACGAGATCACGGTCGAGAAGTGGGTGCTCTTCGACGAGCTTTTTTACCCTGACCAACCGAAACAGCCGGTGCGGGTCAGCGGCTAGCCGGCGGCCAAGGCGGCGCGGACCTTGTCGGCGGGGCCGGTCACGGCGTCCTGGAGGGAGTCGCCGGCGTAGATGCCGCCGTAGGCCGGGGTGCCCGGCTGGTAACGACGGCCCTCGGCGAGCGGGCCGGCGTCCACCGCGTCGTAACCGATCGTGTCCAGGAACGCGGTCGCTGCGGCCTTGGCGTCGGCGTCGTCACCGGCGATCGCGAGCGCCGACCGGTCCGGCGCGCCGCTCGGCCGGGCCAGCGAACGCAACGTCTCCCAGTAGATGTTGTTGAACACCTTCACCACGTGCGCGCCGGTCAGGTGCTCCTGCAGGAGCTCGCTGGCCGTCGTGGAACCGTCGTCGAGCGCGGGGAACTCCCCGTCGCGGCCCGGGTAGTAGTTGTTCGTGTCGAGCACGGTCTTCCCGGCCAGCGGCTCGGCCGGAACCTGCCGGTACTTCCCGAACGGCACCGACACCACGACCAGGTCGCCGGCCGCGGCCGCCTCGCTCGCCGCGGCCGCGCGTGCCTTCGGGCCGAGTTCGGCCACCAGCTCGGCCAGCGTCTCCGGGCCGCGCGAGTTGCTCACGACGACGTCGTAGCCGGCCGCCACCGCGAGCCGGGCGACGGTGCCACCGATGTGTCCACTGCCGATGAATCCCACAGTCGTCATGTCGACGCCAACCCGGTCGCCGGGCGGTCCATTCCGTCACCGCACCCGGCGCAGCCAGCACTCGTCGCCGTTCTCGTCCTCGAGGAGGAGGCGGGTGCTCGTCAGCCCGCGGATCGACCACGACTCCGTGCCGAGCCCGGCCCGGACCCGCAGCGTCGTACCGCTCCGCGAGTAGGCGAGCGCGTAGGTGTCCGCGGTGTTCGGGTCGTCGGGCACCTCCACCTGACGCACCTGGATCGACCCGTGCGTGGTGAACGTGAACTCGCGCCGCCTGATGCCGGATTCCTCGACCATCGCGGCCGGCCCCCACGGCACCGAGCACCCGGTGAGGTCGACGGGTTGCCAGACGTTGCCCTCGAGTACCGCCGCCGCGGCCTCGCCGGCCACGAGCGCCTGCGCGGCGCCCGGGGTCTCGGAGGCCGACCCGCACCCCGCCAGAACGGCCGCGGCGACGAGCGCGAGCGCGGTGATCCGGACCATTCCCAGTCCCCCCGATTAGTCCCGTTACCTCCGTTTTCGCATTATTGGTTGCCCCGGTTTCAGAACCGGCCGGACGCGCCCGGAAATAGACTCGAGCGTGTTCACCAAACGCTTCACGGTCGTGCCCGCCGCCTACGTGATGCTCCGCGACGACGACCGGGTGCTGCTCCAGCTGCGTCAGCACACCGGCTACCTGGACGGGCACTGGGCGCTCGGCGCGGCCGGCCACGTCGAGCGGGGTGAGTCGGTGTTCCAGGCCGCGTGCCGGGAGGCCGCCGAGGAACTCGGCGTCGGGATCGAGCCGGACGCGCTGACGCCGCTCTGCGTGATGCACCGGACCCGCGGGTCGGGCCACGCGATCGACGAACGTGTCGACTTCTTCTTCGAGTGCCGGACGTGGCGCGGCGAACCGCGGCGGCGCGAACCGAAGTACGCCGCTGACCTGCGGTGGGTGACGCTGGACGCGCTCCCGGAGCCGGTCGTACCGCACGAGCGCCACGTCCTCGAAAAGCTGCGTGACGGGACACTCGAGCCAGTTGTACCGTTCGGTTTCTGATGACCGGCAGCCTGGAGTTCCACAGTCCGCTCTCACCGGAACGCGCCCGGCGCATCGTCGAACGACTCGCCCGGAGTCGGCCGGCGACCGTGCTCGACGTCGGCAGCGGCTGGGGCGCGCTCCTCCTGCATCTGCTGGACGCCGTCCCGGCCGCGACCGGCGTCGGGATCGAGATCAACCCCGGCGACGTGGCCCGGGGCCGGGCACTCGCACGCCGCCGTGGCCTGGCCGACCGGGTCGAGTTCGTCGAGGAGTCCGCGGTCGGCACCGAGCGGGGACCCGCGGACCTCGTGCTCTGCGTCGGGTCCGGCCACGCGCTCACCGACGTGCCCGGCGACTTCGCCGGCTCGCTGCGTGAACTGCGTCGGCTCGTCGCGCCCGGCGGACGGGTGCTCTACGCCGAAGGCTTCTGGCAGCGCACCCCCACCGACGCCGAGCTGGCGCGGATGTGGCCCGGTGCCGCCGTCGACGACCACACCGACCTCGCCGGCCTCGTCGAGCTCGCGGTCGGGGCCGGGTTCCGGCCGGTGTGGACGGAGACCGCCACCGAGGACGAGTGGGAGCAGTTCGAGTCCGGCTATCAGGCCGAGGTGGAGGAGTGGCTGGCCGCCGAGCCCGACCACCCGGACGCGGCGGCCCGGCGTCGGAAGGCCGACAGCCATCGGGCGAGCTGGCTCAGTGGGTACCGCACCGTTCTGGGTATGGCGTATTTGACCCTGGCGCCGGTCGGGCGGTAGCCGATCGGACTCGGGCGGCGCGAACGTGACCCGGAGGACCGGTGGAGGGCCAACCGGGCAACCACGATCTACCAGGGGGGCAGAGGGGGATGGCGAGCCGGTTGCCGTGCTGCCCCGAGCCGGCACGGATCCCGGCGCTCGCCTGCCCGAACGGACACTGCCCCTCCGACCTTGCGTAAATCTTGTGCGGTGGCCGAGTCCCTGTTTACTGGGGAGTCACAACTACGGGGGAGGGGACGAATGCCCCAGTTCCGGCTGCTCGGACCGCTGGAGATGACGGTCGGGGATCGGGTCGTGAACCTGGGGCCGGTCAAGCGCCGGGCTGTTCTCGCGGCCCTGCTCGTCGACGTCGGCCGGCCGGTCCGGGTCGAGACGCTCGTCGACCGCGTCTGGGACGACGAGCCGCCGGCCAAGGCGCGTGACGTCCTCTACGCGCACATCGCGCGGATCCGGAGCGCGTTCGTCGGGTCGAACGTCGTCGTCGAGCGTCGTTCGGGCGGGTACGCGCTGCACGTCGACCCCGACCAGGTCGACGCGCACCTGTTCCGCCGCCTGGTCGCCGAGGCGCGCGCGGAGGGCTGCCCCGACGAACGCCGGGCCACGTTGTTGCGTGCCGCGCTCGACCTGTGGCAGTCCGCCCCGCTGGCGGACGTGCCCGGCAGCTGGGCGGCCGGCGTGCGTGAGAACCTCGAACAGCAGCGCCGCAGTGCGGTCGCGCTCTGGGCCCGCACGCTGAGTGATCTGGGGCGGCCGGCCGCCGTCGTCGACACCCTGCGTGAGCTGGTGACGGCCGAGCCGCTGGCCGAACCGCTGCTCGTCGAACTGGTGCGTGCGCTGCACCGGGCCGGTCGCACCGCGGAGGCGCTCGACACCTACGCCCGCGCCAGGGCACGAATCGTCGACGCCCTCGGCGTGGAGCCGGGGCCGGAGCTGCGCGCGACGTACGAGGCCGCCCTCCACGCCGACGACCAGCCACCCCCGACGAGACCCGGAGCCGCGCCGGGAGCGACGGAGCCGCCCCCGGCCACGGCTGAGATCACCGCGGACGACGCCGGGACCGTGCCCGGCGCGGGCCGACCCGTACCGGCGCAGCTGCCGGCCGACGTCCCGGCCTTCATCGGGCGCGAACCGGCGCTGCGCGAGCTCACCGAGCGCCTCGCCGGCCCCCGCCCGACCGGTGCGGTCGTGGTGTCCGCGGTGGACGGCACCGCCGGTGTCGGCAAGACCGCGCTCGCCGTCCGCTGGTCCCACCGGATCCGCGACCGTTTCCCCGACGGCCAGCTCTACGTCGACCTGCGTGGGTACGGCACCGAACCGCCGGTGGCCCCGTCCGCCGCGCTCGCCGGTTTCCTCACTGCGCTCGGCGTCGCCGCGCGTGACGTTCCGCTCGGCACCGACGAGCGCGCCGCGCGCTTCCGCACCGAGGTGTCCGGGCGGCGGCTGCTGCTCGTGCTCGACAACGCGTCCTCGGTCGAGCAGGTCCGCCCGCTCTTACCCGGCTCACCGACCTGCGCGACGCTCGTCACCAGCCGCGATGTGCTCAGCGGTCTGGTCGCGGTGGACGGCGCGCACCGGATGTTCCTGGACCTGCTGGAACCGGCCGAGGCGATCGCGCTGCTCCGGTCGCTGGTCGGCCGCCGGGTCGACGACGATCCGGACGCGGCCGAGGAACTGAGCGAACAGTGCGGGCGGTTGCCGCTCGCGCTCCGGATCGCCGCCGAGCTGGCCAACGCCCGCCCGCGGAGCCCGCTGGCCGACCTGGTCGCGGAGCTGGCCGATCACCGTGCCCGGCTGGAGCTGCTCGACGTCGGCGGCGATCCGCGCGCCGACGTGCGTGCCGTGTTCTCCTGGTCCTACCAGCGCCTCCCCGAGCGTGTCGCGCGCATGTTCCGGCTCCTCGGCGCGCACCCGGGTGCGGAGTTCGACGCCTACGCGGCCGCCGCGCTCGCGGATGTCGACGTGAGCGACGCGGTCGGTGCGCTCGACGCGCTGGCCCGCGCGCACCTGGTCCGGCCGGTGGCGGCCGGGGCCTACGACCTCCACGACCTGCTGCGTGCCTACGCCCGGTCGGAGTCCGAGCCGAGCGACGACGCGGACGCCGGGACGAGGCTGTTCGACTACTACGTCGCGGCCTCCTCCGCCGCGATGGACGTGCTCTACCCGGCGGAACGGCACCGGCGCCCGGCCCCACCGACGATCCGGACGCCGCTTCCGGTGTTCCCGGCGGCCGAGGACGCCCGGGCGTGGCTCGACCGGCATCGGGCGGTGCTGATCGAGGTCGCGCAGTACACGGCGGCGCGCGACCGGTCCGACGTCACCGGCGCGCTGGCCTCGACGCTCTACGTCTACCTCGACAACGGCGGGTACTCCGCCGACGCGCTCACCGTGCACAGCTGCGCGCTCGACGCCGCGTCGCGGGCCGGCGACCGGGCCGGGGTGGCCGCCGCGCTCTCGCACCTCGGCGTCGTCTACTGGCAGATGGGTCGGTATCCCGACGGGCTGGAGCACCTGGAGCGGGCGCTCGTGGTGTTCCGCGAGCTCGGCGACGCGGTGGGGGAGGCGCGGACGGTCGGCAACCTCGGGGTGATCTGTCAGCAGACCGGCCGCTACGTCGAGGCCGAGGGGCACCACACCGCCGCGCTCGCGCTGTTCCGCACGATCGGCGACCGGGTGGGGCAGGCCAACACCGAGACCAACCTCGGCGACATCCTGATGCGGCTCGGCCGGAACGAGGAGGCGATCGACCTGCTGGCCGACGCGCTCGAGCAGTTCCGCGTCCTCGGGCACGACGGGGGAGAGGCGACCGCGCTCACGAACCTCGGCGAGGTGCACCTGAGCCTCGGGCGGCCGGGGGAGGCCGCCGGTTACCTGCGTCAGGCGGTGGCGTTGTTCGCGGCGATCGGCGAACGGTACGGCGAGACGTGCGCGCTCAACGGCCTCGCCGAGGCGGAACTCGGCCGCGGCTCGGCGTCGGCGGCCGACCGGTTCGCCGAGGCGCTCGCGCTGGCCACGACGATCGGCGAGCGCGCCGAGCAGGCCCGCGCGCACCTGGGCCTGGCCCACTCCACCGACCGGGTCCGCGACCACCTCGAACACGCGCTGGCGCTCTACACCGACCTCGGTTCTCCAGCCGCCGACGACGTCCGCAAGCAGCTGGAGAACCTCGGGCCGGGCTAACTCAGCACTTGGACTTGTAGACGGCGCTGGCGCCGTCGCCGTCGATGTTGTCCTTGGTCAGGATCGTGAAGCCGGTCTGCACCTTCGGCGTCACGCTGCCGCCGTCCAGCGACGCCACCGCCGCGTCGACGCCGAACTTGCCGATCTCGGCCGGTTGCTGCGCGATCAACGCCTGCACGGTGCCGGCACGCAACGCGGCGACCTGGTTCGGTCCGGCGTCGAAGCCGACCACCTGGATCTTGCCCGCCTTGCCGGACTGCTTGATGCCGGTCGCCGTGCCCTCGGCCGAGAACAGGTTCAGCGCGAACACCCCGACGATGTCCGGGTCCTTCTGCAGCGCGGCGCTGATCAGGTTCGACGCCGTGGCCGGGTCGTTGTTCGAGTACTGGATACCGACGTAGGTGAACTTCGAGTCGCCCTTCACCGCGTCCTCGAAGCCCTTCGCGCGCTGGTCGGTCGTCGAGATACCGGGCGTGACGCCCATCGCCAGCACCTTGCCGCCCTGCGGAGCGAGCTTCTGGATGGCCTCGAACGCGGCCTTGCCGCCGCCGATGTTGTCCGACGCGATCGCCGAGACCGCCACCGACGGGTCGTCGACAGTGGTGTCGACGAGCACGACCTTGACCCCGGCGGCCTTGGCCGCCTTCAGCGGCCCCTGCATCGCGGTGACGTCGGTCGGCGCGACCAGCAGCGCGTCCGGCTTCGACGTGACGACCGAGTCGACGATCGGCTTCTGCAGTGTCGGGTCGAACTTCGTCGGGCCCTGCGTCTTCACGGTGACGCCGAGCTTCTTCGCCTCGGCTTCGATCCCGCACTGCATCGTGATGTAGAACTCGTCGCCTTGGACGCCCTGGACGAACTGGATGTCGTAGTTCTTGCTGGCCTTGTCGACCGAGGCCTGCGACGAGGCGGCGGGCCCGTTGTCGGCGGCGGATCCGGTGTCGTCGGAAGGCTTGGAGGAGGAGCACGCGGCCAGCGCGAGCGTGGCGACGCAGACGACGGCGAGGGGCAACTTTTTCATGACGACGCCTTCCCAATCAGCATTGACCGGAGAGAGGAGCGTTTGGCGCCGGAACCGCGGGCGGCGGCCTTCCGGCGACTCTGGTCGAAGTAGACGGCGGCGACCAGGACCGTGCCGACGGCGACGCCCTGCCAGAACGGCTGGACGCCGACGATGACGAACCCGGCCTGCAGCACCGCCGGGATGAACAAGCCGACCACGGTGCCGAAGATCGAGCCTTCGCCGCCGAAGATCGAGGTACCGCCGATGACCACGGCGGCGATCACGTTGAGGTTGGTGAGCGACTGGCCGGCGATCGTCGTCGTCCCGAACTGCGACAGCGCGAGCACGGCGGCGAAACCGGAGAGCAGGCCGGCCAGGCCGTAGACCTTGATCAGGTGCCGGTCGACCCGGACGCCGACCCGCCGGGCGGCGAGCTCGTTCGAGCCGACCGCGTACGTGTAGCGGCCGAACTTCGTCCGGTGCAGGATCACGCCACCGATGACGACGACCACGAACGCGGTGAACGGCAGCGCCGGGATGCCGAGGATCTTGATGTAGGTGTTGTAGTCGGTCATTACCTCCGGGACGGCCCGGATGTCGATGCCGTCGGTGATGACCTGGGCCAGGCCGAGCGCCACCGACAACGATCCGAGCGTGACGATCAGCGGCGGGATCTTGGCCTTCGCGACCAGGACGCCGTTGAGGACGCCCCAGGCCAGGCCGGAGACCAGCGCGGCCAGGATGCCGAGACCCGCGACGCCCCAGCCTTCGCCACCGGCGGCTTCCATGGTCTTGGCGCTGATCACCGACGCGAAGACCAGCACCGAGCCGACCGAGAGGTCGATGCCGGACGTGACGATCACGAACGTCATGCCGACGGCGATGACGGCCCAGACCGCGACGTTCTGCGAGATCAGCGAGAAGTTGCTGGTGGAGAGGAAGCGGTCGCCGGCGACGACCGAGAAGAACAGCACGATGAGCAGCAGCACGCCGAGGATCCACACCGACTGCAACGCTCCCAGCCGCTGCAGCAGCGACGGGTTCTCCTCCTCGACGACGTCGTCGGGCAGGGTCTCCGTGGCCGTCATCGGGGGACCTCCAGGGAGCCGGTCATGGCGCCCACCAGCTGGTCGACGGTGGTGTCGGCGGCGGCGAACGTCGTGACGCGCGTGCCCAGGCGCAGCACCTGGACGCGGTCGGCCACCTCGAGCACCTCGGGCATCGAGTGCGAGATCAGCACGACCGCCACACCCTTGTCGCGCACCCGCTTGATCGTGTCGAGGACGTTGCGGGTCTGTACGACGCCCAGCGCGGCGGTCGGCTCGTCGAGGAACACCAGCCGCGCGGCCCAGGTGATCGCCCGCACGATCGCGATCTGCTGACGCTGCCCACCCGACATCGAGCCGACCGGCGCGTTCAGCGCCCGGACCGTGCCGCCGAGCTCGGCGAACCCGGCCGCGGCCCGCGTGCGCATGGCCTTCTCGTCGAGGAACCCCAACTTCCCGAGCACACCGCGGCGGGGGATCTCCCGGCCCAGGAACATGTTCTGCACCGGGCTGAGGTGCGGCGCGAGCGCGAGGTCCTGGTAGACGACCTCCATGCCCAGCGCGGAGGCCTGCTGCGGGGTCGTGATCCGCACCGGCGATCCCTCGAACAACAGCTCGCCGGAGTCGAGCTCCAGGTTGCCGGAGAGCGCCTTGACCAGAGTGGATTTGCCGGCCCCGTTGTCGCCGATCAACGCGGTGACCTCGCCCGGGTACACCTCGAAGTCGACGTCGCGGAGTGCTCGTACGTGTCCGAAACTGCGGTTGAGTCCCCGTGCTTCGAGGAGCGGCGTCGTCAAAACGGATCACCCCGTTCATCCGGTGGTAACGCACACTAGGCGTGTCCTGCGTCACTGTCACCGGTGACAAGTAACGAATCCGCAACAGATGTCACCGGTGTCAGAACCGGTTGCCGACTCGGTAACATGCCGGTCCGGAGGTGACGCTGTGGCCACCATGCGGCAGGTCGCGGAACGCGCAGGGGTAAGCGCAAAAACGGTGTCGCGGGTGGTCAACAACGACAGATACGTCTCCGAGGACGTCCGGCGGCGGGTCGAGCAGGCCATCGAAGACCTGCGGTACACCCCGAACCTGCTGGCGCGCACGTTCCGCTTCGGGCGCGACCCGGCGATCGGCGTCGCCGTGCCCGACATCTCCGACCCGTTCTTCGCCGCGGTCACCCATACCGTCGAGCAGGTCGCACGGGGCCGGGGCGTCGCGACGTTCGTCACCAGCCTCGGCACCGACGGCTCGCTGGAGCGCGCCGGCGTGGAGGCCCTGCTCGGCCGCCAGATCGCCGGCCTCATCTCGACGCCGGTGAGCGCGGACCAGTCCTATCTGGAGCCCTGGAAGGGCAGGACGTCGCTGGTCTTCATCGACCGCCCGCCCCGCAAGCTGACCGCCGACACCGTGGTGGAGGACGACGTCGGCGGCGCGCAGACGGCCATCGCGCACCTGATCGGGCACGGCCACCGCCGGATCGCCTACATCGGCGACGAGGTGCAGATCGCGACGACCCGCCGCCGCCTCGAGGGGTACCGGGCCGCGCTGGCCGACGCCGGCCTGGACACCGACGAATCGCTCATCCGGTTCGCCGGCGCGGGCGGGAACGCGGCCGGTGACCACGCCGCCGACCTGCTCGCGTGCGCCGACCCGCCGACCGCGATCTTCTCGTCGAACCCGAAGTGCTCGATCGCGATCGTGCCGGCGCTGCAGCGGCTCGACCGCACCGACGTCGCGCTGGTCAGCTTCGGCGACTTCCCGCTGGCGAGTTCACTGCGTCCGGCGCTGACCGTGGTCGACCAGGATCCGGAGGCGCTCGGGCGGTTCGCGGCCACCCGGCTCTTCGACCGGATCGATCAGCCCGACCGGCGGCTGCGGCGGCTCACGGTACTCCCGGTCCGTCTCGTAGAGCGAGAATCCTGCGGGAACCCCTGAACTTCTGACCGCCCTCCCGCGTGCCTTCTCTACAGGACGGCACAGGAGGCCAACATGACCGCCACGCTGAACAATCAGTACGTGCCGGCGCACGGGGTCAGGGCGCCGGCCGGTCGGGCTCCGGCGTTGCGGGTCGGCCCGACGCCGGTTCTGGTGGGTATCGGCGTCGGTGCCGTCGGCGCGCTGTGGCTGTGGTGGACGAACACCACCACGATCTCCGGGCTCGGTGACTGGCTCACCAACGCCGGCCGCATCACCGGCCTGCTCGCCGGTTACGGCGCGATCATCCTGCTCGGGCTGATGGCCCGGGTACCGGCGCTGGAGCGCGGCATCGGCACCGACCGCCTGACCCGCTGGCACGCGATGGGCGGGCGCTACACGGTCAGCATGCTGGTCGCCCACGGTCTGTTGATCACCTGGGGCTACGCGGTCAACGCACGCACGTCGGTGGTCGGCCAGGGCGTCTCGCTGCTCAAGGACTACCCCGACGTCCTCTACGCGACGATCGGCGCGGCGATGTTCGTCGTCATCGGTGCCCTCTCGGCCCGGGCCGCCCGCAAGCGGATGAGCTACGAGGCCTGGCACCTGATCCACCTCGGCACCTACCTGGCGATCGCGCTGTCGTTCCTGCACCAGTTCTCCACCGGCGCCGACTTCGCCGGCAACAAGCCCGCGCAGTACGCCTGGTCGGCGCTGTACGGCGTGGTCAGCCTGCTGCTGCTCTGGTACCGGGTGCTGACGCCGATCCGCTCGGCGATGCGTCACCGGCTCCGTGTCGAGGGTGTCCGGACGGAAGGCCCGGACGTCGTCTCGGTGTACCTGAGCGGACGGTACCTCGACGAGCTCAAGGCCGAGCCGGGCCAGTTCTTCCGGTGGCGGTTCCTCACGCCGTCGAGCTGGTGGGCGTCGAACCCGTACTCGCTCTCGGCGCCGGTCTCCGGTGGGCGGCTGCGGATCACGGTGAAGGACGCGGGCAACCACAGCGCGTCGCTCGCCCAGCTGCAGCCGGGCACGAAGGTGATGGCCAGCGGCCCGTACGGCGCGTTCACCGGCGGTGTCCGGCGGCGCCGGAAGGTGCTGCTGATCGGCGCGGGTGTCGGCATCACCCCGCTGCGTGCGCTGCTCGAGACGCTGCCCGGCCGGCCCGGCGACATCACGCTGATCTACCGGGCGCGGCACATGTCCGACCTGGTGCTGCGGGCCGAGATCGAGGAGATCGCGTTCGACCGCGGCGCCCGGGTGCACTACCTGGTCGGCACCCGCGAGCAGCTCGGCGGCGACCCGCTCTCGGCCGAGCAGCTGGAGTACCTGGTGCCGAACCTGCGCCACCACGACGTCTACCTGTGCGGCCCGGAGAATCTGACGTCCGCGACGCGGGAGTCGCTCCGGGACGCCGGGGTCGCGCGTCGCCGCATCCACCACGAGTCGTTCGAGTTCTAGGAGCTCTTCCGTGCGTCGATTCCTGTACGCCCTCCTGGGAACCGTGGCCGGTCTGGGCGGCCTGATCGGTCTCAAGGCGAACCTGGCACCGGCCGAGACGCCCGCGCAGGCCGCCGAGCAGCCGCCGGCGGCGGAGGTCGAGCAGCCTCCCGCCGACGCCGGCGCACCGGCGGGAGAGGCGAAGACAGCCACCGGGGACAAGGCGACGAACCAGTACGAGTCGTTCCAGGTGAAGGTCACGGTCTCGGGCAAGCAGATCACGAAGGTCGAGATCGCCGGGCTGACCACCAAGGACGCCAAGTCGAAGCAGGTCACCGGCGACGCGCTGCCGAAACTGCAGAAGGCGACGCTGGACGCGCAGAGCGCCGACGTCGACACGGTCTCCGGCGCGACCTACACGACGAAGAGCTACCAGGAGTCCCTGCAGAGCGCGCTCGACCAGGCGGGGCTGTGAGCCTGACCGCGACGGCGTACGCGAGCCCGTCGCTCACCGCGGCCCTGCGGGCCACGCCGGTCCGACGGGTCGAAGAGTGCATGGGAACGGTCTTCTCCCTCGACGCCAGGGGCGTCGGCGTCGACCCGGACGCGGTGGACGCGGCGATCCGCTGGCTGCACTGGGTGGACCGCACGTTCTCGACCTACCAGCCCGACAGCGTCGTCTCCCGGCTCAGCCGCGGCGAGCTGACCGTCGACGAGTGCCCGGCCGAGGTGCGCGAGGTGCTCGGCCTGGTGCGGGTGGCGTCGATCGCCAGCGACGGGTACTTCAGCGAGGCGCCGCACGGGTTCCTCGACCCGACCGGCATCGTCAAGGGCTGGGCGGTGGAGCGGGCCAGCGACATGCTCGTCGCGGCCGGGTCCACCAGCCACGTCGTCAACGGCGGAGGCGACGTCCAGCTGGTCGGCGAGGCCGGTGCCGGGCGCCCGTGGCGGGTGGGGGTGGCCCACCCGCTGCGCCCGCGCCAGCTGGTCGCGGTGGTCACCGCGAGCGACGTCGCGGTGGCCACGTCGGGCACCGCCGAGCGGGGCAGGCACATCGTCGACCCGCACCGGGGTGCGCCCGCCGACGCGCTGGCCAGCGTCACCGTCGTCGGGCCGCGGCTGGCCTGGGTGGACGCCAGCGCCACGGCCGCGTTCGCGATGGGGCCCGACCGCGGGCTGGCCTGGATCGAGGGCCAGCCCGGCCTGGAGGCGCTCGCCGTGCTGCCCACCGGCCGCACCCGTCACACCACCGGCTTCACGCAGTGGGCCGCCCTGACGGACTGACCGAACGCGACCATCAGCACGACGTAGACGATGGTATGCAGGCCGAGCAGGACGCCGACGTTCGCGGCGCCCTCCGCGGCGGCCGCCATCGGGATCAGCGACAGGCCGTAGACGGCGGTGGCCACGGTGGCCCAGATCGCGTACGCGTGGCGGGTGAAGCGCTCCAGGATCGCCAGCAGCGCCCACCCGGCTAGCCCGGCGAGGACACCGGTGACCAGCACGGCACCGCCGCCGACGGGCCGGCCGTTCGCGACCGCGTCGCCACCGGCTCCGGCCCAGAGCACCAGTGCGCACACCCCGGCCGCTACGACGGCGGCACCACGCTGGACGGTCTTGAACATTTTCGGCCTCCTACCGGCTCGGACAGTGCCCAGAGACTGCGGCCGAACGGCGTCCCACCGCTTCGGCACAAAGGCGAGAGCGGTTCCGACCAAGGTCGGTATCGGCGGCGGTGGGCCCGACCTAGCCTGACGAGATGACCACCACCGAGTGCGCCGACACCCGCCCCGGGTGGGGCGGCGGACGCAGCCCCGGGCTCCGCGTCGAGATCCCGATCGCCGTGGCGCTGACCGCGATCGTCGCCGCGACGCTCTACGGTCTCCCGGAGGCCGCGCACCGGCTGCTCGTGCTGGACCTCGTGGTCGGGGTGGTCAGCGTCGCGTTCGTGCCGGTACTGCTGCGCTGGCCGGTGCCGGCGGCGATCGTCCTGGCCGTGCTCACGCTGATCTCCCCGGCGGCGACACCGAGTGCGTCCGCCGCGTCGATGCTGGTCGCGCAGTCGCGTCCGTTCCGGGTGGCGGCGCTGGTCGGTGTCGGTAGCGTCGCCGCGCAGGCCGTGCAGGCCGCGTGGCGTCCGACCGGGAGCCTGGGCTACGCCTGGTGGCTGGTGCTGATCACGGTCGCGTGGGCCGCGTTGATCGGCTGGGGCACGGTGGTGCGGGTCCGGCGCGAGCTGCTGGTGTCCCTGCAGGAGCGGGCCCGCCGGGCCGAGGCCGACCGGGACCGGCGGATCGCCGAGGCCCGGCTGGCCGAACGCACCCGGATCGCCCGCGAGATGCACGACGTACTGGCGCATCGGCTGACGCTGCTGGCGACGTACGCGGGTGCCCTGGAGTACCGGCCGGATTCGGCGCCGGAGAAGCTCTCGGCCGCGGCGGGGGTGATCCGGTCCGGGGTGCGCGAGGCCCTGGAGGAGCTGCGCGGGGTGATCACGGTGCTGCGCGAGGACGAACCGGACGACGAGTTCCGCCCCCAGCCGAGCCTGGCCGACCTCGACCGGCTGGTCGCCGAGTCCCGGGACGCCGGCACCACGGTGGCGTTCGAGAACGACCTCGCCGACGCCGACGTGCCCGCCGCGACCGGGCGCACCGTGTACCGCATCGTCCAGGAAGGACTGACGAACGCCCGCAAGCACGCGCCCGGCGCACCGGTGACGATCACGCTGACCGGCGCGCCCGGCGACGGCCTGCGGATCGAGCTGCGCAACCCGGTGCCGGTGGCGACGACCGCGTCGCCGCTGCCCGGCGCCGGCCTGGGTCTGCTCGGCCTGACCGAGCGGGTCCAGCTGGCCCGGGGCGCGCTGGAGCACGGCACCGGTCCGGACGGGGAGTTCCACCTGCGGGTGCGGCTACCCTGGCCCGCGTGACAGCGCCGGTGCGGGTCCTCATCGTCGACGACGACGCGATGGTGCGTGCCGGTCTGACGATGATGCTCGACGGCGCCGGCCGGGAACCCACGATCGCGGTGGTGGGGGCGGTCGCGGACGGGGTGGACGTCCCGCCGGCGGTGAGCGCACACGCACCCGACGTCGTGCTGATGGACATCCGGATGCCGAAGGTCGACGGGGTCACCGCCACCCGGCGGCTGCGCCGTCGCCCCGAGGCGCCGGAGGTGATCGTGCTGACGACGTTCGACACCGACGAGTACGTGTTGCAGGCGCTGCGTGCCGGGGCCAGCGGGTTCCTGCTGAAGGACACGCCGCCCGACCAGCTCGTGGACGCGGTGCTCCGGGTCGCGTCCGGCGACCCGATCCTGTCGCCGCAGGTGACGCGGAAGCTCATCGACCGGGTCGCGGTCGAGGCCGGTGCGTTCGAACGGGCCCGCGCCGCGCTCGACGCGTTGAGCCCACGCGAGCGCGACATCGTGCGTGCGGTGGCGTCGGGTAGGACGAACGCCCAGATCGCGGCCGAGCTCTACGTCAGCGTGGCCACGGTCAAGTCGCACCTCACCCGCGTGCTCGTGAAGCTCGAACTCGACAACCGCACCCAGGTGGCCCTCTTAGCCCACGACGCCGGCTGGGCCTGACACCGCCCGCCGGTAGCGCTCGCCGGTGGCCCGCAGTGCCTCGACGAACTCGGGTGGACCGACGACCTCGAAGTCGGCGGCCAGCCAGCCCAGCGACGCCACCGGCCACTCGAGGTAGTCGCTGCGGATCACCACCCGGCAGGTGCCCTCGCTCAGCGCCGACACGTCGGCTTCGCGTCCGAACGCGCTGCGGATCGCCGCCTCGGGCGCGTGCACGACGACCTCGATCGTGTACCGGTGCGGGCGATCGATCTGGCGCTGCCGCACGAAGGCGGCCGCGTCCTCGGCCGGGAGCTCGCGCTGGCGGAACCGGGCCCCGGTGGGCTGGGGCGCGTTCAGCCGGTCGACGCGGAACGTCCGCCAGTCGCCGCGCTCGACGTCCCACGCGACCAGGTACCAGCGTCGCCCCAGCGAGACCAGCCGGTGCGGCTCGACCAGGCGTGACGTCCGCTCGGCGCCCCGCGCGGTGTAGGAGAAGCGCAGGCGCTCGTCGTCACGGCACGCGCTGGCGATCACGGCCAGCGCCTCGGCGTCGACCGTGGGACCGCCGGAGAAGACGCCGGGCACGGTGTACGCGCGGAGCGCCTCGACCCGGCGGCGCAGCCGTGGCGGCATCACCTGGATGACCTTGGTCAGCGCGCGCACCGAGGTCTCCTCGATCCCCTCGACCGCGCCGCCGGCCGCGGTGCGCAGCCCGACCGCGATCGCCACGGCCTCCTCGTCGTCGAGCAGCAGCGGCGGCATCGCGGTGCCCGACCGCAGCTGGTAGCCGCCCGCGACGCCACGCGAAGCGTCGACCGGGTACCCGAGTTCACGCAGCCGATCGACGTCCCGGCGCAGCGTCCGCTCGCTGACGCCGAGCCGCTCGGCCAGATCGGTGCCCGCCCAGTACCGGTGGGTCTGCAGCAGGGAGAGCAACCGCAGCGTCCGCTCGCTCGTGTTCGCCATGGCTCCAGGATGCTCGACATTGCGGTCAGGAAGTGGCCGGAATGACTTCTACCGTTGGACCTATGATCAAGACAGAGAGCTTGACCAGGCACTTCACCGTGAAGAAGAAGACGGTTGAAGCAGTGAGCGGCCTGGACCTCGAGGTGCGGCCGGGGGAGCTCGTCGCGTTCCTCGGCCCGAACGGCGCCGGCAAGTCCACGACGCTGCGGATGCTGACGACGCTCCTCACCCCGACGTCGGGCACGGCCGAGGTGGCCGGGTTCGACGTCCGCACGAACCCGCGCGACGTACGCGCGCGCATCGGCTACATCGGCCAGGGCAACGGCGCGGGCCACAGCCAGCGCGGCCGGGACGAGCTGATCAGCCAGGGCCGCGCGTACGGGCTCGGCCGGGTGGCGGCACGCAGCCGGGCCGACGAGCTGATCGAGTCGCTCGGGCTCGCGGAGGTCGCCGACCGGATGGTGTCCTCGCTCTCCGGTGGCCAGCGTCGCCGGCTCGACATCGCGATGGGGCTGATCCACACGCCCCCGCTGCTCTTCCTCGACGAGCCGTCCACCGGTCTCGATACGCAGAACCGGGTCAACCTGCAGGAACACATCCGGCGGCTGCACTCCGACCACGGCACGACGATGGTGCTGACCACCCACTACCTGGACGAGGCCGACCAGCTGGCGGAGCGGATCGTGGTGATCGACCACGGCAAGCTGATCGCCGACGACAGCCCGGCCCGATTGAAGTCCGAGCACGTCGGCGACCGGATCGTGCTGGGTTTCGACACCGCGGCCGCGGCGGCGGCGGCCGCGAACCGGGCCGGAGCGTTCGGCGGCCGGGTCGAGGTGGCCGGGGCGACGGTCACGATCTCCGTACCCGAGGGCACCCAGCTCGTGCCCAAGCTGCTGCGCGGCCTCGACGAGGCCGAGATCCCGGTGACCGCGGTCGAAGTCACCCGCCCCACGCTCGACGACGTCTTCCTCGTACTCACCGGCCGGAGCCTCCGGGAAGGGGCAGCAGCATGAGGGACACCGCTGTGGTTTTCAGCCGCGAACTGCGGCCCGTTCTACGCAGCCCGTTCTCGTTGATCTTCACGATGGTGCAGCCGGTGTTCTTCCTGGCGCTGTTCGCGCCGCTGCTGCCCGACACCGTCGGGTCGCTGCAGTGGTTTGTGCCCGGCGTCGTCGTGATGTCGTGCCTGTTCGGAACGTCGGTCACCGGCTCGAACCTGCAGCTGGAGATGCAGACCGGCTCGCACGAGCGGATGCTCGTCTCGCCGCTGAGCCGGCCGGCGCTGCTGATCGGGCGTGCGCTCAAGGAGATCGTCCCGATGCTCGCGCAGACCGTCGTGCTGATCCTGGCCACGATCCCGTTCGGGTTCCGGCTGCATCCGGTCGGGGTGCTCGTCGGTCTCGCGATGCTGTCGGTGTTCTGCGTCGGGCTGGGCTCGCTGTCGTACGCGTTGGCACTGGTCAGCGAGGGCCAGGAGTGGATCTTCTGGACCGTGCAGCAGACCCTGCTCTTCCCGCTGCTGCTCATCGCCGGGATCCTGCTCCCGCTGGACAACGGGCCGGGCTGGCTCAAGGCGCTGTCCCACGTCAACCCGCTCACCTACCTGGTCGACGCCGAACGGGTGCTGTTCAACGGCGAGGTGTTCTCGGGCACCGTCGGCGCCGGGCTGCTGGCCGCCGTGCTGGTGGGCGTCGGCGGCCTCTGGGTGGGGATCCGGGCGATGCGACGGGGCGCCGCCTGAGCGCCGGACACCGGGTGGCGTGCCGCCACCCGGTGCCCACGCGTCAGCCGTGGGCCTCGATCGACACCGGCTCCCACTCCCGCCACTCGGCCAGGCGGGACTCGTAGTCCGCGGTGGCGATCGCCAACGGGCCGTCGCCGAAGAACACCCGCAGCGGCGGCTTCTCCGCGTCGACGACCTTCAGGATCGCCGCCCGGCTCGCCTCCGGGTCGCCCGGCCTGGACACCCGCTCGGCCCGCTCCGCCTCGGAGATCTCCTCGATCATCCCGAACTGCCCGTACCCGGCGTTGTTCACGACGACGTCGAGCCGGCCGAAGTGGTCGTGCGCCGCCTCGACCGCGCGGAACGCGGGCAGGGCTCAGTTGGCGAGGACGGCTTCCTCGGCGCCGGTGCGGATCACGTCGAGGATCGCGTCGGCCACCTGCTCCGGCGACTGCGGCGGCGGCATACCCGGCCGGGTACTGAGCGAACCCGCGCGCAGCACGTCGTGGAACTCGGTCGCGGTGATCGCCGGAAAGACGGTCGAGACCACGATGCCGTCGGCCGCGAGCTCCTTGCGCGCCACCGCCGAGAGCATGGTGAGCGCCGACTTGGTCGCCGCGTAGGCGCCCAGGCCGGGCAGCACCAGGCGGGACGTGCCCGAGCTGACGTTCACGATCGCGCCACCGCCCTGGCGTCGCATCGTCGGGAGCACCGCCTGCATCGCGATCAGCGGCGCCACGACGTTGAGCTCCAGCACGGCGCGGAAGTCGTCCGCGTCGACGTGCTCGAGCGGCACGTGCAGGCCCTGGCCGGCGTTGTTGACGAGCACGTCGACCCGGCCGTACGCGTCGAGCGCCACCTGCACCGCGGTCGGTATCTGCGCGGAGTCGGTGAGGTCGGTGGGGATCGCGACCGCGTCCGGCAGCTCGTCGGCGAGCGCGTCGATCCGGTCGCTCCGGCGCGCGGCGAGCACGAGCCGGGCCCCTTCCTTCGCGGCGAGCCGTGCGGTCGCCGCTCCGATACCCGCCGATGCCCCGGTGACGAGTACGACTTTCCCCGCGAGGTCCATGGACTCCACGCTAGTCGGCGAGGCAGGCTGTGATCCGTGACCACCGACCCGCGTCTGCGTGAGCTCGCGCTGCTGCGCCGCGTCCGCGACCGGATCGACCGGGAGTACGCCGAGCCGCTCGACGTCGAGGCGCTGGCCCGGGGCGTCCACCTCTCGGCCGGTCACCTGAGCCGGGCCTTCCGGGCGGCGTACGGCGAGTCGCCCTACAGCTACCTGATGACGCGGCGCATCGAGCGGGCGATGTCGCTGCTGCAGCGGGGCGACATGTCGGTCACCGAGGTCTGCTTCGCGGTCGGCTGTTCGTCGCTGGGTACGTTCAGCACCCGGTTCTCGGAGCTCGTGGGGATGTCCCCGTCCGCGTACCGTCGCCAGAAAGGCGCACACGCCGAGGGCGTCCCTCGCTGCGTCGCCAAACAAGTCGTGCGACCGGTCAGGAATCGAGAAGCTTCCCCCGGCTGACCTCACCTACCGTGAGCGGCATGAACATCACCATCGCGAACACGTTCCTGCCGGCCGACGACCCGGAGAAGTCGCTCGAGTTCTACCGGGACGCCCTCGGGTTCGAGGTCCGGCTCGACGTCGGGTACGGCGAGATGCGCTGGATCACGGTCGGCCCGCCCAACCAGCCGCAGACCTCGATCGTGCTGCACCCACCGGCCGCCGACCCCGGCATCACCGACGACGAGCGCCGCACGATCGCCGAACTGATGGCCAAGGGCAGCTACGCGAGCATCGTGCTCTCCAGCGACGACCTCGCCGCCACGTTCGAGCAGGTGGCCAAGAGCGGCGCCGAGGTCATCCAGGAGCCCATGGACCAGCCCTACGGCGTCCGCGACTGCGCGTTCCGCGACCCGGCCGGCAACATGGTGCGTATCAACCAGCAGGCCTAGGGCCACGCCGCCGCCGGTGCGCAGCCGGTCGTCGCGCCGCTGCGCAGGTCGTCGTTGTCGACGATCCGGCCGTCGGGGGTCGCGAGGCACTCGGGGTGGCCGGGGTCCGGCAGTTCGTTGCCTGCGGCGTCGTAGGCACGCAACGTGGGCCGCGGCGGCTCGCCGGTGGAATGCGCCGGGTATTCCAAGCGGACCAGGAACGTGCCGTTCTCGAGGTGCGCCTCGGTGATGGTGCCGCCGGACTCGAGCGTCATCCGGGCGACGTTCTTCGTGATCCGGCCGCCCCGGTACTCGCTGACCGCGGTGGTCCGCCCGTCCCGGTCGACGTTCCGGCCGGCGGCTTGGAAGTCGATCCGGTAAGGCTCGGGTATCCAGTTCATCGAGGCGACCGGGCCGCCGCCCGCGTTGTACGCCATCACGTCTCCGCCGATCGTGCAGTAGAGGGCGTAGTCGCCCGCGTAGATCAGCGCGACGCCGTCCGACGGGGTGCCGAGCAGGTTGTAGAGCTTCGCGCCCTTGACCCCGGCTTTCTCCGCCGGCGTGCCGCCGAGGACGTACGAGGCGACACAGCCGGGGACGATCGACTCGCGCTTCCCGGTCGGCTGCTCGACCGATCGGGTAGGTACCGGCGAGGGCGCCGCCGGCCTGACGCGCTCCTCGTCGCCGCTCCGGAGCGCGCCCACGACCACCACGAGCGTGACGAGCACGGCCACCGCCGCGGCGACGGGCGCGAGCCACCGCCGCCGAGGGGCGCTGGTCACCTCGGTGATCAAGGCTGACTCGATCGACCGGAAGGCCTGCGGAGGGAGGTCACGTTCCGGCGGGAGTTGCAGGTTCATCGGTCGCCCCCTAGCGACAGGTCGGGCTGGGGAAAGTGGGCGGCGAGGCGGGCGCGGGCACGGCTCACCCGGGCCCGGACGCTGCTCTCGGCGAGGCCGAGCGCCTCGGCGGCGTCGGCGTAGGAGACGCCGGACCACAGGCAGAGGGCCAGCGCCTCCCGCTCGGCGTTCGGTAAGCCGCGGACGACCTCGAGCACCTCGCGCATCCGGCGCTCGTCGTCGAGGCGGGCGGCGACGTCGTCGGCGTGGTCGATCGTCGGCGGATCGGCCGACAACCTCCCCACCAGCGCCAGCCGGCGCCGAGCCGAGCGCTGCTGGTGCTGGCTCACGTTCGTCGCGACCGCGAGCAGCCACGGCAGCGCCGACTCGCGCGCCAGCCGTACCTCGTCGCGGCGGCGCCACGCGGTCAGGAACGTGACCGAGACCGCGTCCTCGGCGACGCTCCACGAGCCGGTGAGCCGGAAGCAGTGGTTGTACACCGCACGCGCGTGCCGCCGGAACAGGGCCGCGAACGCGTCGCCGTCCCGCTGCGCGGCGTCCGCCCACAACTGGCGGTCGGTCCGTTGGTCGGAGATCGTCACACCCCGTCCGTCGCCGGCCGAGCTACTGGTGTTGCATGAGATCTTTCGGCGCTCGATGGTGCTTCACCGCGTACATCGCCGCGTCGGCGGCCCGGAGCAGTGTCTCCGGGTCCTCCGCGCTGCCGACCGTCACCCCGATGCTCGCCCCGATGCTCAGCCGGAGCTCGCCGATCCCGATCGGCTCGGACAGCACCCGCTCGAGCCGGGCGACCAGCTGCCCCGCCGACTCGGGCGTCGCACCGGGCATCAGCACCGCGAACTCGTCGCCGCCGAGGCGCGCCGCGGTGTCGGTCGGACGCACGCAGCGACGGATCCGCTCGGCCACGGCGATCAGCACCGCGTCGCCCACGTGGTGGCCGTAGCGGTCGTTTATCGGCTTGAAGCCGTCGAGGTCGATCGCGAGCAACGCCACGGAGTCTTCGCCGGCGCCCGCGCTCGCGTCCAGCCGCTCGGTGAACAGCCGCCGGTTCGCCAGTTGGGTGAGCACGTCGTGGTCGGCCTGGTGACGCAGCTGGAGGTTCGCGTGGTCCAGCTCCCCGATCAAGCGTGAGTTCTCGCCGAACGACAACAGCTGGCGGACGACGACCAGGCCGGTGACCAGGCACATCGCGATCAGCATGCCCCAGCAGCGCAGTGTCAGCTCGTCGTCGATCACGAACGCGCCGAACAACAGCAACTGCACTCCGCCGACGACCCCGTACGGAAGCACGCTGTAGGGGCGGCGCCGGGTCCGCAGGCGGAAGTGCTCGGGATCCACCCGGAACCGGAGCAGCTCGAGCCGCGGTCCGGCGGCGATCAACGCGGTGGGGAGCAACTGGGCGGCGAGCGCGACACCGGGGTCCAGCGGCCCGGCGTAGATCGGGAGCACCACGATCTGTCCGACCAGCACGATCGCCGACGCGATCATCGTCGCCGCGGCCGGCAACCCGACCGGGCTGTGGCCGCTCAGCACCAGCTTCACCGCGAAGAACCCGACCGCGAGAACGCCGACACCGATCACCAGACCGCCGATGACGCCGCCGCCGGTCGTGTTCGCGGCCCGCGGGTCAGCGAGCAGGAACCAGACCATCGCCCCGACCCCGGCCAGCACGATCGAGGCGTCCAGCAGGAACCGCTGCCGAGCCGCCCCGGAGCCGATCAGCATCGGATAGCCGATCAGCGCGGCGAAGATCGCGGTCTGCCCGATCGCCAGGCAGGCCAGCTGCACCGGTCCGGACTCGGTCGTCTCCAGCCCGACCACGCCCTCGGCCGTGCGCAGGACGTCCGCGGTCACGAACACGCCACCGGCGAACGTCAACAGCCGCCAGAACCGGTACGCGCGCCGATCGTCGCGTACGTTGCGCGTCACGGCCAGCGCGCTCAGGAAGAACATCAGGTCGCCGGGGGCCTGGACGGCCCAGAACAGCGTCGTGCGGTGCGGTTCGGGCGTGTTGCCGAAGATCAGCCAGGAGGAGGCCAGCAGGAGCCCACCCACCAGGGCGAGCAGGCCACGATCCGTGCACGCCGCCCTGAAGAATGCAGAACGCCGCACGACGCGCCCCTCCCGCACACCAGACCTCTGTTCGGTCAAATCGGCACGGAGTGCGGTCAGCTTCGTGTTCTGCGCCGCCGTCCTGGCGCATAGGTGAGGGGCAACCGGGGCATCACGCGACGATGCGTGCTCTGACTTGGCAAGGTACCCAGAAGGTCTCCGTCGAGACGGTCCCCGACCCGACCATCCAGCAGCCGACAGACGCGATCGTCCGGATGACGTCCACCGCGATTTGCGGCTCCGACCTGCACCTTTACGACGTCCTCGGAATGTTCCTCGACCCGGGCGACATCCTCGGCCACGAGCCGATGGGCATCGTCGAGGAGGTCGGTCCCGAGGTCACCCACATCCGGCCCGGCGACCGTGTCGTGATTCCGTTCAACATCTCGTGCGGGCACTGCTGGATGTGCAGCCGCGGCTTCTTCGCCCAGTGCGAGACCACCCAGAACTACGACCAGGGCAAAGGTGCGTCGCTGTTCGGCTACACCAAGCTCTACGGGCAGGTGCCGGGCGCGCAGGCGGAGTACCTGCGTGTCCCGCAGGCCCAGTTCGGCCCGATCAAGGTCGAGTCTGACCACCCGGACGAGCGGTTCCTCTACCTGTCCGACGTCCTCACGACCTCCTGGCAGGCGGTCCGGTACGCCGACACGAACCCCGGTGACACGATCGCGGTGATCGGTCTCGGCCCGATCGGGCAGATGTCGGCCCGGATCGCCAAGTACCTCGGGGCGAACCAGGTGATCGCCGTCGACAACGTGCCCGAGCGGCTCGAGATGGCCCGCCGGCACGGCATCACCGTGCTCGACGAGCGCGAGGTCGACGACGTCCCGGCGGCGATCGCCGACCTCACCGACGGGCGCGGCGCGGACGGCGTCGTCGAGGCGGTGGGCATGGAGGCGCACGGGACGCCGTTCCAGGAGTTCGCGCAGCGCGCCGCCGGTCTGCTGCCGGACGCGCTGTCGAAGCCCGCGATCGACAAGATGGGCGTCGACCGGATGGCGGCGCTGCGGACGGCGTTCGCGAGTGTCCGCCGGGCCGGAACCGTGTCGATCATCGGGGTCTACGGGGGCCAGGCCGACCCGTTCCCGATGATGGACCTGTTCGACAAGGGCGTGACCCTCCGGATGGGCCAGGCGCACGTCAAGCGCTGGGTGGACGAGATCATGCCCGCGCTGACCGGCGCCGACGACCCGCTCGGCACCGAGGACCTGCGGACGCACGCGCTCGGGCTGGAGCAGGCCCCGGAGGCCTACGACATGTTCAAGGACAAGAAGGACGGCTGCATCAAGGTCGTGCTCAAGCCCTGACGGGTCGGCCGGGCCGCGGTAAGCGGCCCGGCCGGTCGTTTCAGTTCTCGGCCGATCCGGGCTCGGCCATCTTCCGGTGCATCTCCGCCTTCAAGCGGTCGGGCATCACCTTCGCCGCGGCCTCCTGCGCCTTCGTGCTGAAGCTCGCCGCGACGACCCGCGACTCACCCTTCATCAACGCCTCGAACCCCTGCTTCGCGACGTCGGTCGGGTCGTCCTTGCTGTCGCTCGCGCCGACCTTCGTGTCGAGCATGTCGGCGCGCTCGAAGAAGTTCGTCTCGGTGGGCCCCGGCATCAGCGAGGTGATCGTGACGCCGGTGCCCTTGAGCTCGGCCTGCAGCGCCTCGGCGAACGACTGCACGAACGATTTCGACGCGTTGTACACGGCCTGGTACGTGCCCGGCATCGTCGACGCGATCGACGACGTGAACAGCACCTTGCCCTCACCGCGCTCCACCATGGCCGGGAGGACGCGCTTGGCCAGGTGGACCGTCGAGCGGACGTTGACGTCGACGATCTCCAGTTCGTCGCGGAGGTCGGTGTCCCGGACGAAGTCACCACCGGCGCCGCGCCCGGCGTTCAGCGCGATCGCGTCGACCGGGCGGCCGGCCGAGACGATCGCCTGGTGGAGGTACTCGACGCCGCTGGCGGACGCCAGATCGACCTGGACCACGTCGACGCGGTGGCCGGCGTCGCGGCGCAGGTCGATCGCGGCAGCGTTCACGTCCTCGTCCTCGGCGGTGATCAGCAGGTCGAATCCGTGGGCGGCGAACTGCCTGGCCAGTTCGTACCCGATGCCACTGGACGCGCCGGTCACCACGGCGAACGGCTTACTAGTCATCTGCACAACCTCCTCCGGTGTCGTCCAGGCGTGCCCGGAGGTCGGCGTTCTATGCGTGCGCGAGTGCGTAACCGCGGGCCGCGAGCCGATGGGTGGTCACGCCCAGCAGGCCGAGGCTCACGGCCGCCAGGATCGCGTAGGCCACCGTGTTGCCGAGTGAGTCCCACGCCGTGTGCAGCGCCACGGCCACCACGAAGATGCCGACGAAACGCGCGACGGCGGACGTGTGCCAGCGACGATCGGCCGCGTACCAGAGGGCGGCCGCGGTCAGGCCGGTCCAGGCCATGTGCGCGGCCGGGCTCAGCACGCCGCGCAGGAACAGCACGTCGTCGACCGCGCCGATGTCGCCCTTCGACTGGATCAGCGTGACGAACGCGTAGCCCATCGTCTCCAGCGTCGCGAAGCCGGCACCGGACGCCACCCCGATCAGCAGACCGTCGGCCGGCTTGCGTGGTTTGAGCACGAAGACCAGGACGAGCGGGGCGATCAGCTTCGCGCTCTCCTCGATCAGCCCCACCGCGACCATCGGCAGCACCTCGAGGCCGTGCAGCGTGTCGTACTCCAGAACGCCCGCGGTCACGACGCCGATGACGCCGCCGACCAGCGCGGTGAGCGCGAGGGTGCCGCCGCTGACGCCGTACTCGATCCGGCGCCCGGCCAGGAACGCGACGAACGCCATCGGCACCACGGCGGCGCCGAGCAGGATCAGCGAGGGGATCAGATTCGGGTTCCCGGTGTCGAGCGTGGCCCGGCGCACGGCGTAGAACAGGGCCAGCCCGATGACCAGCACGGCCACCCAGGACCAGCGACGCGCGAACCTCATGACGTCCATCCCCTTCGCTTGGTTGTGGTCAGCAACCTTCCCCGGGGCGTGGGGATTCACGTCAATGTGTAGCGCACCAGACAGCTATTAGCCCGAGAAGTCGTGCGTCAGCCACACCGTGCCGTTTTCGTCCCGGATCACGTCGATGCCGATCCGGGACAGGTCCGGGTTCAGGATGTTCTTGCGGTGACCGTCGTCCGGCGGCACCTCGGCCAGCATGCTGTCGGTCAGACCGACCGCCATCTGCGTCTGGCCGCTGGTGTTGTCGTCCACCGGCCCGCCGGTCCCGACGTTCTCCGCGACCGACGACCACTGGACGCCCTGCGCGCTGATCCGGTCGCCGATGCCGGACTCGCCGTCGCACTGGTGCGAGAGCCCGCACCCGTCAGCCATCGCCAGGTTGTGCAGGTGGGCGGCGGCGACGAGTTTGGTGTCCATCGTCAGCGCGCTCAGCCCTTCCTCGGCGCGGGCCTCGTTGATCCGGGCCAGCACCGCGAGCTCCGGCGATCCGGTGCTCGCGCCGGGCGCCTTCGTCGAGCGCCGTGGGCTGGGGCTCGCGCTGCTCGGCTTCGGGTCGGCGGAGGTGCCGGTCGCGGCCTTGGGAAGTCCGCCGGCTAAGCGGGGCCGCACGGCCGAGGCGCTCGGGCTCGCCGACGGTTCGGCCGACTCGTCGTCGACCACCGGGTAGTCCGTCGCCTGCGGTTCGAGGGTCTCGGCGGCCTGGATCGCCGCACTGGTGTCCCCGGACGTGTCGTCGCCGATGAGGCCGACGACGGCGATGCCGCCGGTAGCCAGCGCCGCGACGACGGCCACCCCACCGATCACGAGACGGGCACGGTTCGGCGAGCGGCGGCGTCTGTGCACGGTCCTCAGCCTCACGCGTAACAGGCGAACCGTGAACATCATTCAGTCGCGCTTAAGGCGACTTTGCGGCCGATCTAATTCACGCGTCGCCCGCCCCCGCGAGCCGCCGAAAGTACCCGGGTCGTTAATTCTGCGAGGAAGGGTTGACACTCCGGGTCGCGCGCAAGACTCTGTGTTGCACTCACTGCGCTTCATTGCATGATGCGCAACTCTGGCGCCCGCGTGAGGAGCCTTAACGGTGACGGCAACCACGGCACGATCAGGTACACCGGAGCGGGCGGACGACCTCCCGGGCGGCGACGCGGACATCAGCGTCCGGAACCTCTGGAAGGTGTTCGGGCCGAAAGCGGACCGGGTGCCCGCCGACCCCGAGCTGGCCGCGCTGCCGCGCGCCGAACTCAAGGAGAGGACCGGCTGCCTCGCCGCGGTCTGCGACCTGAGCTTCGACGTCGAGCCCGGCCAGGTGTTCGTCGTGATGGGACTCTCGGGCTCCGGCAAGTCGACGCTGGTGCGGTGCCTCACCCGGCTGATCGAGCCGACCGCGGGCGAGGTCCTGATCCAGGGCCGGAACATCCGCGAGGCCGACGACAAGGCGCTGCGCGAGCTGCGTCGCCACCAGGTCTCGATGGTGTTCCAGCACTTCGGGCTGCTGCCGCACCGCCGGGTGATCGACAACGTGGCCTACGGGCTGGAGATCCGCGGCGAGAAGAAGACCGACCGCCTGGCCCGGGCCCACGAGGTCATCGACCTCGTCGGGTTGAGCGGCTTCGAGAACTCGCTGCCGCGTCAGCTCTCCGGCGGCATGCAGCAGCGGGTCGGCCTGGCCCGCGCGCTGGCCGGCGACCCGGGCGTGCTGCTGTTCGACGAACCGTTCTCCGCGCTCGACCCGCTGATCCGCCGCGACATGCAGAACGAGGTCATCCGGCTGCACCGCGAGGTCGGCAAGACGATGGTCTTCATCACCCACGACCTGTCCGAGGCGCTCAAGCTCGGCGACCGCATCCTGATCATGCGCGACGGACGCCAGGTGCAGCTCGGCACCGGCGCGGAGCTGGTGGGCGCGCCCGCCGACGAGTACGTGCGCGACTTCGTCCACGAAGTGCCGAAGGCCAACGTGCTGACGCTGCGCTGGATCATGCGGCCCCCGGAGCCGGACGACACGCTCGACGGCCCCGAACTGGGCCCGGACGTGCTGGTCAAGGACGCCGTCCGCGCCGTGCTCGAAGCGAACGCGCCGCTGAAGGTGGTGGACGACGGCGAGCTGCTCGGGGTCGTCGGCGACGCCGAGGTGCTCGGCGTGGTGGCCGAATCGTGAGCATCGCGCTGCCCCGCACGAAAGCACTGGGGAAGCCGAACCGCGGGTGGAGCATCGTCGGCATCCTGGCCGTGTGGCTGGTCGGCTACGCCGTCTTCCACGGCAAGCAGACGCTCGCGCTCGCACCGGCCGACATCAACGACTTCCACCAGTCGCTCAACGACCTGAACGGCTCGGTCGGCGCGAACCGGAACTCCAACCCGCTCTTCCTCTACTTCTTCAACGAGATCAAGGTCGGCATCGATCAGATCGTCGTCTTCCTGCAACATCTGATCTCCCAGCCGGTCGGTGACCGGCCGCTGCCCTACGTCGGCTGGCTCGGCGTCGTCGCACTGGCGACCTGGGCCGCGTGGGCGTTCGGCAACTGGCGCGTCTCGCTGCTGACGCTGGCCGGCCTGCTCTTCGTCGGCGCGCAGGGCCTGTGGCAGGAAAGCATGGACACGCTCGCGCTGACGATCACCGCGGTGCTGCTCTCGCTGCTGATCGGCATCCCGCTCGGCATCTGGGCCGGTGTCTCCAACCGCTTCAACAACGTGGTCACGCCGGTGCTCGACCTGATGCAGACGATGCCGACGTTCGTCTACCTCGCGCCGCTCACGCTGTTGTTCCTGATCGGACCGGCCGCCGCGACGATCGCCACGCTGATCTACGCGGTGCCACCGGTGATCCGGCTGACCGCGCACGGCATCCGCGAGGTGCCCACCGACAGCGTCGAGGCGGGGGAGTCGCTCGGCTCCACGCGCGGGCAGCTGCTGCGCAAGGTGCTGCTGCCGATGGCCAAGCCGAGCATCGTCGTCGGCATCAACCAGACGATCATGGCCGCGCTCTCGATGGTCACGATCGCGGCGCTGATCGACGCGCCCGGCCTCGGCCAGGTCGTCGTCCGGGCCCTGCAGACCCTCGACGTCGGCACCGCGTTCAACGCCGGCTTGTCGATCGTCGTACTGGCGATCGTGCTCGACCGGGTGACGACGGCGGCGAGCGTGCGCGCCGAACGGGAAGTGCGCCCGTCGAAGACGCGGCGCTACGGTGTGCTCGGCGGTGGGGTCGCCGCGCTGGTCGGCGTGTACCTCTCCTACACCTACCTCTGGGCGGCCGAGTTCCCGGACAGCCCGAACGTCGGCTCGCCGATCATCCGCGCGGCCACCTCGGTCAGCGACTGGTGTCAACTCCACCTGGCCGGGTTCACCGGCGGCCTCAAGGACGGCTTCACCGCGGCCGTGCTCAACCCGCTCGAGGCGCTGCTGTCCGAGTCGCCGTGGTGGCTGGTGATCGCGGCGATCACCGCGTTCGCCTACGTGCTCGGCACCTGGCGGACGGCGCTGCTGTCGCTGGTGCTGCTCGTGCTGATCATCGGCACCGGGGTCTGGTTCGACGCGATGGTGACGCTGGCCGCGACGCTGGTGGCCACCGTCGTCACCGTGGTGCTCGGTCTGGCCGTCGGCATCTGGATGGGACGCAGCGAACGCGCCGACGCGGTGATCCGGCCGGTGCTGGACGCCGCCCAGACCATGCCCGCGTTCGTCTACCTGGTGCCGTTCCTGGCGTTGTTCGAGGCCAGCCGGTTCACCGCGATCGTCGCGGCCGTCGTCTACGCCGCCCCGGTCTGCATCAAGATCATCGCCGACGCGATCCGCGGCGTCTCGCCGACCACCGTGGAGGCGGCCACCGCCGTCGGCTCCAGCCCGTGGCAGATCATCACGAAGGTCCAGGTGCCGATGGCCCGGCGCGGCATCACGCTCGCGGTCAACCAGGGCACGATCTACGTGCTCGCGATGGTCGTGGTCGGTGGCCTGGTGGGGGCAGGCGCGCTCGGTTACGACGTCGTCGCCGGGTTCGTGCAGATCAGCCTGTTCGGCAAGGGCCTGGCCGCCGGCGCCGCGATCGTCCTGCTCGGCGTCCTGCTCGACCGCATCACCCGGGCCGCGGCGCAGGAGCGTGTTTCCTAGGTTCCCCCAACCCCCGCTAGGAGCAGCATGTTTTCCAAGCTCAGACTTACTGCTGCGGTCGCCGCGCTACTGCTGGCCGCGACGGCTTGCGGCGGTGCGAAGGTCGGCGACTCCGGCGGGAGCGACGCCGGCAGCAAGGGCAAGTGCGGCACGGTCAACCTGGCGATCAACCCGTGGGTCGGCTACGAGTCGAACGCGGCGGTCGTCGCGTACGTGGCGGAGAAGCAGCTCGGCTGCAAGGTCGTCAAGAAGAACATCCTCGAGCAGGTCGCCTGGCAGGGCTTCTCCACCGGCGTCGTCGACGTGGTCATCGAGAACTGGGGCCACGACGACCTGGTGAAGAAGTACATCACCGACGACAAGGTGGCGGTGGACGCGGGCTCCACCGGGGTGCCGGGCAAGATCGGCTGGTTCGTGCCGCCGTGGCTGGCCAAGGAGCACCCGGACGTCCTGGACTGGAAGAACCTGAACAAGTACGCGGCCCAGTTCAAGACGTCCGAGTCGGGCGACAAGGGACAGTTCCTCGCCGGGGACCCGTCGTACGTCACCAACGACGCGGCGCTGGTGCAGAACCTGAAGCTGAACTTCAAGGTGGTGTACTCGGGTTCGGAGACCGCGCTGATCACCGCGATGCGTCAGGCCGAGCAGCAGAAGAAGTGGCTGCTCATGTACTTCTACACGCCGCAGTGGTTCCTCAACGAGGTGCCGGCCGTGAACGTGAAGCTGCCCGAGTACAAGCCGGGGTGCGACGCCGACGCGAAGAAGGTTGCGTGTGACTACCCCGAGTACGACCTCAACAAGATCGTCAGCAAGAAGTTCGCCGACTCCGGCAGCCCGGCGTACACGCTGGTGAAGAACTTCACCTGGTCGGCCGAGGACCAGAACGAGGTCGCGAAGGCGATCGCGGTCGACAAGGTCCCGGCCGACGAGGCGGCCAAGAAGTGGGTCGAGGCCAACCAGGACAAGGTCGACGCCTGGCTCCAGGGCACGTAGGCGGTGACCCCGGCGGTCCTACGGGGCCGCCGGGGCCTTCGCCCGAGCCACCAGGGCCTTCGGGGCGTCGGCGAGGAAGTTCACCGCGGTGACCTCCTGACCTTTCACGACGATCGGCTCCGTCAGCACGACGCGGACGTTCACCTCGTTGTTCACGGCCACGAACAGTTCGTCGTCGATCAGCCGCAGGGTCCGGATCGACGACTCGAGGTTCGTGCGCTGCTGCGTGATGCTCTCGATGGTTCCCCAGGGGAGCGTCAGGTCGAAGTTCCCGCCGTGGCGCACCCGGAGCGCCTCGGGTGTCACCAGGTGCGGGTACGTGCGCATCCCGGCCAGGAGCCCGAGCATCCAGAGCAGGCCCCAGACGCCGATGACGTCGGCGACCAGCCGGATGCCCTCCCACGGCAGGATGAAGTGCACGACCACGGTCTCGACGGCCGACCCGAAGATCCAGAGGCACAGCACCGGCGTGACCAGCTGGGCGTACCCGAACGGCTCCCCGCCGCGCACGTCGGGCCGGCGCGCCACCCAGCGCGCCAGGTTGCGGTAGATCCGTAGCTCGAACAGGACGGCCCGGCGAATCATGCTGGTCTCCCCTCGGCGATCGCGGCACGCAGCCGCTCCACCACGCCCGTGAGGCTGGTGACGAACTGATCGAGCTCCCCGGGTGCCATCGGCCCGAAGAGCTGCTCGGCGAGTTCTTTCTGGCCGGACTGGAAAGCGTCGACGATGGCCGCGCCCCGCTCGGTCGTCGAGACGAGCGTCGCGCGCCGGTCGTCCGGGTGCGGTGCGCGGATGACGTACCCGGTCTGCTCCAGCCCGTCGACCAACCCGGTGATGTTCCGTGCGCTGACGTTCAACGCCTCGGCCAGGCTCTTCTGGGTGCTCGGCCCCTGGGCGCCGAGCACCCAGAGCAGGTGCGCGCGCGGCTCGGTGAGGTGATCGCTCGCCAGGCTCTGCGTCATGTCCTCACCGAGCAGGACGGTGAGTTCCAGCACGAGGTCGAGGGCATTCACTGAAGTCGGCACATAGTGAATGTACTTCATTATTACCTGGGTTCATAGACTGTTTATCGGCTGGTTCGTCGGGAAGCCGGGGCGCATGAACCAGCCCGCGCAGCAACAGGACGTTCCCGGAACCCAGTCGGAGATGACGCCGCGCCCGGACTGCGGCGAGAACAGTTACCGAGGCTCTGGCCGCCTCGTCGGCAAGGCCGCGATCATCACCGGCGGTGACAGCGGCATCGGCCGCGCCGTCGCGATCGCCTACGCCCGGGAAGGAGCAGACGTCCTCATCTCGTACCTGAACGAGCACGAGGACGCCAAGGAGACCGCGAAGTACGTCGAGGACGCCGGCCGGAAGGCCGTGCTCGTCCCCGGCGACGTGTCGGAGCCCCAGCACTGCAAGGACATCGTCGCCAAGGCCGTGGAGGAGTTCGGCCAGGTCGACGTCCTCGTCAACAACGCCGCGTTCCAGATGACCCACGAGTCGCTGGAGGAGATCCCGGACGACGAGTGGGAGCACACGTTCGCGACGAACATCTCCGCGTTCTTCTACCTGGCGAAAGCCGCGGTGCCGCACATGCGGCCCGGCTCGGCGATCATCGGCAGCTCGTCGGTGAACTCGGACATGCCCTCGCCGACGCTGGCGCCGTACGCGGCGACGAAGGCGGCGATCGCGAACTTCTGCGCGAGCCTCGCGCAGCTGCTCGGCGAGAAGGGCATCCGGGTGAACAGCGTCGCCCCCGGCCCGATCTGGACGCCGCTGATCCCGGCGACGATGCCGCCGGAGAAGGTGGAGAAGTTCGGCCAGGACACGCCGCTCGGCCGGGCCGGACAGCCGGCGGAGCTCGCGCCGGTCTACGTGCTGCTCGCGTCGGACGAGGGCAGCTACATCTCCGGTGCGCGCATCGCGGTCACCGGCGGTCGCCCGATCCTCTGAGCCGACCCGCGGAGGGCCGCCAGGTCGAGGCCGACCAGGCGGCCGTCGCGTTTCACGACGCGCCCGTCGACGAGCACGTGGCGGACGTTCTCCACGCCCGCGGACGTGACGACGGCACCGGCCCGGTCGCCGGTGAGGTGCGCGAAGCCGTCGATGAGCAGCACGTCGGCCCGCTTGCCCACGGTCAGCGTGCCGATCCGGTCGGCCAGCCCGATCGCCCGCGCGCTGTCGACAGTGACCGACGGGAGAAAGCTCGCCGCCGGAACGATCTCGCCGGTGCGCACCCGCTCGGACCAGAGCAGGGCCCGGAGCGGCTCGAACAAGCCGGCCGGGCCGTTGATCGCGGTGTCCGTGCTCAGGCCGGGACGCCCACCGGCGGCGGCGAACCGCGCGTACGGTGCGGCCGCGGCCCGGATCGCGGCCTCGCAGGTCGGGGCCATCGTCACGCCGACGCCGGCCTCGGCCAGCCACACCGCGTCCGGCTCGCTCATCGCGTTGAGGTGCGCGATGTTCAGGTCCGGGCCGAGGAGCCCGTCGGCGTGCAGGCGCGCGACGCAGGCGCCCTGGGCGTGGAACGAGATCAGGACGCCGAGCGAGCGGCCGCGCTCGATGTCGCGCACGGCCCGGTCGTAGTCGTCGATCTCCGGCCCCATGATCGCCAGCGCCTGGTCCGGCCCGCTCACCTCGGGCGTGCCGATCAACGTCCGGACGCCGACCGCGGCGAGCGCGTCCGCGGCCGCCTCGGTGTGTTCGGGGGCGAGCGCGCCGTGCCGCCAGTCGAAGATCGTGGTGATACCGGCGTTGAGCGACTCGGCCGCGCCGAGCAGCGTCGCCGCGTGCAGGTCCTCGGGGGTGAACGCCGCGAGGCGGGGGAGCACGGTGTCGCGGTAGCCGGTGATCGACAGATCCGCGCCGGCGCCCCGTAGCCCGGCCTGCCAGACGTGCTGGTGACCGTCGACCAGACCGGGAATCGCGGTCAGCCCGGTGGCGTCGACGATCTCCGCCCCCTGCGGCTCGATGCCCGCTCCGACGTCGACGATCGCGCCGTCCTCGATCAGCACGGTGGCGTCCGGGACCTCGGGACCGCCGTCGCCGGGAACGAGATGGGCGTGAACGAGTGCAGTACGCAAAGCGCCTCCCTAGAAAGCTTTCTGCAAAGCTATTCCGAAAGCTTTTGCGACGCAAGGGCGGCGCTAGGATGGCCAGGTGAAGCGGGACCGCACCGATGGGGCCTTCGAGATCTGGGGCGCCGAGCTGCCCGGCGCCGTCGGGGAGGAGTGGGCGCTGGCCAAGCGGGCCACCCGGCTCTCCGCGCTGATGGCCCGCGCGGTGGACGCCGAGCTCGCGAAGCTCGGACTCACCAAGGCCGAGAACGACATCCTGTCGGTGCTGCGCGCGTCCGGGGAGCCGTACCGGCTCCGCCCGTCCGACCTGGCCCAACGGCTCATGCTCTCGTCCGGCGGCATGAGCAACCTGCTGCGGCGCCTGGCCGCGGCCGGCCTCGTCGACCGCGACCCCGACCCGTCCGACGCCCGCAGCTCGTGGGTCGTCCTCACCGGGGCCGGGGTGGCCACCGCCGAGGACGCGGTCCGGGCCGCCGCCGCGGCCCAGGCCGCCTACCTGCGTGGAGTTCCGCCGGAGACGACCAGGGCCGCGCTCGACGCCCTGCGCGACGTGCTCGTCGCGCTGGGGGACACGCCTTAGAGGTTCTGGCCCCCGGACGCCTCGATGCGCTGACCGGTGATCCAGCCGCTGCGGTCGCTCAGCAGCGAGGCGGCCACGCTGCCGATGTCGTCCGGCAGCCCGACGCGGCCCAGTGCGATGTGCTGCGACAGCATCTCCTGCAGCCCGGCGTTGTCCCGCACGGCGCCACCGGCGAAGTCGGTCGCGATCACCCCGGGAGCCAGCGTGTTCACGGTGATGCCACGCGGCCCCAGCTCCTGGGCCAGGTACCGGGTGAACACCTCGACCGCGCCCTTCATCGCCGCGTACGCCGCGTAGCCGGGGCTGGTGAAGCGGGCCAGACCGGTGGACAGGTTGAGGACGCGACCACCGTCGGCCAGCAGCGGGATCAGCCGCTGGGTGAGGAAGAACGGGCCGCGCAGGTGCACGCCGAGCAGCGAGTCGAACTGCTCGACGGTGGTGTCGGCGACCGTCGCGTAGATGCCGGTGCCGGCGTTGTTCACGAGGTAGTCGAACGTGTCCCGGCCCCACCGGTCGGCCAGCGCCGCGCGGACCTCGTCCACGAACGCCTCGTGCGCGGCGAGGTCACCGACGTCGAGACGGAAGGCCACGGCCGTGCGGCCGAGCTTCGTCAGCTCGTCGACGACCTCCTGGGCCTCGTCGGCGTTCGACCGGTACGTGAGGATCACGTCGACGCCGTCCTCGGCGAGGCGCAGCGCGGTGTTCCGGCCGAGCCCGCGGTTGGCTCCGGTGATCAGGGCGATTTTGGACATGGGTGTCTCCAGGAAAGTGGTGCGATGAGTGAATTCAGACGTCGACGCGGTCGCCGATGACCGACAGGAGCTGCAACTTCTCGTAGCTCTCGGTGCCTGGCGTCGCGGTGAAGACCAGCAGGCTCTGCGACTGGTCCGGGTCGAGGAGGGTCTGGCACTGCACTTCGAGGACGCCGAGCTCCGGGTGGCTGATGCGCTTGAACTCGGGATGGCCCGCGCTGATGTCGTGCTCGGACCAGACCGCGGCGAACTCCTGGCTCTCGGCCAGCAGCGCCTCCACCAGCGCCGCCGACCGTGACCCCTTGCCCTCGACCAGGTACGCGTCACGCAGCCTCGCGGTGAACGCCCGGCCGTGGATCGGGTGGTCTTCCTCGGGATAGATCAGGCGCGACCGGGGGTCGGTGTACCAGCGGTAGACCGTGGCCCTGGCCATGCCGGTGAACTTCATCTGGTCGCCGAGCAGCGCCTTCGCCATCCTCGTCTGGCGCAGCGCCTCCCCGAGGTGGGTGAACACCAGTGCGGGAGTGTCGTCGAGCCGGTCGAGGATCCGCATGATGCCGGGGTTGACGTGGTCGGTGCGGACGGCCCGCTGGGGGGCGGTGTGGCCGGCGATCCGGAACAGGTGGTCCCGTTCGTCCAGCGTCAGGTGCAGCCCGCGGGCGATCGCCGCCAGCATCTGCTCGGACGGGTTCGGACCGCGCTGCTGCTCGATCCGGCTGTAGTAGTCGGTCGACATACCGCAGAGCGCGGCGACCTCCTCGCGACGCAGCCCACCGGTGCGCCGGCGCGGCCCGCGGGGAAGCCCGACGTCCTCCGGCTGCAACGCCTCCCGCCGCGAGCGGAGAAAATCCGCCAACTGCGCCCGGTCCGCCATCGTTCCTCCCCTCGTCGCCTGCCGACGGGACCAAGCATCACCCGTTCCGCGGCCAACAGGTAGGACACGTTCATCCAGGGATCTTTCATCCCTGCCTAAGGGTCTGGCTGGGCAGCTCGCCGAAGGCGGAACGGTAGGCGGCGGCGAACCGGCCCCGGTCGGCGAAGCCCCAGCGGCGGGCGACGTCGGCGACCGTGGAACCGTCGCCGGGCTGCGCGTTCTGCAGTTCCTCACGCACCCGGCCCAGCCGCACCCGGTACAGCTGGCCGAGCGGCGTGGTGTCCAGGTGCCGGGCGAACGCGGCCTGCAACGAGCGGGTGCCGACGCCGGCGGCCGCGGCGATCGCCTCGAGCGTCACCGGCTCCGCGGCGTGCTCCTCGATGAACTCGACCGCGCGACGCACCACCGAGGGGGCCGACCAGCCCGACCCGGGCACGTAGTCCGTCGTCATCGTCGTGTTCGGGAACGTGGCCAGCACCGCGGTGGTGGCCGCCTCCAGCACCGCGGACAACAGCAGCGGATGCACCTCGAGCGGCTCCGGACCGCTGAACACGCCCGTGATGTAGGCCGTCGTCGCCCGCCAGTGCCTGGTCATGGCCGCCGACACCGGCGTCATGCCCTCGAAGCGGAACTCCGCCGGGTCGACGCCGAGCCGGGCCGCGGCCCGGCTCGTCAGCTCACCGGGCATCTGGATCACCTCGTACGCCACCTCGTCCATGACGAAGTCCAGCGGGACGTGACGCGGGTACAGCACGCACTCGCCGGGGCCGGCCACCACCCGCGCACGGCCGGACGACATGTCGAAGCGCCCCTCGCGGACCCGCAGGACCAGCGTGGTGTCGAACGGGTCAGCGTTGATCACGATGTTCGCCCGGTACTTGGCCCGGTCCAGCGTGAGGCCCCCGGCCCGGACCGACCGGGACGAGAACCGGAACGCGCGCACGTCACCGGAGATCCGCGGCTGGTGCTCGACGTACCGACGGCTGATCAGCTCCTGAACCTCCCCCATGTCCCGGGAGTCGAACCTGTCCCGCTCAACGTTGACCGAACCGCCCATGGCGCGAATCCCCCTCACCCGCCGCGCACTGAGGCTGAACCTCTCGAGCGTCGGAATCAACCCCGTAGCGTGTGGTAGCGAAGGTTCGACGCACCACCAATCCCTCGGGCCACCGGCTCCGAATGACCAGCGGACCCGTCGACTCAGGAGGGCACGAATGGACCGCTGGAGGCGCGCTCGCGCTGCCGCACCACCGCCCGACGGTGGTGACACCGACGTGCTGGGCACCCTGCTCGCCCGGGTCGGCCGGGGCGACGACGACGCGTTCGCGCGGCTCTACGACGAGGTGTCGCCGCGTGTCTACGGCGTCATCCTGCGCGTGGTGCGTGACCCCGCGCAGGCCGAGGAGGTCGCCCAGGAGGTGCTCGTCGAGGTCTGGCGCACGGCCGCCCGGTTCGACCCGGCCCGCGGGACGGCGTCGGGATGGATCGTGACGTTGGCGCACCGGCGCGCGGTGGACCGGGTACGCGCGGCGCAGGCCGCGACCGACCGGGAGAAGCGGGTCGCGGTGCCGGAAGCGCCGGCGTACGACGTGGTGGCCGACGAGGTCGCCGGGCGGCTCGAGCACCAGCAGGTGCGGCGGTGCCTGAAAGGTCTGACCGACGTCCAGCGGGAAGCGATCACGCTGGCGTACTACGGCGGGCAGACCTACCGCGAGGTGGCGGCGACGCTCGACCTCGCTCTCCCCACTGTGAAGACCCGGATGCGGGACGGCCTGATCCGGTTGCGCGACTGCCTCGGAGTAGGCCGATGAACGATCACCCGGAGTTGCTGAACGGCGCCTACGCCCTGGACGCGCTCGACGACACGGAACGGGCCGCGGTCGAGCGGCACCTGCGGACGTGCCCCACGTGTGCGACCGAGGTGGCGGGGTTCGCGGAGGCGGCGGCGCGACTCGGCGGCGCCTCGGCGGTCGCGCCGCCGCCCGAGCTGCGCAACCGGGTACTGGCCGCGGCGCGGGCCACGCGGCAGACCCCGTCACGCGTGGCCGGCCTGCGCCCGCCGCGTGGCCGGCGGCTGGCCGCGGTGGCCGCCGCGGTCGCCGTGCTGGCCGGCGCGATCGGGACGACCTGGTGGGTGCAGGAGACGCGGGTCGGCGACGAGCGCGCGCGGGTCGTGGCGGCCCAGGAGGAGAGCGCTCGGATGCGTGCCGTGCTCGCCGCGCCCGACGCGACGCTGCGTGTCTCACCGGACGCGCCCGCGGGCCGCTTCACCGCGGTGTACTCGGCGTCGCAGGGCGCGGCCGTGCTGACGTTCGACGGGCTCGGCGCCGTGCCGAGCGGAAAGACGTACCAGCTCTGGCGGGTGTCCGGCGGGGTCGCACGCAACCTCTCGGTGCTGCCGCCGGACGCCCGGAGCGGATCCCGGGTGGTGGAGAACCTGTCGCCGGGCGACCAGCTGGCGGTGAGCGTCGAGAACGAGGGCGGCGCCCCCCAGCCCACTTCCCCCTATGCCTCGGTGACGATGGGACGGGCGTGATACCCCTCGAGGCATGAAAACCACGCTCACCTGGGCGGTGTTCGCGGTGACGGCCGCGACCACCGCGCTGGGGTACGCGGTGCCCGCCTTCTCCGACGCGCTGGCCCGCGACCCCGCGTTCTTCGACGGGCAGGTCTGGCGCCTGGTGACGCCGATCCTGGTGAACCCGGAAGGCTGGGGGCAGGTGCTCACCAACGGCATCGGGCTGTTGATGTTCGGAGCGATCGCCGAGCGGGTGTTCGGCCGGCGCGCGTGGCTCGCGCTGTACCTCACCGGGGGAGTGGTCGGCGAGGTCTACAGCTACGCGCTCGAGTACTACAGCGCCGGTTCGTCGGTGGCGGTGGCCGGCCTGCTCGGTGGGCTGGCGGCCTGGCTGATCAGCGGGGCCGCGAAGGTGGCGCTGGCGCTCCGGGCCGGCGCGGGCGCCGTGCTGCTCCTCGGCGTGCTGCTCGCCGCGACCGGCGACAACCACGGGGCACCCCTGCTGGCCGGCGCGTTGCTCGGGGGAGCACTGGCGTGGCGCTCGGCCCTGCCCCCGGCTCGCTCTCTACGCGAACACTAGAGCGAGCCGCTCGTCGACCGTGAGGGTGTCGAGTCGACCGACACGCCGAAGCGCTAGGCGGTACCCCGTAGAAGGGCGGTCAGTACCCGGGTGAGACGTGGGCCTACCTCGACGATCGCGTGGCCTAGTCGGGGATCGCCGCGGTAGAGCGCCTCGATCTCCGGGCCGGGTGTGGCCATCTGCCAGAGCGCACCGGCCAGCGAGGTGGCCGTCGCGATCAGGTCGACACCCTGCTCCTCGCTGAGCCCGGGACGCAGCCGCCGGAACTCGGCGACCAGCGCCTCGACCTGCTCCAGCGTCACGAGCTTGAACTCGCGCACCGATTCCAGCGACACGTTGCGCTCGAGGTTCAGCGGTGCCTGCGCGAGCAGGTCACAGAACATCGGCCGGCTGACCAGCGACTCCGCGATCTCGCCGGCGACCAGCTCCGGGGACGCCTCGCCGGGCGTCAACAGCGCGAGGCGGGCACGGAGATCCGGCCCCCACTCGCGCCATCCCTCCGCGGTCAACAACAGATATATCTGTTCCCGCGTTTCGAAATATCGCAACAGCGCCGACTTGTGCATACCGACCGCGTTGGCGATATCAGTCAGCGTGATCTGCCGGATGCCCCGTTCGAGGCCCAGCCGGCGGGCGGCGTCCAGGATCGCCTGTTCCCGCTGTTGCTTCGCTTCCACCGACCGCGCCCGCTGCACCACCCCATCGTATCGCAACGCTGTTGCGGTATTAACGAAACCGCGTTTTACTAAAGGCATGTCCATTTGGTTCATCACTGGGTCGTCCCGCGGCTTCGGCCGCTCACTCGTCCGCGCCGCTCTCGACGCCGGGCACCAGGTCGTCGCCACCGCGCGCCGGCCGGAGACGCTGTCCGAGTTCGGCGATCAGGTCCTCCCGGTGGCCCTCGATGTCACCGACCCGCAGGCCGTCCGCGCCGCACTGGCCGCCGGCGTCGAGCGCTTCGGCCGCATCGACGTGGTCGTCAACAACGCCGGTTACGCGAACGTCGCCCCGATCGAAACCGGCGACGAGGCCGACTTCCGCACGCAGTTCGAGACCAACTTCTGGGGCGTCTACCACGTGTCGCGAGCGGCGATCCCGCAGCTCCGCGCCCAGGGTGGCGGCACGATCGTGCAGTTCTCGTCGATCGGCGGGCGGGTCGGCGGCTCGCCGGGCATCGCGTCCTACCAGGCCGCGAAGTTCGCCGTCGACGGTTTCAGCCGGGTGCTGGCCGCCGAGACCGCGCCGTTCGGGGTGCGTGTGATGGTGGTCGAGCCCAGCGGGTTCGCCACCGACTGGGCCGGTGCGTCGATGACGGTCCACGACATCCCGGCCGAGTACGACGCCACGATCGGCCTCATGCAGCGCCGGGTCCGCGCCAACGACGCCGGCGCGGCGGGCGACCCCGATCGGGCCGCCGAGATCATCGTGCGCGCGGCCGGTCGCGAGCACCCGCCTTCCCATCTGCCTCTCGGGGTCAACGCGGTCGAGATGGCCCGCGCGTACTCCGAACACCAGCTGGACGAGGGCGCGGCCTGGGCCGAGGTGGGCCGCAGCGCCGACTTCACCGAGCCCTACCCGGCCCCCCATCCCGTGGAGGAACCCACCTCGAAGTCCGGGTGACCCGGCGACCGCTCAGAACGCCGGGTCGGTCAGGAGCTTGTCCAGGCGCACCGGCAGATTCCGCACCCGCACCCCGGTCGCGTGCCAGATCGCGTTCACGATCGCGGCCGGCGACCCGACGATCCCGATCTCGCCGATTCCCTTCACCCCGAGCGGATTCACCGACGAGTCCTCCTCGTCGAGCCACGCCGCGTCGATCCACTCGACGTCGGCGTGCGCCGGCACGTGGTACTCGGCCAGGTCGTGGTTCACCCAGTCGCCGGTCGCGGCGTCGAGCACGCTCTCTTCGTGCAGCGCCATCCCCAGGCCCATCGTCATGCCGCCGATGAACTGGCTGCGCGCGGTGCGTGGGTTCAACACCCGCCCCACCGCGTACTGACCGAACAGTCTCGACACCCGCACCTCGCCGGTGTCCGCGTCCACCCGCACCTCGGCGAAGTGGGCCCCGAACGCGTGTTTTCCGGCGTTCTCACGCGAGCGGACGTCCGGCCCGGTGTCGAACGAGGCCGAGAGCCCGGACGACGGCACCGGTCCGGTCAGGTGCGTCAGCTCCTCACGCAGTTTCCGGCACGCCCCATCCACGGCCCAGCCCCACGACGCGGACCCCGACGACCCACCGGCGATCGACGCGCGCGGCAGTGAACTGTCGCCGATGCGCACTGTCACGTTCTCCAGCGGAACGCCAAGCACGTCCGCCGCCACCTGGTGCAACACGGTCCGCGACCCGGTGCCGATGTCCACCGCCGCGACCTCGACGAGCACGTTGCGCGACGCGTCGATCCGTACGGTCGCCCTCGACGGCATCACCATCGACGGGTAGGTGGCCCCGGCCACGCCGGTACCCACCCACCAGCGCCCTTCGCGCCGCTGCCGGGGCTGCCGCGGCCGGGTGTCCCACCCGAACCGGGCCGCGCCCAGACGCAGGCACTCCACGTAGTGCCGGCTGCTGAACGGCGTCCCGTCCTCGGGTTCGACGTCCGGCTCGTTGCGGATCCGCAGCTCGATCGGGTCCAGGCCGAGTGCGGCGGCGAGCTCGTCGACCGCGCACTCCAGCGCCACCATGCCGGGTGCCTCGCCCGGCGCGCGCATCCACCGCGGTGTCGGCACGTCCAGCCGCGCCAGTTGGTGCGACGTACGCCGGTTCGGCGCCGCGTACATGTGCCGCGTCACCACCGCGGTCTGTTCCGCGAACTCGAACAGCTGCGACGTGTGCTCGACGACGTCGTGCGCGATCGCGGTCAGCACGCCGTCCGCGGTCGCCCCGAGCCGCACCCGCTGGATCGTCGGCGTCCGGTGCCCGACCATCGTGAACAGCGCCTGCCGCGGCAGGGCCAGCCGCACCGGGTAGCCCACCACCCGCGCGGCCATCGCGGCCAGGATCGCGTTCGGACGCGCGCTGCCCTTCGACCCGAACCCTCCGCCGACGTGCTCGGCGACCACGTGCACCTGGCTCGATTTCAGCCCGAAGACCTTCGCGACCTGCGAAGCGATCGCCGACGGCCCCTGGTTGGAGTCGTAGAGCACCAGTTCGTCGTCCACCCAGAGCGCGGTGGTGGCGTGCGGCTCCATCGGGTTGTTGTGCAGCGCGGGCGTCTCGTACGTGACGTCGACGGTCGTGGCCGCGTCGGTCAGCGCCGCCTCCACGTCGCCGGACGACGTGTCCGACGGGAACGCCGGGTTGACCTTCTCCGGTGTGTAGAGGCCCGGGTGGTCGTCGCGCAGGAGCACGTCGTGCTCCTCCTGCGCGATCTCCAGTTCGACGCCGAGCGCCGCGCCCCGGGCCGCCTCGAGCGTTTTCGCGACGACGAGCGCGACGACCTGGCCCCGGTAGCTGATCGTCGGAGACTGCAGCACCGCGAGTTCGGGGTCGTCGACCTCGCTCAACGTCGGGGCGTTGCCGTGCCAGAGCGTCGTCAGCACGTCGTCGCCCTCGGGTGCCTCGAGTCCGGTGAGCGTGCCGCGCGCGACCGGGGACTGCACCACCCACGCGTACACGACGTTCTCGACCGGGTACTCGACCGCGTACCGGGCGGTCCCGGTCACCTTGAGCGGCCCCTCGATACGCGCCACCGGCGTCCCGATCGCCCCCGGCCGGGTCGGACTGAGCGTCATCGGAGCTCCTCGAGCGTGGTGGCCACGAGATTGCGGATCAGCGGCACTTTGAACGCGTTGTCGCGCAGTGGCTCGGCCGCGGCGAGCTCGGCGTCGGCCGCGGCCAGGAACGCTTCACGGGTGGCCGGTCCGCCGCGCAACGCCTCCTCGGCCGCACGCGCGCGCCAGGGTTTGTGGGCCACCGCCCCGAACGCGAGCCGCGCGTCGTCGACCCGGCCCTGGTCGTCGAGCCGCAGGCAGGCCGCCACCGAACCGACCGCGAACGCGTACGAGGCGCGGTCGCGGGCCTTGCGGTAGGCGCTGGGCAGCCCCAGCGGAGGCAGGTCGACCGCGGTGATCAGCTCGCCCGGCTCCAGCACCGTGTCGCGGTGCGGCTGGTCGCCGGGCAGTCGGTGCAGCACCTCGATCGGGATCGTGCGCTCGCCGTCCGGCCCGGTGACGCGGGCGACGGCGTCGAGGGCCACCAGCGCGACCGCCATGTCCGACGGGTGGGTGGCGACACACGCGTCGGAGGCGCCGAGGACCGCCAGGTTGCGGTGATCGCCGTCGCGGGCAGGACAGCCGCTGCCGGGCACGCGCTTGTTGCAGGGTTTCGTCGCGTCCATGAAGTACCGGCAGCGGGTGCGCTGGAGCAGGTTCCCGCCGGTCGTGGCCATGTTGCGCAGCTGCCCCGACGCGCCGGCGAGCAACGCCTGGCTGAGCACCGGGTAGTGCCGCCGCACCACCGGGTGCGCGGCGAGCTCGCTGTTGCGCACGCCCGCGCCGATGCGCAGGCCCCCGTCCGGCCGGCGGACGACGTCGTGCAGCGGCAGGTGGTTGATGTCGACGAGCGTCTCCGGTGCGGCGACGCCGAGCTTCATCAGGTCGACGAGGTTCGTGCCGCCGGCGAGGAACGTGCCCTCGGCGGCGACGGCCTCGTCGACGTCGGTGACCGCGCGGTAGGCGAACGTCTTCACCGGGCCGCCTCCACGATCGCGTCGACGATGTTGGGGTACGCGCCGCAGCGGCAGAGGTTGCCGCTCATCCGCTCGCGGACCTCTTCCCGGCTGAGCTCCGGTGTTTCTCCGGTGACCGCGCTGGGCCAGCCGTCGTTCAGCTCGCCGAGCATGCCGACCGCGCTGCAGATCTGCCCCGGCGTGCAGTAGCCGCACTGGTAACCGTCGTGCTCGAGCATCTCGCGCTGCACCGGGTGCAGGTTCTCCGGTGTGCCGAGGCCCTCGATCGTCGTGATCCTCGCGTGCTGCTGCGAGATCGCGAAGATCAGGCAGCTGTTGACGCGACGGCCGTCGAGCAGCACGGTGCAGGCACCGCACTGGCCGTGGTCGCAGCCCTTCTTGGCACCGGTCAGGCCGAGGTGCTCGCGGAGCGCGTCGAGGAGCGTCGTGCGTGGGTCGACGGTGAGGTGGTGCGTGGTGCCGTTGACGGTGAGCGCGAACGTCGCGCGAGCGGATTCGGGCATAACGCCGATCTACCCGCGCTGAACGGGGATTAACTCTCCAGCGTCGCCGCGTGGTTCGGCACGAAGTGCTGGGAGTCGCGCGGCGGGCGCTGGTAGCCCGACGACTTCGGCCGCTTCGGCAGCTTGATCTTCGGCTCGCTGACCTGCTGGTACGGCACGGTGGAGAGCAGGTGCGCGATCATGTTCAGCCGCGCCGAACGCTTGTCGTCGCTCTGCACGACGTACCAGGGCGCTTCCGGGATGTCGGTGTGCACGAACATCTCGTCCTTGGCCCGGGAGTAGTCCTCCCAGCGCGCGATCGACTCCACGTCCATCGGCGAGAGCTTCCAGCGGCGCAGCGGGTCGTCCAGCCGGTCCTCGAAGCGACGCTGCTGCTCGGCGTCGCTCACCGAGAACCAGTACTTGCGCAGCAGGATGCCGTCCTCGACGAGCATCCGCTCGAACAGCGGGCACTGGTGCAGGAAGCGGCGGTACTCGTCCTCGGTGCAGAAGTTCATCACGCGCTCGACGCCGGCCCGGTTGTACCAGGACCGGTCGAACAGCACCGCCTCGCCTTTCGTCGGCAGGTGCTGGACGTACCGCTGGAAGTACCACTGGCCGCGCTCGCGGTCGGTGGGCGCGGGCAGCGCGACCGTGCGGGCGTAGCGGGGATTCAGGTACTGGCTGACGCGGCTGATCGTGCCGCCCTTGCCGGCGGCGTCGCGTCCTTCGAAGATCACGAGCAGCCGGTTGCCGGTCTGACGCAGCCAGGCCTGCATCGTCACCAGTTCGGTCTGCAGCCGGAGCAACTCGGCCTCGTAGACCTTCTTCCCGACCCGCGCCTCTTTTGCCATCTGTTCACCCTACGGGGGTCAGCGGCGGGTCACCGGCGAGGACGGCCAGGATGTTGTCCACGGCCAGCGACGTCATGGCCAGGCGGGTCTTGGCGGTCGCGCTGCCGATGTGCGGCGTCAGGACGGTGCGGTGGCCGACGGCGAGCAGATCGGGGTGGACGTCGGGCTCGTTCTCGAAGACGTCCAGGCCCGCGCCGGCGATCTCGCCCGACCGGAGGGCTTCGGCGAGATCCTTCTCGTTGACGAGCGGACCGCGCCCGGTGTTGATCAGGATCGCGGTGGGCTTCATGAGCTTCAGCGTCTCGCGGTTGATCAGGTGCCTGGTCTCGTCGTTGAGCGGGGCGTGCAGGCTCACGACGTCGGACTCGGCCAGTAGTTGCCCGAGCGGCAGACGCGACGCGCCGAACCGCTCCTCGGCCGCCGGGTGCGACGAACGGGCGGTGTACCGGATCGTCATGCCGAACCCGAAGTGCGCGCGGTGCGCGAGCGCCTCGCCGATGCGTCCGAGGCCGACGATGCCGAGCGTCGCGCCGGAGATGTCGATGCCCATCGGCTCGCGCAGCAACTGGAACGGGCCGGTGCCGTGCGCGCGGGTGTCGGCGTCGGACCGGGGGATCTGCCGGGCGACCGACAGCATCAGCGTCATCGCGAGGTCGGCGGTGGCGTCGGTGAGGACGTCGGGCGTGCGGGTGACGATGGTCTTCGCGGTGTTAGCGGCGGCCACGTCGATGTTGTCGAAACCGGTGGCGATGGTCGCCACGATCGTGAGCCGGGTGCGCGCGAAGACGTCCCCGGTCAGCTTGTCGGTGAGCTGGCTCAGCAGCGCGTCGGCGTCCGCGGCGGCGTCGACGAGTTCCTCCGGGCTCAGGCCCCGAGGCGAGTCGAGCGCGACCACCTCGTGCCCGGCGTCCCGGAGGCGCTGGAGCTGCTCTGCGTGTACCGGCTGGGTGACGACGATCTTCGCGACCATATGGTCTGAATATCAGATGGTCAGAACTTGACTCATTCCAGTTACCCTGGAGGGGTGGCCGAGGAAAACACCCGCGCTCAGTTGCGCGACGCCGGGCTGCGGGTGACCGCGCAGCGTGCGTCCGTGCTCGAGGCGCTGCGAGACCAGCCGCACGTGACCGCGGACGCGGTCGCCCGGCGGGTGCGTGAGCAGGGGATCACGATCTCCACCCAGGGCGTCTACGACGTGCTGGACGCGCTCACCGCGGTGGGGCTGACCCGGCGGATCGAGCCTGCCGGCTCCGCCGCGGTCTACGAGGCGCGCGTCGGCGACAACCACCACCACCTCGTGTGCCGCGCCTGCGGCACGATCGTCGACGTCGACTGCGTCGTCGGGTCGCCGTCGTGCCTGACGCCGGCGGGCTCGCACGGGTTCGTGGTCGACGAGGCCGAAGTGGTGTTCTGGGGCGTCTGCCCGGGCTGCTCGCGACTTTCGTCGTAGCGCCGCGCGACGCCGCCGCCGCCGCCCGACGATCATGATCATCGCGGCGGCGAGCAACCACGGCTAGGGGCGCCAACCGGGGTCGCGGCCACTGAGGCCGAGGATCCGCATCAGGGGCGGCGCGTCGGCCGGTACCGGCACCTCGGGGCCGAAGATCCCCAGCTGCCGCCCCTGCTCGGCCATCCCCTGCGCCTCCGACACGAGGGGACGCAGCACCTCGTCCGGCCAGGTCGGTGACTGCCCGGTCGCCCTGGCCAGGTCCCAGCCGTGCACCACCAGCTCGGTGAGCACCATCCCGCCGATCATCGGCGCCGGGAAATCCGTCGGGCCGCCCATCCGGGTCGTGCCCTCCCAGGCTTCCGGTGTGCTCCATCCGGCGACCAGCTCGTCGAAGCGTGCGTCGAGCTCCCGGCGCCAGTCCGCCGGGGGTTCGACCGGGGCGGTCTCCACCTTCCGCGCGGCCCCGATCAGCGCGGGCGCCCACTGCAGCAGGTGGTTCAGCAGCGCCAGGACGTCGAACTCGCGGCACGGCGTCGGCGCGCCGAGCTGCTCGTCCCGGATGGTGCGGACGACGGTCCGCGTCGGCTCCACGGCCTGGGTGATCAACATGTGCATGCGTTCCACGCTACGAACGGCGTCTTGAAAAAATGCGACGCTGACGACGTGGACGAGCGCGGTCAACGCGGCCGGTGGGCCGATTTCCAGACCCATTGGTACGGATCGCCGTCGGCGGAGCTCGCGCCGTTCGTCGAGCACTACTGGGCGGTGCGGTGGGATCTGCGCGGGCAGGAGCCGTTCCGGCAGTTGTTGCCGCCGCGCGTGAACGTGCACCTGTCGTTCGTCGACGGGGAGGCGGGGATGGTGCGTGGGCCGGACCGCCGGTTCTCCCATCGTTCGCTGGCCGACGCCGGGCAGGTGTTCGGCGTGGCGTTCCGCCCGGGGGCGTTCCGTCCGTTCCTCGACGGCCCGGTCTCGTCACTGGCCGGGCGGTCGGTGACGGCGGCGTCGATCTTCGGCCGGGACGTCGAGCCGTCGGTGGTGGCGTCGATCTTCGACCGGGACGCGGTGTCGCCGCCGCCCGCCGTCGAGAGCCTCCTGCTGGCCCGCGGGCCGGTACTGACCACGGCGGCCACCGCGGCTCGTGACGCGGTCGAGCTGATCGCGTCGGAACCGGCGTTGACCAGGGTCGAGGCGCTGGCCGCGCGCCTGGACGTTGGCGTGCGGTCCCTCCAGCGCCTGTTCGCCGAGCACGTGGGCCTCGGGCCGAAGTGGTGCATCCGCCGCTACCGCCTCGCCGAGGCGACGTCGCGGCTGGAGTCCGGCGCCGACGTCGACTGGGCCGCGCTCGCCGCCGAGCTGGGCTACGCCGACCAGGCGCACCTCGGCCGGGACTTCACCGCGGTCCTGGGCGAGCCACCCGGTCGGTACGCGCTGCGGTACCCGTCGGGATCGCCCACTCGGGGTTGAACGCGTCGACGTCGCCGCCGGTGGGCCGCGGATCGCCGACGCGCCCGCTGCCGGGGTCGACGAACCGCACCCCGGCGCTCGTCAACCGGGCCAGGTGGGGTGCCAACGCCGGGTGCCCCCAGAGCGCGTCGCCGACCGTCGGCACGATCGTGAGCGGCGTCCCGCTGGCCAGCGCCTCGCACACCAGACCGGCCGCGTAGTTGTCCATGATGCCGGTGGCCAGCTTGTTGATCGAGTTGAACGTCGCCGGGCACACGACGACGTGCCCGGGGGTGGGGAACCGTTTCGGCTCGCCGGGCCGCCGCTGTTCGACGAGCGGAGCGTGCCCGGTGATGTCCTCGACGCGCTCGGCGTCCACCCAGTTCATCGCGCTCGCCGTCGCGACGACACGGACCACCCAGCCGTGGCGCTGCGCGGCCGCGGCGACCTCGTGCACGCGGGCCGCCAGCGGAGCGCCGCACGCGACGAGCGCCAGATACTCACTCACTCCGTGGACGCTAGTACGCCGGGGAGTCTCTTGTGCACTGTGAAGTAGCGGTGCACACATAGCCATCGCCTGTCCGGTGCGCCCCCATACGTGTTCGACGCAGCGTTACCGCAGGTGGACTCTTGATCGGTCCGGTGCCGCCGAATCCTTGACGCTTGCCAGGCCCGATGCTCTCACTCGGTACGACAGCTCGGGTACACAGTTGTGAACCACTGCTTGACACTCCGGTGTGACGCGGGCTACTTTTCCGCCATCGAGGCAGTACACCGGCCCGGAGGTCGAGCTGCCCCATCCACCGACGCGACGATGCGGCCGGTCCGGTTGGACCGAGAGTCGCTCGTGCGTGAGCTGACTTGGAGGTCCGCTGTGCCTTCGCGTGAGATCGAGTTCGTCAGTGGCGGCGAGACCGTGCGGGGAGACCTGCTCCTGCCGGAGGGCGAAGGGCCGTTCCCGGTCGTCGTCATGGCCGGTGGCTGGTGCTACGTCAAGGAGTTACGCCAGCCGCAGTACGCCGCGGACTTCGTCCGCCGTGGGTTCGCCGCGCTGATCTTCGACTACCGCCGGATGGGTGCCAGCGAGGGTCAGCCCCGCCAGCACATCGACCCGTGGGACCAGATCGAGGACTACAAGAACGCGATCACGTTCGCGGCCGGCCAGCCCGAGCTGGACGCCGACCGGATCGGGATCTGGGGCATCTCCTACAGCGGCGGTCACGTGCTGATCGTCGGCGCCATCGACCCCCGGGTGAAGTGCGTGGTCTCCAACGTCCCGGTGATCGACGGCTACCAGACCATGTGGCGGATGCACGGCACCGACCGGTTCCGCAAACTCAAGGCGTTCGTCGCCGAGGACCGGGCCAAGCGCACCGAGACCGGCGAGCACGGGTACATGGCGATGTCCGGTGTGCCCACCAACCCTGACGACGCGTTCTCGGTCTGGCCCGACAACGACGTGCTCGCCGTGTTCAACGAGCTGAAGGCCACCCAGGCGCCGCGGCACGAGCACCGCAACACGGTCGAGTCGCTCGAGCTGCTGATGGAGTACAACGCCGCGACGTTCGCGCCGCGCCTGCTCGACAAGCCGGTGATGATGATCGTCGCCGACCAGGACGACATCACGATGTGGGACCAGGAGATCGCCGCGTTCAAGGCGATCCCGAGCTCCAAGAAGGAACTCGTGGTGCTGCCGGCCACCGACCACATGACGCTCTACAGCAACGTCACCGCGCTCGACTACGCCGCCAAGGCCGCGGGCTCCTGGTTCGACCGGCACCTCAAAGAGCTGCCGACGGTCGCCAACCAGATCGTCAAGTACGCCTGAGCCGGAGCACGCGATGACGGGTCAGTTGAGCGAACGAACCGCCACGCAGCCACCGGCCTCGTCCAAGCGAACCTGGGCCGACCTGCGGTGGCGCGGTGCGCCGGTGGGGGTGCCGTGGCTGGTCGCGCTGCTCATGCTGGTGGTCAGCGTGGCCCTGTACCCCAGCAGCATCGGCTTCGGTGGCCTGGCCACGATGACGCCGCTGCTCGGGGTGCTGATCATCGCCTCGCTGGGGCAGTCACTCGTGATCGGCACCGGCGGCATCGACCTGAGCGTGTCGTCGGTCGTCACCGTCGTCGGCGTCATCTTCGTGATGGAAGCGGGTTCGGCGGGCGGCTCGGTCCCGCTGGCCCTGGTCTATTCGCTCGCCGCCGGCCTGATCTGCGGCGTGGTCAACGGTGTCCTGGTCGAGTACCTGGCGCTGAGCCCGCTGGTGTCGACGCTGGCCACCGGCCAGATCATGGCCGGTCTGGCGAACATCTGGTACGGCGGGGGCGCGAACCGGCTCGCGGTTCCCCCGGACTGGCGCAGCTTCACCGGCAGCACGTTCGGCCGGGGCATCAGCTACCTCCTGCTCGCCGCCGTCGTCCTGGTCGCGCTGGCCAGCGTCGTGCTCAGCTACACGGCGGTCGGCCGGCGGCTGACCGCGGCGAGCACCAGCCCGGAGGCCGGGCGTTACCAGGGCATCGCGGTTCGGCGCTACCGCGCCGCGACGTACGTGCTCGCGTCGTTGCTCTACAGCGTCGCGGGGGTCTTCCTGGTCGGCAGCATCGGCACCCCGACGCTGTCGCTGGGGGACGTCTACCAGCTGTCCACGATCGTCGTCGTCGTGCTCGGCGGAGCGGCACTGTCCGGCGGGCGGCTGCACCCCGGCGCCACGATGGCCGGCGCCCTGTTCCTCTCCCTCATCAACCAGGACGTGGCCGCCACCGGTGCCGCCGCGGGCACGCAGGGCGTGATCCAGGGCGCCGTGCTCGTCCTCGCGATGCTCGCCACGTCGATCGGCGCACTCCGGGCGCTGCTCCGCCGGCGCCGCACGAACGTCTGACCCAACCCCCTTCGAAACCCCCCGTGGTTCCGCGCTGCCCGAAATCCGCCGGGACCACCCAGATCCGCACTGACTCGTCTGGAGAGAAGAGGACATCGTGGGCTCAACACCGAGACGTCCCCGGTTACGGATGCTGGCCGGCCTCACAGCAGTCGCCGCCGCGGTCGCGCTGAGCGGCTGCACGTCATCCACCAGCGGCACCACCGACGCCAAGGGCGACTCCTCCGAGTACGCCGCCGCACCCCTGGAGCTCAGCGACGCCCAGCGCGACGCGATCCTGAAAAAAGCGTTCCTGACCGACGACGTCAAGGCCGCCGACCTCGACCCCACCATCGTGCAGGGCCTGGAAGAGGCCGGACGCGACTACTCGGACGACCAGATCAAGGCCGCCGCGGCGTGCCTGGACAAGCCGACCTGCACGATCGGCAAGGGCGAGCAGACGCTGGCGATCCTCGACGGCGCCGGCTCCGACCTGTGGCGGCGCATCACCAGGGCCCAGATCACCGTGCAGGCGACGTCCTACCCGAACATCGGCACGGTCATCTACCTGCAGGCCGACGGCAACCTGCAGACGATGCAGGCCAACCTCCAGACGCTGATCGCGCGGAAGGTCACCGGCATCGTCACCTACGACGACTTCGGGCCGGCCATGACCGCCGCCTACCAGCAGGCCACGAACAAGGGCATCCCGGTCGTGGCGTACGGCGGCATCCCCGGCAAGGACGCCACCAAGGCGGTCGTCTCCCAGGTGGCGTCGGACTTCTGCGACGACGGCAACCAGATGGCGCAGACCACGGCCACGATGCTGAAGAACACCGGCAACGTCGCGTTCTTCACCGGCACGCCGGGCAACCCGCAGGGTGCCGGCTGGCAGGCCTGCGCGGAGAGCTGGTTCAAGAAGAACGCGCCGGACATCCAGGTCGTCAACCGGTCCAACACCAGCTGGACCGAGGGCGGCGCCGTCTCGGCGACGACCGCGCTGATCTCCACCGGCAAGAAGGTCGACGCGGTCCTCTACGACTACGCGAAGCAGACCGTCAACATCGTCCAGACCTACCAGCAGGCCAAGCAGAAAGTGCCGGCCCAGGTCACCTGGACCTCCGACAACTCGCTGCTGCAGATGTGGGAGAAGGACCTCGGCACGCCGAACGAGTGGCAGCTCGCCTACTCCAGCAGCATCAACTTCGAGGGTGCGATCGCGCTCGCGGCGCTGATGAATCACCTGCAGGGCAAGGACGTCCCGCCGATGTTGATGTTCCCGCTGCCGTTCGTGCCGGCCAAGAAGGGCGACTACCTGGCCGACCAGCCGGCCAACGCCCCCGGCCCGACGCTGATGCCCGACGCGCTGCTGACCCAGGTCCTCGGCGCGGCCTGAGCCGGTCGGAAAACCAGAGGAAGGAGCGGGGATGCGGTCCGTGGAGAGTACGAGCACGTCCACGCTCGTCGGCGGCGCTACCGGCACCGGTCTGACCGCCGAGGGCCTCACCAAGACGTTCGGGTCGACGACCGCGCTGAACGACATGTCGGCGACGTTCGCCCGCGGGGTCGTGCACGGGCTGATCGGCGAGAACGGCTCCGGCAAGTCGACGTTCGTCAAGCTGGTGGCCGGCATGCACCGCGCCGACGCGGGCCGGGTGACCGTCGACGGCGCTCCGGTCGCCGACCCCTCCGGCCACCACCGGTCGGCCGCCCGGATCGCGTGCGTCTACCAGGACGGCTCGCTCATCGACGAGCTCACCGTCGCGCAGAACCTCGACGTGATCGTCGAGCCGGCGCTGCGGCCGTCCGCTCCCGACGGCTCCTGGCACCGGCAGCTCCTCGACGCCGCCCGGCTCACCGACGTCGAGGAGGACACCCGCGTCGGCGACCTGCCCAACAACGAGAAGCGGCTGGTCGAGATCGCCGCGGTGCTGGCGCGCCGGCCCGACGTCGTGCTCTTCGACGAGTCCACCTCGACGCTCGACGAGCGCGGCGTGGAGTGGGTGCTCGCCCGGATGCGTGACCTCGCGGACTCCGGCGCGTGCGTCGTCTTCGTGACCCACCGCCTGCACGAGGTGCTGGCCGTCACCTCGCACGTCACGGTGCTGCGTGACGGGGTGCTGGTCGCCGCGGTGCCCACCGCGGGCGCCACCACCGAGCAGTTGGTCCGGCACATGGCGGGACGGGAGGTGGCCGCGTTCACCCGCCGGACGGGCGCGGCCCCGGCCGACGCGGACACGGCGCTGCGTGCCACCGCGATGCGGGCGTCGCGCTGCGGCCCGATCGACCTGACCGTGCGCCGCGGCGAGATCGTGGGCATCGGCGGCGCGGCCGGCAACGGTCAGGCCGAGCTGATCCGGGCCCTGGCCGGCGACGGCGTCGACGCGGGCGAGGTGGTCGTCGACGGCGCCACGCTGCGCGGTGCCGAGTCCGCCGTCGACGCCGGCACCGTGTTCGTCAGCTCGGACCGGCGGTCGGAGTCGCTGTCCAGCCTGCTGTCGATCCGCGAGAACTACGCGCTGGCGTCGGCCGCGACGTCCGGCCGCTGGTGGCGCTGGCTCCGTCGTCGTCCGGAGGTGGCCGAGGCCGAAACGCTCGCCGACCGGTACGACCTCGCGCGCTCCTCGATCGAACAGCCGGTCGGCACGCTCTCCGGCGGCAACCAGCAGAAGGTGGCGATCGGGCGCATGGTGGCCCGTGACCCGAAGGTGCTGCTGATCGAGGAGCCCACCGAAGGCGTCGACGTGCGGGCCCGCTTCGACATCTACCGCTCGCTGGTCGAGGTCGCCGATCGGGGCACCGCGGTCGTCTTCACCTCGAGCGACGCCGGTGAGCTGCGGCTGCTCGCCGACCGGGTGGTGGTGCTCGCCCGCGGACGGCAGGTCGCCGAGCTGTCCGGGGACGAGGTGACCGAGGAAGCGATCGTGCACGCGTTCACCACGGCCAAGGAGCAGCAGGAGGCCCGCTCGGCCGCGGCGGTCGCGGACGAGGCCCGGGAACTCGACGAGAAACCCGCGGTCGTGGCGCGCCGCCGAGCCGGTCTGCGGCCCCGGCGCCAGCTCACGTTCACGCCGGCGACGTTCGGGCTGCTCGTGGTGCTGCTGGTCGCGCTGGCGGCCTACGGCACCCTGCGTGACGCCCGGTTCGGCACGATCGACAACCTCGGTTCGATCATGCAGCTGAGCGTCCCGCTCGCCCTCGCCGCGCTCGCCCAGCTGCCGGTGCTGCTGGTCGGCGAGATCGATGCGTCGGTCGGGTCGACGATGGGCCTGATCGTCGTCCTGCTCTCGTTCCAACCCACCGGTTCACCGGCGGTGCTGTTCGTGTTGGCGGTGCTGGCCGGCGTCGTGCTCGGTGCGGTGAACGCGCTGCTCGTCGTGGGGCTGCGGATCACCGCGGTGATCGCGACGATCGCGACGCTCGGCGTCTACCTCGGCGTCGGGCGGATCCTGCGGCCCGAGCCGGGCGGCCTGATCAACAACGACCTGGCCGTGCTGATGGGGCAGGGCGTCGCGTACATCCCGCTGATGTTCCTCGTCGTGGTCGTCCTCGCGGTCGCGATCGACGTCTACGTGAACACCACCCGGGGTGGTCTCCGGTCGCGTGCGGTCGGCTACTCGGCGCTGCGTGCCTCCCAGCTCGGGGTGCCGTCGGCCCGCCTGCGTGCCGGGGCATACGTGCTCGGCGGCGCGATCGCCGGGCTCGGTGCCGTCACGCTGGCCGCCCAGACCGGGGTCGGCGACCCCAGCTCCGGCTCGGGCTACACGCTGCTGTCGATCGCGGTCCCGGTGATCGGCGGTGCGTTGCTCGCCGGTGGGCGCGGCTCGGCGATCGGCTGCGTGCTCGGCGCGCTGTTCGTCGCCGAAGTGCAGACGTTCATCCCGTTCGTGAACCTCCCGACCGGCGGCTACCTGATCGCCGTCGGTGTCCTCACCGTGCTCGCGCTGATCGTCGGCTCGGCCCGGCTCTCGGCGTGGACACTCCCGATCCGCAACATCCGGCGACTCGGAAAGTAGGAGACATGGCTGATCTGACCGGACAGGTCGCACTGGTGACCGGAGCCGCGCGGGGACAGGGCCGCTCGCACGCGCTCGCGCTGGCCGAAGCCGGCGCCGACATCATCGCGGTGGACGCCTGCGCGGACGTCGAGACGGCGCCGTACCCGCTGGCGACCTCCGAAGACCTCGCGGCGACGGTGAAGGAGATCGAGCAGCTCGACCGGCGGGTGCTCGCGGCCGAGTGCGACGTGCGGTCCAGCGGTCTGGACGACGTCGTCGCCCGGGGCCTGGCGGAGTTCGGGCGGATCGACGTCCTGGTGGCGAACGCCGGCATCTGGGCGCTGGGCCGGCTCTGGGAGATCACCGAGGCGCAGTGGCAGGAGATGCTCGACATCAACCTGACCGGCGTCTGGCGCACGGTGAAGGCGGTCGTGCCGCACATGATCGAGCAGAAGCGCGGCTCGATCGTGCTGACCTCCTCGGTCAACGGGTTCGAGGCCGGCGGCGGGATGACCCACTACGTCGCGGCCAAGCACGGGGTGCTGGGGCTGATGCGCAACGCCGCGATCGAACTCGGCCCGTACAACATCCGCTGCAACGCGGTGTGCCCCGGCATCGTCGACACCAAGATGAACGACTGGCCGGGCGCGTACGACATGATGGCCGGCCACGAGGGCGGTACACCGGAGGACCGGCGGCACAACGCGTACGGCTGGTCGGCGCTGGCCGGTCGCGGCCTGCTCGACCCGCGCACGGTCAGCCGCTCGGTGCTGTTCCTCGCCTCCGACGACGCCCGGGACATCACCGGCGTCGCGCTGCCGGTCGACGGCGGCCACGCGGTGTTGCCCGGCTCCAACCCCGACCCGATCCGCTCGCTGTGAGCTCGTGATGATCACTCCCACCTGGAGCTCGCCGGTGCGCTGGCCCGAGGCGCTCGCGCTGACCGAGTCGACGCCCGCGGCGCTGGCCCGGACCGACCCCGACCAGCTCCACGTCGTCGACGGCGACGTGCGGCTGGACGGGGCGGCGCTGCTGGCGGCGGTGGCCGGGGCCCAGGACCGGCTGCGTTCGGTCGGCGTCGGCCGCGGCGACGTGGTCGGCGTCCAGTTGCCGAACTGGTGGGAAGCGGTCGTCGTCGCGCACGCGGTCTGGGGCCTGGGCGCGGTGCTCTGCCCGGTTCCGGTGAACTACCGGGGCGCGGAACTGGACCGCATCCTCGCTGCCACCCCGGTGGCGGCGTTCGTGGTGCCGTCGGAGTACCGGGGCGTGAACCATCCGGCGCTGGTCGAGAGCCTGACGGACGTGCCGCTGGTCGTGGTACGGGGGAGCGAACCGCTTCCTCGCGGCTCCGGCGCCCCCGAGCTGGCCGCCGACCTGGACGACGTCTGCGTCCTGATGTTCACCTCCGGCACCACCGGCGCACCGAAGGGCGTGCTGCACAGCCACCGCACGCTGCTGGCCGACGCCTGGTCGATCGCCCGGCTGTTCGCGCTCGACCGGGACCTGGTCTACATGCCCTCGCCGGTCGGGCACGTCACCGGCCTGGTGTACGGCGTGATGATGCCGCTGCTGGTCGGCGGCGCGGTGCTGCTCCAGGCCGAGTGGGACGCCGGGGCCGGTGTCGATCTGATCGAGGCGAACCGAGCCACGTTCTGCGTCGGCGCCACCCCGTTCCTGCGCGGCCTGACCGACGAGTACGAGCGGCGCGGCACCACGTCGACGCTGACCGGGTTCGCCTGCGGCGGCGCCGACATCCCCGCGGCGCTGGTGCGGCGGGCCACCGACGTGCTCGGCGCGGTCGTCGCCCGCGCCTACGGACTGACCGAGATGCCGACCGTGACCTGCGGCGGGCCCGACGACCCGGAGGACGTGCGGTTCGGGACCGACGGACGGCTCACCGGGTCGTCGCAGGCCCGGCTGGACGAGGCCGGGGAGCTGGAGGTCCGGGGACCGGAGCTGTGCCTCGGGTACCTCGACCCCGAGCACACCCGGGCGTCGTTCACCGCCGACGGCTGGTTCCGCACCGGCGACCTGGCCCGGCTCGGCCCGGACGGCAGCGTGACGATCACCGGGCGGGCCAAGGACATCATCGTGCGCGGCGGCGAGAACATCGGCGTCCGGGAGATCGAGGACTACCTGCTCGACCACCCGGCGATCCGGGACGTCGCCGTGGTCGGGGTGCCCGACGACGTGCTCGGCGAGCGCGCCTGCGCGTTCGTGGTCACCGCGGCGCCGCTGACGCTGGCCGAGCTCAGCGAGTTCCTGCTCGCACGGCGGATCGCCAAGCACAAACTGCCGGAGTACGTGCTCGTCGTCGACGGGCTGCCACGCACGCCGAGCGGCAAGATCCAGAAGTTCCGGCTGCGCGCCCAGGCCGTCGCCGAGCTGGCCGCCGGGCGGGGTGAGCGCCGGTGAACCGGGACGACCTGCTGACCGCCTACCGCCGGATGCGGCTGATCCGCACCACCGAGGAGCGGGTCGCCGCGCTCTACGCCCAGGGTCAGGTGCCCGGCTTCGTCCACACGTCGGTCGGCCAGGAGGCGGTCGCGGTGGGCGCGCTGTTCCGGGCCCGCACCACCGACGTCATCACCTCCACCCACCGCGGGCACGGGCACGTGCTGGCCAAAGGGCTCTCCCCGGAACGGATGTTCGCCGAGCTGATGGGCAAGGACGCCGGCGCCAACCGGGGGCGCGGCGGGTCGATGCACGTCGCCGACCCGGCGCTGGGCATCTTCGGCGCCAACGGCATCGTCGGGGCCGGGCTGCCGATCGCGACCGGGGCGGCGTACGCGCTCCGGCCGCGCGGCGACGTCGCGATCGCGTTCTTCGGTGACGGCGCCGTGTCCACCGGAGCGTTCCACGAGTCGCTCAACCTCGCGGCGCTGTGGCAGCTGCCGGTCGTCTACGTGTGCGAGAACAACGGGTTCTCCGAGTTCTCACGCACCAGTGACCAGCATCCGGTGCCGGTCGCCCAGCGTGCCGTCGCCTACGGGATGCCGTTCCAGCAGGTCGACGGCAACGACGTCGAAGCGGTGGACGCGGTGATGAGCGACGCGCTGACCGCGGTGCGGTCCGGGGGCGGCCCGCGGCTGGTCGAGGCGGTGACGTTGCGGGTGCGCGGCCACTACGAGGGCGACCCCCAGCGGTACCGCGGCGCGGCGGATCCGGCCGCTGACCCGCTGGTGGTGGCCCGCGAACGGTTGCTCGGGTCCGGCGTTGTCGTGTCGGAGCTGGACGAGATCGACGACGAGATCGTGCGGCTCGTCGCGTCGGCGGAGAAGTTCGCGGTCGACGCGCCGGAGCCGGACCCGGTGACGGCGCGGGAGTTCGTGACCGCCCCGCGCCGGACCGTGTCTCCGCCGACGGGCAAGCCCGACGACGCCGCACCGGTCTCGACCTCCCGGATCATCCGGCAGGCGCTGACCGACGCGCTCGACGACGACCCCACGGTGTTCCTGGCCGGCATCGACGTCGCCGGGGGCAACGTGTTCGGGCTGACCCGCGGGCTGGCCGAGCGGTGGCCGGACCGGGTGCTGGACACGCCGATCGCGGAGACCGCGATCGTGGGCCTCGGCGTCGGAGCGGCGATGGCCGGGCTGCGCCCGGTGGTCGAGCTGATGTACCTGGACTTCCTCGGGGTCTGCCTCGACCAGCTGATGAACCAGGCCGCGAAGCTGCGGTTCATGACCGGCGGGGCGGTCACCGTGCCGATGGTCGTCCGGACGCAGTTCGGCTCCGGCCGCTCGTCGGGCAGCCAGCACTCGCAGAGCCTCGAGGCGCTGCTGGCCCACCTCCCCGGCCTCACCGTCGTGATGCCCAGCGACCCGGCGGACACCTACGGGCTCCTGCGCAGCGCGATCGACGACGACAACCCGGTCGTCTTCATCGAGAACCGGCTGCTCTACGAACGCAAGGGCCCGATGCCGGCACGCGGACACCGGGTGCCGCTGGGGGAGGCGCGGGTCGTGCGCCCGGGCACCGATCTCACGATCGTCTCCTGGTCACGCATGGTCCACGCGTCGCTGGCGGCCGCCCGGCAGCTGGCGCTCGAAGGCGTCGACGCCGAAGTGGTCGACCTGCGCACGATCACCCCGCTCGACCGCGACACCGTGCTGCGTTCGCTGGCCCGCACCAACCGGCTGCTCGTCGTGCACGAGGCGGTCACCGACTTCGGCGTCGGCGCCGAGCTGGCCGCGCTGGCCGTGAACGAGGGCTTCTGGTCGCTGGACGCCCCGGTGCGGCGGGTCGGTGCGCCGGCCACACCCGCGCCCTACGCCCCCGCGCTCGAACGCACCTGGATCCCCGACGAGAACGACATCATCCGCGCCGCCCGCGACCTGACCGCGGACCGGTAGGTCACGACACCGAGGAGCAGAACATGAAGCTGGACGGACGTATCGCGATCATCACCGGCGCCGGATCCGGCATGGGCCGGGCGATGGCGCAGGAGTTCGTGGCGAACGGCGCGACGGTCGTCGCGGTCGACGTGCGCACCGACCCGGTCGCCGAGACCGTCAAGCTGCTCGACGACGGCCGCAGCGTCGCCCAGACCGCGGACGTGTCGAGCAAGGCCGACGTCGAGCGGGTGGTCACCGAGACCGTCGAGCGTTTCGGGCGGGTCGACATTCTCTGCAACAACGCCGGTGTGCTCGACGACTACACTCCCGCGCACGAGACCACCGACGAGCTGTGGAACCGGGTGATCGGGGTCAACATCAACGGTCCGTTCCTCTTCTCGCGCGCGGCCCTGACGCCGATGCTCGAGCAGGGCAAGGGCGTCATCATCAACACCGCGTCGATCTCCTCGTTCGTCGCCGGTGGTGGTGGCGCGGCCTACACGTCGTCGAAACACGCGGTTCTCGGCCTGACCAAGCAGCTGGCGTTCGACTACGGAAAGCGCGGGGTCCGGGTCAACGCGATCTGCCCCGGCGCGATCCACACCGGGATGACCGGGCACCTGATGACGACCGAGGGCCGCAACCCGCACGTCGACGCCGCGATCGCCGCGACGCCGGCGGGCCGGTGGGGCAAACCGGAAGAGATCGCGCACATGGCGCTGTTCCTCGCGAGCGACGACGCCGATTTCATTCACGGCGCCGCGTTTACTGTGGATGGTGGCTGGCTCCTGCCGTAGGGGGTGCGACAGCAGGGTCGGCAATCGGGAAAGGACAACGGGGTGACCAGCGAACAGGCCGGAGGCTCTCCGCTGACGGGCGTGGGTCAGCAGCTGCGCCGGGCGCGGCAGGCGGCGGGGATCTCGGTGCGCGAGATGGCCCGCCGGGTCGACGTGTCGCCGAGCTTCATCTCGCAGGTCGAGTTGGGTCGCACGAAGCCCTCGGTCGGCACGCTCTACTCGATCGCCAGCGAGTTGGGCGTCCCGCTCGACGACCTGATGCCGATCGGCCAGGCGCCACCCGAGCTGGCGGCCGCGCCGCCGCAGCCGGCGCCCGAGGGTGACCGCCTGCAGTTGATCCGCCGCGGCGTGCTGCGTCCGTTCGACGCCGAGCCGGAGCACACCGACCCGGAGTCGCCGGTGCAGCGGGCCGACCGGCGCCACGAGCTGCGGATGGGATCCGCGGTATGGGGGCGGCTCACCGCCGACCACGACCCCGACAACGACTTCCTGCACGTCGTCTACGCGCCGGGCGGCGAATCGTGCCCGGCCGACAACATGATCCACCACCGAGGCCACGAATACGGATACGTGATCGCCGGCGTCCTGGACGTCCAGGTCGGGTTCACGCACTACACGCTCAACGTCGGCGACTCGATCAGCTTCGCGTCGACCACGCCGCACCGGCTCTCCAACCCCGGTGCCGTCGACTCGGTGTCGCTCTGGATGGTCGTCGGACGGGGCGGGACGCCTGTTCTGTAGTTCCTTCTCGTAAGGAGTCGCCATGACGCGTGCCCGGAACAAGGTCGCGCTGGTCACCGGAGCCGCCCGCGGACAGGGCCGCAGCCACGCGGTCCGGCTCGCCCGGGAGGGCGCCGACATCATCGCCGTCGACATCTGCCGTCAGGTCGACACCGTGCCCTACCCGATGCCCACCGAGGACGACCTGGCCGAGACCGCGCGCCTGGTCGAGGAGACCGGCCGGCGGCTCGTCACCGCCGTCGCGGACGTCCGTGACCTGGACGAACTGACCGGAGTGGTGGACGACGCGGTGGAGCGCCTCGGGCGGCTGGACATCGTCGCCGCCAACGCCGGGATCCACAGCGGGGGCGTGCCCACCTGGGAGATGGACGACCAGATGTGGCAGGACCTCATCGACGTCAACCTGACCGGTGTCTGGATCACGTGCAAGGTCGCGGTACCGCACCTGATCACGGCCGGCGGCGGCAGCATCGTGATCACGAGCTCGGTGGCCGGGATGCGACCGTTCGGCGGCATCGCGCACTACGTCAGCGCGAAACACGCGTTGATGGGGCTGACCAAGACGCTCGCGCAGGAACTGGGGCAGCACCACATCCGGGTGAACGCGCTGAACCCGACCCAGGTCGACACCCCGATGATCATGAACCCGCTGATCTACCAGCTCTTCCTCCCCGAGGATCCGGAGCCGACGAAGGAACGGTTCGCGGTCGCGTCGCAGGAGGGCATGTTGCTGCCGACGCCCTGGGTGGAGCCGGGCGACGTCAGCGATGCGCTGGTGTTCCTCTCCTCGGACGAGGCCCGGTTCATCACCGGCATCGGACTGCCGGTCGACGCGGGGGTGTTGGCGAAATGAAGCTGGCCGGGAAAGTCGCGTTCATCACCGGGGCGGCCCGGGGGCAGGGCCGCAGTCACGCGGTGACGCTGGCCGCCGAGGGTGCCGACATCATCGCGGTGGACCTGTGCGCTCCACTCGATACGGTGGGTTATCCGCTGGCTACTCCGGAGGATCTGGCCGAGACCGTGCGTCAGGTGGAGGCGCTCGACCGGCGGATCGTCGCCCGGGTCGCGGACGTCCGGGACACCGCGAGCCTCCGCGCGGCCGTGGACGAGGGCGTCGCCGAACTCGGGCGGCTGGACATCGTCTCGGCCAACGCCGGCATCCTCTCCAGCGGCTCGACGCAGGAGCTGACCGAGGCGGCGTGGCGCGAGATGATCGACATCAACCTCTCCGGCGTCTGGCGCACGTGCAAGGTGGCGATCCCGCACGTCATCGCCGGTGGCCGTGGCGGTTCGCTGATCCTCACCAGCTCGGTGGCCGGGCTGAAGTCGTACCCCAACGTGGGGCACTACGTGGCGGCCAAGCACGGCGTCGTGGGGTTGGCGCGCACGCTCGCCACCGAACTCGGGCCGTACGGCATCCGCGTCAACACGGTCAACCCCACCCAGGTCGACACGGACATGATCCAGAACGACGTGATGTACCGCTTGTTCGTGCCGGATTCGTTGCACCCCACTCGCGAACAATTCGCCGCCGCGTCCCGCGCGACCGGTCTGCTTCCCGTCGACTGGATCTCCTCGCGCGACGTCAGCGAGGTCGTGCTGTTCCTCGCGTCCGACGCGGCGCGGTACGTCACCGGGATCTCGCTCCCGGTGGACGCGGGAGCGACGCTGCGCTGAGCCCGGCTATCGTCACCGGGTGGATCGGACCGTGACGCCGGAGAACCTGGGTGCGTGGGTGCTGAAAGGCAACGCGGACCGCGTCGACCTGATCAGCCGGTTCGCCGCCGAGCCCCAGGTTTCGCAGTGGTGCGTCCGCCCCGGCTACCGGATGCACCTCATGCGCGCCGGCCAGCCGGTGGTGTTCTGGGCCAGCGGTTCCCGCGCCGGGGTGTGGGGCGTCGGGAGCGTGGCCGACGTGCCGTTCCTCGGCGAGGACGGGGCCTGGCACGTGCCGCTGGACCTGACGATCGCGCCCGTCCCGGCGCGGGTTCCGCGGTCCGAACTCCGCGCCGACCCCCGCCTCGCCGACCTCGAGGTCTTCCGCCAGCCCCAGGGCTCCAACCCGTCGTTCTTGACCGTGGAGCAGTTCGCCGTGGTGCGGTCCTACTTGGACTCCCAGGCGAACCGGTCCGGGTCGCTGAACTCGCCCGCGTCGACGCCACTCGCGAGGCGGTGAGACCCACTCCCGTCCGTCGACACTCCGGCGTCCTTCGCGAGCGCCTTCCGCCCGTAGAGCGCGAGCTTCACCAGCTACTCGGATGGCTACTGACGGCGTCCCCTGATCCGAGGGTCCTGGAGTGCTCGGGTCAATGATGCCTCGGGCGTTGTCGGATGGTGGCAGGCTGTGACCATGGTGGGGGCCAGTCAAAACGGGGACCGTCGAGACTTTTTTGTGTCCTACACGGCGTCAGACCGTGGGTGGGCAGAGTGGATCGCTTGGCAGCTGGAGGAGGCCGATTACACGGTCTTGCTTCAAGCATGGGACATGGTCGTCGGGTCAAACTGGCAGCGGATGATGAACCAGGCCACGCAGTTCGCTGAACGCACTGTCGCGGTTTTATCGAACGCATATTTGGAAGATTCTCCGTTCGGCGAGGCGGAGTGGCTGGTCGCCTTCGCCGACGATCCTCAGGGACTAGCCGGCAGGCTTATCCCCGTTCGCGTCGAGGACTGCAAACCGGCTGGGCTGCTTGCAGGCGTTGTATACGCAGATCTAGTCGGTCGAGACAAGGCCGAGGCGCAGGAGGTGCTTCTAGGAGCGATACGTGGGGCTATCGCGCGGCGGATCAAGCCGTTGGCCGAACCCGTCTTTCCGGGGATCGCCGAGAAATTGACGGAAGTGAATACAGGTGGCGGACTGGACGAGCTGTCGTTTTCAGAATCCCACCCTGCCGAGGGTGCCGGTCCTGCGCCTGGCGTAGGTCGGTCGACGGTGGACGAAAAGACTGACGAGGCGGTGATCGCGCCAGGAAAGGGCGCCGTGTCTACTGTCGATGGCGGAGCCGCGGGACGGGTCGCTCGGTCGGAGTACCTATCCCAGGTGCGCCAGATCGCGCCGCAGGCACTTTTAGGTCGGGGATGCTGAGTTGGCAGCTATGACCGCGTTCTGTACTGATGCAGCAGCCGGCCCGTATGTGTGGTGGCGGGCGGGAGCATGGACAGGAAAGTCCGCGTTGATGTCCACTTTCGTACTGAATCCGCCCTCTGGTATAGTAGTGGTTTCTTTCTTTATTACTGCCCGATACGCCAGTAATGACAATCGCGCAGCCTACGTCGAGGTGATCAACGAACAGTTGGCCGGGCTGCTAGGCCAGTCGGTTCCGCCATATCTCTCGCCGGCCGGCCAGGAACGGCTGTACTGGTCTTTGCTCGAACAGGCCGCCCGGCACTGCCAAGAGGGCGGCAAGCGGTTGGTGTTGTTAGTCGACGGTCTGGACGAGGACAGAGGGGTCACCACCGGCACCGGCGCGCACAGCATCGCGGGGTTGCTACCAGCAAACCCGCCGGCCGGGCTACGGGTACTGGTCGCAAGCCGCCCGGACCCCCCGGTCCCCGCGGACGTGCCCGGTAGGCATCCATTGCGGAGCCCGGACATCGTTTGGCTCCTGCGGCGTTCCGAACACGCCGAGGCCAGTCGGGACACAATGCTCGCGGACCTTGCCCGGTTGCGAGACGGTAGCGTGCTGGAGCGAAACGTGTTGGGGTTGGTGACCGCAGCTGGAGGTGGTTTGTCTAGCCGGGACCTCGCTGAGCTGTGCGCGGCCTCAGGGCAGCAAGTCACCGATTGGGACGTCGAACGGCTGTTGGCCACAGTGGTTGGACGAAGCTTTTCTTCCCGAGACAGTCGGTTCAATCCAGCTGAAGAACCACGCGTGTACGTGCTGGGTCACGAGGAGATACAGCAGGAAGCCATCCGATCCTACGGACCCATTATGCTGGCCGCATATCGGGACTGGTTGTACGTCTGGGCGGATACCTACCAAGCTGCTGGTTGGCCAGTCGGCACCCCTGAGTACCTTTTACGCGGCTACTTTCGCCTTCTGCTCGCGGTTGGGGACCTGGCACGGGTGACGAGGTGCGCGACCGATCCGGCCCGGCATGACCGAATGCTCGACTTGTCAGGTGGAGACACAACCGCCTTGGCCGAGATCACCGACGCCTTTGACGCGATCGCGACCAGCCCATCTCCGGACCTGAGGTCACTGGGCAGGGTGGCCTACCATCGGCAGCAGATCGCCGACCGTAACAGCAATATTCCCACCGCACTTCCTGCCGCCTGGGCCGTGCTCGGACGCCCTGACCGAGCCGAACAACTCGCCCGTGGCATTACTGATGCGTCCTTGCAGGCGGAGGCGTTGGTCGGGTTGGTGGCTTCCCTGGCCGAGGCCGGGAAACGTGAACGCGCTGAGGCATTGGCCGAAGACGCCGAGCGAGTCGCCCACCGGATCACGAATGCGCACTCCCGTGGTCAGGCTCTGGCCGGACTAGCGGCCGCCTTGAGCCAGGCTGGCGAACACGACCGGGCCGAGCAGGTCGCCCGCAGCATCACCAGCGAGTCCCTCCAGGCACAGGCACTAGCCGGACTAGCGGCCGCCCTGGCCAAGGCTGGTCGGTATGACCGCGCCGAGCAGGTCGCGTACGAAATCGCCAGCGAGTATTCCCGCGGTCAGGCTTTGGCTGGGTTGGTGGCCGCCCTAGCCCAGACCGGTGAGTACGATTGGGCCGAGCAGGTAGCCGACGGAATCGTCAACCCTTCCTTTCGGGCGCGTGCGCTGTGTGGATTGGGCGCAGCCTTGGCACAGGCCGGCGAACACCACCGCGCTCACGCAATGACCCAAGATGCCGAGCGGATCGCCCGGAGCATTACCGACGAGTACTCCTGGGCGCAGGCTTTGGCGGGGTTGGTGGCTGGCCTTGCTCAGGCTGGTGCATACGATCGGGCTGAGCAGGTCGCCCGCAGCATCGCTAACGAGTCCCTATTGGCGGACGCTTCGGTCGGACTGACGACGACGTTGGCCCAGGCTGGTGAATACGATCGGGCCGAGCGGGTCGCCCGCAGCATCACCGACGCATCCTTCCGGGCGCAGGCTCTGGCTGCCCTGGCGACGACTCTGGCTGCAGCTGGCGAGTACAACCGCGCTCAGGTGGCAGCCCAAGATGCCGAGCAGGTCGCCCGCAGCATTACCAACGACTCCATGCAGGCGCAGGCTTTGGCTGGGTTGGTGGCCGCCCTAGCCGCAGCCGCTGAGTACCATCGTGCCGAGCAGGTCGCCCGCCGGATCGCTAATGAGTCTTTGCAGGCGCAGGCTTTGGCTGGGTTGGTGACCGCCCTAGCGCAGGCTGGTGAGTACGAACAGGCCGAGCAGGTCGCTCGTGGAATTGCTGACGAGTCGTTTCAGGCGGATGCTCTTGCGGAACTGGCGACGACGTTGGCCCGGGCTAGTGAGTACGATCGGGCTGAGCAGGTCGCCCGTCGAATCGCTAACGAGTCTCTATTGGCAGATGCTCTGGTCGGATTGACGACGACGTTGGCCCAGGCTGGTGAGTACGAACAGGCCGAGCAGGTCGCTCGTGGAATTGCTGACGAGTCCTTTCAGGTGGATGCTCTGGTCGGATTGACGACGACGTTGGCCCAAGCCGGTAAATACGACAAGGCGGACCAGGTTGCCCGCATGATCACAAAGGAGTCCCTGCAGGCGGATGCTGTGGCGGGTTTAGCGACGACGTTGGCCCAGGTTGGTGAATACGATCGGGCCGAGCAGGTTGCCCGGAGCCTTACTAAGGAGTCCCCTCAGGCGCACGCTTTGGCTGGGTTAGTGCCCGTCCTGGTTGCAGCAGGCGAGCGCCCCCGCGCTCGGGCTGTGGCCCGGGATGTCGAGCGGGTCGCCCGCGGCATCTCTGATGAGTCTTTGCAGGCGCAGGCTTTGGCTGGGTTGGTAATCGCCCTGGCACAGGCTGGTGAATACGATTGGGCCGAGCAGGTCGCTGGTGGGATTGCTGACGAGTCCTTTCAGGCGGATGCTCTTGCGGAGCTGGCGACGATGTTGGCTGAGGCCGGTGAACAGGACCGCGCCGAAAAGACCGTTGGCAGCATCAGCAGTAAGTCCCTGCAGGCGCAGGCTCTAACCAGGTTGCTTAGGACGCCTACGATCCCAGATGCTGATTCGGTCCAGCAGCGGGTCGCCCGCAGTGTCACGGACGCACCGTCTCGCTTGCGGCAACGGGTCTCTCTAGCGACCGCTGAAGTTCGAGGCGGGCAGCATCCTCGTTCCCAGGGCCCGGCCCAAGATGCCGAGCGGGTTGCTCGCCGTATGACCGACGCATCCTCCCGGGCCCAGGCTCTGGCCGCCCTGGCGACGAACCTAGCCGCAGCTGGCGAGCATCACCGTGCTCAGGCTCTAGCCCAAGATGCCGAGCGGGTTGCTCGCCGCATCACCGACGCATCCTCTCGGGCCCAGGCGCTAGCCGCTTTAGCGACCGCCCTGGCCAAAGCCGGTGAAAATCACCGTGCGCGGGACCTCGCTATCGCAACGCTAAACAGCAACTGGACCATTTTACCGCTTACAGCCTTCAGTCGGTCTTTCCCGGATATCTTGCTCGGGCTTTTCGATCAATCCGCCAGCTGAATCGACGGGCTGGATCGCAATGCATCCGGCGGTGCAGAGGGCTGGGTCCAAACTTCACATGCTCGGCGAAACGCAAGGCCAACCGCTCACCGCTGCAGACAGGACCGTGCGGAGAGTGGCTTAACAGGGGCAGAAGACTGCAGGCGGTCGTGGCCTCATTTGTGGCCTGAGATGATGCCCGCGGACGAAGGTCGTTGAGGATAGTGAACCTTATGAAATGCGCAGATAGACTGTGTAAGAACCTAGCGCCCAAGGGCGGAGATTCTCGTAATGTGCAGGCCCTGCTCTTCTTGGCGTCTCGACTAATTTGTTTTGCAGCTCGATAAGTAACCGGGGAGCCGATTTGCAGAACGAACGAGGGTGCCGTTCTTTAGATCGATGGGGTTATACTTTTCGTAAGGGCTCCGGTGGCCCCGGCGGAACATCTCGCGCCGGCATAGCCCGGCCATAGTTGCAGCGGCGCGCCGATCGGTCTCACCCACGAATGCCGCACACGTCCGCAGCGTGGTCGACTCCCACCGCCATGCCCGAGGCGCCCAGCCATTGTCCGGAGGTCGACGCCTGCTGCGATTAGCTCCATAGCGTCGTAGTGCCTCGGTGAGTGCATGCACGTAGTGCGCAATTCGAGACGCTCGGCGGTCCCCCGGTAGCGCTGTGAGATTGTTGGTGGCTTCATGGGCAATGAGGAATTCGGTGTCAGCGAGAAGACGAGAGCACTACGCCCAAGGCGCCGCAGTCGGCCCGCCTACGATTCCGGCGCTCAGTGAGCAGCTGCACGGTCTCGGCGTCGATAGCCAGCCGCCGTGTCCGTTCCGTCTTGGTCTTCTTGTCTTCGACTCCGGACTTCGTCTTGGTACCGCTGCGCTCGACAGTAAGGATCCCCCCTTGAAGTCGACGTGTCGCCAGCGCAGCCCACACAGCTCACCGCGGCGGGAGCCGGTCAGTATCGTCAGCCAGAGCAGCAGACCCCACCCCGGATCGTTTGCCCACGCGTCACTGATCAGCAGCGCCGCCTCCGACGGCGACGGCGGATCTGGCTCGCCAGGCTCGAACGCTTGCGGCTCGGCTATCTCGGCGACGTTGACCGTGACGTAGCCCCAACGGTGTGTGCGCTCGTACGCGCCACCGAGGATGAAGTGGATCTTCCGCACGGTTTTGGCCGCGAGCGGCGCGCAGATGTGACCCTTCCGCCTCCGGCGCCCGGTGCACTGGAGATCCCGACAGCTCTGCAACTTGGCGTAGAGCTTTTCGAGCGTCTCGGCCGACATCCGCCCTGCCTGCTCATCGCCGAACACCGGGTTGAGTAGATCCGGATCAGATCGTTGTGCCGGTCCCGAGTGCTAGTCGCGTGGCGCTCGACCTCCAGCCACTGTTCGAGAGTCCGCCGAACGGTGATCGCCGACTTCGGATGCCGCTGCTCATCGACCTGGTGCTGGAGACGAGTCAGCGCGACTTTGGCTTCGTTGTCCGTCGGGCATGTCGCGCGGAGATACCGCGACCTCTTCGTCAGCGGATCGACGCCTGCGTACACCACCGCGCGGAAGCTTCCGGAGGGGAGTTCCTTGATGGATCTCCCCGACGACGGCGATTCGAGGGCATGGAGCGATTTAGAGCCCGTTCATTCCACGGACCAGCGGACAGCTAATCGATGAAGAGCGAAACGCCTGGTAAACCAATGTGCCCTCGGGCAGATTCGAACTGCCGACACCCGCTTTAGGAGAGCGGTGCTCTATCCCCTGAGCTACGAGGGCGAGGCCGACGTCGCCGCCGACCACCTGGCTCCGCACGGCCTGCGCCGTCCGGAACCAGCCCAAGCGTATCGGTAAGGAGGCCGCCGGCGTTCCGAGTATCCGGTCAACGGCTCATGACGTGCGCTCAATCGCCGGTGACGGGCGCCGGGTCAGCGTGGCGAACGCCGTCAGGGAGATCAGTGCTGACGCGACCATCACCAGGGTCATCGGCACCGCGGTGCCTTCACCTCCCAAGCCGACCAGCGGTGAGACCACCGCCGCCAAGGCGAACTGGCTCGCGCCGATCACCGCCGAACCCGTGCCGGCTGCGGACGGGGTCTGGGCTATCGCCAGCGACGTCGCGTTGCCCATCACGAAACCGAGGGACAGGATCGTCAGCCACAGCAGGGTCAGCACCGACCAGCGCTGCAGGCCGCCGGTGACCGCCAACCCGAACAGGAGAAGAGACCACAGCGTCATCGAGCCCAGCCCGAACGTCAGCAGACGCCGCGCGCCGAACCGGCCCACCAGCCGGGCGTTCAAGAAGCTGCCACCGGTGAGGCCGAGCGCGTTCGCCGCGAACGCCACCGAGAACCAGCCGGACGAGAGGCCGAACACCGTCTGGAGTACGAACGGTGACGCCGAGATGTAGCCGAACAGCGTGCCGAACGAGAAGACGAACGCCAGCGTGTAGCCGAGGAACTGGCGGTTGCTCAGGACGATCCGTGCGCCGCGGAACGTCGCCGCCAGGCCGCCGGCCTGGCGCGCGGAGGCCGGCAGGGACTCACGCAGCACGAAGAACGAGCCGGCCAGCATCACCAGCGCCAGCACCGTCAGCACGACGAACACGCCGCGCCACCCCACCGGCCCCAGCAGTGCCCCGCCGATCAGCGGGGCCACCACGGGCGCGATGCCGCCGATCGTCATCAGCACCGAGAAGATCCGGGCCGCGGCCGCGCCACGCACGGTGTCGGCCACGATGGCCCGGCCGAGCACGACGCCGGCGGCGCCGGCGAACCCCTGCAGGAACCGGAAGGCGATCAACGCGCCGACGTTCGGCGCTGCCGCGCACAACGCCGACGCCAGGACGCACACCGCCGCGCCGACGAGCAGCGGGCGACGCCGGCCCCAGCGGTCGGAGAGCGGGCCGATGACCAGCTGCCCGATCGCCAGCCCGGCCATGAACGTGGTCAGCGTGAGCTGCACGCTCGCGGCGTCGGTGCTCAGTTCGTCGGCCATCGTCGGGAAGCCCGGCAGGTACATGTCGGTGGCCAGCGGCGCGATCGCCGAAAGCAGCGCCAGCACGAGCACGGCCGCCACCGGCACGGCGGTTCTCGACGGCGGCGCCTCCGCCCGGGTAGTCAGCATCAGCACTCGTTTCAAAAGGTTATGACTTCATACATAAGTTAGTATCGACGTATGTCCGGGGAGTCGACAGAGCCCGAGCCTGTGGCGCTGCTCTCAGGCCTGCTGCACGACGTCTCGCGCCAGCTCCGAGCGGCCGCGCACGCGGAAGTGAACCTCGTCCCGCTGCCCGAGTCCGAGCGCGACGTGCTGCGCTTCGTCGGCCGGCACCCCGGGGTCAGCGTGAGCACGGTGGCCCGTGAACTACGCATGCGCAGCAGCAACGTCAGCGCGGCGGTCCGTAGCCTCGTCGCGCGTGACCTGATGACCCGCGACGCCGACCCGAGCGACCGCCGGATCGCCCGCCTCACGCTCACCGACCAGGCCTACCGCAACCTCGAGCGCCTCCAGCAGGCCTGGAGCGCCCACCTCGACGCCGCGCTTAGCCGGGTGGAGCCGGGGTACAGAGAACACCTAGAGAGCGCGGTGCCCGCTTTGCGTGCTTTGGTCCGGGTGTTGCGAGACCCGTAGGAGGCCGGGTGGACGATTCGTTGCTGGCCGACGCTGTCCGCCCCGACGCGAAAGGCGTCCGCCGAAAACTGGCTTTTCGTCGCGTCGTCGTGACGATTCTGGTCTTTGTCGTGCTGCTCGGAGCGCTCGGGCTGCTCGGTGTCCGGTCACGCGCGGTGCGGGCCACCGCGAACGGTTACACGCTGACGGTGCAGTACGCGCACGTGGCCCGCTCCGGCCTCGACGCGCCGTGGCGGGTCCTGGTGCACCACCCGAACGGGTTCTCCGACGACATCGAGCTCGCCGTCACCGCGACGTACTTCGAACTGTTCGAGAGTCAGGGCTTCGACCCGGAACCGTCCGCCGAGACCGCGGACGGCGAGTACGTCTATCTGACTTTCGACCGGCCGTCCGGGACCGACTTCCGGCTGAGCTTCGACGCGTACGTCCAGCCGTCCGCGCAGCTCGGCGCCGACGGGCAGGTGCGCCTGCTGATCGCTGGTCGACAGCTGACCCACGTCGGGTTCCGCACGTGGCTGCTTCCGTGAAGGACCGCTGATGGAGATCGTCTACCGCGCGTTGGTGATGTTCTTGTTCCTCTGGCTGATCACGCGTGCGGTCGGCCGGACCACGCTGGGCGAGCTGAGCACGTTCGAACTGCTGCTCTACGTGACGATGGGTGACCTGATCCAGCAGGCGGTCACGCAGCAGGACTACTCGGTGACGTCGGGCATCCTCGCGATCAGCGTGTTCGCGCTGCTGACGATCGCGCTGGGCTGGATCCAGCGGCGCTACCGGCGCAGCCGCCCGATCGTGCACGGCGTCCCGTACGTCGTCGTCGAGAACGGCGAACCGGTGCCGGAGACGATGCGGATGGAACGCCTGAGCCTCGACGACCTGATCGCGGCCGCCCGGCCGGAGGGGTTCGAGCGGTTCGCCGACATCAAGATGGCGGTGCTGGAGACCAACGGACAGATCTCGTTCTTCGCGCGGGGCAACAACGGATCGAACGGCGCCGGCGGAGCACCGCCTGCGGGCGGTTGAGCGTCCCTTGTGTGATGCTTCGCGGCAAAAGTGCGCGGGCTCACAGTGTCACTTGAACGCCTCGCGCAGTATGGTTGGTAAGAGCAACTAATGAGGAGGCGGTTATGGCGTCGCAGGAGGCCTGCGCCCAGCTGCTCGACCAGCTGCCCGCGATCGGCGAGATCAAGCGTCAGTTCCACCGGGTGGTTCCGGCGGTCGGGACGAACAGCGTCGGTGCGGCTGGCGCGATCCCGACGCTCGGCATCCTCGCGACCGACGGTGAGCAACGTGCCAGCGACCTGGCCGAGCGGCTGCGGGTGGACCTGTCGGTCATCAGTCGCCAGGTCGCGGCGCTGATCGAGGCGGGCCTGGTCGCCCGCGCCACCGACCCGGCCGACCGTCGCGTGCACCGGCTCGCGATCACCGACGCGGGCGTCGAGACGCTGCGTGTGCATCGGGCGCAGATGGTCGAGTTGATCTCGCGTGGCCTGGAGGACTGGTCCGACGACGACGTCGTGCGGTTCGCCAGCGGGCTCCGCCGCTTCGCCGACTCGGTCGCCGACGCCACGACACGCACCCGCCTCACGCCGGCCCCGATCGCGGTGTGACCGACCGGGCGTGTGCCGATCCACGGAGAAGGGGGTAATGAGCAACCATGCCCCTCGACGACTGGTTCCTCACCGCGGACGAGCGCGGCAACCCCTCGACCCGGATCGATTCCCGGCACCCCGACGGCGCTGCCTGGACGACCGGCAACGAGGTGCGGCCGCTCGTCCACGGGTCCACGTACTTCGCTGACCTGCTGACCGAGATCGAGGCCGCCCAGCAGGGCGACATCCTCTTCTTCACCGACTGGCGGGGCGACCCCGACGAACTCCTGGCCGAACCCGACCGCACGGTCCGCTCCGTGTTCTCCGCGGCCGCCGGGCGGGGCGTCGTCGTCAAGGGCCTGGTCTGGCGTTCCCACCTCGACAAGCTGCAGTTCAGCGCCGAGGAGAACCGCCACCTCGGCGTCGAGATCGAGGAGGCGGGCGGCGAGGTGCTGCTCGACATGCGGGTGCGCACCGGCGGCTCCCACCACCAGAAGTTCGTCGTGATCAGGCATCCGGGCCACTCCGACCGCGACATCGCCTACGTCGGTGGCATCGACCTCGGCCACAGCCGTCGCGACGACGCCGACCACCGGGGCGACCCGCAGGCCCAGCCGATGCCCGACGTCTACGGGGACCAGCCGCCCTGGCACGACGTCCAGGTCGCGATGCGCGGACCGGCCGTCGGCGACGTCGACACGGTGTTCCGGGAACGCTGGGAGGACCCGAGCCCGCTCTCCAACAACCCGATGCGCGTCGCCCGCGACCTGCTCACCCACCGTGACATCACGCCCGACCCGCTGCCCGAACAGCCGGACGACCCGTCGCCGCGGGGCACGCACGCCGTCCAGATCCTGCGCACGTACCCGCATCGCCGGCGCAACAGCTACCCGTTCGCGCCCGACGGCGAGCGCAGCATCGCCCGCGCGTACCTCAAGGCGCTCAAACGGGCACGCAGCCTGATCTACCTCGAGGACCAGTACCTCTGGTCGGAGGACGTCGCCGCGTGCTTCGCCGAGGCGCTGAACTCGAACCCCGACCTGCACCTGATCGCGGTCGTGCCGTCCTTTCCCGACCAGGGCGGCCTCTCGACGACCGGCGAGAACCTCGGCCGCAACCGCGCGCTGGAGAAGTTCCGCGCCGTGGCCCCCGACCGCGTCGCCGTCTACGGCCCGGAGAACCGCGACGGCACCCCGGTGTACGTCCACGCCAAGGTCTGCGTGATCGACGACATCTGGGCCGTGGTCGGCTCCGACAACCTCAACCGCCGCTCCTGGACGTACGACTCCGAGCTCTCCTGCGCGGTGATCGACGAGGAACGCGACCCGCGCGAACCGCTGGACCCGGCCGGGCTCGGCGACGGCGCCCGCGTCTACGCCCGCGACCTGCGTCTCCTGCTCTCGTCCGAACACTTGGAACTGCAGAAAGACGAGGTCGACGCCCTGAGTGACCCGCAGGCGGCGTTCCGTGCGTTCAAGGAGTCGGCCGACGCGCTCGACGCCTGGCACCAGAACGGGAAATCAGGTCCGCGCCCGAAAGGCCGGCTGCGCCCGTACACCCCGGAGAAGCTCAAACCGCTGGCCGGATTCTGGGCCGACCCCCTGTACCAGTACCTGCTCGACCCGGACGGCCGTCCCCGCAAGCTGCGCCGCAAGGACGACTTCTGACGCCGACCCGGGTGTCCCGTCGACGGGACACCCGGGCACGGACGAGCGTCAGCAACCCACGAGGTCCCACGGCCGCAGCGACGCCGAGCCGATGTTCTTCGAGTGCAGGACTCCGGACGTGGCGCCCGGAACCTGCAGGCAGGGGCCCCGGCTGCCGTCGATCACCCCACGCATTCGACGCGAGACGCTCTCCCCGCAGTTGCGATAGGCCACGTACTGCGTGCTTCCGCTCTTGTAGCTACTGGCACCGCAGGGATCGGCCGTGGCCGCCTGCCCCGGGATCACGATCGCCGCGCCGGTCAACCCGACGGCCACCAATAAACGAAAAGTCGCTCGCATTTCGCACCTTCCAGTATTCGGAATTCGCCGGTGGACTAGCGGTCGCCCCATTCGGTGCTGTTTGTCGTCGACGGGCCCGGGTCGATCGATGAAGTGGTGATCGGTACCGCGCCGAAGAGTGCGAGGGCGATGGTCGCGAGAAGGATGCCGAGTCCGCGTCGCATGTGAATCTCCCCGTGCTGTGCTCGGTTCTGGCCACGTCAGGAGATCAGGGAGGAACGCGGCGTGTCACCGATGCCGCCGTTGGCAGGGGTTGCCATGGCAGGACGCTGCCAGTCCGGACATGTGAGTAATCGGGGGTCTCTACCACTCGTTGTCCGAAGCGGCAGGGCCCTGCCATGGCAGTTCGTTTTGCTCGCGCTCCGAACGACCGAGCTGGTCTCCTCGGTGCGCTGGTAATGGAAGCTGCTGCCCTGGGAGTTGCTCATGCGCAAGACCGTTGTCAGTGCGACGCTCGCAGCCGCCGGCGTGGTGGCGTCGATCGGGTTCGCCGCACCTGCCGCTGCCCGCCCGGTTCCCTGCGGTTCCGACCCGACGGTCGTGCGCGTGTACAGCAGCGTCGGCGTCCGCTGCTTCGACGGGGTGGGAAGCAATCCCGGTTCGTTGCCGGGCGTCTACCGGGTGGTGAGCGGCTCACACGCAGGTCGGCTGGTGGGCGCGACGTCGGTCACGTTCGTCCCCGGGCAGACGCTCTCGATCACCCCGCCCCAGACGGTGACCGACGTCCGGCTCACGAGCTGAGACCCTTATCGCTCAGCCTTCGTGGCTCGCGAGGAACGGCGCCGACTGCGCGAGCGGCACGGATGCGCCGCGGTCGATGCGACGACCTGTCCGACGGTCGATTGGCCCCGTGCCGCCGGTCGGGTCCAGACCGGTAGCGCACCCGGAAAGGTGCGCGGCACGGGATTCGGGGAACGGTGGGGGTGCCCGGTAGCCTGGCTCGGTGCGCTGGCTGGCTTTCGGCACTTACGACGTGCAACGGCACCCTCGGGTGGCGGTGCTTCTCGACGGGCTGCGTGAGTCCGGGGAAGAGGTCGTCGAGGTCAACGACCCGCTGCCGCTCGACACGGCCGGGCGGGTGCAGATGTTGCGCCAGCCGTGGCGGCTGCCGATTCTGGCCTGGCAGCTCGGGCGGTGCTGGGCGCGGCTGATCCGCGGTGCGCGGAAGGCCGGCCAGGTCGACGCGGTGCTCGTCGGGTACATGGGGCACTTCGACGTCCGGCTGGCGCGATTCTTGTTCCGGAAGACGCCGATCGTCCTTGATCACCTGATTTCCGCGTCAGGGACGGCGACCGACCGGGGCCTGGCCGGCTCGGGTGGGGTCAAGCAGAAACTGCTGCGGTGGATCGACCGCAAGGCCCTCGGCAGCGCCGACGTCGTGCTGGTCGACACGCCCGAACATCTCGACGCCCTGCCCGCCGACGTCCAGGCGCGCGCGGTCGTCACTCCGGTCGGGGCCACGAAGCCGTGGTTCGCGCAGTACCGCGCCGAGACCGCGACCCACGAGCAGCTCCGAGTGGTGTTCGTCGGCCTGTTCACCCCGCTGCACGGCACCGCCTACCTCGGTGACGCGCTGGCCGAGCTCGCCGACGACCCGCGCATCGCGGTGACGATGGTCGGCAAGGGTCAGGACCACGCCGACTGCCGGCGACGAGCGGCGGCCAACCGGAACGTCACCTGGGTCGACTGGGTGCGCGGCGACGAGCTTCCGGCGTTCGTGGCCGGGCACGACGTCAGCCTCGGTATCTTCGGCACCACCGCTAAGGCGCAGAACGTCGTCCCGACGAAGGTGTACCAGGGCGCGGCCGCGGGCTGCGCGGTGCTGACGTCGGACACCCCGCCGCAGCGGGCGATGCTCGGTGACACCGCGGTGTTCGTGCCGCCGGGTGACGCGTCCGCGCTGGCCGCCGCGCTGCGGACACTGGCCGACGACCGGGAGCTGCTCCAGCGTCACCGTCGGCAGGTGCACGAGCGGGCCCTCGAACACTTCACCGCGGTCGGCGTCGTGGCCGGCCTGCTCGACCGGGTACGGCAGCCGGCGCCCGCCCGATGACACTCGAGACGGAGAAAGCGACCTCATGACTGCTCAGAGCGTGGCCGACGCGGTCACCCCGCCGCTGGCCCCCGGGGCCAACCTGCGTTGGTCGGTGGTGCGTCCGACGGTCGAGCGGCTCAAGCCCGCCACGATCCTCGAGCTGGGGTGCGGCGGCGGTGGCTTCGGTGCCCGGCTGGCCACGATGACGCCGCGTTATCTCGCCGCCGAGCCCGACCCGGTGTCGTACGCGCTGGCCAGTTCGCGGATCACGCCGGTCGGCGGCACGGTTATCAACGGTGACCACACGCAGTTGCCGGCGGGGGAGACCTACGACCTGGTGTGCGCGTTCGAGGTGCTCGAGCACATCGAGGACGACCGGGGAGCACTCGCCGGGTGGGCGCCGCTGGTGAAGCCGGGCGGCAACATCCTGCTGTCGACGCCGGCCGGGCCGGAGCGGATGGGGGCCTGGGACGAGGCGGTCGGTCACTTCCGTCGTTACTCGGCCGCGCAGATGACCGAGCTGCTCACCGAGGCCGGGTTCGTCGACGTCCAGGTGCGTCTGTACGGCTGGCCGCTCGGCTACATCCTCGAGGGCGCCCGCAACCGGATCGCGACCCGTCGGCAGGGTAAGGCGGTCACCGAGGGCGCGGAGGAGAGCATCGAGGAGCGCACCGCGAGTTCCGGACGGCAGTTGCAGCCGAAGGGGTCTTTGGCCGGCAACGTCGTGAAGCTCGGCACCGCCCCGTTCATCTTCGTCCAGCGCCTGGCGCCCACCCGCGGCACCGCGCTGGTAGCGGTCGGCCGCCGCCCCGCCTAGCGGTCCCGTTCCAGCGCGCCAGGGCCCGCCGAATTGGGGCCGCTTTCAGGCCGCGCAGCGCGAGGGCGCCGTCCGCTTGGACGGCGCCCCGTTTTGCGCCTCAGGCGGGGGTGTTGGCGGGTTCGGGCAGGTCGTCGGTGGGCGGGGCCACCTTGCGGGCGGTGACCAGGTACTGGCCACCGGCCAGGCCGACGTCCACCGCGGCGAGGATCACCCGCGAAATGAGCGCGACCAGCAGGGCCTGGTCCACGGTCACGACCGCGGAGAAGGCGGCCACCAGCGCGAGGTCACGCACACCCGCACCGGCCGGAACCGGGATCGCGAGCATGCCCAGCGAGTACGCCAACGAGTAGCCGCCGATCGCGACCGCCAGCGCGCGCAGCGGCGGCGCACCGAACCCGACCAGCAGCAGCCAGGCGTGCACCCCGAAGAAGAACCAGACTCCGGCCTGCCACGCCGCCGCGATCGTGATGCCCCGACCACTGGGACGCTTCGGCAGCGGCGGACGCCGCAGGATCTTGAACGCCAGGTCGACGAGCGGGCCGAGGATCGCCGGGTGCAGCGCCGCGAGCACGAACGGCACCGCGAGCATGCCCCACCAGTACCGGCCCAGGACGTCCGGCGCACCCAGCGGGAGCAGCACGGCCGCGATCGGGAACCCGACGGCGACGACGAGCGCCAGGCCCAGGATGCCGACCGACAGGCTGACCCGACGTGGCACCTTGTGCGCCCGCCCGAGCTCGATCTGCGTCGCGATCGACCACACCGAACCCGGCAGGTACTTGCCGAGCTGGCTGACGAAGAAGATCCGCGCCGCGACCAGCACCGGCAACCGCGACCCCAGGTCGGCGAGCAGTGACCGCCAGACGAACATGCCGCAGACCATCGCCAGCACGGCGGGCACGACCGACGCGACCGCCAGCGCCGTCGAGAGCTGGCGCAGCGCCCGCGAGACCTCGGGCCAGTTGTCGATCAGGTACCAGGCCGCGAAGCCCAGCATCAACAGCAGCAGCGCGACTTTCACGCCGTTGAACAGCACCGCGCGGGAGCTGCGCGGTGCGTCCGGACCAGGCGTGGTCAATCCGCCCTCGAGCGCACGATCAGGTCGGCGAGCAGCGCGACCGACGCGATCAGCAGGCCGGTGACGATCAGCAGCAGCGAGTTCGTCGTGATGCGGAAGAAGTAGACGATCACGTCGACGATCGCCTTGGTGACGCCGACACCGAGCAGGACCAGCGCCAGCGGCATCAGGACCTTGATCGGGTTGAAGTACATCACCATCCGCAGGACCTGCAGGATGTAGCGGTACGCGTCCCGGACGAAGTGGAACTTCGACGTGCCGGCGCGCTTCGCGTAGTCGATCGGCAGGTAGTCGACCGTGTGCTGGTTGCTCAGGAACGACAGCGTGATCGTCGTCACGCAGCTGAAGCCGGGGGGCAGCAGCCGCAGGTAGGGCAGCGAGACGTCGCGGCGGAACGCACGCAGACCCGAGTTGAGGTCGGGGATCTTCGTGCCGGCGAGCGTCTCGGCGACCTTCCGGATGACCCACTTGGCCGGCACCCGCAGGATCTTGTGCGTGCCCTGCTCGGTGGTGCGTGCGCCGACGACCTGGTCGGTCTCCGGGTGGTCGATCAGGTACTGGATGAACTCGGGGATGCGCTCGTTCGGGTACGTCATGTCCGAGTCGGTCCAGACGACGATGCGTCCGTAGGCCTCGGCGCTACCGATGCGGCGCGCGGTGCCCGAACCGCCGTTGCGCTGGAACGGCATCAGCCGCATGCGCGGGAACCGCGGCAGCGCTTCCTGCAGCACCTGCAGCGTGTTGTCGGTCGACTTGTCGTCGATGACGAGCAGCTCGTAACGGAAGCCGCTGGCGTCCATCGCCTTGGTGATGCGCTCGAGCTCCAGCAGGACGTGCGGGCCCTCGTTGTAGCAGGGCAGCACGATCGTCGCGTCGAGCGTGTTCGGCCCGTGGTCGAGCTCGTTCAGCGACGCCTGCGGGTCAGCCGGATCGCCACCGCTGATGCTGGCGTGACGGGCGTGCGGGGCGGCCTCGGGGAGAGTGGTCGTCGGGTCGGCGTTCATGGCCTCTCGCGGGGGTTCGATGCGGCTGCCGGGCGTCACGGCTGGTCCGGCGCTGCGGTGCGACTGGTCCGGGTCGGACGAGCGTCAGGTTAGTCGGAGCGTGCGACAGCTTAACCGGTCACCATGGGTCGCCAAGAAAACACGAGGTCAAACAAGCGAAAAACGACCACTCGGTGGATGCGTCGGGGTAGCGCCCGGGTTACGCGGCGTGGCTACGCCGACGCGAAGCGCTCCGGGCCTGGAAGCCGGTGCCCGCGCAGCTCGTGCACTCGACCTCGACCTCGCCGTCGGGCGCGGAATCGAGCAGCTCGGCGAGATCGAACCCGTCGAGCGATCCGTGTTCCGCGGCCCAGGCCGACTCGGCGTCGTCGCGCCGCGCGAACCACTCGTCCCACTGGTCGGCCCCGACCAGACCACCCCGGCAGTGACGGCAAGGCTCGGCCGAACGGTGCAATCTACTGGCGGCTCGCATCTCCACCTCCGAAGGCTTCGTGGCTACTTACATCGATGTAACCACTACCCTCCGACAAAACTTCTCAGTCGCCCAGCACCTGACGCAGGTGCGCGTTGCCGAACGCGCGGTCGGGGTCGACCCGGTCGCGCACGGCCAGGAAGTCGCCGAACCTCGGGTAACGGCCGCTCAGCTCGCCGGCGTCCAGATAATGCAGTTTTCCCCAGTGGGGACGCCCCTCCAGCGGGAGCATGATCTCCTGCACGGCCCGAAAGTACTCCTCGTGCGGTGTGCGGTGGTACTGGTGCACCGCGACGTACGCCGAGTCGCGCCCGTGGGCGGTGGAGAGCCAGAGGTCGTCGGCGGCCGACATCCGCACCTCGACCGGGAACGAGATCCGCCACCCGCGTCGCTCGATCAGCCGCCGGATCTCGGTGAGCGCCTCGCCGAGCGCCGCGCGGGGGATCGACCACTCGGACTCGCGGAACCGCACCCGCCGCTGCGTGCACAGCACGGTCGCGGACCGGTCGATGTACTCCCGCGCCCCGAGCGCCTTCGCCGACACCGCCGCGATCGGCCGGATCGCCGCCGGAGCGGCCCGGCCGAGCTCGCACGCCCAGGCGAAGACGGTGTTCGAGAGGAACTCGTCGTCCCACCAGGCGCGCCCGCGCGAGAGCGGTTTGCGCAGAGCGTCGCCGGGGAGGCGGTTGTTCTGTTTGTAGAGCGTTCCGGACGTGTGCGGGAACCAGAAGAACTCGACGTGGTCGTGTTCCTCGACCCGCTCGTGCACGGTGGCCAGCATCTCGTCGAGCGGCACCGGCTTCTCCACCGCGTGCAGCAGGAACGCCGGCTCGCACTGCAGCGTCACCGCGGCGATCACGCCGACCGCGCCCAGGCCGAGCCGGGCGGCCTCGAACAGCTCCGGGTCCGTCGACGCGTCGCAGTCGACGACCGACCCGTCGGCCAGCACCAGCGTCAGACCGCGTACCTGGGTGGACAGGCCGCCGAACCGGCCGCCGGTGCCGTGCGTCCCGGTGGAGATCGCGCCGGCGATCGACTGGGCGTCGATGTCGCCGAGGTTCGTCATGTTCAGCCCGTAGGGCGCCAGGAGCCGCGGGATGTCACGCAGACGCGTCCCGCCGCGGAGCGTCACCAGCCCGGTCTCCGCGTCGCCGCGGACGACGCCGCCCAGCGCGTCCAGGCTGAGCTGGACGCCGTCGGTGGCGGCGATCGGTGTGAACGAGTGGGCCGCGCCGATCGGCTTGATCCGCAGGCCGCGTTCGCGCGCGTCGCGGACGGTCGCGGCCAGGTCGGCGACGCTCGCTGGGGTAGCCACCGCGGTCGGGGCCCAGTGCTCGTTGCCCGCCCAGTTGGTCGCGGGCGACAACACCGTCATCGGCAACTCCGGGAGTCCATGGGGATTTTCAGAATGCCTTGCCTTCGCCCCGGTAGGTGGGAACGACGTCCACCACCCGGTCGCCGTCGACCACGTGCAACACGTCGACGTGTTCGCAGAGCTCGCCGGCTTTGGCGTGGCGGAACCAGACCCGGTCGCCGAGCTCGAGGTACGCGGTCGCCTCGCCCTGCAGAGGAGTCTGCACCTCGCCGGCCATCTCGGTGGGCGAGAACGTCAGACCCGGTGGATAAACCGGGGTGGGTACGCGGTCGGGCCCGGGCTCGCCGGAGGCCACCCAGCCACCGCCGGCGACGGTCACCCAGCCGCGGGCCGGCCGGCGCACCACCTGGGTGGCGAACATCGCGGCCGGCCGGGGCGTGAACGCACGGTAGGTGTCGAACAGCGTCGGGCCGTAGAGCCCGGAGCCCGCGGCCACCTCGGTCACCGACGGGTCCGCGGCGGTCTTCTCGACGCTTCCGGTGCCACCCGCGTTGACGAACCGCAGCGGGGGCCGGTTGACCTGCTCCAGCGTGCTCCGCACGGCTTCGACCATCTTCGCCCGGCGTTCGAGCAGGTCGGCCCAGGAGCGACGCTGCATCCAGCGCACCGCGAGCGCGCGCGCGAACCGGCCGGGGTTGTCGCCGACCCCGGCGATCTGCGCCTCGTACGACATCAGCCCGGTGATACGGAAACCTTTGCGTAGCGCGACCCGCCGCGCGAGCACCGCCGCGTCGGCCGCTGTATGCACCGGAGACCGGCGTACACCGAGGTGCAGGCGCCCGAGCCGGAGGGAGGCGTCGAGGTCGAGGCAGACCTGGATCTCCGGCCGACGGCCCGGCGGGGCGAGCTGGTCGATGAGGTCCAGGTGGTCGACCGAGTCGATCATCAGCGTGACCCGCTCGGCCAGCTGGGCCGACCGGGTGAGCTGGGCCAGCGCGGCGCGGTTGGCGGTGGGGTAGGCGACGACGACGTCGCTGAACGCGCTCGCGCCGTCCCCCTCGGCCAGCCAGAGCGCCTCGGGCAACGCGTACGCCAGCACCCCGGCGAAGCCGTCGAGCGAGAGCGCCTCGATCAGCGCGGTGCGGCAGCGCAGCGACTTGCTGGCGATCCGGATCGGGGTTCCGGCGGCGCGCCGGGTGAGCGCCACGGCGTTCGCCCGGAACGCGGTGCGGTCGAGAACGGCGAACGGGGGCTCGAGGTGCGCGGTGGCGGCCTCGAGCCGCGCGAAGATCGCCTCGGGCGTGGTGGATCGCGGATGTTCCGTTTCGGCGGCCTCGCCGAGGGTATACGGAGCGTGATCGGGGCGAGCTGGAGACGTGACACCGACTCCGGTTTCCGCCTCCTCCGGCGTGCCGAAATCGTGGCGCGCCGGGTGCCCACGCCGCTGTGTTATCGGAGTAGACGTCCGATCCGGGGCCGGTCCGGCCGCCTCGATCGGCACCGTCGTCCGGTTGTCCGGAGCGCCGGGCGGGTCCGAAAAACCCTCCTGACCAGGCGATTCGCCGGGCGGGTTGCCGGGCCGTGCCATCCGGCGCCTCCAGTGCTCGTCCACGGGTCCGGATCGGGCCGGTGCACAGCCTAAGTCTGGCTGTGCCCCTCCGAAGCGACTTCTCAGTAGATACTCAGGGTGTGACCACAGTCCGACAGACGTCGCAGATCCCCGGAAAGCCGTCAGGGCCACTCGGAGCCCGCGCGGGGGCTCGGCCCGGGACAAGACGGGGGCCCGGGGGCGGTCAGGGACGTGATGGGACCAAGGAGAGCGAGTCGGTGGCCCAGGTGTGGCTCGCGGAGAGCGCGGCGTCGGAACCGCTCCGTCGGTTGCCCAGCCAGCAGCGCAGCCGCCAGCGGGTGGAGCGGATCCTCGACGCGGCCGGTGACCTGGTGGCCGAGCGCGGTTACGAGGCGACGACGACCAGCCTGATCGCCCGCCGGGCCCGGGTCTCGCCGGGCTCGTTCTACCAGTTCTTCGCCGACAAGCGGGCGGCGGTGAAGGCGCTCTCCGCCCGGAACCTGGCGGTGTTCGCGGAACGACTGGACGAGGCGCTCGGCGACGACCGGTTCAAGCACTGGTGGGACACCGTCGACGTCGCGTTCGACGTCTACGTCGACCTCTGCCGCCACCACCCGGGGTTCCGCGCGGTGCGGTTCGGCGACATCGTCGACACCCACCTGCTCGACCCGACGCAGGACAACGACTCGGTCGTCGCGAGCCGGATCGCGAGCCTGCTGCACGCCCGGTTCGGGGTGCGCGACACCTCGGCGCTGCGGCTCGCGCTGCTGACGACCACGAAGGTGGCGGACGCGCTGATCAAGTTCGCGTTCAGCCGCTCGCCGGAGGGTGATGAGGAGGTGCTCCAGCAGGGGCGCCGGATGCTCCGCATCCACCTCGAGGGCTACGTGCAGCTGGGCGGCGCCGAGAGCACGCCGGGCGCGACCGACCGGGCCTGACCGCCGCGCGCGGCGCCTCACCACGGAGGCGCCGCACGGTGGGTCAGCGGGGGAGTTCCCGGGACTCGCCGACGGCCAGATCCCAGAGGTGCTCACGGGGACGCTCGGCCGCGGCCCAGGCCTGCTGGGCCTTCTCGCGTGGCTCGGTGAGCGGCTCACCAGTGAGCACGAACGTGCCCCAGTGCATCGTCGCCATCCGCGTCGCGCCCAGATCACCGCAGGCGCGCACGGCCTCCTCCGGATCCATGTGCACCGGCTGCATGAACCAGCGTGGGTGGTACGCGCCGATCGGCAGCATCGCCAGATCGATGCCCGGGTACCGCTGGCCGATCTCGGTGAACCAGGTGCCGTAGCCGGTGTCGCCGGCGAAGTAGATCCGCCGGCCGGCGTCGTCGGTGAGCACCCACCCGCCCCAGAGCGTCTTGCACGTGTCGGTGAGCGAGCGCCGGCTCCAGTGGTGCGCGGGCACGAAGCCGAACGTGACGCCGGCCAGCACCGTCGACTCCCACCAGTCGAACTCGGTGACCTCGGTGAAGCCCCGCCGGGTGAACCACTCGCCGAGGGCGGCCGGAACGAGGACCGGGGTGTCGCGCGGGAGCCGACGGATCGTGGGGGCGTCGAGGTGGTCGTAGTGGTTGTGGCTGATCACCACCGCGTCGATCGGTGGCAGCTCGGACCAGGCCACCCCCGGTGGCGTCACGCGGCGGCTGACCCCCGGCATGGCGTCCGACCAGATCGGGTCGGTGAGGACGGTGAGGCCGCCGATCTGCACCACGAACGACGCGTGCCCGACCCAGGTGACGACGACCTGGTCCTGGTTGGCGGCCCGGACGAACCCGGACCGGTCGATCGGGATGTGGACGGCGTCGGCGCGGTCGACCCGGGGGCGGCCGCGACGGAACAGCTGGAACTGCTCCCGCGGCCCGGGCAGCGGGCTGGTGAGACGGTCGGCGAAAGACTCGGGCCAGACGCGCTCGCCGCGGCGGCGGCGATCGGCGTTCAGGCGGGTGCGACGAGCTCGGGCCAGTCGATCGGCGTCAAGCATGGGCCAACCCCTCTCCGCGAGCGCCCCGGAGGTGCTCCGGCGGCGCGCGCCGGCGACGCTGTCGGCGCTGAGGATCCAGTACGTCCAGGCTAACCACGGACGGCGAACCGTCCGCGGTTGTCCACCGGCCCGGTGGGTATCGGACGACTCGTGGTCATCCGCGACCGGGCTTTTCCACAGCGTCGGCCGGTAGCGGTCAATCCTGACCCCGCAGGCCTTAGGGTCGCCGTCTGTGAACGTCGCTAGGGTTCTGCGCCGGATCGGCCTTTCTCTCCTCGTCGTCCTGGTCGTCGGGGCCAGTGCCGCCGGGGGAGCGGTGTACTTCACGATCCGCGCGTCGCTGCCCGATTACACCGGCACCGTGCGGGTGCCCGGCCTCGACGCCGACGTTCAGGTCTACCGGGACGCCCAGGGCATCCCGCAGGTCTACGCGCGGAACGCCGACGACCTGTTCCGCGCGGAGGGCTACCTGCACGCGGTCGACCGGTTCTGGGAGATGGATTTCCGGCGGCACGTCACGGCCGGGCGGCTCGCCGAGCTCTTCGGCCCCTCCCAGGTCGCCACCGACAAGTACATCCGGACGATGGGCTGGCGTCGCGTCGCCGAGCAGGAGCTGCCGCTGCTCTCGCCCGAGAGCAGGCGCTGGCTGCAGGCCTACGCCGACGGCGTCAACGCGTGGATCGGCGAGCACTCCGGCCGCTCGGCCAGCCTGGAGTACGCGGTGCTGGGGCTGCAGAACTCGGGGTACGAGATCGAGCGCTGGACGCCGGTCGACAGCCTCTCCTGGCTCAAGGCGATGGCCTGGGACCTGCGCAGCAACATGGGCGACGAGCTCGAGCGCGCACAGCTGCTCGCCGCTGGCCTCGACTGGGAGCAGATCAACGAGCTCTACCCCGAGTACCCGTATCAGTCGAACCCGCCGATCGTGACGTCCGGTGCGGTCGTGGACGGCACGTTCCAACCGAAGGCCGTCGTGCCGCAGGAGCGGAAGGACGCGCCGGCCACCCGTCGCACGGCCGGCGGCGGTGGCGGCTCACCGGAGACCGGCGACGAGGCCACGGTCCGTGCCGTGCTCCGCGGCCTGGGCGGACGGCTCGACACGCTCGGCGCCGGCCTCGGGCGCCTGCCCCAGCTGCTCGGCACCGGCGACGGCATCGGGTCGAACTCCTGGGTCGTCGGCGGGAGCAAGACCGCCACCGGCAAGCCGCTGCTGGCCAACGACCCGCACCTCGGCCCGGCGATGCCGTCGGTCTGGTACCAGGTCGGCCTGCACTGCACCACGGTCGGCGCCGCCTGCCCGTTCGACGTCTCCGGGTTCAGCTTCTCCGGTGTGCCCGGCGTCGTCATCGGCCACAACGCCCGGGTCGCCTGGGGCTTCACCAACCTCGGCCCCGACGTCACCGACCTGTTCCTGGAGCGCGTCCGGGGCGACACCTACGAGCGCGACGGCGAACAGGTGCCGCTGGTGACCCGCACCGAGCGGATCAAGGTCGCCGGCGGTGACGACGTCTCGCTCACCGTCCGCAGCACCGTGCACGGCCCGCTGCTGTCCGATCAGGACGCCGACCTGCGCGCGATCGGTGCCGAACCCGGTGTCGACGCCCAGGGTGTGCCCACCCAGGAGCCGCAGACCGCCAACCCGGCCTACGCGGTGGCGCTGAGCTGGACCGCGCTCCAGCCGGGCCGCACCGCCGACGCGCTGTTCGCGCTGAACCGGGTCGCCAACTTCGACGAGTTCCGCGCCGCCGCGAAGCTCTTCGCGGTTCCCGCGCAGAACATGGTCTACGCCGACGTCGACGGCAACATCGGCTACCAGGCGCCGGGAACGATCCCGATCCGCGGCAGCGGCGACGGCCTCTTCCCGGCGCCGGGTTGGAACCCCAGCTACGACTGGGTCGGCACGGTCCCGTTCGAGCAGCTGCCCTACACGTACAACCCGCCCGCCGGGTACATCGTCACCGCGAACCAGGCCCCGGTCCGTGAAGGCGCCGGCCCGGTGCTCGGCTACGACTGGGACACCGGGTACCGCAGCGCCCGCATCGACGCGCTGATCCAGGCCCGGTCCGCCGCCGGCCCGCTCGACGCCGACGACATGACCGCGATCCAGATGGACTCGTGGAGCGCGGCCGCCGCCGCCCTGGTGCCGGTGCTCACCAAAGTGGGGAACGTACCCGCGTCGGCCCGACCCGCCCGGGACCTGCTGAACCGGTGGGATCTGCACCAGACGGAGAGCTCGGCCGGCGCGGCCTACTTCAACGCGGTCTGGCGACACCTGTTGCTGCGCACGTTTGACGAACTGCCGGACGACCTGACGCCGGACGGCGGCGGCCGATGGTTCCTGGTGGTGAGCGAACTCGTCCAGGACCCCGACTCGCCCTGGTGGGACGCCAAGGGCACGAGCGCGGTCGAGCAGCGCGACGACGTGCTCCGCGAGGCCCTCACCGACGCCGCCGACGAACTCACCGCACGCCTCGGCGACGACGTCTCCGCCTGGCGCTGGGGCGACCTGCACACGCTGACGATCCGCAACCAGTCGTTCGGCACGTCCGGTATCGGGGTGATCGAGGCGCTGTTCAACCGGGGTCCGTACCCGGTGGGTGGCGGGAGCAGCATCGTCGACGCGACCGGGTGGACACCGGCCGAGGGGTACGAGGTGTCCTGGGTGCCGTCGATGCGGATGGTCGTCGACCTGGCCGACCTCGACCGGTCACGCTGGGTGAACCTCACCGGGCAGTCCGGGCACGCGTTCTCCGATCACTACACCGATCAGGTTGAACTCTGGCGGAACGGTCGGACAACGCCGATGAGATGGGACCGGGAGGAGATCCGGCGCGGGGCGCGGTATGTCCAGAAACTGACTCCCTGACGGGATTCAGGGGTGTCGCGGGCCGCGTAGGGTGGTTCCGCAGGGGTGAGTCGTGCCGGAGAAGGAGACTGACGAGCATGGCGTGGGACGACGAGCGTGAGGTCCCGATGATCGACGACACCGACATCGTCGTACTTCCCGATCAGACCGCCGACGACACGGACAGCACCGACTGGCGTGCGGCGGCGTCGAGCCGACTTCGCGATCTGGAGCTCATAGAAAACCGCCCACCCCACTGGGAGTGAGCGGTTCGCCGGCGGCTCAGAAGCGGCGGCCGCCGCCGTTCTCGCGGAGCGCGTCCCGGATCTCGGTGAGGAGCACGATCTCCTCGCTCGGGGCCTCGGGCTCGGGCTCCTGGCCACGGCGGCGCAGCTCGTTGAGCCGGTTCATCGGGGCCACCACGATGAAGTACAGCGCCGCGGCGGTGAGGGCGAAAACGATCAGCGCGGTGATGAACGCGCCGTAGTCGAATATCACCTTGTTGATCTCGAACGTGCCGCCGACCTTCTTGCCGCCGGTGATCAGCTGAATCAGCGGCTTCAGGAACGAGTTGCCGAACTGCGTGACCAGCCCGGTGAACGCGGCACCGATCACCACACCGACGGCCAGGTCGACCACGTTGCCGCGGCGGATGAAGTCGCGGAATCCCTTGAACATCGCGCAGTGTCCTCTTGCTCTCGTACGGAGGGGCCGGTTGCTCTATGCCTCGCCGACGGCCGGTCGAAGCATCATCGAGGCGACCGCACTGTAACGGAGGGTCGGGCGCCCGGGCCGATCGCCGCCAGGGCGGTGGCCTGCGCCGCCGACGCCGCCAGGTAGAGGACGCCGTCGGGTTCGCCGGACGTGCCATCGCCGCAGAGTACGGGCAGGTCGGCGGCGACGACGGCCGCGGTGGCGCCGCCGGAGGGCACGAGGACGTCGACGTGTTGCCCGGCGTGCAGCACCGCGAGGACGGCTGGATCCGGTAGCCGCAGCGGGAAGCCGACGGCCCCGCGCGGAGGGGCGAACTCGCCCGAACGGCACGCCGGCAGCGAGCCCGACCCAGGCGCACCCGCCTCACGCGCGGCCGGCCCACCCCCACCCGCCACCGCGCTCGCGCCACCCGGCCCCGCCGAGCCCTCAGCACCGGGTTCCGCCGAGCGCTCAGGCCCCGGGCCGGCCGAGCGGTCAGCCCCAGGCCCCGCCGACCGTCCGGCCTCCGGCTCCGCCGAAATACCGCCTTGTCCGACGTCGGCGTACGGGAGCAGCAGGATCGCGCCTGCGGCCACCACCAGCGTGACCACGCACGCCGCACGTACCCACCCGCGCCGGCCGCCGCGCGGCAGCCAGACCCGGGGTGCGTCCAACCGCTCCGCCCGCCGCATCGCACCTCCCGCGCCGACGCTAGACCGGCGGCACGGCCCGAACCACGCCCCACCGAACACCCTGTGGACGACACGCACCCCGGTGCACAACGCGACCAGCCGGCCCCCACCTGCTAGGGACCGGCTGGTAACCGCAGAGAACTAGACCGCGGCCTTCGACGAGGAACTGCTGCTGCTGCCCGAAGACGTCGAGCTGGACGACGACGAACTCGAGGACGAGCTCGACGACGAGGAGGAGCTGTCCGACTTCGTCGAGGAAGACGACGACGAGTCCGAGGACGAGCTGCTCTTCGCCGGCTCCGAGCTGGTCGAACCCGACCGCGAGTCGGTGCGGTAGAAGCCCGACCCCTTGAACACCACACCCACGGACGAGAACAGCTTCCGCAGCTCGCCCTGGCACTCCGGGCACACGCTCAGCGGAGCGTCGGAGAACGACTGAACCGCGTCGAGTCGGTGGCCGCAGGCCGTGCACTTGTATTGGTAGGTCGGCACGGCCGCCTCCTCCGATGGAACCTCATTGGCACTCAGATCGAACGAGTGCTAAGTGTGCGGTATTCCGCGTCTTCGCGCCAGCGGGTCAGGATTGTCGATCTGCTCACACCGGGTTAATCACGGCCCAATCGCACCCAGCCGCCGTTCGGGGTGATCACGTCGGTGACCCGTCGGTCGTGCTCCTCGGTGGGCACCGAGTCGAACACCTCGTCGTCGTACACGAGCGCGACGAGCGGGGTGTCCGGCGTCACCCGGGGCAGTGTGCGGTCGTAGTAGCCGGCGCCGCGGCCGAGACGCGACCCGTCCCGGCCCACGGCCAGCGCGGGCACCACGACGAGGTCGACCGACCGCACCGCGTCGACGCCGAGCGCCGTCGCCGGATCGGGCTCCCACAGGCCCAGCGGCCCGCGGACCAGCGACTCGTGGTTCTCGTACCAGGCCCAGTCGAGGTCGCGGTCCTCCCGGACCAGCGGGAGCAGCACCCCGATGCCGGCCTCCCGTAACGCGTCGGGCAGCCCCACCCGGGGCGCGCCGGACAGGAGCGGCGGACCCGGTACCACCCCCGGTTCGGCGCCGATCGGCGCGTACGCCGCGACCGACCACACCCCGCGCTCGTTGAGACCCGCGAGGAGATGCGCCACCAGGCGGCGGCTCTCGGCCGCCATCCGCGCCGGAGGGAGGTCGGCCAGGCGTCGCGTGCGTGCCGCTCGGCAGCGCGTACGCAGCTCCGCTTTCGCCCCGCGAGCAGGCGCGCTCATCGATGCTCCTTCTCCTCGTTCGGGAGGTATCCATGACCCTACGCAGGCGGCTCGCCGCGGTCCTGCTGTCGGTGGTGCTGGGGCCGCTGCTGCTCGGCGCGCTGGCGGTCGGGATCACCGCGACCCGGCTGGCCGAGGAACGCGCCACCGAGCGGCTGGGCGCCGCCGCGACCGTCGTCAGCACGGCGGTGAACACGGTCTGCCAGCGTGCCCGGTCGGCCGCGGAAGGGCTGGCGGCCGCAACCGCGCGGGGCGAACGACCGGCGGCCGCGACGAGCTTCCTGGTGACCCGCGGCCTGGCCGAGTCGGCGCGGATCGAGAACACCGCCGGCACCGCGCTCGGCGTCGCCGGTGACGTGTCGGTGCCGGTCACCCGGTGGGGCGACTGCACGCACGGGACGCCGCCGGGCAACGGCGCGCGTGCGGTGATCGCCGCCGAGGTCGGTCTCCACCGCGCCGACGGCTCGCCCGCCGGTCGGGCCCGGGCCGCGTTCACGGTCACCGCGGCCGACCTCGACGCGCTCGTCTCGGTGCCCGGCGTCGAGGTCACCGCCGTGACCGGCGCCCGGCCCGGCGTCGAGAAGAACACGGAAACCGACGTGCGGTCGACCACCCTCCGGATGCGGGTGCTCGAACCGGTGCCCGGCCGGCCCGTGCGGACGGTGCTGCGGACCCCGGCGCCGGACGCGACCGCGCTCTACGGTGCGCTGTCCGTGGTGGTGCTGACCGCCGCCGGCGCGGCCCTGTTCGCGGCCAACCTGCTGGCCAAGGCGCTGACGACGCCGCTCGCGGAGGTCGCGGCCGCGGCGCAGCTGGTCGCCGAGGGTGATCTGGCGGCCCGTGCCCCGGTGCGGGTGCTGGACGAGGTCGGGCAGCTGGCCGCGACCTTCAACCGGATGACGCGCAGCCTGCAGGCCTACGTCGCGGCGCTCACGGCCGGGCGCGACCAGCTGCGCGGGACGCTCGCGCTGCTCGGCGACACGATGTCGAGCACGAACGACGTCGACCGGATCCTCGACGTCGTGCTGGAGAGCGTGGTGGCGACGACCGCGGCCGAGAGCGGCGTCGTGCTGCTGGCCGAGGAGTCCGAGCTCGTCGGGCGACGGTCGCTCGGGCGGCCGCACACCGTCCGGGTGACGATCGGGGAGGGGCTGCTCGGGGGCGTCGCGGCCACCGGTGAGGCCCGCCACGGGAGGGAGAACTGCCGGACGTTCATCGCGGTGCCGATCGTCGGTCCGCCGCACCCGCCGGCGATCCCGGAGGGGCGCCTGCTCGGCGTGCTGGCGCTCTACGACCGGCTCGGCGGGGACGACTTCGACGACGGGGACCTGCTCACCGTCCGCTCGTTCGCCGGCCAGGTGGCGGTCGCCCTGGAGAACGCGCTGCTGCACCGGGCCACCGACCCGATCCGCCCGCACCGGGCGCTACGCACGGTGAGCCGCGTCCTCCGCGCGCAGCCGGCGACACCTGCGGCCGACGGAGACGCGCCCAGGTTTGTTGGCTAGTCTCCCGACATGGTCGAGACTTCCGCCGCAAAGCCCCGTACCACGCGCAAGGCCGTCATTCCGGCCGCCGGGCTGGGAACCCGTTTCCTACCGGCCACCAAGGCCGTCCCGAAGGAGCTGCTGCCGGTCGTCGACAAACCGGCACTGGAGTACATCGTCGAGGAGTCGGCCGCCGCCGGTCTCGACGACGTCCTGCTCGTCACCGGTCGCGGCAAGAGCGCGATGGTCGACCACTTCGACCGGCGCCCCGATCTGGAGAAGTCGCTCGAGGAGAAGGGAAAGACGGCCGAGCTCAACGCGGTCCGCCGGTCGTCCGAGATCGCCTCGATCAACACGTGCCGCCAGGGTGAGCCCAAGGGCCTCGGCCACGCCGTGCTCTGCGCCGCGTCGCACGTCGGCGACGAGCCGTTCGCGGTGATGCTCGGCGACGACCTGATCGACGCGCGCGACCCGATCCTGCCCACGATGCTCGACGTCCAGGAGGAGCACGGCGGCATCGTGCTGGCCCTGCTCGAGGTGCCGCGTGAGCACATCAAGCGCTACGGCATCGTCGCGGTGGAGAACACCGGGCGCACCGGCGAGGGGCACCTCGGCGACATCGTGCGCGTCACCGACATGGTCGAGAAGCCCGATCCGGACGAGGCGCCCAGCAACCTGGCGATCATCGGCCGCTACGTGCTGCCGGCCGAGATCTTCGAGGCGATCCGCAACACGAAGCCGGGCGCCGGCGGCGAGATCCAGCTCACCGACGCGATGGCCGACCTGCTGAAGGCCGGCACGCCGGTGCACGGCGTCGTGTTCAAGGGCCGCCGGTACGACACCGGCGCGAAGATCGACTACCTGAAGGCCACCGTGCTGCTCGGCGTCGACCACGAGGAGCTCGGCTCGGAGTTCCGCGAGTGGCTCACCGACTACGTGAAGACGTCTCTGGCGTGAGCATCTCGGGGGGGATGAGCACGGATCTGCTGGGGATGGGGACCCAGCGTTTCCTGGACACGGCGCTGGCCGATCTCCAGCCGCTGCGGCCGTTGCCGATGGCGCTGCTGGAATCGCTCGGTGTCCTGCTGGCCGAGGACGTCGTCGCGCCGGGACCGGTCCCGGCGTACGACGTCGCCGCGGTCGACGGCTACGCCGTCCGCGCCCACGACACCCTGGGCGACGCGCAGTGGTCCGGTGATCCGTCCACACACCACGGCGACGTCCGGCTGGCGGTCATCGGGGACCTCACCGCGGCGTCCTGGGAGCCGGCCACGGTGTCGGCCGGTGCCAGTTACACCGTCACGGTCGGAACGCCGTTGCCGGTCGGTGCCGACGCGGTCGTGCCCGGCGAGGTCACCGACGGCGGCCTGGCCCGGGTCCGGATCGGGCGCATCCCGCAGCCGGGTGACGGCATCCGGCGGCGCGGCAGCACGGTCGCGGCCGGCGCGGTGCTGGCCCCGGCGCGCTCGCGGGTCACCGCGGCGACGATCGCGCTGCTGGCCTCGGCCGGGGTGGAGTCGGTCCTGGTGTCACCGCCGCCGCGGGTGCTGGTCGCCGCCACCGGTGACGAACTGGTCGATTCGTCGCGGCCGGGCTTCTCCGGTTCGGTGCCCGGCCGGGTCGTGGACGTCGACTCGCTCGGCGTGGCCGCGGCGGCCCGCGAAGCCGGCGCGCACGCACACCGGGTCGGGATCGTGCCCGACGAGGACGAGGCGCTCCGCCGACTCGTGGAGGACCACGCGCACCGGGCGGACCTGCTCGTCACGACCGGGGGCACCGGCGCCGGACACACCGACGTCCTGCGCCGGTTGTTCGGGCTCGACGACGTCGTCCACTTCGAGACGCTGCCGCTGGAGCCGTCGCTCGTCGTGGGCTACGGACGGGTGGGGCCGTCGCGGATGCCGGTGCTGTGCCTGCCGGGGGACCCCGCGGGCGCACTGCTCGGCTTCGAGCTCGTGTTGCGTCCGGTGCTGCGTCGGTTGGCGGGTGCCTCGTCGCTCTTCCGCCCGGCGATGCTGGCCGAGTTGGCGTCACCGATCCGGTCGATGCCGGGGGTGCGTGAGTTCCGCCCGGCCCGGGTCGTCCGGTCGGCGGAGGGTGCGTACCTGGCGTCGCCGTTCGCCGGGGGTGAGGCATTTCTCACCGGGTACGCGTCGGCGAACGCGTTGCTGGCGGTTCCGGAGGCGGCGGCCGACGTCGCGACCGGCACCGAGGTGCCGGCTTTTCTCCTGGACGGCGTTCCGGAGTGAAATCGGACCGACGGATCCGTTGACCGCCCGTGCGCGTTGGCGCCGGAGGTGTCTAAGCTTCCGGCACCAGTTACCGCCGCGAGGACGCCGATGACCGCACTGCCCGGCTGGCCGGCCACCCTGGCGGAGGGCCCGGTCGGCCTCCGCCCCCACCGGATTCGTGATGCCCGCGCCTGGTCCGAGGTCAGATTGGCGAACGAGGAGTGGCTGGCCCGCTGGGAGCCCACCTCGATGCGTCCGTGGGCCGATCGGCACCGCACGAGTGACTACTACGAGCTGTACCGCTCACTGCGCCGCGGGGTGCGGCTGGGGCAGATCATGCCGTTCGTCGTCACGTACGAGGACGAGTTCGTCGGACAGTTGACGCTCGGCAACATCGTGCGCGGCGCGTTCTGCTCGGCGTACGCGGGTTACTGGGTCGACAGCCGGGTGGCCGGCCGCGGCGTCATCCCGACCGCGCTGGCGATGGCGGTGGACTTCTCGTTCGCGCACGCCGCGCTGCACCGCATCGAGGTCAACATCCGGCCGGAGAACACGTCCAGTCGGCGTGTCGTCGAGAAATTGGGCTTCCGTCAGGAAGGCTTCCACCCACGCTATCTGCACATCGACGGCGGCTGGCGCGACCATGTCGGGTACGCGTTGACCGTCGAGGACGTGGCGCCGGCCGGGTTGCTGGCACGGTGGCGCACGGTGCGGGCGGGCTCGTCGACGACGGGCTGACGGGGCAGGTGGGTCTGCCCTGGCTGCCCGGACGGGAGGGACAAATGTCCCGACCGAGCAGCTGAATTCACGATGGTCTCCTCCTCTTTTGAGCGGTTCGGTGGGGGGCGTGGAGCTGATCCGTCCGGGGTCAGGAAGTAGACACGCCCATTGAGTTCCGCAATGTCCTGGACTACCCCTCGTAGCCTCGAACTACGAACGTGTAATTCACCCGGAACCGGGGGAGGGAGGGTCTATGCCGTCGTCTGTCCTGCTTGCGTTGGTCGTTGCCGCTGGGGTGCTGATCCTGATGCCGGCCCTGGCCCACCGCTACGACACCGCGCTGCGAGGTCAGGCGGAGCTTCGTGCTTCGTCGATGCGTGTGCTCCCCCGGGAACGTCGGCGCCGCACCGTGCCGTCCGGCGGGCCGGTGCGCCCGCCGACGTCGCTCGTGGTGCCGGCCGCGGTGAAGACGGCGCAGGGCGTCTCGGCCGACGGTCGTGACCTGACGGCGGTCCGGGCTTCGCTGGTGCGTGAGGCTCTCCAGGAGAGCGGCGCCACCCGGGCCCGGGTACGGGTCCGCCGCCCGGCGAACGTCGACCGCCCCACGAGCGCCGTGCCGGTCAGCGCGGTTCCGGTCAGCGCGGTGCCGGTTTCGGCGCCGGCCACGCGGCCGGTGAGCGTCGTTCCGGCGTCACGCACCGCTCCGGCCGTCGTGTCGGCCGCGGCCGTGCGTCGGGCCGCGGAACTCCAGCGTGCCCGTCGGCGTCGGCTCGTGCTGATCCTGGCGCTGCTCGTCGTCGGCCAGGCCGTCACCGGGGTGTTCGTCGGCCCGGCGTTCTGGATCGGCGCGGTCGTGTCGGCGGTCGTCGCGGTCGGGCTGCTCGGGCGGCTGCGTGCGGTCGCCACCCAGCGCCAGCAGCGTGAAGCGCAGGAGCGGCAGGCCCGGGTGCTCATCGCCCGGGCCCGCCAGCACCGCGCCGAGGCGTTCGTCCGGCGGGCGCTGCGTCAGGTGCCCGCCGGTGCCGACCGGGAGGCGTGGCTCGGCCCGGAAGCGGTCCACCAGGCCGCGGGCTGGCTGTCGCTGCCGCGGGCCGAGCGGGAGCGCCCGGCCCGTGACGTCGTGCGGGTGCTGGCCGCCGCTGGGCGTGAGGTGTACCTGGCCGCGGACGGTTCGTGGGCGGTGCGGCCGGTGTCGCGGCCGGCCGCCCGCACCCGCGACGCCGCCGGTGCGACCCCGGCCGCCCGGCGCCAGGCCCGCGCCGCGGGTGCGGCCCTGCCGAAGGTCGTCAACGGCTGACTCCGGGGCGCGGGGGCGGATGCGTGAGCGGGCCGCGTGTCCTGGTAAGGTTGTCACCGGCTTGGGGATGTAGCGCAGCCCGGTAGCGCACCTCGTTCGCATCGAGGGGGTCAGGGGTTCGAATCCCCTCATCTCCACCAAGCCTTACCAGGTTGAAGGCCAGTTTCTCGAGAGAGAAGCTGGCCTTTCTCCGTTTCCGGCTACTCGTCGAGAAACCCCGGGTACTTCCGGACCCCGCCGCGCGACAACGTCTCGTACGCCGCACGCAGTTGCCCGGCGGCATCGGACCGGCGCCCCACGTCGCGGAGCCGCCTCGGCCGCGGTGTACGGGCTCAGGAACGGCGGGACGACCGGGCTGGTGCCCGACCCCACCCACGTCAACCGGCCGTCAGACCATGCCGCCGTTGACGTAGACGGTCTGGCCGTTGACCCACCGGCCGGGGCCGGCCAGGAAGGAGACCACCTCGGCGATGTCGGCGGGGGTGCCCAGCCGCTGCATCGGGTTCATGTTGGCCATCGCGGTGACGGTGGCCTCGTCCTTGCCTTCGAGGAAGAGGTCGGTGGCGGTGGGGCCGGGCGCGACCGCGTTGACGGTGACGTCCCGGCCGCGGAGTTCCTTGGCCAGCACGGGCACCAGCGCGTCGATGGCGCCCTTGGACGCGGCGTAGGCGGCGTAGGTGGGCAGGGCCAGCTTCTTCACGGAGGTGGAGAAGTTGATGATCGCTCCACCGGTGCGGACGCGGCGGGCGGCCTGCTGGTTGACCACGAAAGCGCCGCGGATGTTGGTGCGGTGCATCCGGTCGAGCGCGGCCAGGTCGAGTTCGGCCACCGGCTGCAGATGCATGATGCCGGCCGAGTTGACCACCACGTCGATGCCGCCGAACTCCGCTTCGACGTCGTCGAACACGGCGGACATCGCCGCCTCGTCACCGATGTCGGCCGAGCGGGCCAGCGCGCGGCCGCCGTTCCCGGTGATTGCCGCCACCGTGGCGTCGGCCGCTTCCTTGTTGCTCGCGTACACGATCGCGACCGCGAGGCCGTCGGCGGCCAGCCTCTCGGCCACCACCTGGCCGATGCCCCGGGACCCGCCGGTCACCACCGCTACGCGCAGGTTCTCGGTCATGATGACTCCTTCCGGTTGGCGACGACATCGGCGATGTCGTTCATGCTGACATCACCGATGTAAGCACACGGATCGCGGCGATGGCAACAGTGATGTCCAGAGAATCGGCATCAGCGATTTTTTCGACATCACTGATGCCGGGCGGTGCTACCGTGAGGTATGCCGCCGCGAGACCTCACCCGTGAACGCATCCGCCGAGCCGCGGTCGAGCTGCTGACCGCGGGCGGGCGTGATGCCGTGTCCACTCGAGCCGTCAGTGCGGCGGCCGGTGTGCAGCCGGCGGCCATCTACCGCGCCTTCGGCGACATGCAGGGCCTTCTCGACGTCGTGGCCGAACAGACCCTCGCCGAGTACCTCGAGCGGAAACGCAGCCTGGGCGACGACGACGACCCGGTCGGCGCCCTGCGCACGGGCTGGGAGCTGCACGTCGGCTTCGGCATCGAGAACCCCGCCGTCTACGTCCACATCTTCGGCTACCGCGGTGAGCGCGACGATCGGGAGAACTCGCCGGCCGCCGCGGCCCTGTCCATCCTGCGCGGGCTCGTGGTCAAGGTGGCGCAGGCCGGGCTGCTCCTCGTGCCGGTCGAACAGGCGGTGTCGACGATCCACGCGGCCGGGATGGGCGCCGTCCTGCACACGCTCTCCCTTCCGCCCGCCGCTCGGGCCGCCTTCGACCCGACGGTCCTTCGCGACGCCGTACTCGGCCGCATCGTCGGCACCGAACCGAGCGCGGCGGCCGGTGACCTACGGGCGGGCGCCGTGGCGCTCACCGCCGCCCTCGGCGCACCCGACCACGACGTGCCGGGCAATCTCACCCCCGGCGAGCGCCTCCTGCTGGAGGAGCTGCTGGTCCGCATCGCGAGCAGCTGACCTGGGTCGCCCGCGAGCAGCGCGACCTCCTCGCGCCGGAGCCCGGGAACACGGCGGCGTCCACCCGGGAGCAGCCCGGACCGGCACTATCGAAATCTCGGCCACCAGCCCGGGACGGCCTCGCGGTAGGCGTCGTACTCGGCGCCGAACCGGGCGCGCAGCGTCGGCTCCTCGTAGAGGCGGACGAACGTCGCCGTCGTCGCCGCGATCAGCGCGGCGTAGGGGAACAGGATCGGGCGGCCGAGGACGAGCGCCTGGCCGAGGATCGTGGTCACGACCGCGAGGTACATCGGGTTGCGTACGTAGCGGTACAGGCCGCCGACGACCAGGTGGGTGGTGGGCGCGACCGGTGCGGGGGTGCCGAGTCCCTCGCCGACGAACCGGGCGAACGCGTGCAGCAGCACGGCCGCGCCGGCGGCGACGAGGAGAGCGCCGGCGACCCGTGACGGCAGCGGGGCGGCGCCGGCCTCCCAGCCGGTCAGTGCCCACGGCACCACCCCGGCGACGGTCCCGGGCGCGAGGGCGAAGAACATCCCGCTCCCGGCGGCCGCCACCCGGCTACGCACGCTCACCGCCGCCCGGTACGGAGGCCGCCGAGCCCGCGCCCACGATCGCTTCGGCCGCCAGCGCGGGGCCGTCGACGTCGGCATACAGGTCTCGGATCCGTTCGGCGGACCGGCGGTACGCGGGATCACCGAGCATCCGCAGCGCCGCGCTACGTACCCGGGGCACCGTCAACTGCCCGCTCGGCACGCTCCGCGCCGCCCCCACCCGCTCGGCCAACTCCACGTTCAGCAACTGCTCGGGCTGCAACGGAATGCCCAGCAGCGGCGTTCCGCACGCCAGCGCGGTCTGCACGCTGCCCTGCCCGCCCGCGGTGACGGCCAGCGCGGCCCTGGGCATGATCCGGTGGCTCGGCAGTACGCCGGCCACCAGGAACTTCGCCGCACCGGTGACGTCGGCCAGCGCGGCCCGCGCGTGCACCGTGGCGGCGACGAGAACCTTCACCGGGAGCGGAGCGAGCGCCTCCAGCACGCTGCGCACCAGTTCCACCCCGCTGGACGTGATCGCGACGTACACCAGCGGCCCGGGGGCGTCGAGGAAGCGTTGCACCTCGTCCGGCACCGGCCGGTCGAGCCGGGCGAACAGCGGCCCGGTGCACCGCAGGCGCGTCTCCGGACGGTACGACGCCCCCGGCACCCATTCGTCGACCGCCGCGGCCGGCAGCCCGAGCACCTCGGGTACCTCGGGGACGAGCGTCAGGTCGCCGAGCAGCAGCGCGGCCAGCCCGGGGACGCCGGGCACGTCCAACTCGGCGGCGACCCGGTTGAACCCGGCGCAGTAGTACGGCAGGCCCGGCACGGTGCGCCCGTACCGCCGCCGCACCACGGCGGCGGGCATGGCCCGCTGCCAGCGGGTGAGCCGTTCGAGTGGTGGCGGCACCAGGCCGTGCTCGAACATCGGCGGGACGAAACTGCCCGCGTGCTCGGTCACCAGCCGCACCCCGGCCACCCGGCTGGAGAGCAGCGCGGTCAACGTGAACCCGGTGACGACCGTAGTCACGTCGTGCCGGCGGAAGTAGTCCACTTCGGCGCGGACGTACGCGTGCAGTTCCTGGTCGGAGTACATGCTCTGGTCGGGGGAGCCGAGGCCGACGCCGTCGCGGACGAACGCGGCGGCCCGCTCGGCGTCCATCGGCGGACCGATCACGTCGTAACCGGGATCGAGCAGGTGCTCGTAGGTTCCGCCGTGGGTCGCGACCCGCACCGGCGCGCCGCGGGCCGCCAGGGCCTGGCGCAGCTCGAGCATGCGTGAGGTCTCGGACAGGTAGCCGCAGTGCGGCAGCAGGCAGATCATCGGCCCGCTCCTCTCGGTCAGCATTAGGTAATATATTGCCTATGACTGACGAGCAACAGCCCCTGCCGCCGCCGGTGGTGGCGTTCCGGATGGTCCTGCTGGCCGCGCAGCGGCTCCGCTACCTGATGGACGCCCGGCTACGGCCGGACGGCGTGACCACGCAACAGGCAGCGCTGCTGACCGTGGTGAGCGTGCTCGGCCACCCGACGCTCGGCGAGGCGGCCGCGGCGCTCGCCACGACGCACCAGAACACCGCGCAGCTGGTCGCCTCGCTCGAGCGCAAGGGCTGGTTGGTCAGCGAGCCCGACCCGGCCGACCGGCGCCGCCGCCGGCTGGCGACCACGGAGAAGAACGACGCGTACTGGGCGGGCCGGAATCCCGACGACCACGCGGCGGTGGCGGACTGGTTCTCGATGCTCACCGACGAGGAGGTCGCGACGCTGGCGCAGCTGACCTCCCGGCTGGCCCGAGGCCTGGAGACGCCGAACTAAACGGCGTTTTCAGCGCACCGGGAGCCGGAGCCGCATGACCAGCCGCGACAATTTCATTCCGTGCAGGTCGGCGTGGCAGTAAACGGTCTCGTAATCGCGGTGCTGGTACAGCTCGACCGCCACTTCGTTGTCGGGGTCGACGGTCAGCTGCACCTCTTTGCGGCCGACCTCCCGGAAGTAGCGCTCGGCCTCTTCCATCAACTGCCAGCCGACGTGGCGGCCGCGGTGAAGCGCGTGCACCGCCACCGACATCACCCAGCCGCGGCCGTCGGCGACCCGGTCGAGGACGCCGAGCAGGTAGCCGACCACCCGGCGCTCGCTGCCCGTACCGCTCTCGGCGACCAGGAAGCCGGTGCCGAGAACCTCGGCGAGCTGCAGGAAGAACAGACGCGGGTACGGATCGCTGCCGAACGCCGACAGCTCGACCCGGTAGACGTCGTCGAGGTCGGCCGGGGTGAACTGCCGGACCCGGTACGCGTCGGCCGGAGCGGGGGAGTCGTCCGGATCGCCGGACGGCTCGGGCGCCGTGGTGGGCGCGAACACGATGTCTTTGCAGCCCTGGCCACGCAGGTAGCCAGCCGCGGCGCCGACCAGTTCGCGCTGGACGTCGGCGTGCTCGGTGTCGACGACGAGCGCGAGCACCACGCCGCGATCGGTGATCTGCGCGTGCGGGGTGGCCACCGCGTACCCGACGACCCGGGCGTCGGCGTCGCGGGCGACCAGGAAGCCCGGACCGAGAATGTCCGCGAGCTGGGCGATGAGGAACTTCGGATAAGAGTCCGAACCAGTGACCGCCGTAGCGAGAGCGTGTACCGCCTCGAGGTCCGCGGACGAGTACGGTGAGACCGAATACTCGTCAGTTGCGGCGCTATTGGTCGCTTGCATCGCCTGCGTAGACGCGATCACGTCGAAGTTTCCTTCTCGATCTCGATAGAGGCGCACGACGTTACCACCACGCCGACGACGCGTATGTAACCGGTCGAACGGTCTGTGGACGAATGGAATGAGTGGCCTCTGCGCACGGAAACAACCTGGAAACTTGGTGTCCGTGGGGCCGTCGACGTGGACCGGCAGCCCGTGTCGCCCGAGCGGGCGGCGCCGGGACCCAAGTGCCGTTCGAGTCACTGCTGTCTATAGGCGACATATCCATCATTCGCCGCGCTCAAACCTGCTTACGACCGGATGCCCGATCGCCGCACGTGCCGGTGATTCACGTTCGCCCCAGAGTGATCTGTTTCCACGGAAGTCCGAATAGCTTCCCGGTCCGCGACGGCAGTTCTTTGTAGTAGCGTGAAACCATCGCGTTCGGACGGTCGGCTGATGACGGGAAGGGCGGCGATGCTCCAGTGAGAATGCAGCCCAGGCAGCAAATGCTGGACATCTGGCGGGCGGTTGCCCGCTTGGGTGATGATTGGGAATGGGGCGGCCGGGACGGACGCAATTCGATTTCCGATGCGGAACAGTTGCTTTGTCTCATGCACCCGGCCTCTCTGGTCGACGGTTTCCAGCTGGATCGCCCCGACGACACCCATCCGGACGTACTCGCGGCCCTTCGCGCTATGGGTGACAGTATCGAGATCCCGCGCAAACTCATTCGCGTCCTGATCGATTACATGCGCACCTACACCGACGAGGACGGCGCGCCCGATTTCTCCGGTGGATCCTATTTCCGCACCGAGGATCCGGATGAAAAGGTCGCCGACGAGCAGAGCAAACTCCACGTCGTCGACTCGTACTCGATGTCGATCACGCTCACCCTGGCCACGCTCGGTTTCGTCCGCGTCTTCCGGAGCCGGGTGACCCGTGCCGACCTGCGCACGCAGGTCGACGAGTTGGAGAAGCTGGCCAGCATCCGGCTGAGCGCGGCGATGGTCGGCCTGCTCCGGAGCTTCACGGTCAACGCGTTCGGCGAGAACACGCTGCCCTGGCGGACGCTGATCACCACGGTCCGGCGGCGCGGGCAGTCCGACGACCGGGTCGTCTCCGATCTGCAGGACCGTCTGCAGGAAGTGCGCGCGGGGCTGCGCGACCTGTCCATCGGGTCCGGCCAGGTCGAGCTGGAGAACTCGAACCTCCTGTTCGAGTGCGGCTGGACGTGGGGCACGCTGCGCGGCGCTCCCACCATCGACACCACCGAACCGGTCGGCGTCCAGGGCAGCGGTCTGGCCGAGCGTCGGCCGCTGCTCTACTTCACGACGATCGCGCTGGCCGGCATCGTCGACCTGACGACCGAACGCACCCGCGTGCTGCGCCTGCTCAACGAGGAGCAGCAGCGGCTCGCCGCGGCGCTCCAGCTCCGCTACGACCTGACGCGGTCGTACTGGGCGACGGTCGCCAGTTCGGAGGCCAGCGCCGACGGCGGGAGCGGCGACCGCTGGCCGCTGGAGGAACTGCCCTGGCGCACCAGCGACGGCGAGGAGTCCGACTACTTCAGCCTGTTGGTCACGTCGCTGGTCACGCACGACCTCTCGAAGCGGAACGCACCCGACACCGATCTGCGCCGTGTGCTCTCGGTGCTCGAGGAGCTGAGCAGCCGGGGGCGGGTGACCCGGCGGGCCCTCGCCAACGACATCGCGCTGCAGCTGCACACGCCCGGCGTCCCGTTGCGGCTGGGCGGCAGCGAGGGCGACGCCAACCCGCGTCTGACGTGGGTGGTGTCGGACTTCTCGGTCATGCTCCTCAAGCGGGTCGTGACGCTCGCGCTGCAGGCCCGCAGCCCGGAGCTGCGCAGCCAGCTCACCACCCTCGCCGACCAGGTGTGGGACCACTTGAACAGCAGGCGCATGGACGACGGCGGCACCGGCGCGCTCTGGGACCAGCCGGCGGCGATCTTCGGAGTCGGGAACGAGTTCGAGCTGCCATCCTGGTACCACACCGAGCGGGTCATGGAATGTCTCGTGATGCTCGCCGATCTGGTGCTCGCGCCGCCCGCGCGCAGCCAACGGCTGTACGAGATCGCCCGGGACCGCATCGCCGAGGCCGAGCAGCTGTTCGACCGGGAGATCTTCGCCGGCTCGCTGGAGGCGGGGCCGTCGATCCGCGGGAGCATGCAGGAGCTCCGGGCCCATCTGCGGAGGGCGCAGCGGGTGCTGACCGAGAAGCCCGGCACCGCTGACGCGCTGGCGTCGGAGGTGCTGCGTCGTCTGGACCAGCTGGCCGCCGCCCAGCAGAGCGCGATGGAGTGAGGCGCCGTGATCGTGTTCGCGACCTCCGACAAAGGCGGCACCGGGCGCTCCGTGACGTTGAGCAACCTCGCCTACCGACAGGCGCTGCGTGGCGCGGACGTCTGTTACGTCGACTTCGATTTCGGCTCGCCGACCGCCGGCGCGATGTTCACGATCAACGAGGTCGCCCGGGGCACCACCCAGGGCGGCACGCACTCCTACCTGGGCGGATCGATCACCGACCCCACACGCCGCGACGTGTGGACGACGACCGACCGGGACGAGCTGCGCGAGCGGCCGCGTGGCGCCGGCCGGCTCGTCCTGCTGCCCGGTGACAGCGGGGGCGGCGAGTTCTCGCGCCGGCCGAACGACGTCGAGCGCTGCGCGCGGCTCTTCCGCAAGTTGAACGAGCAGTTCGACTACTGTCTGGTCGACCTGAGCGCCGGCCGGTCCTACGCCACCGAGCTCGTCCTGCGCGCCGTGGGCACCCCCGAGCTGGCCGCGGCCGAGAGCCGCTGGCTGGTGTTCCATCGCTGGACCAGGCAGCACATCATCGCCGCGTCCGGCCTGGTGTTCGGTGAGCACGGCCTGCTGGCCAACGGTGCCGGTGACGCCGACGGCCGGCTCGGCGACGTCGTCCGGTTCGTCCGCACGGCGGTCGTCGACCCCGACTCACCCCAGCTGGCCGGTCTGCGTCCGGAGCAGGTCGCCTGGCTGCGCAACTGCAACCGGGAGCTCCAGGAACTGGCCGGCCGGCACAAACTCGGCCGGACCAACACGCTCGGCAGCATCCCGCTCGACCCCGTCCTGCAGTGGCGTGAACAGCTGATCCTCGACGACGACGTCTTCGCCAGGCAGGTCGCCAACCGGGCGACGGTGGACGCGTTCGAGGAGCTCGCGGACCGGTTGGCGGACAAGGAGAGCTGGGAGGGCCTGTGAGTACGGTCGAAGCCTCGTACGGGGAAGCGACCGCGCGTCGGAAAGTGAAGTCGGTGCCGCTCGCGCACCTCTCCGTCGAACTGGGGCACCTCTACCGCGAGGACTTCGACCCGGCGGGCCCAGGGCTGGCCCGGCACTTCGCCCGGGTCGCGCCGCAGGTGGAGGCGGCGAAGCTGCTGTACGCGCCGCCGAACGGCAGCCGGCTGCGGATGAGCACGTGCTACCTCATCGACGACTACTTCACCGAGTTCGAGTCGCCCGCCGTCGTCATTCCCGCGTTGGAGCGGGCGGCGGCTTCGGCCGGCCTGCGGATCGACTACCTGGCCCGGGAGGCCGGGTGCGCGTTGGCCGACGGCGTCGACCTGGCGTCGCTCGTGGAGCGGCGGCTGGTTCCCGAGCCGTCCGCCGACACCGACGGCTCCCGGCCGCCGGTGACGCAGACCGGCTGGTTGAGCAACGGCCGCCGGTCGCCGGTCGGGGGTGAGGCGATGGGCCGGGTGCCGCGCTGGGGGCCGCCGGAGGAGAACTCGGCCCGTCGGCATTCGATATTTGTCGACGTCGAACTGTGGAGCGAAAAAGACGGCAACCGTACGTGGTCGTGCCCCTTTCTCGCCGCGGTCTGGCAGCTGATGCGATTGGGAATGCTGCGCTTCCACGGCTCTCCTGTGGCGCAACCGCGAGCGGTGGAGGTGAACTCGGTCCGCGATTGGGACGAACTCCCCGCAGTCATTCAACTGAACCAGAAAGCGCAGGCTTTCAGCGCTTACCAGACGTTCTCCGTGCTGTCCGGTCGCTTCCTCTCCGTCGAACACGCGGTGCGCGTGATTCTCGAGCAGGTGAGTGTGGACGATGCGGTGCTGACGCAGATAGCAGAGCGTAGTGAGGGTGAGGGATTCGTCCTTCCGCCCGAAATCGTGCGGCGTATCAACTACTTTCTGGATGGGAGTATTGCCGGTGATCCGTGAGCCGGCCTGATCTCGGACCGGGGGCGGACGTGTTGATGTTCGGCGAGGTACACACAGAACTCCTGTGGCATTCGGCTTCGGTGTCGAACGCGTCGGCCAAGCGAATTCTTTCGTTCCGCCTCGGTGACGACATCCGTACCTCCACCCGGCCGACGTCGTACGCGATCTCGCCGGACCTTTACGACGGTTTGGATTGCCGGGTCGGTGGCGGCGCGCGTCACCGTGCCGTGGGCACCGCCGCCTCGTTCGCCGCGATCACCGGTGGCCAAATCGCCCAGGCCGTGACGATGACGTCGATCGTCCACGGAGAGAACAATCGACGGATGCCGTGGTCGTATTACCTGTCCAGACCAGGGCAGGTCGAGACGATCGGCAGCGAACCGGTCTGGGACCACTTGGCGGACGGATGGGCGGCCGCCGACAAAGCCGGTCCGAATCTCGGGGCGATCAGTGACCGGCTGCTCGACACCGTGCAGATGTCTCCGCAGCTGTCCGGTGCCGCTGCGGTCCGCCGCACCGGCCGCGCCCGGTTGCGGTGGGTCCACGCGCGCAGCCCGGAGCCGGCGCGGCTCACCTACTCGCTGGAGTCGGACGACCTGCGGCTCCTCCGGCTGACCGGCGACCTGCGTCCCCGCGTCGTGGCCGAGTTCGCGGCCGACCTCGCGTTGCACGACTGGCTGCTCACCGCGCTGGTGGAGGCGGTCGACCGGAGCGGGCTGGAGACCGGGGGAGGGCCGGCCACCGTGCGGAAGCTCCGGCCGGTGATCGTTCATCTCCTGCACCACTGGATGCCGGCCGCGCGGCTCGACGCCGAGGGCAAGGAGCTCTGGCGCGGCCTCGACGAGGCCGCCGGTCTGAGCCGGCAGTGGGAGAGCCTCGTCGCCCGCGTCCGCGACCAGCTGGCGCTGTCCACGATCGGCCTGCTGGGCTCCGTCGCGCTGCCGGAGAACGCATGAGCCGCGACACCGTCGAGAGTTCAGGTGCGTCCCACGTCCGGATCGCCCGCCGGATCGTCGTCTCGCTCGCGATCGGAGCCGCCACCTACGGGGTGACCGCGCTGGCCGACACCAAGTCGAGCAACGACGCCGCGTTGACCGCGCTCACGCTGTCGGTGTTCCTGGGCGGTGTGGTGCTCGTCGTCCAGTTCCTGATGGAGATCGACGGCCGGCTCCGCGGGCTCGAATTACGGCAGGCCGCTCACGAGAACCGCGTCGAAGGGGTGGTGCAGGGTGCCTTCGCGCAGATCAACGAGGCCTCCCGGTTGTTCGGCCTGCTCGAGGAGACCGCGGCACGCTCCGACGCGGTGACCCAGATGGTGCGGCACGCGATCCTGATCAAGCCCACCCAGCCCAGCGTCGTCTACGACTTCGCGCAGAGCGAGATCGGCCGCACCTCGTCGTTCCTCAAGGCGTTGGCCGCGGGTGAGGCCACCTACGAGGGCGAAGATCGCGACTGGCTGATCGGGCTGACCGATTGCACCCGGTCGCGTATCGACGCCACCAGCTTCGCCACCGTCGACGCGGGCGGGGAGAGCTTCAGCGACGGCTTCTGGCAGACGCCGCTCGGCCGCCGTTACCTCAAGGCGCAGAGCGACGCCGTCCACGAGCGGGGCGTCATCGTGCGCCGGATCTTCATTTTCGACAAACCCGATTTCGACGCGGACTCCGACTTCCGCGATATCTGCGCGATGCAGGTCGCGGCCGGTATCGACGTGCGGGTGCTCGAACACAACCGGATCAACCAGTCGCTCATGGACCTGCGTGACTTCATTCTTTTCGACGGTGGCGTCAGCTACGAGACGGTGGTGTCGGCGAGCCAGCGGTCCTTCGCGTTGCCGTCCATCCTCAACACCAAACTGGTCCTGGACATCGGACAGATCCGCAAGCGAGTGGCGGATTTCGAGTACCTCTGGTCGCTCGGAGAGCCGATATCCGGGTGAGGGCCGATGATTGATCCGCACTTCGTGTTCTTGGCGCTGCTGTTCAATTTCCTCGGTGCCGGTATCTATGTGCGTAAAGCGCTCCGGGGTCGGGTGCGGCCGCACCTCGTCACCTGGTCGCTGTGGGCCGTGGTGCCCTACGTCGCGTTCCTCGCGCAACTGAGCGAGGGCGTGCGCCTGCCGGCTTTCGTCACGCTGGTGGCCGGGGTCAGCCCGACGCTGACGCTGCTGGTGTCGGTCCGCAGCCGCACCGCCCACTGGAAGACGTCACGCTTCGACGTCGGGTGCGGTCTCTGTGCCGTGCTCGGTGTCGTCTGCTGGGCGGTGTTCGCCGACGCGCGCTACGCCCTGGTTTTCGCGATCGTGGCCGACGCGCTGGCGGCCATCCCGACGTTCCGCAAGTCGTTCACGAACCCGGAGAGCGAGAACTGGGTCCAGTACGCGTGCCTCGCGACCAGCAGCATCATCACGTTGGCGTCGCTCGACGTGTGGACGTTCGCCTCGTACGGCTGGGCGGCGTACCTGGCGGTTCTGGGCGCCGGGTTGGCGGCCACGATCGGGCTGCGTGGCCGGCGGGTGCGTGCCGACGACCGGATCGTCGTCCGCGGAGCCACCCGCCGGGTGCGCGAGCTCCGCTAGCTCTCCGGGCCCGGGATCCGGGACGCGGCGTCCTGCTGGATCTGGGCCGCCTCGCGGAGGAACCGCGCGATCGTCGCGAGCTGCGCGTCGTCGAACGACTCGTACAGCTGGTGCAGTTGACGCCCCAGGTCCAGGAAGTGCGGCCCCATCACCGTCATCCCCTCGTACACCAGCTCCACCAGCACGCTGCGCCGATCGTTCGGGTTGGGCACCCGCCGGGCCAGCCCTTTGCGCTCGAGCCGGGCCAGCAGGCCGGTCACCGACGCCGGCGCCAGCCCTGACCGTTCGGCCAGTTCACCGGCGGTGAGGGGGCCGAAGCGCTCGATCAGGTCGAGCGCGCGCTGGTCCGAGGCGGTCAGCCCGGAGAGCGCCGCCACGGCTGAGTGGAAGAGCACGGCGGCGGTGGCCAGCGCCCGTCCGCCGCTGTCGAGCTCTCGTACGAGAGCCTCCCGCTCCGTTGACATGTCTGCCATCCTAACTTTTACTTAGTTCGGCCGAACGAAATAAATGGAGGCGGACATGCGTGTGGTGGTCATCGGTGGCGGCGTGGCCGGGAGCGCGACCGCGATCGCGATGCATCGGGCCGGCATCGACGCGGAGATCTACGAGCGTCATCCCGGCGTCGCCGACGACGTGGGGCTCTTCCTCACGTTCGCCGGGAACGGCATGGACGCCCTCGACGTGCTCGGGGCCGGTGCGGAAGTGGAGGCCACCGCGTTCCCGACGCCCCGGATGGTGATGCGCAGCGGCACCGGCCGGGTGCTCGGCTCGATGTCCAACGGCGACGCCAGCCGTACGATCCGCCGCGCCGACCTGTACCGGGCGCTGCGCGACGAGGTGGTCCGCCGCGGTATCCCGATCCACTACGGAAAAGCACTGGCCGACGTCGAGTCGAGCGCGAACGGCGTGCGTGCGCGGTTCGCGGACGGCACCGACGCGGGTGGCGACCTGCTCGTCGGCGCGGACGGGCTGCACTCGCCGACCCGGCGCCTGATCGACCGGGACGCCCCGGCGCCGCGGTACGTCCCGGTGCTGAACACCGGGGGATACGCGCGCGGTGTGCACGTCGACGCCGAGCCGGGGACGTTCACGATGGTCTTCGGCAAGCGCGCGTTCTTCGGCTACGTGCCGGCGCCGAACGGTGAGGTCTGGTGGTTCGCCAACCCGCCCCACCCGACTCCGCCGTCGGCGGCCGAGCTCGCCGGGATGAACGCGGGCGACACGTGGCGTCAACGTCTGCTCGAGCTTTATGCCGACGACGCGACACCGGCCGTGGCCCTGATCGACGCGAGTACGAACCCGATGAGCGGCTGGGCCACCTACGACCTGCCGGCCGTACCGAACTGGCACCGCGACCGGATGGTGCTGGTTGGGGACGCCGCGCACGCCACCTCACCCTCGTCGGGCCAGGGGGCGTCGCTGGCGATCGAGGACGCGGTCGTGCTGGCCAAGTCCCTGCGTGACGTGCCGGACCGGTCGGACGCGCTCGCCACCTACGTGGGGATCCGGCGGCCGCGGGTGGAGCGGATCGTGAAAGCCGGGGCGCGGTCGAGCTCGATGAAGGTGGCCGGGCCGGTCGGGCGGGTCCTGCGTGACGCGATGATGCCGCTGTTCCTGCCGATGGCGTCGCGAATGATGAAGACCGACTGGATGCACCGGTACCACATCGACTGGGACGCGCCCGTCTCCGCGGCCTGAGCGGTGCCCGGGATACTGGTCCGGTGAGTAGTGAGGGAAGGGTGATCCTGGCCGGGGTGCCGCTCGGCAACGTCGGGGACGCCACCGACCGGCTGCGCAACGCGCTGGCCACCGCCGACGTCATCGCGGCCGAGGACACCCGCCGGGCCCGGCGGCTCGCCGCCGACCTCGGGGTGTCGCCGGTGGGTCAGATCGTCCGCTACGACGACGTCACCGAAGAGCGGCAGACCGACGGCCTCCGGGACCGGGCGGCCGCCGGGGCCACCGTCCTGCTGGTCACCGACGGCGGCATGCCCAGCGTCTCGGACCCGGGCTACCGCCTGGTCGCCGCGGCCATCGCCGCCGACGTCCCGGTGAGCGTGTTGCCGGGGCCCTCGGCGGTCACCACGGCGTTGGCCCTGTCGGGGCTGCCGAGCGCCCGGTTCTGCTTCGAGGGCTTCCTGCCGCGGGAACCGGGCAAACGCCGGAGCGCCTACGCCGCGCTGGCGAACGAGCCGCGCACGCTCGTGTTCTTCGAGTCGCCGCGGCGGATCGGGAAGTCGCTCGAGGACGCGGCCGCCGCGTTCGGCGTCGACCGCCCGGCCGCGGTGTGCCGGGAGCTCACGAAGACGCACGAGGAGGTCCGTCGCGGCACCCTCGGCGAGCTCGCGACCTGGGCCGACAAAGGTCTGCTGGGCGAGATCACGGTGGTCGTCGGGGGAGCGCCGCCGCCGAGCGCCGACGACGCGCCCGACGCCGCCGAGCTGGCCCGGCGGGTCGCGCTCGCCGAGGCGGGCGGGGTGCCGCGCAAGGAGGCGATGCGCGCGGTCGCCACCGCGGTCGGGGTCTCCCGGAGCGTCGTTTACGATGCGGTTCAAGCCGCGAAGCGTGATATGCACTAAATGTGCAGGAAACGCCGATAGGGGAACTGCTCGTCGGTGCCGGCCATCTCACGCCGGAGCAGCTCGACTGGGCGCTGACCACCCAGCGACGCACCGGCTCCCGGCTGGGCGCGATCCTGGTCGCCGCCGGGCTGGTGCGTCGCCAGGTGCTCTACCGGCTGCTGGCCGACCGCTGGGACGCGCCCTTCGTCGACGTGGCCGGCAGTTCCCTCGACCCGACGCTGCTCGGCCGCGTCACCCCGGAGCAACTCGCCGACGAAGGCTGGATCCCCACCCGCCGCGACCCCGACGGCATCCCGGTGGTCGCCACCGTCGAGCGGCCGACACCGGCGGTCAAGAACCGCATCGAGAAGGCCCTCGGCGAACCGGTCCACCTCGGCATCACCACCGAGTGGGACCTGATCCAGGGCCTCCACCGCGGTTACGAGGAGATCATCGCCGACCAGGCGTCCCTTGGGCTCTGGCGCCGCGACGCCGCCCAGTCCGCGCGCACGGTGCTGTTCCCGGCCCAGAAAGTGCTCGGGGCCGCGTTCCTGGCGCTGGTGGCCGGGGCCGCGGTCGCCGCGCCCGGCGCGACCGTGGCGGCGGTCATGGCCGGCCTCTCGCTCGTGCTGCTGGCCGGCGTCGCGTTCAAGTTCGCGGTCTGCATGGTCGGCGCGCGCCACGAACGCTTCGAGACCGTCTCCGACGAGGACGTCCGGGCGCTCTCCGACGAGAACCTGCCGATGTACACCGTGCTCGTGCCGGTCTACCGCGAAGCGAACGTCGTCAAGGACCTGCTGACGAACCTCGGGGATCTGGACTGGCCCAAGGAACGGCTCGAAGTGCTGCTGCTGCTCGAAGCCGACGACGCCGAGACGATCGACGCGGCCCGCGCCGCCGACCCCCCGGCCACGTTCACGTTCGTCGTGGTGCCCGACGACCTCCCGAAGACCAAGCCCAAAGCCTGCAACGTCGGCCTCTACCTCGCCCGCGGCGACTACCTGGTGATCTACGACGCCGAGGACCGCCCCGACCCCGACCAGCTCAAGAAGGCGCTGATCGCGTTCCGGCGCGGCGGCGACGACCTGGTGTGCGTGCAGGCCGCGCTGAACTACTGGAACGCCGAGGAGAACTGGCTGACCAGGATGTTCACCCTCGAGTACTCGTTCTGGTTCGACTACATGCTCCCCGGCCTGGAGCGCCTCCGGCTGCCGATCCCGCTCGGCGGGACGTCGAACCACTTCCGGGTCGACGCACTGCGCGAACTCGGCGGCTGGGACCCGTTCAACGTCACCGAGGACGCCGACCTGGGCATCCGCGCCGCCGCGCTCGGCAAGACCGTCGGCGTCGTCAACAGCACGACCTACGAGGAGGCCAACCGGGCCGAGGGCAACTGGATCCGGCAGCGCTCCCGGTGGATCAAGGGGTACCTGCAGACGCTCCTGGTCCACGCGCGACGCCCGCGAGCGCTCGTACGCCACGCCGGCCTCCGTCAGGTGAGCGCGTTCCTGCTGCTGATCGGCGGGACCCCGGCGACGTTCCTCGCCACGCCGCCGCTCTACGCGCTGTTCCTGGCCTCGATGTTCCTGAGCCCGACCGCGCTGGCCGGCCTGTTCCCCGGCTGGGTGCTCTGGATCAGCCTGGTCAACCTGCTGCTCGGCAACGGGCTGATGATCTACGTGTCGATGATGGGCGCGTTCAAGCGTGGCCGCTACGCGCTGGTGCTCTGGGCGCTGATCAACCCCGTCTACTGGCTGTTCCACTCGATCGCCTCGTACAAGGCCGTCTGGCAGCTGATCACCAAGCCCCACTACTGGGAGAAGACGCTCCATGGCCTCAGCACTGTCGCTCCCGGAGGTGCGGGCGTCGGCGTTCCCGGGCTGGAGAAGCAACCGGTGGCCGGCTGACCCGGCGTCGCGCTGGTTGGTGCGGCTGAGCTTCGCCGCCCCGCTCTTCCTGCTCGCCACCTGGGCCGACACCTACGGCTACCGGAGCGGTGTCCACACCCGGCTGGAGCGGCAGGCCGAGGCGGTCGTCGACGGTGGTGCCGCGCTCGGCGGTCTGAACCACGCCTACCCGCCGGTTCCGACGTTCCTGGCCGGTGTGCTGCCCGGCGGCGAGCTCGCGCTCAGCGGCGTGGCGGCGCTGTTCGCCGGCGTGCTGCTGCACGTGCTCGCCGAGCGGCTGGTGCTGCGCCGGGTGCCGCTCGTCGTCGCGGTGGCGCTGTTGGCGTCGCTGGTGGCCGCGCCGGTGGCGGCCTACCTCGCGTCCGAGGCGCTGCCGTCGATCGCGATCACCGCGCTGTTCGCGCTGGCGATCGACGGATTCACCCGGTTCGTCATCGACAAGGACACCGAGGGCGGCTTCGTGGCCGGGCTCTCGGTCGCGCTGGCCGCGGGGTTCTCCGCGACCGCGCTGGTGTTCGCGGTGGCGCTGGCCGTGGCCGCACCGTCGATCGCCGGGGCCCGCTACCGGTCCGAGCGGGGCTCGGCGACCGCGACGCTCGCGGTGGTGCTGTTCCCGATCGGGTTCGTGACCGCGGCCTGGGTGTTCGTCCAGTGGCGCTTCACCGGGGCGGTCCCGACGCCGGCGTTCACGTTCCGCGGCGGTGTGCTGGAGGGCTTCGACGCCGCGGCCCGCACCGTGCTGGGCGCGGTCGGGCACGTCCCGCTCTACGTGCTCGGAGCCGGGCTCGCGGCGTGGCGGCGGCCGACGTCGCTGGTGGCCTACCTCGCGCCGGTGATCGCACTGCTGTTCGCGGCCTGGCTCGGGGCAGGGTACTCGCCGGGGCTGGCGTACGTCCTGCTGGCGTACACCGCCGTGATCACGGTTCGCCGCCCGGAGAACCGGGTCGTGACCGCGTTGCTCGTAGCCGCCGCGACCCTGCAGATCGCGCTCGCCTGGTGGTCGTCACCGGTGCGTGTGCCGTGGTGGTGAAGCCCGGTCAGAACAGGGCGCCGACGACGGGGATCAGCGCGAGCAGGCCGGGGCCGCCGAGCGAGAGGGCCCAGAGCGTCGCGACCCGGTGGGTCCCCTCTCGACGCAGACGCGGCACGCCGGTCGCGATCCCGACCCCGACACCGCACGCGACGACGAGCACGAACCCGAGCACCCAACGCAGGTGCAGGCCGGCCGGCGAACTCGCGTACGCGACGCCGTCGTCGTCGAGCATCCGGGCTTCGACAGTGGTCCCCGGCGTCCGATCGGATGCCTCGACGTCGACCAGCCGCACGGTCCGCTCGCCGACGCGCCCCTCGCAGCGGTCGTCGCACCGCACGACCGTGACCTTCTCCGTCGTGCCGACGCCCTGCGCGAGCCAGAACGGCGCCGCGCTGACCCAGCCGAAGAACGCCGCCACCAGCCCGAGCGCCAGCGCCGCCGCGAGTCCGGGGCCGGGTGGGCGCAGCGGCAGGGCCGGGAGAGCCGCTCGCGGCGCCGGCGCGGGCCGCACCGGCTGGTGGGCCACGACCCGGCGGGCGGCCGGTGCGCCGGGACGTTCGGCGTGGAGCCGGTTGCGGAGCACCAGCGCGAGGCCTTCGTCGACGAAGCGGTCCGAACCCGGAGGCGGTCCCGGCGGCTCCTCCGGGAGGTCCAGCGGCAGCGGCACCGCACCTTCCATTTCGTGCGGTGCGGCCGGCTCGACGTCGGCGGGGAACTCCTCCGTGTCGGAGGGTTCGACCGGGACGGGACCGTCCCAGTCGAACAGAACTGGCTCGGCCGGTGGCGTGGCGAGTGTCGGCACCTCGGTCGACAGCGCCTCGTTGCTGGTACCCACGGAACAATTGGAACCCGAGCGCACCCGTAATGCCGGATAGCTCCGGTATTCGGCGTGGCGGGCGGCGCGGGAAAACGTGTCCTACCGAAGCCCTAGGCTTAGACCATGACCCGTCACATCCTCACCGCGGTCGCGTGGCCCTACGCCAATGGCCCGCGGCACATCGGCCACGTCTCCGGATTCGGCGTCCCGTCCGACGTCTTCAGCCGGTACCAGCGCATGGCGGGCAACAAGGTGCTGATGGTCTCGGGCACCGACGAGCACGGGACGCCGATCCTGGTGCAGGCCGAGCAGGAGGGCGTCACCGCCCGCGAGCTCGCCGACCGGTACAACCGGGTGATCGTCGACGACCTGCAGGGCCTGGGTCTGAGCTACGACCTCTTCACCCGCACCACCACGCGCAACCACTACGCGGTGGCGCAGGAGCTGTTCAAGACCCTGCACCGCAACGGGTACATGATCGAGAAGACGACGAAGGGCGCGATCAGCCCGTCCACCGGGCGCACGCTGCCCGACCGGTTCATCGAGGGCACCTGCCCGATCTGCGGTTACCCGAGCGCGCGCGGCGACCAGTGCGACAACTGCGGCAACCAGCTCGACCCCACCGACCTGATCGACCCGCGCTCGAAGATCAACGGTGAGACGCCGCAGTTCGTCGAGACCGAGCACTTCTTCCTCGATCTGCCGGCGCTGGCCGAGGCGCTCGGGTCCTGGCTGCAGACGCGTACCGACTGGCGGCCCAACGTCCTCAAGTTCTCGTTGAACCTGCTCGACGACCTCAAACCGCGCGCGATGACCCGCGACATCGACTGGGGCGTCCCGGTGCCGCTGCCCGGCTGGGAAGACAACCCCAACAAGCGGCTCTACGTCTGGTTCGACGCGGTCATCGGCTACCTGTCGGCCTCGGTCGAGTGGGCGCGTCGCTCGGGGGAGCCCGACGCCTGGAAGTCGTGGTGGTGCAACCCCGAGGCGTCCTCGTTCTACTTCATGGGCAAGGACAACATCACGTTCCACTCGCAGATCTGGCCGGCCGAGCTGCTCGGCTACAACGGGCTCGGGGCGCACGGCGGCTCGCCGGGTGAGTTCGGCACGCTGCAGCTGCCGACCGAGGTCGTCTCCAGCGAGTTCCTGACGATGGAGGGCAAGAAGTTCTCGTCGTCGCGCCGGGTCGTCATCTACGTGAACGACTTCCTGGAGCGGTACGACGCCGACTCGCTGCGGTACTTCATCGCGGCGGCCGGCCCGGAGAACCAGGACACCGACTTCACCTGGACGGAGTTCCGGCGGCGCAACAACGACGAGCTGGTCGCGGGCTGGGGCAACCTGGTCAACCGGTCGATCTCGCTGGCGGCCAAGAACGTCGGTGCGGTGCCCACCCCCGGCACGCTCACCGAGGCCGACGCGGCGTTGCTCGACACGTCGAAGGCCGCGTTCGCGTCGGTCGGGGCGCTGCTCGAGCGGTCACGTTTCAAGGCGGCGATCGGTGAGGCGATGCGTGTCGTCGGGGAGGCGAACAAGTACCTGTCCGATCAGGCGCCGTGGTCGCTGAAGGACCCGTCGCAACACGAGCGCCGGGACACGGTGCTGCACACCGCGCTGCAGGTCGTCGACGACTGCAAGGCTCTGTTGACGCCGTTCCTGCCGCACTCGGCGCAGAAGGTGCACGAGCTGCTCGGGGAGAGCGGCGTCTGGTCGGGTTCGCCGGAGGTGCGTGAGGTGTCCGAAGAGGGCGGCCCCGACTACCCGGTCATCCAGGGTGACTATGCGTCGGCGGCAGCGCGGTGGGCGTCCCGGCCGATCGAGGTCGGGCGGCCGCTGGCCCCGCCGAAGCCGGTGTTCAAGAAGCTCGACGAGTCGATCGTGGAGGACGAGCTGGCGCGTCTGGGGGGCGAGTGAGGGAGGGCTCGGCGCCGCCGGATCCCGCACCGCTCGCGGTTCCGGTGCTCGACAGCCACACCCATCTGGACATCCAGGGGGGTGACCCCGCCGCGGCTCTGGACCGGGCCGCGGCGGTGGGCGTCACCCGGGTCGTGCAGGTGGGGTGCGACGTGCCGTCGTCGGTGTGGGCGGCCGACCTGGCCGCGGCGCATCCGTCGGTGGCGGCCACCGTGGCGCTGCACCCGAACGACGCGCCCGCGCCGGTGGGGGCCGCGAACCTCGACGCGGCGCTCGAGGAGATCGCCGCGCTGGCGGCCCGGCCCGAGGTGCGTGGCATCGGGGAGACCGGGCTGGACTTCTACCGCACCGGGCCGGAGGGGCTCGCGGCGCAGGAGAAGTCGTTCCGGGCCCACGTCCAGCTGGCGAAGCAGTACGACAAGGCGCTGGTGATCCACGACCGGGACGCCCACGAGGACGTGTTCCGGGTCCTGGAGTCGGAGGGCGCGCCGTCCCGGGTGGTCTTCCACTGCTACTCGGGTGACGCGGCGATGGCGAAGCGGTGCGCGGACTCCGGGTACGTGATGAGCTTCGCCGGCAACATCACGTTCAAGAACGCGCAGAGCCTGCGTGACGCGGCCGCGGTGGCGCCGAGGGAGCTGCTGCTGGTGGAGACCGACGGCCCGTTCCTGACCCCGATGCCGTACCGGGGCCGGCCGAACGCGCCGTACCTGATTCCGCTGATCGTGCGTGCCCTCGCCGAGGTGCGCGGCGAGGACGTGGACGAGCTTTCCGCCGCGATCTGGTCCACCGGGGAACGGATCTTCGGCCCGGTGGCCTGACGGTCCCGGTCAGCCCGCGCCGACGTAGGCGCCGGCGCGGGCAGCGGCGACGGCCGCGGTCGCGGCGCGGTCGGCGTGGTGGGGTTCGAGCGGCTCGCCGGTGAGCAGGCGGTAGTAGAGCGGAGCGCTGACCGCACGGATGACCTCCGGCGCGCTGGTGTCCGCCGGGAGCTCGCCCCGGGTGACGGCGGCCTCCACGCACGGGGCCCACTCGGCGATCCGGGTCGCGTAGAACCCGTGCAGTGCACGGGCGGTCTCCGGATCGGTGAGGGCCGCCGCGAGGAACGCCCGGAACAGTGGCCCCTGGCGCGGATCGGTCAGCGTGCGCTGCACCAGCCGCGCGTTCGCCCGCAGATCGGCCTCGAGCGACCCGGTGTCCGCGCGCGGCAGCGACTGCGCGGCCATGTCGGCCAGCAGGTCGGCGACGAGCGCCGGCACCGTTCTCCACCGCCGGTAGACGGTGGTCTTGCCGACGACCGCGCGTCGGGCCACGTCGGCCAGGTCGAGACCGGCGAACCCCTTCTCGATCAGCGCGTCCTCGGCCGCACGCAGCACGTCGGCGCGGACCCGTGCGGTGCGTCCACCCGGCCTCTCGGTCATTAACGGAACTCCAGTTCCTTTAGCGTGGTAACTTCGACCCTGCTAACGGAACTCTAGTGCCATTAAGGGGCCGATCATGGAGTATCGACGACTCGGGGCGTCCGGGCTCGAGGTTCCCGCGCTGAGCTTCGGCGCCGGGACGTTCGGCGGGCGCGGGCCGCTGTTCGGCGCGTGGGGCCGCACCGACGTGGCGGAGGCGCGGCGGCTCGTCGACGTGTGCCTCGACGCCGGCGTCACGATGTTCGACACCGCCGACGTGTACTCCGACGGCGCCTCGGAGGAGGTGCTCGGCGCCGCGGTCAAGGGGCGGCGCGACGCCGTGCTGCTCTCCACGAAGACCGGCCTCCCGACCGGCGACGGGCCGAACGAGGCCGGCACCTCGCGTCGGCGTCTGATCGGGGCCTGTGAAGCCGCGTTGCGACGGCTCGGGACCGACGTCATCGACGTGTTCCAGCTCCACGCGTTCGACGCCCGTACGCCGATCGACGAGGTGCTCTCGACGCTGGACGAGCTGGTACGCGCGGGCAAGGTCCGCTACGTCGGAGTGTCCAACTTCGCCGGCTGGCAGCTGATGAAGTCGCTCGCGCTCGCCGACCGGCACGGCTGGCCGCGGTACGTCGTCCACCAGGTCTACTACTCGCTGGTGGGGCGCGACTACGAGTGGGAACTGATGCCGCTCGCCGCCGACCAGGGTGTCGGCGCGATGGTGTGGAGCCCGCTCGGCTGGGGTCGCCTGACCGGGCGGATCCGTCGTGGTGCGCCGGTGCCGCCCGGCAGCCGGTTGCACGACACGGCGTCGTTCGGGCCGCCGGTCGCGGACGAGGACGTGCACCGCATCGTCGACGTGCTCGACGGGATCGCCGCGGAGACCGGCCGGAGCGTGCCGCAGATCGCGCTCAACTGGCTCCTGCGCCGCCCCACCGTCGCGTCGGTGACTGTGGGTGCGCGTAACGAGGAGCAGCTCCGGGAGAACCTCGGCGCGGTCGGGTGGTCGTTGACGCCCGAGCACGTCCGACGGCTCGATTCGGCGAGCGCGCGGACCGCTCCGTACCCCTACTTTCCCTACGAGCGTCAGGCCGGTTTCGCCCGTGTCAATCCGTCCCTATTGGCCGGTTCGACCGCGTGACGCGATGTGAAATCGCCGTGAGGAGGGCCACGGAAACGCTGCGGTAGGGAGACACAAATCGGGCGCCGGCTCGCCCGGATGTCCTGAATGCGAGGTGTCGACCGGGTAGCAGCGTGGTGAATCGCCACGTATGGTGGCCCGTCGGGTCGCCCGGTGTGTGCCGAGCGGCTCGAACAGCCGGGATGGACCGCACCACGATTACCCCGTCCTGCCCGGGCCCTGTGAAGTCTGGAGTCGGGTGCAGTACGGCTCGCCACGCGCGAAAAAAGTTGCTACAGGAATCAAGATCGCCTCGGTCGCGGCGTTACTGGCCGGGGGAGGTGCCTGGGTAGCCACCGATCGCGCAGTGACCCTCCGTGTTGACGGAGAAGAGCGGACGGTGCACACCCACGCGGACGACGTCCGCGGTGTGCTCGCCTCCGCCGGCGTGAAGGTCGGAGACCGCGACGAGGTCATCCCGGCCGTCGACGCCGAAGTCCGCAAGGGCGACACGATCGAGGTCGACCGGGCGCGGAAGCTCCGCGTCACCGTCGACGGCACCACCAAGGAGGTGTGGGTCACCGCACCGACGGTCGACGAGGCCCTCGACGAACTGAGTATGGGACGACGGGACGTCAAGCTGTCCGCGTCGCGCCACACGCGCCTTCCCCTCGACGGCGCGCGGCTCAGCGTCGACACGCAGAAGCAGGTGTCGGTGAAGGCGGACGGTCGGACGACGACCGCCACCACCTACGCGGCGACCGTGCGCGACCTGCTCGCCGAGCGGGGCGTGAAGCTCGACGCGGACGACCGGGTGACGCCGACGGCGGTGACCCGGCTGGTCGCCGAGCAGCACGTGACCGTGCAGCGGATCGCGACGAAGACCGCCACCGAGACGGTGACGATCGCCGCGCCGGTGCAGACGCGCAAGGACTCGAGCCTGACGGTCGGCACCACGCGGGTCGTCACGCCGGGTCGGGCCGGGCAGGCCACCCAGGTCGTCCGGTACGTGTACACCGACGGCAAGGTCACCTCGAAGCAGATGCTGTCGAAGACCGTGGTGACCGCGGCCAAGACGAAGGTCGTGGCCAAGGGCACGAAGAAGGTCACGTCGTCGTACGTGCCGGGTGGCACCGGGCTGAACTGGGCCGCGCTGGCGAAGTGCGAGTCGGGTGGACGGCCGGGCGCGGTCTCGCCGGGCGGCACCTACCACGGGCTCTACCAGTTCAGCGTGAGTACTTGGCAGCGGATGGGTGGCTCGGGGCTGCCGTCGCAGGCTTCGGCCTCGGAGCAGACCATGCGGGCCCAGATGCTCTACAAGGCGGCGGGTGCCGGCCAGTGGCCGGTCTGCGGGTCGCGGCTCTTCTCCTAGAGTTACCCGGGTGTCTAGTGACGACGGGCTGCTCGGCCCGGCCGAGATCCGAGCGCTCGCCGCGCGCCTAGGGGTTCGTCCCACCAAGACGCTGGGGCAGAACTTCCTGCACGACCCGAACACGATCCGACGCATCGTCCGGACCGCGGAAGTCGGTCCGGACGATGTCGTGTTGGAGGTGGGTCCGGGGCTGGGTTCGCTCACGCTCGGGCTGCTCGGGGCGGCCGGGTCGGTGGTGGCGGTCGAGATCGACCCGGTGCTGGCGTCGGCGTTGCCGTCGACGGTGGCGTCGCGGGTGCCGTCGCTGGCCGCCCGGCTCTCCGTCGTCGAGGCCGACGCCATGGCGGTGGACCTCTCGGACGTGCGTCCGACCGCGCTGGTGGCGAACCTGCCCTACAACGTGGCGGTACCGGTCGTGCTCCACCTGCTGGAGACCGTGCCGTCGCTGCGCAGCGCGCTGGTGATGGTGCAGGCGGAGGTGGCGGACCGGCTCGCGGCGCCCCCCGGTTCCCGGACGTACGGGGTGCCGAGCGCGAAGGCCGCCTGGTACTGCGCGGTATCCAAGGCGGGTGCGGTGCCGCGGGCGGTGTTCTGGCCGGTTCCCAATGTGGACTCCGGGCTCGTGCGGCTGGTGCGTCGCGATCCGCCGCCCGGCTCCCGGAAGGACACGTTCGCGGTGATCGACGCGGCGTTCGCCCAGCGTCGCAAGACGTTGCGTGCCGCGCTGGCCGGATGGGCCGGTGGGGCCGCCCTGGCCGAGGAGGCCCTGCGTGCGGCGGGCGTGGATCCGACCGCGCGAGGCGAGACGATCGACGTCGACGGCTTCTCCCGGATCGCGAGCGCTCGTCACGTCCTTCGCGAATAGGGCGATTGGTATTTAGAAAAGCATACGGTGCTAATCTCCCGGCAGTGCTGACAAGCTTTCGGGGGGAAGCATGCAGGGACTCGTCCGTTTCAGGCCACTGACGGTCGTGGCCGGGTTCGCGGTGGCGGTGGCGCTGGTGGGGGTTCCGGCGCCGGCGTTCGCGGCGACACCCACGATCACCACCCAGCCCGTCGTCGAAGCGGGGCCGACCGGCAGTGACATCGAGCTGACCGTGGGGGCGAACTCCACGGATGCGGGCACGCTCAACTACCAGTGGTTCTACGAGTTGATCAAGGGCACCGGCATCTGGGTCAAGGCCCTGCCGTCCGCCGAGATCCTCAACATCGGCTACACCGGTGGCAACACCGACACGCTGAAGCTCAAGACCGTGACCCCGGTGCTGAACGCCATCGGGCTGAAAGTCGAGGTGTCCAGCTCGCTCGGGGGCGGTGCGGCGACGTCCGACGAGGTCGGCGTCGCGGTGGGGGATCCGCCGACGATCGTCGGAGTCGGGCAGGTCGAGCCGCGTGTCGTCGCCGGCGGCACCGCGCACCTCACCGGAACGGTGACCGGCCTGAGTCCGCTGTCCTACAGCTGGCAGGTGCTCAAGCCCGCTCTGGTGGCGTCGCGGTGGACCTCGCTGACCAACGGATCGGGTGTCTCGGGCGCCCGGACCGCGACGCTCACGCTCTCGAACCTGACCGCGGACGTCGCGAAGAACTCCTACCGGCTCGTCGCCTCGAACGCGGTCGGCATCGACATCTCCGAGCCGGTCAAGGTCGACGTCGGGGTGAAGCCGACCGTGTCCACGCCGGCCGACCAGACGGCGGTGAACGGGAGCGCGACGCTGACGTCGACGATCACCGGCAACCCGACGCCGAGCGTGAAATGGCAGCGACGTTCGGGAGCGCTGTGGACCGACGTGGTCTCGTCCGCGACGAGCCTGACCAACGGTGTCGCGACCGCCAAGCTGACCGGGCTGACCACCGCCGACAACGGCGCGCAGTACCGGGTCGTGGCGTCGAACAACTTCGGCGAGTCGGCCGAATCGGGTGCCGTGACCGTCACCGTGGCCGGCTCCAAGCCGACGATCACCGACCCGCTCGACAAGATCTCGCTGCTCGGCGGGGTCAACCTGTCGGTGAACGTGACCGGTGACCCGGCACCGGTGGTCACCTGGCAGCGCAAGTTGCCGACCACGGGCGCGGTGTGGGAGGACCTGACCGGCGTCGGCACCACCGTCTCCACCGGCGCGGGCAGCCTGGTCTCGACGCTGCCGCTGTCGGCACTGACGTCGGCGCTGAGCGGATCGCGGTTCCGGGCGGTGGCCAAGAACGCCGTGGACACGGTGGTGTCCGACTCGTCGCAGCTGATCGCCGGGCTGGCGCCGACCGTCACGAACCCGCTGGACGTCACGGTCAGCTCCGGAGCGGGGACGCTCGCCGTGAACGTGACCGGTGACCCGGCGCCGACCGTGACCTGGCAGCGGCGGGGTCCGTCCGCCGGGGCGCAGTGGGAGGACCTGATCGGTCAGGGCACGGTGTCCGGGGGTGTGGCCACGCTGCCGCTGACCGGGGTCACCTCGGCCTTGAACGGCTCGCGGTACCGGGCGGTCGTGAAGAACGCCGTCGGCCAGGTCGTGTCCGACTCGGCCCAGCTGATCTCCGGCACGGTCGCGGACGTGTCGAACCCGGTGGCGCAGACCGCGACGCTGGGTGCGGCCACGTTCACCGCGAACGTCTCCGGTGACCCGCTGCCGACGGCGCGCTGGCAGGTGCTGGAACCGACGTCCGGCGCGCGGTGGGCGAACGTCTCGGTGGGGAGTGGCGTGCTGGCCGCGCAGGTCGGTGGGTTGGCCACGCTGACGCTCACCGGGTTGACGAAGAACCAGAACGGCAACCGGTACCGGGTCGTGGCGACGAACGGTGTCGACACCCCGGCGGTGTCGGATTCGGCAGTGCTCACGGTGGCGGGAACGCCGTTGTCGATCACCAATCCCGCGTCGGCGGTCACGTCGGCGCTGAACGGGACCGTGACGCTGGCGGTGAACGCGTCCGGCGGTGACACCCCGCCGTCGGTGCAGTGGCAGTCGCTGGCGCCGACCGTGGGGTCGACGTGGACGAACCTGTCGAACGGCGCCGGGGTGGCCGGGGCGAACACGTCGCAGTTGACGCTCTCCGCGCTGACGGCGCTGCGCAACGGGTACCGCTACCGGGCCGTGGCCACCAACGGCAGCGAGACCGCGACGTCGTCGTCTTCGCTGCTCACGGTCAACATCGTGTAGTTCGCCACTGTGGACGATGTGAGCGGCCGGGTTTGGGCAGGGCGAATCCGGCCGCTCAATCGTTAACGGCGTTGATTTTTATAAGTATCAATCACTCGTGTCCTCTTCTGCCTGTTTCCGTAGACGTCTATGCGTGGCGTGAGAATCCGATAAGTCACTTATGTCCGGATAGTGCTAGCGTGCGACGAGAACTCCCGATCACCGTCGGGAGAGTGAAGTCAAACTCATGGGGGGAAGAGCATGGGGGCACACGCGCGTCGCGCGTCCCACTGGCGAGCACCCGCAGCCGCTGCCGTCGTCGGCACCGTGGCTGCGATGCTTGCTAGTCCACCCGCCTCGGCGGTCAACCTTGTCGGTGACACGGGCTACGGCAACCTCAAGGGTGCCGCGTTGGCCGGCTGGTCCGACACGTTGGGAATTTCAGCGGTTCAGCTCGCGAGCGGTAAGCGCCTGGTGCTGAGCCAGGCGCCGGCGTCGACGCCGGGTGGCACGCCCGGAGCGATCTCGCTCACGCAGTTCAAGGCCGACGGCACCCTCGACTCGTGGGGCACGGGTAACAGCGGCCGGGTGGATCTCACCAACAACGGCACCACCACGGCCGGCGTGACGGTCTCCGAGCTCCTGGTCAACACCACCGACAACTCGATCTGGGTGGTCGGCAAGAAGGCCAGTGACATCGTCATCTGGCACCTCGACGCGACCGGCACCGCCATCTCCGGTGGTTCCACCCTCACGGGTAACGTCGTGACGACGGGTATCGCGGCCGGCTACGCGTCGGGCTTCTTCATCGTCGACGCGGCGCTGGACAGCACCGGCAAGCTCGCGGTCGCGGTGCAGGCGTCGAGCACGACGCTGAGCCCGACCAACTACGCGCGGATCTACAAGGTCACGGTTGCGGGCGCGCTGGACACGGCCAACTTCAACACCACCAGCGGCTACGTCGACGTTCCGGCCGCGTCCGGTCGGAAGGTGCTGTCGCTCGGCGGCATCGGCTACGGCGCCTCGGACGTCCTCTTCGGCACGGCCCAGGTGTCCGGCGCCACCGCGAGCGACGACACCGAATCGTCGGTCTACCGGATCGCCGCCGCCGGCACCGCCGACATGACGTTCGGTAACACGACGAACGGCACGGCCGCCACCGGTGAGTCGATCGCCATCGAGGCCTACGCCGAGGCGCAGTCCCCGAAGTGGCAGAACGAGTCGCTCGCCGATGTGATCGCCGTGGACTCCAACGCCAACCTGCTGGTCTCCGGCAAGGCCGCCGGCGGTTACTTCCTCGCGAAGATCAACACCGCGAGCGGCCAGGGCGACCTGCAGACCGCGTTCGGCAACGACGGTGTCACCTCGATCGCGGCCAGCCCGGCCGGTGCGGGCGACCCGGAGATCGCGGTCGGCGGTAGCCCGACGCGCTACTGGCTGGCCAACGACGCGGCCGACGGCACCGCCGAGGTGTTCCGCTGGACGCTCTCCGGTGGCATGGACCCGGCGTTCGGGAGCAACGGCTACCAGCGCCTGCAGTCCGGCGACTTCGGTCACCTGGGCAGCGTCACGGCCGAGCCGATCACCTTCTCGACCACCTCCACGACCACCGCGCCGATCGGCACGCCGATCGTCGGTGCCGGCACCAACCGCCAGGTCACCGGCGGTTACCGGTACGACGCGGCGGGGTGGAAGCTGGTCGCGCCCTCGGCGCCTCCGGTGGTCACCGCGCCGACGATCAGCTCGGACAACACGGCGACGCCGATCGCTTCCACCGGCGTCGACGTGGGTGACACGCAGGTGTTCGCGGTCACCTTCACGAGCAACGTCACGCCGACGATCGAGTGGCAGTGGGCAGCCCCGGGCTCGACCAACTGGCAGCCGGTCCAGAACGGTGGCATCTACAACATCGCCACCACGAACACCCCGCCGTCGACGTCCTACGCGACGACGCTCAAGGTCTTCACCAGCTCCACCGCGCAGAACGGAACCCAGTTCCGGGCGGTGGCGACCAACAGCGCCGGCACGAAGGTGTCCGCGGTCGGCACGCTGCCGATCAAGGGTTACCCCGTGATCACCACGCAGCCCGCCGGTGACTCGGTCTTCGTCGGTGCGACGAACGTCAAGTTCTCGGCCGGCTTCACCGTGCCCGGTGGATCGGCCGTCACGTCGGCCCGGTGGCAGGTCCTGAAGGTCGGACACAACGACTGGGAGGACGCCAGCGGCACGAACTACGTCACGAGCTCTCCGGTGGCCACCAGCCCGTCCGTCCTGACGGTCGCGAAGGTGGACTCGTCGCTGAACGGCGCCAAGTTCCGCGCCATCATCGGCACGGCGACCGGCAGCGTGGCGTCGAACGTGGCCACGCTGCAGATCACCGGTGCGCCGGTGATCTCGCACCAGCCGGAGAACACCTCGGTCGAAGAGGGCAAGGAAGCCACCTTCTGGGTGCAGGCCTCGGGCAGCAGCGCGCTGACCTACCAGTGGCAGTGGAGCAAGACCGGCGCCGACGACTCGTTCGCGGCGGTTCCGGGCGGCACCAGCCCGACCCTGAAGTGGCCGAACGCGAAGCTGTCGGACAGCGGCACCTACTTCCAGGTGAAGGTCACCGACGCCAACGGCAACTTCGAGTACTCGATGAAGGCCAAGCTGACGGTGACGCCGAAGGGTGCCACGCACGCTCCGGCGTGGGGTGACTACGACGGTGACGGCAAGACCGACATCGCCAGCTTCAAGGACGGCTCGTTCTACTGGAACGGTGCCGCCAAGCCGGAGGCGTTCGGTGCCGCCGGTGACAAGCTGATCGTCGGCAACTTCGACAGCGACAAGGCCGCCGACAAGGCCGTCGTCCGGGGCAACACCTGGAAGACCGACGGCAACCCGGACGTCTCGTTCGGCAAGGCGACCGACTGGCCGGTCTCGGGTGACTTCGACGGCGACGGCATGACCGATGTCGCGGTGTGGCGTCCCTCGAACGGCACCTGGTACGTCAAGGACGGCGCGACCGTCGTCTACGGCAAGTCGGGCGACATCCCGGTTCCGGCCGACTACGACGGTGACGGGTCCGACGAGATCGCGGTCTTCCGGCCGTCGACCGGCGCCTGGTACATCCTCGGCGCCAAGGCCGTGACCTGGGGCAAGGCCGGCGACATCCCGGTCCGCGGCGACTGGAACGGCGACGGCAGCAGCGATGTCGCCGTCTACCGTCCGTCGAACTCGACCTGGTACCCGTGGGGTGCCAAGTCCGTCGGGTTCGGCAGGGTCGGCGACGTCCCGCTGGCCGGCGACTTCGACGGCGACGGCAGCTCGGACATCGCCGTCTACCGTCCGTCCAACACCACCTGGTACTTCGCCAACATGGACTCGGTGAAGTTCGGTGGTTCGGGCTGGTGGCCGGTGACCGGCGTCAAGTGACGCCGATCTAGTACCACGCAGTAACGCGGGGCCCATCCTCTCGGGGGTGGGCCCCGTCGCGTGTCTCCGGGGACGGGTGGTGCCGGGACAACCGGTAGCCTGGGGGCGCACGCTCGTTCGATGGAGGAGTATCCGCTGACCGTTCCGTCCCGTTCCGCGGTTCGCGTCCGGGTCCCGGCCAAGATCAATCTGCATCTGGGTGTCGGGCCGCTGCGCGACGACGGCTTCCACGATCTGGCGACCGTTTTCCACGCCGTGTCGCTCTACGACGAGCTCACCCTGGAGTGCGGGCCGCCGGGTGTCCGCCTGGTCCTGGAGACCCCCGACAACGCTGTCCCGACCGATGAGCGGAACCTCGCGGTGAGGGCGCTGAACGCCCTCGCGGCGTACGCCAACATCGAGCCGGCCGTCACGGTGCGGCTGCGCAAGGGGATTCCGGTGGCCGGTGGCATGGCCGGCGGCTCGGCCGACGCCGCGGCCGCGCTGGTGGCCGGCGACACGCTGTGGCAGCTGGCCACGCCGCCGGAGAAGCTGCACGAACTCGCCGCGCAGCTCGGGTCCGACGTGCCGTTCGCGCTGCTCGGCGGCGACGCGCTCGGCACCGGCCGCGGTGAGCGGCTGACCCCGCTCACCCACCCGTACCAGCGGCACTGGGTCTTCGCGACGGCCTCCGAAGGGCTGAGCACCCCCGCGGTCTACGCGGAGTCGGACCGGATCCGCGGAACGACCGCGGCGTCCGACCCCGAACCCGTCATCAAGGCTCTCGACGAGCCCGACCCGCGAGCGCTCGCTGACGCCCTCGGCAACGACCTCCAGGCCGCGACGCTGAGCCTCCGTCCGGAGCTCCACCACGTCCTCGCCGCCGGGGAGGCCGCCGGTGCGCTGAAGGGCATCGTCTCCGGGTCGGGGCCCACGTGCGCCTTCCTCGTGCGGGACGCCGAACACGCCCGGTCCGTGGCGGCCAGGCTGAAGAACACCAGAATCGCGCACGGCCCGGTCGGTGGCGCTGCGCTGGTGACGAACTAGTGGCCGCGAACCTCGTCAACCTCGAGACCGTCAGCGTCAGCCTCGGCACCCGGACACTGCTCGACCAGGTCTCCCTCGGGGTGGGGGAGGCCGAGCGGATCGGCGTGGTCGGCCTCAACGGGGCCGGCAAGTCCACGCTGCTGCGTGTGCTCACCAAGGAGTACCAGCCCGACTCCGGGCGGGTCACCCAGCGCGGCGACCTGCGGCTGGGGCACCTGACCCAGTCGGTGAACTTCGCCGACGACGCGATCGTGCGTGACATCGTCATCGGCGGCAGTTTCGACGCCGAGCACGAGTGGGCGGGTGACGCGCGGATCCGCACCGTCCTGGACGGCCTCGGGCTCAACTCGATCGGCCTCGACGCGCCCGTCGCGAAGCTGTCCGGTGGTGAGCGCCGACGGGTCGCGCTGGCGGCCCTCCTGATCAAAGACACCGACCTGCTCGTCCTCGACGAGCCCACCAACCATCTCGACGTCGAGGGCGTCGCCTGGCTGGCCGAGCACCTGAAGTCCAAGCGTGGCGGCCTGCTGGTGGTCACCCACGACCGGTGGTTCCTGGACGCGGTGTGCACGCGCACCTGGGAGGTCACCGAGGGGCGGGTCGAGCAGTACGAGGGTGGGTACGCGGCCTGGGTGCTGGCCAGGGCCGAGCGGTCCCGGCAGGCGGCGGCGGCCGAGGAGCGGCGTCAGAACCTGATGCGCAAGGAGCTGGCCTGGCTGCGCCGCGGCGCCCCGGCCCGCACCAGCAAGCCGAAGTTCCGCATCGAGGCCGCGAACGCGCTGATCGCCGACGTGCCGGAGCCGCGCGACACCGTCCAGCTCAAGCGGCTGGCCGGCACCCGCATCGGCAAGCAGGTCTACGACGTCGAGGACGTCTCGCTGCGTTTCGGTGAGCGCACCATCCTCAACCGGGTCACCTGGCGCATCGGTCCGGGCGACCGGTTCGCGCTGGTCGGCGTCAACGGCGCCGGCAAGACGACGCTCCTGCGCCTGCTGGCCGAGCAGAACGAGCCGGACAGCGGCGAGGTCAAGGTCGGCAAGACCGTCAAGGCGGCCTACCTTTCCCAGGAGGTCACCGAGCTGCCGCCGACGCTCCGGGTGCTCCAGGCCGTCGAAGAGGTGGCCCAGCGCCTGACCGTGGGCGACCGGGACCTCACCGCCTCCCAGCTGGCCGAGATGTTCGGGTTCTCGTCGGCCCGGCAGTGGACCCCGGTCGGCGACCTGTCCGGCGGCGAGCGGCGGCGGCTCCAGCTGCTGCGCCTGCTGATGGCCGGGCCCAACGTCCTGCTGCTCGACGAGCCGACGAACGACCTCGACATCGACACGCTGCAGGCGCTGGAAGACCTGCTCGACTCGTGGCCGGGAACGCTCGTGGTGGTCAGCCACGACCGGTACCTGGTGGAACGGGTCACCGACCAGGTCTGGGCGCTGCTCGGCGACGGCGCGCTGCGCATGCTCACCGGCGGCATCGACGAGTACCTCGAGCGCCGCGCCGCCGCGGGCTCGGGCACCGGCCGCCCCACCACCGCCGCGCCCGTAGCCACGGCCTCCGCCGAGCCGACGTCGAGCGCCGCCGATCAACGCGCGGCCAAGAAGGAGCTCAGCCGGCTGGAGCGGCAGATCTCGAAACTCGAGGAGCGCGAACGCAAGCTCCACGACCGCTTGGCCGAGAACGCGACCGACTTCGCGAAGGTCGCGGAGCTGGACGCCGAGCTCCGCACGTTGCAGGCCGAGCGCGAGGCCGCCGAGGAATCATGGCTGGAGCTCTCCGAGTCCGTGTGATACACCGCACGGATTCACCGGATCGACGACACCTGGTCGACGGTCAGCCGATGAGATCGGGCAGAATCCACAGACCGAGTCTGGCGCAGAAATTGGGAGGACCCCGAATGTCCCACCTTCCGGTCGACCATCCGCTTCGTGGCCTGTACCGGGGTCTGACGATCGTCACCGGTGCGGCTTCCATCGCGTTCGGCGCGACCGCGCTGGCCACGACGTCGGGCAATGGCTTCACCGACCCCGAGGGCGAGAAGGTCTGGGGCCTGATGGCCGCCAACCCGGCCGCCGGCGTGTTCTGGATCGTCGTCGGCGCGATCGCGCTGCTGGCCGCGCTGGCCGGCCGCAACATCGACGCGAAGGTCAACTCGGTTCTCGGCCCCGTGGTGTGGGTCGTCGGGACGGTCGGCCTGTGCCTGATCCGCGGCGAGAACAACTTCATGGCGTTCTCGGTCACCAACGTCTGCGTGATGTACGTGCTCGGCACGCTGTGGTTCACCGCGGCGCTCTACAGCGGCGTCTCGGGCTCGCAGCCGGTCAGCCGCCCCGAGTCGGCGGGCCGGGTGGCCGAGGAAGCCCTCGGCGCGGCCAAGTAGCTCCACCGCACGGCCGGCCCGGGAACGGGCCGGCCGTTCGTGTGTTCAGTCTTCGGCGACCCGCAGCCGGGGCTTGGCGTCCAGGTTCGACAACCCGTTCCAGGCCAGGTTCACCAGGTGGGCGGCGACGACCTCTTTGTTGGGCTTGCGTGCTTCGAGCCACCACTGACCGGTGAGCGCGACCATGCCGACGAGCGCCTGCGAGTAGATGCCGGCGAGCTTGCTCTCGTAGCCGCGCCGCTTGAACTCCTCGTCCAGGATGTGCTCGGCCTGGCTGGCGATGTCGCTGATCAGGCTGGAGAACGTGCCGGCCGAGGTGGCCACGGGGGAGTCCCGCACCAGGATGCGGAAACCGTCGGTCTCGTCCTCGATGTAGGTGAGCAGGGCCAGGGCCACCTGCTCCAGGAGGATCCGCGGGTGGCTGCTGCTCAGCGCGTTGGTGATCGTCTCGAGCAGGTGCCGCATCTCGCGGTCGACGACGACCGCGTAGAGCCCTTCCTTCCCGCCGAAATGCTCGTAGACGACCGGTTTGCTGACGTGGGCGCGGGTGGCGATCTCCTCGATCGACGTCGCTTCGAAACCACGGTCGGCGAAGAGCTTCCGGGCGATCGTCAGCAGTTGCTCGCGTCGCTCCTTGCCGGTCATCCGGACCCGGGCTCCGCGGCCGGACGGGCTGCGTTCCTGATCGGTCACATCAACATCCTGTCAGCCCGTACGAACGACTTGTGCGGACCGCCCCCCGAAACGCAACAGCCCCCGCTGTTCGGGCGGGGGCTGTTACGGCGTGCTCAGGCGGCTTCGGCCACCGGCTCGTTGCGGCGGGCGTCGAAACGCTCACGCTTGGGCCAGCGGACGTCCCACACCCAGCCGGCCTTCTCGAACAGCCAGATCAGCCGGGCCGACGTGTCGATCTGGCCCTTGTCGACGCCGTGCCGGGCGCAGGTCGGGTCGGCGTGGTGGGAGTTGTGCCACGACTCGCCGAAGCTCAGGATCGCCAGCGGCCAGAAGTTCCGGGCCTTGTCGTTCGACCGGTACGGCTGCTCGCCGATCACGTGGCAGACCGAGTTCACGGCCCAGGTGACGTGGTGCACGAGCGCGACACGCACCAGGCCGGCCCAGAAGTACGCGGTGACCGCGCCCCACCAGGACCAGGTGACCAGCCCACCGATGAGGGCCGGGCCGAACAGCGAGAACAGCATGATCGGCACGAAGTTCTTCTGGATGCGCCGGATGTCGGGGTCGCGGATCAGGTCGGGGGCGAACCGGCGCGCGTTGGAGTTGTCCCGCTCGAACAGCCAGCCGACGTGGGCCCAGACCAGGCCCTTGAACAGGCCCTTGGTCGACTCGCCGAAACGCCACGGCGAGTGCGGGTCGCCCTCCTGGTCGGAGTACTGGTGGTGGCGCCGGTGGTCGGCGACCCAGCGGATCGGCGCACCCTCGACCGACATCGTGCCGGCGACCGTCAGCGCGATCCGCAGCCAGCGCTTGGCCTTGAACGCGCCGTGCGTGAGGTAGCGGTGGAAGCCGACCGTCACCCCGAACCCGGTGATGACGTAGAACACCGCGAAGATCGCGACGTCGACCCAGGTGAGGCCCCAGCCCCACGCCCACGGCACCGCGGCGAGCACCGCGACGAACGGCACCACCACGAAGAACCAGAGGAACGCGATCTCGATGTTGCCCTTGCGGCCGAAGATCAGCGGACGCTGACCCGACCGCTTGGGAGCCTCGGCGGCCGGAGTGGCGGTCGCCTCAGCAGCCGCCGCGGACGTCGGAGTCAATGGCCTATCCCTTCAGCTTCGACAGCCAGTTCCGTGAGCGTCGAATCAACCGACGCCTACGGAAGCGTAACCTACGCCCCCGTAGGTTTGGCAAGCTTTCCGCGCCGGGGATATCGCCAGCCGCCCGAGGCGAGGCTGTGGAAGAATCAAGGTGCCTTCGGCCGTGGTGTAATAGGCAGCACAGCGTCTTTTGGTGTCGCTTGTCCGGGTTCGAATCCTGGCGGCCGAGCCCCTTTTGGCTCTTACATGCTGTCTCCCTGGTGCAGCTAGCATGCGGGCGGAGTGATCACTGCCGCCTATTACTCAGGAGACCCGTTGTGACGAGCCCGGCCCGACCGGCTGCCGTCGTGGTCCTCGCCGCAGGCGAAGGCACCCGGATGAAGTCCGACACCCCGAAGGTCCTGCACGAGCTGTGCGGACGCAGCTTGGTGGGGCACGTGCTAGCGGCCGCGGCCCGGCTCGAGCCGGCGCACCTGGCGGTCGTGGTCGGCTACCAGCGTGAGCGGGTCGCCGCACACGTCACCGGCGTGAACGAACGCATCGTCACCGCGGTGCAGGACCAGCAGAACGGCACCGGGCACGCGGTCCGCTGCGCGCTCGCCGAGCTGCCCGACCTCGACGGCCCGGTCGTCGTGCTGAACGGCGACACCCCGCTGCTCACCGCCGAGACGCTGCAGGCGCTGGTGTCCACGCACGTCGAGGCCGGCAACGCGGCCACCGTGCTCACCGCTTCGGTGCCCGACCCCACCGGTCTGGGCCGCATCGTCCGCGGCGCCGACGGTCGCGTCCAGCGCATCGTCGAGCACCGCGACGCCACCGCCGACGAGCGCACGATCGCCGAGATCAACTCGGGCATGTTCGCGTTCGACGCCAAGCACCTGCGCTCGATGCTCGACCGGCTCACCACCGACAACGACCAGGGCCAGGAGTACCTCACCGACGTGCTGGGCCTGCTCGTCGAGGACGGGCACCCGGTCGCCGCGATGGTCGCGCCCGACTACCGCGAGACCCTCGGTTGCAACGACCGGGTCGAGCTCTCCGGCCTGCGTGCGCTGTTGCGCGACCGGCTGGTCACGGCCGCGATGCGGGCCGGCGCCACGGTGATCGACCCGGCCACGGTCTGGCTCGACGTCGACGTCACCCTCGGACGGGACGTCGTCGTGCACCCCAACGTGCAGCTGCGTGGCGCCACCGTGATCGAGGACCGGGCCGAGGTCGGCCCCGACACGACGCTCGTCGACACGAAGGTCGGCGCCGGCGCCACGGTCGTGCGCACGCACTCCACCTCGGCCGAGATCGGCCCCGAGGCCACCGTCGGCCCGTTCGCGTACCTGCGGCCGGGGTCGGTGCTCGGCCGCAAGGCCAAGGTCGGCACGTACGTCGAGACCAAGAACGCGACGATCGGCGAAGGCTCGAAGGTGCCGCATCTCACGTATGTGGGCGATGCCACGATCGGCGAGCATTCCAACATCGGCGCCGCGAGCGTCTTCGTCAATTACGACGGTGTGAACAAACACCACACCACCATCGGTGACCACGCTCGCACGGGCAGCGACACGATGTTCATCGCTCCGGTGAACGTCGGCGACGGCGCGTACACCGCGGCCGGCTCCGTGATCACCGAAGACGTTCCCCCGGGGGCGATGGCGGTGGCGCGCGCCCGCCAGCGCAACATCGAGGGGTGGGTCGAGCGCCGCCGCCCCGGCACGGCGGCGGCCGACGCGGCGGCGGCTGCTCGGCGCGTCGCGTCCGGGGAAGGTACGGTCGAATAGTCGATTCGTCCTGCACAATCCGCGCAGCGACCCCCTGAGATCCCCTCGCCCCGCCGCACTGAAAGCGACGCAGAACCGATGGCTATTCACGCCAAGAGCCGGAAGAGCTTGGTGCTCCTGACCGGTCGAGCCGCACCGGAGCTCGCCGCGGAGATCGCTGTCGATCTCGAGACCGACGTGACGCCGACGCGCGCGCTCGAGTTCGCGTCCGGTGAGCTCTTCGTGCGGTTCGAGGAGTCCGTCCGCGGGTCGGACGCGTTCATCATCCAGAGCGTGTGCGCTCCGGTGAACCAGCACCTCATGGAGCTGCTGCTGATGCTGGACGCGGCGAAGCGCGGCTCGGCGAAGCGCGTCACGGTCGTGCTCCCGTGCTACCCGTACTCGCGGCAGGACAAGAAGCACCAGGGGCGGGAGCCGATCTCCGCCCGTCTGGTCGCCGACCTGCTCAAGACGGCGGGAGCCGACCGCATCCTCACCGTCGACCTGCACACGGCCCAGATCCAGGGGTTCTTCGACGGGCCGGTCGACCACCTGTTCGCGCTCGATCTGCTGGCGAACTACGTCAAGGAGAAGTACGCCGGCCGCGAGCTGACCGTGGTGGCGCCCGACTCCGGGCGGGTGCGTGTCGCCGAGCGCTGGACCGACGTGCTGGGCGGCACGCCGCTGGCGTTCATCCACAAGACGCGTGACCCGCTGGTGCCCAACCAGGTCGTGATGAACCGGGTCGTGGGTGAGGTCAAGGGCCGCACCTGCATCCTGGTCGACGACATGATCGACACCGGCGGCACGATCGCCAAGGCCGCCGACGCCCTCAAGGAGGAAGGCGCGGCCGACGTGGTGGTCGCCGCCACCCACGGCGTGCTCTCCGACCCGGCCACCGAGCGGCTGAAGAACGGTCCGATCAGCGAGGTGATCCTCACCAACACGCTGCCGATCGGCCCGGAGAAGGAACTGGACAAGCTCACCGTGCTGTCGATCGCCCCGCTGATCGCCCGCGCGATCCGCGAGGTGTTCGACGACGGCTCGGTTACCAGCCTCTTCGGTGGCGCCAGCTGACCCCGGGTTCGTCTTGTACGGCCTGGGCAAGATAGGATAGTCGGGTTGCCCGGCGAGGGGGCTGTGTCGCAGGCTCCGTGATCGACGCGCTGATTCGTGGATGCGTCGTCTGCGGTGCCCACGACACGGCCCCTCGCCAAGCCAAATCGTTGCTCACGCTTGCGTTCGAGGAGTTAAGTCGTGTCCGAGGTCCGAATCGCCGCCGAGCCGCGCACTGAGTTCGGCAAGGGCGGCGCACGCCGCACGCGCCGGGCCGGAAAGATCCCCGCCGTGCTGTACGGGCACGGGCAGGCGCCTCGTCACATCGCGTTGCCGGCCCGTGAATTCACCAACGCCATCAAGCATGGCGCCAACACCCTGCTCACGATCGAGGTCGACGGCGGCAAAGAGCTCGCGCTCGCCAAGGCCGTCCAGCGTGACCCGATCAAGCAGACCATCGACCACGTCGACCTGCTGCTCGTCCGCAAGGGCGAGAAGGTCACCGTCGAGCTCGCCGTCGTCCTCACCGGCGAGGTCGAGCGGGGCGGCCGGGTCAACCAGGACCTCACCACCCTCTCGGTCGAGGCCGAGGCCACCAACATCCCCGACGGCGTCGAGGTCAACATCGACGGCCTGGAGATCGGCCACCAGCTGCTCGCCAAGGACGTCGCGCTGCCCAAGGGCGTCACGCTGATCACCGATCCCGAGGCTGCGGTCGTCGGCGTCGTCGCCCAGCAGAGCGCCGCTCAGGCCGAGGCCGAGATCGAGGCCGCCGAGGCCGAGGCCGGCATCGAGCGGGACGAGAAGCAGACTGCCGACGCCTGATCTCAGCAACGCCAGTCCCGGCCGGGGCCCCCTCACGGGGCCCCGGCCGGACTCATGAGGGAGTAGGAAATGGCCGACGACCCCTGGCTCGTGGTCGGGCTGGGCAACCCCGGCCCCAAGTACGCCGGCAACCGGCACAACGTCGGCCAGATGGTCGTCGACCTGCTCGCCGAGCGCATCGGCGGCCGGTTCGCCAAGCACAAGTCCCGGGCCGACGTCGTCGAGGGCCGGCTCAACGGTCACCGCGTGGTCCTCGCCAAGCCGCTGTCGTACATGAACGAGTCCGGCGGCCCGGTCGCCGGCCTGCGGAGTTACTACCGGGTGCCGCCGGAGCAGACGATCGTCGTCCACGACGAACTGGACATCCCGTTCGACAGCGTGCGGCTCAAGCGCGGCGGTGGCGACAACGGGCACAACGGGCTGCGGTCGATCTCGAACTCGCTGGGCACCAAGGACTACCTCCGGGTGCGTGTCGGCATCGGGCGTCCGCCCGGCCGCCAGGACCCGGCCGACTTCGTGCTGCGTGACTTCAGTTCGACCGAGCGCAAGGACCTGCCGCTCCTCGTCGACACCGCCGCCGACGCCGCGGAAGCGCTGCTCGGTGCCGATCTGGCCGCCGTGCAGAACACGTTCCACGCGAGGTAGATGGGCGTTTAACGCGTATATTGTCCGGTATGTCGGGTGACGCGGTTGATCAGCTCTGGGACTCACTGGTCGACCAGCACATGGACTCCATCTGGGGCATCGCGACCACGGCCGGGCTCGACGGCGCCGAAGCGGCGGTCATCTCCCAGCTGACCTGGCTGCGGATGGCCGAACGCTGGACGACGGTGCGTGCGCTCTCCCGCACCAAGGACCCGACGCTTCACCCGGTGGAACGATCGGCCACCCAGGTCGACGAGTGGATCCTGCACACCGCCCGCTCGGAGGTCGACGCGTGGCTGCGTGACGAGCGGCGACGCAGCCGGGAGGCGCTGTTCGCCGACGGCGGCGTCGTCCGGATGGCGCCCGGCTTCCAGGCCGCCGACGCCGGCGGACCGGCTCGATGACCGACTCGGCGCGGGTCGTCCGGCTCGCACCGGCGGCGCCGGAGACCGAGCCGTCGCCCGAGCTCGAGGCGGACGAGGTCGAGGGCCTCACCGAGCTGATCGACACCGAGCTGATCGACACCGAGGAGACCGCCGCTCCCCGCCCGGCCGGGATCCGCCGGGCGAACCTCACCCCGGACGAAGCCGCGATGCTGGTGGGCGCGGCGGCCGGCGGAGACCGCAGCGCCTGGGACGCCCTCGTCGACGCTTACGGGGGCCTGATCTGGGCCGTCGCGCGCAACCACCGGCTGAGCCCCGGCGACGCCGGTGACGTCAGCCAGACGACGTGGCTCCGGCTGGTCGAGAACATCGACCGGCTGAGCGACCCGGCCCGGGTCGGGGCCTGGCTGGCCACGACGGCCCGCCGGGAGTGCCTGCGGCTGCTGGGCCGCTCGAAGCGCACGGTGCTCTCCGGGGAGGAGCTCGACCCGGGCACCGACCGGCTCCGGCTGGCGGCACCGGAGGCCGACGCCGCGCTGCTCGCCGCCGAACGTGACGCCGAGATGCGCAGCGCGTTCGGCCGCCTCACGCCACGCTGCCGCGAGTTGCTGCAGATGCTCCTGCTCGACCCCGCACCCAGCTACGAGGAGATCTCCGCGGCGCTGGACATCCCGATCGGCAGTATCGGCCCCACCCGTGGCCGGTGCCTGGAGAAGCTACGAGGAATCGTGGAAGGCACGGGTATCAATCCGGCGGCGGCCGGCTCTTCCTAGGAGGTAGCAGTGTCACCGGAACCGTTGCGCAGGGCCCACTCCGCCGAGGAGGACGCCCGCCCGTGGGATGTCCGGGTGGACGAGGGAGGGCCCGTGAACGTGGTGCCAGAGTCGGTGCGTGACGCCGCGCGTCGTGCGTTCGACGCGCGACCGGTGGACACGCTCGTCGCGGACCTGATGTTCGATTCGATCCTGGACCACGACCGGCGGGCCGCCGCCGACCCCACCGTCCGCACGATGCGTTTCGGGCACCGGAGCGGCGGCGCCGACCTGCGCGTCACCGACCAGGGCAACGGGCGCCGGATCAGCCTCGAGGTGCTCCCGGCCCAGCGGGCGTCGGCCGAGGTCAGGTGCGCCGGCAGCACGTTCACGGTCACGACCGACGACGACGGACGCGCGGAGTTCGACGTCCCTACCGGGCTGTTCAGTCTGGTGCTGCGGCCGTTGCGCTCGCCGCAGGCGAAACCGTTGCAGACGTCGTGGGTCCGGCTGTGACCCGACACGCGCCCCCATGTTCACCGGCCCCGTCACCCACTAGCCTCGGGATCACCAGCGCCGTGCGGTGTCGAGAAGAACGGCACCGGGTTCAGGGGGTAGCCGAGTGACTTCGGATGCGGACACCGAGACCATCGCAGCCCGGATGACCTGTGATTCCGACGTCGAGTTAGCGCGCCTCCTGGCGACCCACGCCGGCGTGATCCTGCTCCGTCTGCGTACGCGCAAGCGTGTCCCGGCCAGCCGCCTGAAGGACGACGGAGACCGGCGGTCGCACGATTTCCTCACCGCGGCGCTGGCGAAGCTGCGCCCGGGCGACGCGGTGCTGTCCGAGGAGGGCGCCGACGACCACGCGCGGCTCGAGGCACGGCGCGTCTGGATCGTCGACCCGCTCGACGGCACCCGGGAGTACTCCGAGCTCGACCGGGACGACTGGGCGATCCACGTCGCGCTCTGGGAGGACGGCGAGCTGACCGCGGGCGCGGTGGCGCTGCCCGGCCTCGGCCCGACGCTCACCAGCGAACTGTCGCCGCGTCCGCGTCCGGCGGCGCCGCAGCCACGCATCCTGGTGAGCCGCAGCCGCCCGCCGGCCTACGCGGAGACGGTGGCGGAGAAGCTCGGCGCCGAGCTGGTGCCGATGGGTTCGGCCGGCGCCAAGGCGATGGCGGTCGTCCGCGGCCAAGCCGAGGCGTACCTGCACGACGGTGGCCAGTACGAGTGGGATTCGGCGGCGCCGGTGGTGGTGGCCCGGGCCGCGGGCCTGCACACGTCCCGGGTGGACGGCAGCCCGCTGCGCTACAACAACGCCAACCCGTACCAGCCCGACCTGCTCATCTGCCGGCCGGAACTGGCCGACCCGATCCTGCAGGCGATAGCGACGGCCAAGTGAACGGGGCCCGGCACTCGGCCGGGCCCCGCTCCACTTACCAACCGCCCCAGGGGTCGTCCCAGTCCGACCACGGCGCACGCTCGTGGCCCCACTGGTCGTCCGCCCACGGGTCGGGCTCCTGGGCGCTGCGGCCGACCGTCGCGGTCGCCGCCGGTGAGGACGCACCCGCGGTGCCGTGCCCGTCGACCGCGCGGACCGTGTACCGCACCGACGAGCCCGCGGTGAGGCCCCGGTCGACGAACGAGTAGGTCTTCTTGGTCTCCCACGGCTTGGCCGAGCCGCGGACCCGGTACACCACTGTCGAACCCCGGTAGACCTGGTAGGTCACCGTCGGGTCGTCGAGGTCCTCGACGCCGCGCCAGGTGACGGTCACCTGGTTCTGGCCGCTGTTCTGCACCGTCGGCGCGGCCGGCGTCGACGGGGCGATCGACTTCGCGGTGAGCGTGAAGCGCGTCAGGCCCTGCTGCGGTTTGTCGTTGACGGTGGTGAACTGCCCACCGACCCAGATCGACCGGCCGTCGCTGGCCAGCGCACGCGGGCCCAGCTTCGACACCGACCGGGTCGCCGGGATGTTCGGGTCACCGCCGTTCGTCGATGGGAACCAGTACTGGATCGACGTGCTCGAGCCACGCGTCGTCTGGGCCAGCAGCCGGTAGTAGCGCGGCTCCGGCATGTCGGTGGCCTGCTCGGGGAAGCCGCCGTCGGTGTCGTTGCAGTTGTGCGCGTGCGAGCCGGTGTAGAGCAGGTCGCCGTGCAGCGCCGCCGCCCAGCTGGCCCCGAGGCAGCTGTCGAACCACTTCAGCCGGCCGGTGGCCGGGTCGACCGCGGCCCGCCCGTCCCAGGTGCCCTCGCCGTTCGCCGTCATGTAGACCGCGTTGCTGTCGGCCACCAGGTCGGTGATGTACGACGTGCGGGGTACGCCCCGCCAGGCCCAGGCCGTGCTCCGTCCGGTGCTCGGGTTCACCGCACCCAGCGCGTGCTGGGCGACGCCGTTGAGCCGGTTGTAGTTGCCGCCGACGACGAGCCGGCTCTGGTCGGCCGAGAGGCTGAGCGCGATCACCTCCGCGTCCGCGCTCGCGTTGAACGAGGTCAGCGCGCCGCTCGACCGGTCGAACGCGGCCAGGCGGGTACGGGCCGCGCCGCCGGCCTGGGTGAACAGCCCACCGGCGTAGACGGACTGCGATCCGACGGCGAGCGCGCGCACCCGGGAGTTGATCCCGGTCGGGGCGAAGCGGGTGTCCAGCGGGGCGTTGTCCCGGGACGCGCCGAACGCCGCGATCTTGGTCCGCACCTGCCCGTCGACGTGCGTGAAGTCGCCGGCCACGTAGATCGTCGAGCCGTCCGGTGACGCCTTGATCCGGTAGATCGTGTCGCAGCTGTAGACCTGGGAGTCCCAGTCGACGTCGCAGCTGACGTCGGGCTTCGCGCCGCTGAACGCGTGCTGCGGCGAGGTGAACCGGTGCGAGAGCGGCAGCAGGTCGCCGGTGTTCGCGTCGAAGGCGGCCAGGTTGTCGCGGGCGACCTCACGCGTGCCGGGCGCGGCCCCGGGCGGACGGACCGTCGAGAAGTTCCCGCCGATGTAGATCACGCCGCGGACGTAGGTGACGGCCCAGACGATGCCGTTCGTCTGCCACGTCGGCTGGGCGTCGGCGGTGAAGACCTTCGTCGACGCCGTGCCGGCGGCGGTGGCGGGGTGGGTGGGAACCAGCCCGACCGCCGCAGCGAGCAGAAGGAGTACGACGAGACGTATTCGGGGGTTGGAGGGAGGACGCACTTTTCTCCTATCGGTCCCAATCAAAGGGAGTTCCGAGTAGTTCGGTGAGGCGGGCGTTGTAGGGGCGGTAGTAGTCCACGAGCCGCGCCCTGGTCGCCGCGGACATCGGCGGCACCGGGAGCTTGTTGTGGTGGGCCAGCCGGGGTGGCTCGACGACCGGCAGGCTCAGGAACTCCTGCACCGCGCGGTAGGCGTTGTTCGCGTTCGAGCGCAGGTCCTCGAACGGCAGGATCAGCAGCTGGTCGCGGCCGAACCGGTCGAGCCAGGGGACGAGCTGCTCGGCGTAGCGGCCCCGAGCCAGGTAGCTGTGCCAGTCGTGGTGGGCCGAGTAGTAGCCGGGCTCGGTGCGGATCCGCTCGGCCTCGCCACGCAGGCGCTCGTCCTCGGCGTCGATCGCGGCCTCGAACGACGGCAGGCATTCGGCGTTCGAGCCGCGTCGCTCCCAGTAGTTCGAGTAGGCCCGGTCCACCGGGTTGCGCAGCAGCACGATCAGCCGCGCTTTCGGCACCGTGTGCTGGACCCGTTCGGGCACCAGCGGGTGGAACAGGTAGTACGGGCTCGCCTCGCCGGTGAGCGGCCGGATGCCGCTGCGCTGGGCGGCCCGCTCCAGCGCACCGTGGCTCGGGAAGTGGGAGCGGTACCAGCGCTCGCCCCGGCCGTAGTGGATGTCGAAGTAGTGCGGGCTCTTGATCTGCTGGACCGACGGGAACATCGGCGCGACGTTCGGGTGGCGCACCAACCAGTTCCAGACCGACGTGGTGCCCCCGCGCTTGGTGCCGATGATCAGGAAGTCCGGGAGCGCGCGCTGCTCCGCGGTGTGCTCACCGAAGCGGCGCACGGCCCGGCGCACGGCCCGCTTCACCGGCCGGGGCACGTGACGCTTCGCGGCGCGCAGCGGATCCGGGACCTCGACGTGGCGAAGCATGCTCATCGGTTCTCCTTGCTGGCTCGGGAGCCTGATCTCGGGCGGCGCGGTCGCAGTCGGTCCAGGGGGAGCGCGGCCGCGAGGTCCGCGAGCGAGAACTCCTCGCGGTGGCGCCACAGCAGCGCGAGGTACGCGGTGGTGCCGAGCAGGACCACGACGACGGCGGCCGGGAAGTCGTGCCCGGCGACCAGCTGGTAGAGCACGGCCGGAACGACGAAACACAGCACCCCGACGGCCGCCGCGCGCGCCAGCGGTCGGGAGAGCGTGCGGACGCCCACCGAGCGCCGGACGATGAGCGTCACCGCGACGTTCTCGCCGACCACCGCGGCACCCTTGGCGATGGCCGCGCCCAGCACGCCGTAGCGGGGGATCAGCACGACCGCGAGCACGACGCTGACGGTCAACGACACCGCGGTGACCGCGAGCGTGAGCGCGGAACGGCCGCTCATCAGCAGCAACGTCGACACCGGGCCGGTGGCGAGGTTGACCAGGGTGGCGACGGCCAGGATCGCCAGCGCCGCGCCGCCGGCCTGGAACCCCGGACCGAACAACCGCAGCACCTCGGTCGGCCAGGCGGCGAAGACCAGGTAGAGCGGGAACGAGACGACAGTGATCCAGACCGACGCGGTGCGGTGCAGGTGCTCGACGCCGTCGACGTCGCCGACGGTGAGCAGCCGGGCGAGCGTGGGGGCGATCGCCAGCCGGAGCGCCTGCAGGGCCAGCGTGCCGGCGAGGGCCAGCCGCAGCGCGGCGTTGTAGACGCCCGCGTCGGCGACGCCGGCCAGTGCGCTGACCAGGATGATCCCGGAGTGCATCCCGGCGATCTCGCACGCCGAGGCCGCCGCCCGCGGGGTGGCGAACCGCCACAGCTCCCGCCAGGTGGCCGCGGTTCCGCCCGGTTCGGCGGCGGTGTCGACGGCCGCGGGCGGGTCCTCCCGGCGGACCGCGGCGAGGGCGCGGTGGGCCAGGACGGCGGCCCAGACGCCGCCCAGGACGGTGGGGATCGCCCAGGCGACAGTGGTCCAGAGGACGGGTCCGGCGGTGAGCCCGGCGTCGGGCCAGGTGCGGTGCGCGGCCGCCATCGCGATCCCGACGAACGCGCACCGCAACGCCGGCTTGGCGATGCTCTCCACGACCGTGAGCGGCACCACGCTGCCCAGGCCGCGGGTGACCGCGAGCGCGACGTACCCGGTGGCGGCCAGCGGCACGGTGGCCACGCCCACCCGGATCAGCCACCCCGCACCGGGCGGGGCCGGGTGTTCGAACACGACGTCGACCAGGTGCGGCGCGGCCCACCAGGCGAGCGCCGCGAGCAGCGTCGTGCCGGCGAACACCGGCGCGAGCGCGGCCACCGCGGCGGCGTCGATGTCCCGGGTGCGGCCGAGCGCACGCAGGCGCGGGGCCATCCGTACCAGCGCGGTGTCGGTGCCGAACCGGCCGGCGACCGCCAGCGTCATCGCCACCGCGACGACGACCGAGAACGCGCCGGCGCCGGCCGCGCCGAGGCCCCGGCTGACCTGGACGACGAGCGCGAACCCGAGGACGGCGGAGGCCGCCGACCCGATCAGGCTGATCGTGCCCGCCCTGGCGATGCCCCGCAGTTCGGCGCTGCGCCGGTCCTCGACCGCGGTCATACCGCGACCCGGTCTCTCGACGCCGTGCGCCCGGCCGCGAGCAGCAGGCCGGCCACCGACCAGGCGGTGATCATCAGCACCGGGTTGCGGATCGGGTAGTCGACCATCAGGTGCACGGAGAGCGCGGTGAGCGCCCCGGTGGTGCCGGCCACCAGCCCGAGCGCCCGCCGGGCCGTCCCCGGGGTCGGCGCGGTGGCCGCGGTGCGGCGGAGGCGGCGGGCGCTCACCAGAGCGGAGAGACCGCAGCTGCCGGCGAAACCGACCCCGGCGAACAGCCCGACGACGCCGGTCTCGGCCCCGATGTGCAGCAGCGCGTTGTGGGCGTGCAGCCGGGGCGCGAACTGGATCACCGACGGCGACTCGGCCGCGAGCGTGCTGAACGATCCCGGCCCGTTGCCCAGCACCGGGTGCAGCGTGAACTGGCGCACGGCTTCCCGCCAGGTGATCGGCCGGACGTCGTGCGGGTTCGCGGCCCGGTCGTCGATCACCGCGATCCGGTCGGCGACGACCTCGACCAGCCCGGCCGCCGGCCCGCCGCGCACCTCGGTCGGAGCGGTGAGGCTCACCAGCACACCGGCCGCGACCAGCGTCGCTCCCAACGCGGCCCCGGCGAGCAGCGTCCGGCGCACCGCGGAGTGCATCAGCGCGACGACGACCAGGCCGGCCGCGGTGCCCAGCCACGCGCCCCGGCTCAGCGACAGCACCAGAGCCGCGGCCGCGCCCGCCCCACCACCGGCGGCGAGCACCCGCTCCCAGCGGTGCGGTGCGGCGAGGAACCACCCCACCGCGAGCAGCACGATCAGCGCCGCGTAACACCCGAACTGGTTGGGGTCGGCGAAGATCGACTGGGCCCGGTTACGCACGACCGCGCCGCCGTACACCGGCTTCAGCTGCTCGGCCTGGCTCAGGATCGGCAGCGTCACGGTCAGCGAGCCCACCACCGCGGTGCCGACGAGCGCACGCAGCCGGGCCGGTGACGTCGCCACCAGCAGCACCGCGACGAGGAGCAGCAGCCCGGCCGCGTAGGTCGCGGTGACTTTCGTGCCACGCAGCGGGTTCGCGGCGACGAGCGTCGACGCCGCCGCGGCGGCCACCAGCCCGGCGCCGAACCAGAGCGGCGCGACCGTCGTGCGGCGGTGGAGCACCGCGCCGACCGGCAGCCGTCCCGCGAGCGCCCAGGCCGCGGTGACGGCGATCGCGGACACGCAGACCAGGTGGATGACCTCGAGCGCGCCGCCGGTGCCGGGCAGGGGCCGGTCACCGACCGCGGGGCCGGCGAACACCAGCGCCACCGCGCCCAGCGGCAGCGCTGCGCGTACCGGCGGTCCGGTCACGGTTCCGCCTCGATGACCCGTCCGGCGCGGGCCGGTTCGCGTGGCGCGTCCCCGGCGTCCCCGGCGTCCCCGGCCTCGCCGGCCTCGCCGGCCTCGCCGGTGAGCAGCGGGCGGGGAATCACCGTCCAGGCGTCGCCGTCCCAGCCGTAGGCCCAGTGCTCGGGGGGCTTGTTCTCGGCGGGCGGGGCCTCGTCGTCGTAGCGCCCGGTGGCCGAGCCCAGCAGTGCCTCGGCGGTGCCGATCAGCTTCGCGCCGTCCTTGAGCAGGGCGGCCAGCGGCACCAGCGGGATCACCAGCGGCGACTGACCCCGGCGCAGCACCCGGGCGATCGGGAGCGAGAAGTACCCGGCCGCACCGGCCAGGGCCAGCAGCCGCCCGGTACGCCCACCCCGGGTCAGCGCGGCCGCGACGGCGACGTACCCGCCGAACCGGATCGCGTCCCGGCGCAGCAGCCACCCGGAGCGACCGGTGCCGCCGCCCCGGCCGTAGCCGCGGAACTGCGCGAACGCGGCACCGACGTCGTGGCGCTGGTACCAGGTGACGGCGGCGTCGAGCGTCAGCGTCGTGCGGGCGCCGAGCGCACGCACCGCGCGCCCGAACGCCTCGTCCTCGGCGGTACGCAGGTGCTCGGGGAACCCGCCGGCGGCGTGCCAGACCTCCCGGGTGAACCCGACCGACCGGCCGTCGACGCGGGCGGCGGAGAACGCGCGCCCGAACAGCCGCCCGTAGAGCGCCCGGAACGCGGTCCGGCGGCGGAGCTCCACCGGGTCCGGCCAGTTCATCGCGGCCATCGCCGGCTCGAACCAGCGGTCGGGGCGCACGGCGGCCGAGTAGACGCCGACGTACAGCTCGACCGGCCGCTCCGCCGGGTGCTCGCCGCCACCGACCGGTAGCCGCCGGGCCGCCGCGACGGTCTCGGCGGCGGCCGCGCGGAAGCCGTCGAGCCAGCTCGCCGACGGGGTGCAGCCCGCGTCGGTGCAGGCGATGAACTCGTGGACGGCCGCGGACACGCCCCGGTTGCGGCTGTAGCCGATGCTGCCGCCGCCGTGCCGCACCAGCCGGATGCGGGGATCCTCGGCGTGCCAGGCGGCGATCCGCTCCACGGTGCCGTCGGTGGAACCGCCGTCGACGAGCACGTACTCGTCGTCCGGGCCGAGCTGGGCGGCGAGCGTCCCGATCAGGCCGTCAATCACCGCGGCCTCGTCGAGCACCGGGCTGACGACGCTGACCGGCGGGGCGTCGGACCGGAACAGCCCGGCGCCGGGCCGGTGGGCCACCTCGGCCAGCACCGCGGCGAAGCGGGCGGCCTGGGTGGTCGCGTCCGGGTGGTCGGCCGAGCGGCGGCGGCCCTCGTCGCCCAGCGCGGCACGCACCTCGTCGTCGCTCAGCGCGCCGAGGGCACCCGCGAGCGCCGGCGGGTCCGCCGGTGGCACCAGCAGCCCGGCCGACCGGCTCACCGAACCGAACGGCCGCGGCCCCACGCGACGCGCGACCGGGCCGCCGTCGTCCACCGCGATCACCGGGACGCCGGCCAGCTGGGCTTCCAGCGCGGTCAGCCCGAAGCCCTCCCGCCCGGGCGTGCGTGGACCGTCGGGGCGCGTGAGCACCGCGACGGCGTCGACACCGGCGAGCAGACGCCCGACGGCGGGGATGCTCTGGCGCAGGTGCACCCGGCCGGCCACGCCCCAGTCGGCGGCCAGCGAGGCCAGCCGTTCGCGCTCGTCCGGCCGGGTCGGGTCGTCGGGGCCGACGGCCAGCAGGTCCCAGTCGCGGGCCTGCGGCTCGGCGAGGGCGCGGATCGCGGTGTCGATGCCCTTGTAGGGCACGAACCGTACCGGCATCGCGAGCAGCAGGCGCTCACCGGCCGGGACGTCGAGCCCGCGCAGGATGCGCACGGCCTCGTCGCGCTCCACCGGGGGCGCCGAGCGGGGCGGCGTGATCGTCAGGGTGTCCGCACGCCGCGCCGCGACCGCGACGTCGTCGGCGGTGGCCACCACCCGGTCGGACGCCTTCGCCAGCCGGCGCGCCAGCCGTCGGTCGAAGCTGTGGTCGTGTTTGACCCAGACCGACGGGACTCCGACGAGCCGCGCGGCCGGAGCCACCACGCACTGCGCCTTCACGCCGTTGCCGACCACGACGTCCGGGTCCAGCTCACGCAGCGTCCGGACCAGCCGGGCCGCGGCACCCGCCACGGCCGCGCCGGTACGCCCGGTCGGCAGCCGGATCACCGGGACGCCACGCGCGTTCAGCTCGGAACGCAGCGGGCCGTCGGAGAGCAGAACCACCCACGGGCGCAGCCGCTCGGTGTGGTCGAGCATCGAGAGCAGCCAGGACTCCGCCCCGCCCAGGACGCCGCTCGGCGTCACGATCAGGGCACGGAGCGGCGGAGTGATCGGGAAGTGCGCCATGGCTGCTGGTCCTCCCGGGAAGCGCCTTGAACCTTGGGCGTGGCGTGGCTCGCGTCGGTGGCTCCGGCTGTGGCACGCTCACTGGTCGCCTCGGTCGTTTTAGTCTCTTTACGCCGATAAAAGCAAGAATGAGCCACTTTCCGGTTCTGGAGGGTTATTAGTGTCGTCCGTCCAGGTTCTTCACGTGTCCCACGCGGTCAACACCGGTCTGGCGCACTGCGTGGCGGACTACGTCGAGTACCAGGCCAAGCACGGAGCCCAGGTGACCGTCGCCTGTCCGGGCGGGCGCCTGGCCACGCTGGCCGGCGCGCGCGGCGCGGACGTCGTCACCTGGAAGGCGGCGCGCGGGCCGGGCCCGGGGATGCTGGCCGAGGCCGGTGCGTTCCGCCGGATCTTCGAGGAGGTCCGGCCGGACGTCGTCCACCTGCACTGCGCGAAGGCCGGGCTGATCGGGCGCTTCGTCCTGCGCGGGCGGGTGCCGACGGTGTTCAGCCCGCACGCCTGGTCGTTCCTGGCCGTGGAGGGGGCGATGCGCCGGGCGGTGCTCGGCTGGGAGCGCTTCGCGACGCGGTGGACCGACGTCGTGATCTGCGTCAGCGCCGCCGAGCGGGACACCGGGGTGGCGCACGGGCTGCGCGGGCGGATGGAGGTGCTGCCCAACGCGGTGCTGCCGACCGCGATCGAGCCGATCCGGGCCCGTCCGCGGCCCGCGGTGCGGGAGGCGTTCGGGCTGGAACCAGGGGCGCCGGTGGCGGTCTGCACGGCGCGGCTGGCCCGGCAGAAGGGCCAGGACGTGCTGATCGACGCCTGGCCGACGGTGCGTGCGGCCGCGCCGGGCGCCCGGCTGGTGCTGGTGGGGGACGGGCCGGCGCGACCGGCGCTGGAGGCGGCGGTGGACACCGCCGGGGCCGAGGGGGTCACGTTCACCGGTCCGGTAGACCGGGAGGTGGCCCTGAGCTGGCTCCACGCGTCCGACGTCGTGGTCTGTCCGTCCCGGTGGGAAGGCATGTCGCTGGTGCCGCTGGAGGCGATGGCGCTCGGGCGGCCGGTGGTGGCCACCGCGGTCGACGGAATGGCCGAGTCGGTGCCGCCGGGAACCGGGTGGATCGTGCCGCCGGAGGACCCCGAGGCGCTCGCCGGGGCGATCGTCACGGTGTTCGGTGACCCCGAGGCCGCCCGATCGGCCGCCGACGCCGGACGTCGGCGGGCGGCGTCCGCGGCCGGCAGCAGCGACGACTCGTCGGCCCGGCTGCTCGACCTCTACGGCGAGCTGCTCCGCGGCCGCCGCCCACCGGCCGAGGTGGGCACCTGACTAGGTCGGCCAGGCGTCCAGCGCGCGGGCGAGCTCGCGGGCCTCGGGCTGGATCGTCCGGGCGTGGTGCAGATCGTCGCGGTGCCGGTCGGCGCGGGCGCCCTTGACGTTCTCGCCGAGCAACCGCAGCGCGAGGTAGAGCGCCAGCACCCCGATCTCCCGGTGCTCGGAGGCCGGGCTCAGCGCCAGTATCTTCTCGCGCAGTGCGTCCCGGTCGGTGCGGTGCGGCAGCAGCGTCCAGAGGCGCACCAGGTCGCCGTGGCGGGGCCCGGCCCCCAGGTACTCCCAGTCGACGACGTGCACCCCGCCGCGGTCGGGGCACCAGAGCGCGTTGCGGTGGTAGAAGTCGCCGTGGGTCACCGGCACCCGGGGCAGCCCGGCGGCCGCGCGGCGGGCCGCCAGCCAGAGCCGGGTCGGTACGCCGCCGAGCACCCCGCGGGCCAGCCGGAGCGGCGCCGCCCGCCGCGGTGACGTCCACTGCGCCGGCGGTGGCCCCGGCGGCGGCGGGGGAGAGCCGGCCACGCGCAGTGCGGTGGCCACCGCGTCGTCGAGGAACTCCGGACCGGTGGGCGCGGCGGGGCGCCACCACTCGGCCACGACCCAGGCGCCGTCCGGGTCCGCGGCCAGCACCGGAACCGTGGGGATCCCGACCTGGTGCGCCCAGTGGCGTCCCCAGAGCTCCCGCCGGAGGCGCAGCCGGCCGGGCTCGGTCTCCGCCACCTCGACCACGACGCCGCAGCCGACGAAGCGGCGTACCGGCCGGCGCGGCCCGACGAACGGCGGGGACTCGAGGACCTGGAGATCGACTCCCAGATCACTCAGCACGGCACGTGCCGGTTCAGGAAGGTAGGAAAGTGACGGACTGGCCTCGGCCCGGACGAAGGGTGTCACGGGTCGGCAGCCTAAGTGAGAAAAATACGACAAACTAGTGAAATGCCCACAAAACTAGCTGCGCGTCCCCCGGCGCTTCTCCGCGGTTGGCTGTTCTTCCTCGTGGCCGCGCTCGCCGTGCTGGCCGGGTCGGCCGCACACGTCGTCACCCGCCCGGTGACCTGGTCGGCCCAGGCGGTCATCGCGTTCGTTCCGGTGGGGGAGCGGCCGGTCAGCGCGACCTCGGTGACGTTGATGGTGCCCCGGTACGTGGCCTACGCCGCGTCGCCGTACGTCGTGCGGCAGGCGGCCGTCTCGGTCGGGGTCCGGCCGGCCGAGCTGCAGCGCGGGCTGACCGTGACGATGCCCGCGACCACGGCGAACGTGGCGATCTCGGTGTCCGGCCGCTCGCCGGGGATCGCCTCCGAGGCGGCCAACCGGATCGCCGCGCTCGTCGTCGAGCGGGCGTCGGCCGACCCGGTGCTGGCCGCGCGCATGCTCGCCGAGGCGCCGCTGCCGACCGCGGCCGACGGCCCGAGCGAGGCCGTGCTGCTCGGCGGAGCGGCGGTGGGGGCACTCGTCGTCGGTGCGATCGCGGGGCTCGGCGTGCGGTGGTACGTGCGGCGGCGCTATCCGCGGGCCGCGGTGCCGGTGGTACCGGCGACGTTGCGGCGGCCGGGGCCGGACACCGTCCTGGCGACGGCGCCACTGGCCCGGCCGGAACCGCTGGAGGACACCGTCCAGATGTCCGCGCTCGACGAGCCGACCGTGGAAGATCGCCGTCTCGACGACGAGGACACGGTCAGCTTCGACCCCGGGACCGTGATCGTCCGGTCGATCACGCCCAGCAGCCGGTAGCGGGCTCAGTAGGCCCCGTCGCGGGAGAGGACCGCGGGCAGCGTCCGGCAGACGATGTCGAAGTCCATGCCCAGCGACCGGTTCTCGACGTAGCGCAGGTCGAGGCGGACGGCTTCCTCCCAGGGCAGGTTCGACCGTCCGCTGACCTGCCAGAGCCCGGTCATCCCCGGTTTGACCAGCGTGCGACGCCGGTAGTCGGGCCGCATCTGCTCCGGCGGCGTGGCCGTCGGGCGCGGCCCGACCAGCGCCATGTCGCCGCGCACCACGTTCACCAGCTGTGGCAGCTCGTCGAGCGAGAGCGCGCGCAGGATCGCGCCGACCGGCGTCACCCGGGGGTCGTTGCGTACCTTGAACAGCGTCCCGGCCGTGTACTGGTTCGCGGTGGCCAGCGCGCCCTTCAGCGCCTCGGCGTCGGCCACCATCGTGCGGAACTTCAGCAGCCGGAAGCGGCGGCCGCCCTGGCCGGTGCGGTACTGGGTGAAGAACACCGGCCCCGGGCTGGTCAGCTTCACCGCGGCGGCGACGCCGAGCAGCGCGGGCGACAGCACGACGAGCGCGAGGGCGGCGATCGCCCGGTCGACGAGGTGGCGCAGGGTGAGCCGGGCGCCGTCGTAGCGCGGTGGCGCCACCTCGACCAGCGTGGCGTCGCCGTAGCAGCGCACCGACACCCGTTCCGCGCTCACCGGCCACAACGGCGTCACGGCGACGCCGACCGCGTGAGCTTCCAGACGCCAGGAGAGCGCGCGCAGCGCGTCCGGATCACAGTGCCCGGTCACCACGACGGTGTCCGCGCCCGAGCGCCGCACGGTCTCGACGACGGCGTCCAGCGCCGCCTCGGGGTCGTCGGCGAGGCCGGCGGTGACGTCCACGACGGTCAGGCCGCGTCCGCCGGGGCCACCGGTCGCGGCGAGCGCCGCCAGGTCGGCCGCGCGCTCGGCGGCGCCGGGGCCGTCCCAGCCCGCCCACGACGCCCGCTCACCGCCGGCCCGGCCGAGGTCGGTGATGCACGCGGCCGCGATCGTCGGGCCGGAGCGGTCACGCCCGGCGGCCGCGCAGAACTGCCGTACCGCGTCCTGCGGGCCGTAGAGCACCAGCGGGGCGGCGGCGAGCGCTTCTCCCACCCGGGTGAACCGGCGCAGCGCCACCCGGCTGAGCGCGGCCGCCACGGCCGTCGCCGGCACCGCGACCAGGATCAGCGGCCGGGCGCCGGAGAGCGACAGCAGCGTCGCGACGACGCTGGTCACGGCCAGCAACGTCACTGTCGTCACCAGCAGGCCGCGGGCGTCGCCGAGCCGGATCTTCAGCCGGCGCCGGTGGTACGCGCCCACCGCCCAGGCGGTGATCGTCCAGCCGGCCGGCACGAGGAGTGCCTGCTGCAGCGGGAGCGAGTCGAGAGCCCAGCCGAGTGCGGTGGCCGTGGCCACCGCCGCCGCGGCGTCGCACGCGGCGACCGCGGCTCGTCGCCGGAGGTCCTGCCGGTCGACCGGCGCCTCCACCGGCGCGACTTCGACCGTCTCGGCGAAATTCGGTAGCACGAGGGTGTCGGTGACCTGCTCCGCGGTCATCCGCCGACTCCCGGCTCCCGAACCACGGCACAGCTAGTCCTCCGGACGCCCCGGTCGATCATCCGTCCCCCCGAGAAGTTCGCAAAAAGGTGCGAACAAGACTTCCTGGACAGTCAAACGCATAAAGTAGCTTTTAGGTACGGGGCAACACTAAACGGCGCAAGACGGTAACCTCGACGCGCACTGGAGTTCACGAAGACGGAGGCTGCGGATGCGGGGCCGGGCTGCGCTGCTGACCGCGCTGCTGGCGGTCGGACTCGCCGGGACGAGCGCGGCGGCCGCCGAGACCGGGACGCGGACGTCGTACGGCGCGCCGTCCACCCGCTGCACCGTGACCGACCCGCGTCTCGACTCGATCAGCGGCATGGCAACGACCCGCGGCGCGCTCTACGTCGTCAACGACACCGCGCCGGTGACGGTCTGGCAGCTCGACGACCGCTGCCGGGCGATCCGGCAGACGATCCTCACCCTGCCCTCGGCCCACGATCCCCGGGCCACGCTGCGCTCCAGCGGCGAGAAGGCGGTCGACCTCGAAGACGTCGGCGTGGCCGCGGACGGGGCGCTCTGGCTGGCCGACACCGGGGGGAACACCAGTTCGCGTACGGTGGCGTCGCTCTACCGCTGGGTGCCGGGGCGCACGCTCGACTCGGCCCGAGCCGGGACGCCGGTCACCCGGGACAACCCGATCCCGCTGGTCAACGCGGTCAGCCGCTACGACGTGCGCTACCCCGACGGCCCGCAGGACGTCGAGGCCGTGCTGCCCACGCTGACCGGCCGGCTCGTACTGGTCAGCAAGGTACGCAACGGGGTGGCCGCGGTCTACGAGACCTCGGTGCCGCTGGAGCCGGTGAGCACGCTGCACCGCGTCGGCACGCTGGACCTGCGCCCGCTGCTGCCCGGCCGGGCGCTCTCGGTGACCGGTGGCGCGGTCTCGCCGGACGGCGTCCGCTTCGTGCTGCGCACACCGGGCGTCGCGCTGGAGTGGGACGCGCCCGACGGCGACGTCGCCGGCGCGCTGAGCAGCGGCGTCCCGCGCCACGTCACGTTGCCGAAGGCCGCCCAGGGTGAGGCCATCACGTACACCGACGACGGGTCCGCGCTGCTGACCGGCGGCGAGCAGCTGCCGGCCCCGATCGGGCGGGTGACGATCACCAGGACGCCCGGCCCGGCGCGTGCGTTCGGGCCGGTCTTCCCGCCGGTCGTGCTGGCCGGTGCCGGGGCCAGCGCCCTGCTCGTCGTCGGGCTCGGCGTGCTGGCCTGGCGTCGGCGGACCGCCGCACCGGGGCCCGAACCGGTCGTCGTCGAGGAGCGCGAACCGGCGATGGCCCGATGAACCGCGGCTCACCGCTCGCCCTCGTGGTCGCGCTCGTGCTCTGCCTGGGCGCGACCACGGTGGGGTACGTCCACGCCCAGCCCGACGCGTACACCAGCACGGCCGTGCTCAGCCTGTCGCCGCGCGACCCCGGCGAGGTCGGCTCGGACGACCTGACGCTGGCCACCAGCCGGTACGTGGCCTACCTGTCGGCTCCGGCGACGCTCGACGCGCTCGCCGTCACGCTCGGGATCCGGGCCGGGACGATCGCGAAGAGCACCACGGTAGTCCAGCAGCCGGGCACCGTGAACCTGCGGATCGGCGTCACCGGGCCGGATGCCCGCGACGGCGCCGAGATCGCGAACGCGCTGGCCCGTGCGGGCGTTCGCCAGAGCGTCGACGACGGGCAGGTCGTCGTCGACCTGATCGTTCCGGCGGTCGTGCCGTCCGCGCCCAGCGGACCGCCGCGCACCCTGCTCTACCTGGTGAGCGGGGCCGGTGTGCTGTGCCTGGCCGTGCTCGCGCTGCTAGCGCTCGGCTACGCCCGCCAGCGTGCCCCCGGAGAGGTCGACGAGGTCGGAGTCGGTTAACGACATCCGCGTCGCGGCGACGTTGTCCTGCAGGTAGCGCCGCTTGTTCGTGCCCGGGATCGGGATCACGTGCTCACCCTGGGCCAGCAACCAGGCGAGCGCGGCCTGCACCGGGGTGGCCCGGTGCCGCTCCGCCACCTCGCGCAGCGGCTGCAGCGCGTTCACCGACCCCCGCCCGAGCGGCGCGAACGGGACGAACGCCGCGCCGTTCGCCCGGCACCACTCGATCACGCCCGCCTCCAGCGGCGCCCGGTGCCACAGCGAGAACTCGGACTGGACGGCCGTCACCGGGTGGATCGCGTGGGCTTCGGCCGCCTGCTCCGGCGTCACCTCGGACAACCCGATGTGACGCACTTTGCCTTTCTCGACCAGCGCGGCCAGCGCGCCCCAGCTCTCGGCGAGCGGCACCGCCTCGTCGACGCGGTGCAGGTAGTAGAGGTCGACGACGTCGTCGCCGAGCCGGTAGAGGCTCGCGTCGATCGCGGTCTCGATGTGGCCGGGCGAACCGTCGACGCCGTCGCCCACCAGGCCCACCTTGCTGGCGAGCGTCACCTCGTCGCGGTGCCCGCGTAACGCCCGCCCGACGAGCTCCTCGTTGTGGCCCCGGTCGTAGACGTCGGCGGTGTCGAAGAACGTCACGCCGTGGTCGAGCGCGGAGTGGATCACCGCGCGGGTGACGTCGTCGTCCCGCGACCAGGACAGTGCCATGCAGCCGAGGCCCACCGCGCTGACGTGCGGGCCACCTTTGCCGAGTTGTCTCGTTCTCATGACGTGTCCTCCGTCGAGCAGGACGGGGACCGCACTATCGACGTTGATGTATGCGGGGAATCCGATAGTAGGCACGCACGGATGAGCCCGCGCTCCCGCGCGGGCTCATGACCGGACTGTTAACTAGGCGTTTACATCAGCCGGTGTTGCGCATGCCGGCGGCGACGCCGTTGATCGTGAGCAGCAGCGCGCGCTGCAGCTGCGGGTCGCTCTCATCGGCCCGGTACCGCGCCAGCAGCTCGATCTGCAGATGGTGCAGCGGCTGCAGGTACGTGTCGCGGACCGCGAGCGTGCGCTGCAGCACCGGCTGCGCGTCGAGCAGCGCCGGCTCGCCGGTGATCTCCAGGATCTCGGCCACCGTGCGCTCGTGCTCGGCGACGATCTTGTCGAAGATGTGCCGCAGGCCCGGGTCGACCAGCCGCTCCACGTACCGCCGCGCGATCGAGAGGTCGGTCTTGACCAGCGTCATCTCGACGTTCGACACGAACGTGCGGAAGAAGTGCCAGCGTGCGTACGCGTCGGCGAGCAGGTCACCGAGCCCGGCCTCGCGGGCCGCCGCGAACCCGGTGCCGACGCCGTACCAGCCCGGCACGATCTGGCGCGACTGCGTCCACCCGAACACCCACGGGATCGCCCGCAGGCCGGCCAGGCCGGAACCGGTGTCGGGGCGCTTCGACGGCCGTGAGCCGATGTTCAGCGCGCCGAGCAGCTCGGCCGGCGTCGACGCCCAGAAGTACCGGGGCAGGTCCGGGTCGTGGATCAGGTCGCGGTAGGCCTGCTGCGCCGGCGCCGCCACCTTGTCCATCAGGTCCGACCAGCGGTCGAGGTCCTCCTGGGGCTGCCGGGGCTGGGTGTGCAGCAGCGTCGCCTGCAGCACCGCGGCCACCGTGAGCTCGAGGTTCTCGCGGGCCAGCGACGGCACCGCGTACTTGTCCGAGATGACCTCGCCCTGCTCGGTGACCTTGATCGCGCCGTCGAGCGTGCCGTACGGCTGGGCCAGGATCGCCTCGTGCGTCGGGCCACCACCGCGGCCGACGGTGCCGCCGCGGCCGTGGAACAGCCGCAGCCGGACGCCGTGCCGCTGGGCGACGTCACGCAGCGCGCGCTGCGCCCGGTGGATCTGCCACTGGCTGGACGTGATGCCGGCGTCCTTGTTCGAGTCGGAGTACCCGAGCATGACCTCCTGGACGTCGCCGCGCGCGGTGACGATCGCCCGGTAGGCCGGGATCGAGAGCATCCGGTCGAGGATCTCCCCGGCCACGTTGAGCTCGGCGACCTGCTCGAGCAGCGGCACGAAGCCCACCCTGGCCACGCCGGCGTTGACGTCGACCAGGCCGGCCTCGCGCGCCAGCACGGCGGCGGCCAGCACGTCGTCGACACCCTCGGTCATCGAGATGATGTAGGACTCGATCACCTCGGGCCCGAACTGGTCGAGGATGTCGCGGATCGCGCCGAACACGCCGAACGTCTTCGCGCCGGCCTCGTCGAGCTGCACGTCCGGCCCACCCAGCGGGCGTCGTCCGGCCAGTTCGCGGGCCAGGTACTCGGTGCGGGCCTCCCGGCTGAGCGCCGTGTACGGCTCGTAGAGCTCACCCACCCGGTCGACGAACTGCGCCAGCGCCTGGTGGTGCGCGCCGGAGTGCTCGCGGATGTCCAGCGTCGCCAGGTGCAGGCCGAACGCCGACACCGTGCGGATCAGCTTCGTCAGCGTGCCGTCGGCGATCAGCGTGCCGCGGTTCTCGCGCAACGACCGGCGCATGACCTCGAGATCGGCGACCAGGTCGGTGGAGCCCAGGTAGTCGCGCCCCGGCTGGTGCGCGGCGTTGCGGGCGAGCCGGATGCGCGTGTTGGCCAGCTTGGCGCGCATGCAGCGGATCTTCAGCCGGTACGGCTCGGCCGCGTTGACCCGGCGGTAGCGCGTCTCCAGCTCGGGGAGGTTCGCCAGGTCGGCCGCGACGCTCTCCTCGAGCTCCGCCGACACCCCGACGACCCGGTCGGAGACCGACAGCTCCTCGACCAGCGCGGCCAGGTCGGCGTCGGTGTCGCGGATGCCGTACTCGTACTGCATCTTCAGCACGTCGCGGGTGACCTGCGCGTTCACGAACGGGTTGCCGTCCCGGTCGCCGCCGATCCAGCTGCCGAACGTCAGCGGCTTGGCCGTGGACGGCACCTCGACGCCCAGGTCGGCCAGGATGTCGGCCAGCTCGGTGAGCACCGCGGGCGCGGCGTCGGCGTGCAGGTCGTTGAGGTAGTAGATCGCGTTGCGGGCCTCGTCGGTGGGCTCCGGCTTCTCCATCCGCAGCTCGTCGGTCTGCCACAGCAGGTCGACGACCTCGGCGAGCTCGCGGTTGGTGCGGCGGCTCACGTACGCGGCCGGGGTGCCCGACACCGCGGCCTCGGTGGCCTCGGCCTCCAAGAGGTCGGCCACCCGGCGCAGCTTCGCCAGCGTGGAACGCCGGGCCGCCTCGGTGGGGTGCGCGGTGAACACCGGCCGCACGGCCAGCTGCTCGGCGCCGCTGGCGATCTCCTCCGACGTCAACCCGCGGGCCTTGATGCGCTGCGCGGCGCCCTCCAGCCAACCGCCCTGGTTGGCCCGGCGGCGGCGCAGATCACGACCGCGGTGGGCCTGCTCGGTGATGTTCGCCAGGTGGAAGTACGTGGCGAACGCGCGGACCAGGCGGATCGCGGTGGGGATGTCGGTGCCGGCGAGCGCGTCGGCCGCCGCGGCGGCGTCGGTGCGGGCGGCCGCCCGCACCTTCTCGACCAGCTCCAGCAGCTCCGGGCCCTCTTGTCGGACGAGCGTCTCGCCCAGCAGGTTGCCCATGCGCCGGATGTCGGCACGCAGCTCACGGTCGGCCTGGTTCGCGTCGTCGGACGCGACGTTGCCCAGGCCCCACAGGTCGGAGGGCACGGCGTCGGGCATGGCGACTCCCCGGGGATGAAGTTCGGCTCCAGGGACTACGGTGTCCCGCGCTCACCAGCCTAAAGGCTGGCCCGGGCCGGAGCAGTGGCGCAGGCCGCATCGATCAAGTAGTGGGACGTCAGCCGGGGGAACATCGGCGGGGCCCCCGCGCTTGAGTCTGGCGGAAGTTTCTGTCGGCGCCCCGGCGTAGGCTGGTTCTTGCGTGGCCTCCGGCTCCCTCCCGCTCACGCGCGGACGGGGCCTGTTCGACGTGCGCGCTGAATTTCTAGGAAGGCATCTGATGAGCCTGAGTGGTCTGCTCGACGCGAGCCTCACCGATCCGGCTCTCGGCCAGATCGCCCGGCGTGCCGCCGGTGACGCGGCCGGCGAGCTCGACCTCACCGCCCCCGAATCGCTGCGTCCGTTCGTGGTCGCGGCGCTGGCCGCCGCCCGCGCCGGGTCCTCGGCGCCGGTGCTGGCGGTCACCGCGACCGGCCGGGAGGCCGACGACCTCGCGGCGGCGCTGACGTGCCTGCTGCCGCCCGACCGCGTCGCGGTGTACCCGGCCTGGGAGACGCTGCCGCACGAGAAGCTCTCGCCGCGCGCCGACACGATCGGCCGCCGGCTGGCCGTGCTCCGCCGGCTCGCGCACCCGTCCACCGACGATCCCACCACCGGCCCGCTCGACGTCGTCATCGCGCCGGTGCGCAGCGTCCTGCAGCCGCAGCTGGCCGGCCTGGGCGAGCTGGAGCCGGTCGGGCTGCAGGCCGGCGACACCGCCCCGCTCGACGACGTCGTCGAACGCCTGGTCAACATCGCGTACGCGCGGGTCGACCTGGTCGAGAAGCGCGGCGAGTTCGCGGTCCGCGGCGGCATCCTCGACGTGTTCCCGCCCACCGAGGAGCACCCGGTCCGGGTCGAGTTCTGGGGCGACGAGGTCGAGGAGGTCCGCTACTTCGCGGTCGCCGACCAGCGGTCACTGGAGATCGCCGCCCACGGCCTGTGGGCGCCGCCCTGCCGGGAGCTGCTGCTCACGCCCGAGGTGCGGAACCGGGCCGCTCAGCTGGCCAAGGACCACCCGGCGCTGGCCGAAATGCTCGACAAGGTCGCCGACGGCATCCCGGTCGAGGGCATGGAGTCGCTCACCCCGGCGCTGCTGGAGGGTTCGGGCCAGCTCGAGCTGCTGGTCGAGGCGATGCCCGCCGGCACCCACGTGCTGCTCTGCGACCCGGAACGCATCCGGGCGCGTGCGCGTGACCTGGTCGCCACCAGCGCCGAGTTCCTGGCGGCGTCCTGGGCCGCGGCCGCCGGTGGGGGTGAGGCGCCGATCGATCTGGGCGCCGCCGCGTTCCGCAGCCTCGCCGACGTGCGCTCGGCCGGCACCGGGCGCGGGCTGCCGTGGTGGACGGTGGCGCCGTTCGGCGTCTCGGCCGCGGCGTCGGCGTCCTCCGACATCGAGGACGACGCGCTCGACGTACCGATCCCGTCCGTGGCCGACCCGGGCGTCACCCGGGAGTCGTTGACCATCGACGCGAAGTCGGTCGACGGGTTCCGCGGCGAACCCGCCCGTGCGGTCGAGGAGCTCCGCGCACGCGTGGCCGAGGGCTGGCGTGCCGTCCTCGTGTTCGAGGGGCCGGGCTCCGCGCAGCGGGCCACCGAGACGCTGCGCGAGGCCGATCTGGGCGCGGTGCTGGTGGCCGACGTGCCGTCCGCGCCGGAACCCCGGGCGGTGCTGGTCACCACCGGTCAGCTCGCCGGCGGTTTCCTGCTGGAGAGCGCGCAGCTGGTCGTGTTCACCGAGTCCGACCTCACCGGGGCGCGGGCCGGTTCCGGCCGGGAGCGGGGGCGGATGCCGTCCCGGCGGCGCAACGCGGTCGACCCGCTGCAGCTCCAGCCGGGTGACTTCGTGGTGCACGAGCAGCACGGCGTCGGCAAGTACATCGAGATGATCAAGCGGACGATCAACGGCGGGGAGCGCGAGTACCTGGTGCTCGAGTACGCGCCGAGCAAGCGTGGCCAGCCGGGCGACCGGTTGTTCGTGCCCACCGACTCGCTGGAGCAGCTCACCCGCTATGTCGGCGGCGAGTCGCCCGCGCTGCACAAGATGGGCGGCGCCGACTGGCAGAAGGCCAAGGGCCGCGCCCGCAAGGCCGTGAAGGAGATCGCCGGTGAGCTGATCCGCCTCTACGCGGCGCGCACCAGCACGAAGGGCTACACGTTCTCCTCCGACACCCCGTGGCAGCGCGAGCTGGAGGACGCGTTCCCGTACATCGAGACGCCCGACCAGTTGGTGGCGATCAACGAGGTCAAGGCCGACATGGAGAAGCCGTACCCGATGGACCGGGTGATCTGCGGCGACGTCGGTTACGGCAAGACCGAGATCGCGGTGCGGGCGGCGTTCAAGGCCGTGCAGGACGGCAAGCAGGTCGCCGTGCTCGTGCCGACGACGATCCTGGCCAAGCAGCACTTCCTGACGTTCTCCGAGCGGATGGCGCAGTTCCCGGTCAAGATCGCGCAGCTCTCCCGCTTCCAGACCGACGGTGAGGCGGCCGAGACGGTCGCGAAGCTGGCCACCGGCGAGGTCGACATCGTGGTCGGCACGCACCGGCTGCTCCAGGCCTCCACCCGGTTCAAGGACCTCGGCCTGGTCATCGTCGACGAGGAGCAGCGCTTCGGCGTCGAGCACAAAGAGCAGCTCAAGCAGATGCGCACGGCCGTCGACGTGCTGACGATGTCGGCGACGCCGATCCCGCGGACGCTGGAGATGTCGCTGACCGGCATCCGCGAGATGTCGACGATCCTCACGCCGCCGGAGGAGCGCCACCCGGTGCTCACGTTCGTCGGCCCGTACGAGGAGAAGCAGATCGGGGCGGCGATCCGCCGCGAGCTGCTCCGCGAGGGGCAGGTGTTCTACCTGCACAACCGGGTCGAGTCGATCGAGCGTGCGGCGGCGCGGCTGCGCTCGCTGGTGCCCGAGGCGCGGGTCGCGGTGGCGCACGGCCAGATGAACGAGGACGCGCTCGAGCGGGTCATGCTCGGCTTCGACGAGAAGGAGTACGACGTCCTGGTCTCGACCACGATCGTCGAGTCCGGTCTGGACATCCCGAACGCGAACACGCTGATCGTCGAGCGGGCCGACGTGCTGGGGCTCTCGCAGCTGCACCAGATCCGCGGGCGGGTCGGCCGCGGGCGCGAGCGTGCGTACGCGTACTTCCTGTACCCGCCGGAGCGGCCGCTCACCGAGACCGCGCACGACCGGCTGGCCACGATCGCGCAGAACTCCGACCTGGGCGCCGGCATGGCGGTCGCGATGAAGGACCTGGAGATCCGCGGGTCGGGCAACCTGCTCGGCGGCGAGCAGTCCGGGCACATCGCGAACGTCGGGTTCGACCTGTACGTCCGGCTCGTGGGTGAGGCGGTCGCCGAGTACAAGGGCGAGAGGTCGGAGATCGAGTCGGAGGTGAAGGTCGATCTGCCGGTCGACGCGCACCTTCCGCACGACTACATCCCGGGGGAGCGGCTGCGGCTCGAGGCGTACCGCAAGCTGGCCGGTGTCACCACCAGCGAGGAGCTCGCGCAGGTGCGCGAGGAGATCCGCGACCGGTACGGCAACCCGCCGGAGCCGGTGGAGAACCTGTTCGCGGTCGCCGCGTTCCGGGTGAAGGCGCGGGCCGCGTCGATCACCGAGGTGTCGCTGCAGGGCCGTCAGGTGCGGTTCGCGCCGCTACGCCTGCCGGAGTCGAAGGTGATGCGCTTGCAGCGCCTGTACCCCGGCGCCATGTACAAGCAGGCCGTCGACGTCGTGCTCGTCCCACGCCCGTCCACCGCCCGGGTGGGCGGCCAGCCACTACGCGACACCGCGCTGCTCGACTGGGCCGCCGGCTTCCTGGACGCGATGGTGCCGGAGCCCACGCCGGTGTAGGCGTTGCTCTGAACCTGGAGCCCGCTCAGGGCCACGCCGCCAGTCGAGCGCGAACCCGCCGCGTATAGCTGATACTCAAGGGTTCGCGCTCGCCTGGCGGCGTCGTTCCGAGCGGGCCGCCCACCTAAGGGTTCCGGTGTGATTCGTAGCGGAACCCGCGGCGGCCGAAGACCACTCGGGTGCCGGGGGTGAGCGTCACCTTGCGGTGGGCCTCCAGGCGCGTCCAGGACTCGCTGTTCGGCGGGGCGATGTGCGTGCCGTTCGCCGATGCGAGGTCGACCACGTTCACGTCCCACCCGTCCAGCTCGATCCGGGCGTGGATGCGCGAGACGACGCCCTTGGGGTCGTCGATGCGCAGCGCACGGGCCCGGCCCTGCAGCACGGCCTCGTCACGTTCCGGTTCGCGCCCGACCACGTAGTCGGTGTCGAGCCGGAACGTCGCGCCGTCGTCGAGCACGAGCAGCCCCAGCGGAGGCCGGGGGCCGGTGCGTGACACGTGCGTGAGCTGCGCCATCGAGATGCCGCAGACCGCGCAGTACGGCACCCGCGGGTCGTTGAAGTGATCGTTCTTGCAGTAGATGCCGAGCACGATCGGGCGGGCGTCGGCCTCCTCGGCGCCGTCCGCGGGGACCGGCCCCGGCGGGGGCTGCACGTCGGCCGGGGGCAGCGGCCCGGACGTCTGCGTCCGGTCCTCCACCTCCGCCTGGTCGCCGATGAGCAGCACGGCCTCGAACGGGGCGGCCGGGTCGTAGCCGCCGCCCTGGTTCGCCGCCGGCGGGGCCGACGACGGCTGCACGGCCTGGTCCGCCAGGGGCTGGTCGGGCAGTACCGGCGAGGGCCCGGTGGGGGTGTGCACGGGGCCGCCCGGTGCCGGCCCGTCGAACCCGGCAGGCGGCCCGTCGAACCCGGCGGGTGGCGCGGAGACCGGGGCGCCGTATCCGCCCGGTGGCGGCGGGGGCAGGGGAGACGGCTCGCCGAACGGCGGCGGTGGCGGTGGCGCCGAGTCGCCGAACGGGGTCGGCGGCACCGGGGGCACCGGACTGTCGAACGACGCCGGGTCGTCGAACGTCGGCACGCGTGGCGGCTCGTCGAACGTCGGCACCCGGGATGGCTCGTCGAACGACGGAGCGGCCGGAGCCGAGAACGCGGCCGGAGCGTCCTGGCCACCGCGCTGGACGGAGGCCGCTCCACGCGGGCCGGCCTCGTCGGCCGGTGCCGCCGGCAGCTGGACCGGTGCGGTCGGCAGCGGGCGCGCGGCCGAGTCGTCGGCGAACGGGTTGTACGCCTCGGTGCTCTGCGGGACGTCGTCGTCCTCGACCTCGGACGGCACCGAGGTGATCGAGGGTGACGTGGGAACCCGCCGGACCACCTCGGTGGGCGGCGGAACGGCCCGCTGCTCGCCGCCGAACGCGTCCGGCTGGTACGAGTCCGGGGCGGGCTCGGCGCGGAACGACTCGCGCGTGGCCTCGACGGACGGGTTCGACCCCGGGCTGTCGTCCGGTGCCGGCGCGTCGTCACGGTAAGGATCGGTCAACGGCGACGACCCACCGTGCGCACCGGCCGATGTCCCGCCGAAAGCGTCGGAGGACGTCCCCCCGACGCCGTCGGACGGTGTACTCCCGGAAGCGTGGGCCGGGGTACCGCCGAAGGCGCCGGACGGGGTCCCGCCGTGCGCACCGGCCGGTGTCCCGGCGAAAGCGTCGGGCGGTGAGACGCGGTGGGCGTCGGCCGGTGGCGTGGCCGGTGCGGGGGAATCGGTCGGCGCGTGGAGCGCGTCCGGCTCGGGGCGGGACGGCACGGCGCTGAGCGGGCGGACCGGAGCCTGCGGCGCGGCCGGTGGACCCGCGGGCGAGGGTGCGGCCGCGATCGCGGACGGAACCCCGAACACGAACCCACCCGCACGCACCACACCGGCGTCGAGGCGCGCCCACGGGTCGTGCGAGTCGCCGCCGAGCGTGTCGAGCGCACCGCGGATCACCCGCGCCGGCGCCGGAATCATCCGGTCGACCCAGGTCAGAGCATCCCGGCCGTCGAGCACGATCTCGCCGTCGTCGGTGACGATCGACACCTGGGCCGCGCCGTGCACGATCACCGCGACCCCGTCGCCGACCGGCCCGAACGCGGCGAGCGGCGGGAAGTCGTCCTGGTTGCCCGCGGTGAGCAGCAGGCTGGCCAGACGTCGCCCGAGGCGCCGTCCGTCGCCGCCCGCGGCCGACGCGATCGCGTCCAGCACCTCGGCCGTCCGCTCGTCGTCGCCCTCCGGCGCCGCGTAGAGCAGGACCAGGTCGCCGTAGCGGGCGAGCAGACCCGAGCCGGCGACCGGCGCGAGCGCGCGGTCGTCGGGTTTCTCGTCGGTATTACCTGTCGTCACACGAACCTCCCACCCCGGAACCGCCAGTGGATCGAGAACACCCGCATCGGGCCGTTCGCGAAGATCCAGACTGCCATCCAGACGAAGAGGAAGAGAATCCAGTACGAAAGTGACTGCAATCCGCTGAGACCGTCGATACCCGGGACGACCCCGGCGAGCAGCAGCGCCCAGATCAACAGGCCCTCGTTGACGAACGTGAGGAGCCCGAAGAGCGTGGGCCAGTCCTTCTCCCACCGCCACTGCATGATGAGGTGGTAGAGCAGCTCCCACAGCACCCCGACCACCGTCACCGTGACGAGCACGGTGTAGGCGATGCGGTACTTGCTACCGATCCCGACCTGCAGGGGCAGCAGCGGCGTCAGGAACAGCGCCACCAAACCACCGATGACCAGCGTGAATACGATCCGGCTCTGGATCCGTCCCCACAACGTGGGCAGCATCTTTACTCCTGTCTCTGTACGTGGGGATCAGATCAGATTTGTTGGTTGCGTGCCCACTTGAGCCACTGACTCACAGACCGGCCCGGGCCGATGCGCTTGGCGAAACCCCGCCGGGCCAGGTCGTCGGCGATCTCCTGCGCGGCCACCTGCAGGCCGAGGAACGTGTCGACGCCGGGGAAGTACCCGCCGAGCGTCGGTGAGCCGGACGCGTACACCCGGCCCTCACCGTTCGCGGTGCCCTTCAGCTCGAACGACCGCTCGACGTCGAGCCGGCCCACCGGGTTGCGCCCGACGTTGCTGTGGTCCATCAGGTCGGCCAGCAGGCGGTGCTCGCGGATGTCGGCCTCGAGCCCGGTGCAGTCGATGATGAAGTCGGCCGGGATCTCGCTGATCTGGCCGTTGGCGAACTTCACCCGGCTGACGGTGCGGCCGTCGGCGCCGATCGTCACGTCCTCGGCGACGCCCTCCAGCGTGTGGTACCAGTTGCCCGCGCGGCCGGCGTTCATCTGGGCCTGCCAGCGCCGCCGCCACGGGGTGTTGGTGCCACCCATGTCCTTGTACGCCTGGGCCCGATCGGCGCCCTCGAGCTTCCGGATCTTCGCCTTGAGCTGGCCGCCCCAGACCGACTTCGGGTAGTTGAAGCCCTGGTAGGCGAACCCGTTGCCACCCTGGCGACGCAGCCAGGCGTTCTTGCCGTGCGGACCGCTCACGTACGTGCGGAACAGGTGGACGATCTGCGTCTGCAGGCCGAACTTCTCCCGGTCGTCCATCAGGCGCTGGAGCACGCGGGACGCCACGATGCCGCCGCCGCGGACCAGCACGGTGCCCGGCCGCGACTTGAGGAACGTGTAGACGTGCTCGTGGTCCTCGTAGGCGTTGACCACGTGGTGGAAGTCCTGGTGCTTGGTGCGGAACTCCTGCAGCTCGGGCAGGAACTTCAGGCCCGGGTAACCGATGCCCACGTGGACGTACTGCGAGCGGTACGCGACCCGCTTCGTCGGGGCGGCGCCGTCGGGCGGCGTCAGGATCGTGAAGTACCCGCCACCGTGGCGGCGGCGCACCATCCGCACCTGGCCCTTGACGAGCATCTCCCACCAGCGGATGCGCTTGGCCTCCCGCTCCAGGTTCTCGAAGACCATGCCGGCGCGCGGGGTGTAGAAGTCGGCGAACATCGGCTCGACGAGCACTTGCCAGGCCGCTTTGAGCGACTTGTCCTTGATCGTCTCTTCCATCGCGTACGACGGGAAGCCCCAGATGTTGTCGGGGCGCGACGCGGAGTCGGACCGGATGCGCTCGGAGCGGGGGATCTGCGAGACCCGGGTGAGGTACTCGTAGGTCTGCCAGGGAGTGTCGATGTTGGACAGGATCCGGATGTTCTGCGTCGGGACGCCCGCGATACGCAGGTAGTCCACCGTGACGAACGACCCGATACCGCCACCGATGGTGACGAACGGTATGTCGACGATCGGGATGCCGGCCGCGGCGATCATCTGATCGGACCACACGCTGGTGTCGAGCAGCTCGGGCGTCAGGTCGCCGCCGGCGCCGGGAGCGGCCGGGTAGCTCTGCTGCTGGGGCACCGCGGTCTGCGGCCCGGGAGCCGGGTACGCCGGCGCCGCCGGGATCACCGACGTCGGGGGCAGGCGGCGCTGTGCGTCAGCGGGAGGAGCACCCGCATACCCAGGGCTGACACCACCGGCTTGGTTCGGCGTCCGGCCGGGGTACGGACTGCTCATGTCCCTCACCATCTCTTTGCAGCGACGTTTCCGCGACGGAGTCCTCCCGCCGCGCACGGGTGAGGCTAGGGGACAGCCGACGAGAGCCCGCGACCTCTGACGCGTATGCGACTCACGGCCCGCGTCACAGTGTCTCGTCGCGTCGTCGCCGCAGCGCATCGTCGAGGAATCCGCAGAATTTCGCGAAACGATCGGGGTCGTGGAGCTCGTCGCGACCGGCGAGGATCACGGTCCAACGCGCGTCGGCCAGCGCGCTGCGGCGCGACTGGTCGCCGCGGTAGTGCTCGCTGTCGCGGTAGAAGTTGGCGCCGACGCGGAGGGCCGGCCAGCCGAGGTCCACGGAGGTGCGGTGGTCGTGCACCCGGATCGGATGGTGCGGCACCGGGTGCGGGAAGCCCGCCCGGACCACCTTGACGCGCAGCACGCTCTCCTCCGGCGCTCCGGCGCGGCCATCGGCCAGCCGGAGGGTGGCCGCGGTGCGGGTGCGGGGCCGGGCCTCCACCAGCGACCGGAGCTCCGACTCGGTGACGTAGCCGTGGCCGAGCAGCAGATCGAGCCCGGCCACGGCGGCCGGGACGTCGGGCTCCCGAGCCAGCTCCCAGGCCGTCCGGACCGGCACGGTCACCGGCAGCCCGGGGCCGGGCGGCCCGTTCGGCGGATCGGACGTCGGATGCCGTCGGATCTCCGTGGCCGGGAGGGCGGCGTGGCGGGCGCGGACACCGCGCATCTGCAGCCGGTTGGGCGGCGGCACGATCACCGACACCGGATCCTCGGGTTCGCCGATCGGCAGGCCCTCGACGCACGCGGCGGAGCGACCGGTCAGCGCGGCTCCGGCGGGCAGGATCAGGCCGACGGCCTCGCAGCGGAGCCGGTGCGAGTCGGGGAGCTCGGCATCCACGTAGACGTCACGGAGCACCCGCCGCCAGGCCGCTCCGTTGAGCTGGGAGCGCGTGAGCAGCCCACGGCGGACGACGTCGGAACCCCGGAAGATCTGCCCGACGAGCTCGGCCGGGCGGTGCGGTGTGCGTGCCATGCCCCCAGCGTGCGGCCGAGCGCGGCCGCGGGGCCCGTCGTCCACAGGCCGAACTTCGCCCCGACCGTTGTCCCCAGGCTCACCGCCCCGGCGGCTGCTGCGACCACCCCGTCGGCCCGGACGGCGGCGGCACCGGCGTCCCCGGACGCGCCGTGTCGGGCCGGGGAAGCGCCGCCGGCTGCGTGGCCGGGGGCAGCGGATCCACGCTCACCCGGGGCAGCGACACGATGTCGGGATTGCACTCGACCGCGGTCACGGTGGGCCCGTGCTGGCCCGCGGTGACCAGCAGCATCGCGTAGTCGGGCAGCCCCTGGAGCGTCCGCGGCTCCACCGTGTACTCGGTGGCGCGCTGGTACGTCTCGCTGTTGTTCCAGTTCGTGCCCTCGGCGTGCCCGGCCGTGCTCCGCCACGACCGCGAACTGCTCCCGACCATCCCGGAGATCGACTGCCACGGCCGGCGCAGCGACAGGTTCCGCACGCTGCTCGTCGACCTGCTCTCCGACTCGGCCGTGCTGTGCGTCTCCGCGCCACCCAGCTGGTGGGTGAGCTGCGTGAGCACGAACCGGTGCTGGCGCCCGATGAACTCCGCGGCCTCGGCGGCCTCCTGGTGGTTGCCCAGCCGCATCACCCCGACCGCACCCGCGCCGAGCACCTGCAACGACGTGCCACGCAGGTGCCGGAACAGGTACACCAGCCGGACTCCACGCCGCTCGCAGACGTCCGAGAGCCGCTCGAGGTGCCGCCGGGCGATGTCGTCGGCACCCACCACCACGATCGTGCGCGGCCCGGTGGACGGCCCGCCCGTGGCCACCCCCCGGGTGAGCCGCTGCACGACGAGGTCACCGAGCACCTCGTCGCGCGCGGTGCTGCCCGTGCTCAGCGTCGCGATACAGCTCAGCTGCGCGTCCGGACGGGGTTGGGCGTCGCTGCCCAGCGGTGCCAGCGGGTGCAGCAGCGATTCGAGCTGGCGCAGCCGCGGCCCGACCTCACGGCGGTAGTCGGGCGAGAACAGCTCGTCGGCGATCGTCCGGCGTTCGGTGTCCGCGAGCCCGTCGGTGCCGGCCGGCTCGCCCAGCAGCACGCGCAGCGCCGCCAGCACCCGGGCGACGCTCAGGCCGCCGGGCGCCAGCGCCGCGCAGATCGCGCCGAGCACCCGGTCGTCGGCCGCGCGCCCGTACCGGTCGCTGCCGCCCTCGCCGTCGCCGCCGTGCACGGCCTCGACCAGCACGTCGACGAACTGGCGCTGGTCCAGTCCGGACAGGATGTCGGCGGTGGCCAGGTCGTCGGGGAACAGTTGGACGTCGGTGCTCAGATCGGCGTCGGCGGCGACCTCGGCCAGCTCACGGCAGACGCCCTCGCCGGTCAGGTCGAGCACGGTGAGCCGCCCGCCGCTGGCCAGCGTCGACGACCCGAAGACGGTGAGCAGCCCCTCCCAGCCCCAGAGCGTGCCGCCGACCACGTCGATGCGGCGCGTGTGCGGGGGCGGCACGACCGGCGCCCACTCCGGCAGCTGCTCGGCCCGTTGCTGCTCGGCGACGTCGAACTGGGCTTTGCGGGTGTGCCAGTCGGCCAGCTCGCGGTCGTAGCGGGCGCGCTGCTCGGCCGCGACGGCGTTCGGCCGGCGGGCGGCCGCGCCGGCGTTGTGCGCGCCCCACCAGACCAGCCCTCCCGCGACGCCGAACACCGCGAGCACGAGCACGATCATCACCAGGAAGCCCCAGCCGCCGCCCTCGCCCCGGAAGACCAGCAGGCTCAGGCCACACACCATGACGAAGCTGACGATCAGCGCCGCCGGCAGGGCGATCGCGATGTTCCGGACGAGATGCGGGTTGGCGGCGCGGGCGGAGGCCAGCACGTCGGCCGGCACCTCGCCCATCGTCGGCGGCGGCGGCCCGAACGGGCGGCGGAACAGGTGCCGGTCACGGAAGACCCAGCCGAGCCGTTCACCCGGCCGGAGCAGCGCACCCAGCGGCGCCCGCGTACCACCGTCCGGAGGGGACTCGTTCGTATCCGCCATACCTCGAACGATAGAGCCTAGGTCAGCGCGGGCGAGGGGGCCGGGAGGTCGGCGGCCCAGTCGCTGACCTCGACGACGTCGGTGTCGCGGGCCGCGCGCACGGCCACGTGCGCACCGTCGATCAGCCCGGCTCCGCCGACGATCACCAGCGCGTCCGCCGGTGCCGGGCCGGCCGAGGCGACCAGCCCTCGTCGCGCCAGGTCGGCCGCCGACGCGGTCGCCCGCCGGCCGGAGCGCTCGCCGTCGTCGATCACCAGCGGCAGCCCGCGGGAGGCCGCGAGCAGTGCCGCGGACCGCAGCGCGGCGCTGCCGTCGGCGTCCGCGCTCCAGCGCACCGCCACCGCCGACGGCTCCGACGGCAGCGTCCCGACGGTGACCAGCTGCCCGCGGACCCGTTCGGTCAACGCGTGGGCACCGGCACGCACCACGACGACGTCCGGCTCGGACGCCTCGATCTGCAGCCCGAGCTCGTGCTCGACGTCGTGCGAGAAGCGGCTGAGCACCGGAGCGGGCAGGTCGTCCCGCCGGACCCGCGCGGCCAGCTCCTCGAGCTCCGCCAGCGAGCGGGTCATCTCCAGCAGCTCACCGGAGAGCCCGGTGCCGACCTCCAGCGCCGGTGCCCGGTACGGCAGCATCCGGGAGAGCACGACCTCGGCCGGGCGCCGGGCCCCGACCAGCGCACCGGCCACCTCCACGTCGTCGCCCTGGGTCGACGGCTCGTCGACCACGACGAACACCCGCGTCGCCGGTGCCTCGCCCAGCGACAGCCGCTCGGCCTCGGCGATGTCGCGCTCGATCCGCCGCTTCGGGTAGAACCGGGTGAGCAGCGGGCCCGCCATCACGGTCGTCACGATCGCCATCACGACCATCAGCGAGAACAGGTCCTGGTTGAGGATGCCCAGCTGCAGCCCGACGGTGAGGATCACGATCTCGGTCAGCCCGCGCGTGTTCATCAGCGTGGCCAGCGCGAACGCCTGCCGGTCGGGGACACGCTGCAGCTTGGCGCCGAGGTAGGCGCCGACGAACTTGCCGCCGATGGCCACCAGCAGGATGAGAGCCAGCTCGACCAGCCCGTCGAGCCCGAGGTTGCGCAGGTCGACCTTGATGCCGGAGGTGAAGAAGAAGACCGGCAGCAGCAACAGCACGCTGACCTGCTCGAGCTTCTCCATGATGTCCTGGCGGAGCGCTTCGCCGCCCTCCCGCGGCATCACCGCGCCGAACAGGAACGCGCCGAAGATCACGTGCACGCCGAGCCACTCGGCGGCGTAGGCCGACACGAACAGTCCCACCAGGACGACGGCCAGCAGGGTGGGCGTCAGCCGGCCGGCCTTGGTGTGCAGCGGCAGCAGCCGGCGCAGGAACGGACGCACGACGAAGAACATCAGAGCGACGTAGGGCAGCGTCAGCAGCACGTGCCACTGGGCCTCCGCCGAGGAACCGGCCACGGTCACGACGACGGCGAGCAGTGACCACGCGATCACGTCGTCGACCGCCGCGCTCGCCAGCGCCAGACCGCCGAGGCGGGTGCGGTGCATGCCGCGGTCGGTGAGGATGCGGGCCAGCACCGGGAACGCGGTGATCGACATCGCGGCGCCGATGAACAATACGAACGGCAGCCGGTCGTCGCCGGCGACGTCGTGACGCGTCGCCAGCCAGTACGCCAGCGTGACGCCGAGCGCGCACGGCAGGATGATCGAGCCCACCGACACGCTGACCGCGATCCGCTCCTTGCCGCGGATGAGCAGCATGTCGAGCTCGTAGCCGACGATGAACATGAACAGCACGAGTCCCACGTTGGCCAGAGCGGAGAGCGGGATCCGAATGTCGGTGGGGACGAGTAACGTCGACAGGTGCGGCCCGATGATCGTCGGGCCGAGCGCGATCCCGGCGATGATTTCGCCCACGACCGGGGGCTGGCCGACCTTCTGGGCCAACCAGCCACCGACCCGTGCGAGCACGAGAATCAGTGCCAGATCGAGCATCAGCAAGCCGACATCGTGCGCAGTCACCGCGGGAAGCTCCTTATTCCGTGTCCGGTAGCCGACCTTGTGACCGGGCTCCGGCCGGTAGTTTCACATCGCCGAGGGGCCGTGTTCCGAGTCCGTCGGGAAGCAGACTCTGAAGGAGAGGCACGTGGAGGGCATCGCCGACTACGAGTTCGTCCGGTCACTGGGCGACGGCAACCACGGCGAGTTCTTCCTCGCCAAGCGGCCGGCCCGGCTGCCGGTCGAGGCGGAGCTGGTGGCGGTGAAGGTGTTGTCCGGCTCCACCACCCAGGAGGTGTTCCGGCGCGCCACCCGCGAGCTGTCGGCCTTCGCCGCGGTGCGGTCGGAATACCTCGTGACGCTGTACGACGCCGGTCAGCAGGGCGGGGTCTTCTACTACTCGATGGAGTACCTGCCCGACGGGTCGCTCGCCGAGCCCGCGTACCTGCTCGACGAGTCGGCCACGCTGCGTGCCGTCGCGCACGCCGCCCGGGCCGCCCACGCGCTGCACGAGGCCGGCATCGTCCACCGGGACATCAAGCCCGGCAACGTGCTGCTGCACTCGGAGGGCGGCAAGCTGTCCGACCTGGGGCTCTCCCAGGTGCTGGCGCCGGGCATGACGCTGACCGGCATGGGCTCGCTCGGTTCGATCGAGTTCGTCGACCCGGACGTGCTGCACGGCGAGCCGCCGTCGCGCGCCAGCGACGTGTACTCGCTCGGCGTGACGCTGCACTACGCGCTGACGCAGCAGGGCCTGCACGGCGAACTGCCCGACCACGACCCGGTGCTCGCGCTGCGCAAGGTGCTCTCGTCGCCGCCGTCGATCGATCCCGGCCTCGACGACTCGCTCGCCGAGATCGTGTCCTGGACGATCGCGCCCGACCGCACCGAACGCCCCGCCACCGCCCTCGCCTTCGCGGAACGGCTAGAGGCCCTCGTTACCGCCTAGCAAATCGGAGATCTCGTGGGCGTACTGCGCGCTCACGCCGTCGGGGACGCCCTTCTGGGCGCCGTTGCGGCCGGCCACCCACACCGTGAGCGTCTGTCCACTGGGGTCGAGGTCGATGCAGAGCCGGCAGCTCGCCGGGGGCCGCGCCTCCGGCGGCAGCAGGCGCACGACGTGCACGCCCAGGTTGCCGCCGACCGCGGTGACGAACTCGGCGTCCGGCCCGCCGAGGCGGTCGTCGAGCACCGCCAGCACGCGCGGCAACGACAGCAGCTGCCGTGCCCGCGGGTCGGCCGCGGCGGCCCGCCGCACCTCCACCAGCTGACGCAGCCGGCTGGTCAGATCCAGCGCGCCGTCGCGGGTCGGCGCCACGTGCGGGCCGGTCAGCGGCGGTGTCGCCGGGCGCGCGTGCGGCAGCGACTGCACCCACGCCCACCGCTCGTCGTCGGTGGCCCCCGCCGCGACCGCGATGCACAGGTCACGGGCGTCGTGCAGCACCGCGGCCTGGGTGATCAGCCACCGCGCCAGCGGAACGGCGGCCGGCAGCGGGCCGCGGATCGCGATGCCACCCGCGTTGCCCACCGGCACCGCGATCGGCACCGGAGGACGCCGGGCCAGCCAGCCGATGCGGGTGACCAGCGCCTGCGGGTGCTGCGGGCCGCGCACCGCGCCGGCGAGCCGGTCACGCGCGACCCGGTCGAGCGTCACCGGGTCGGGCGGCGGTGAGTTGGGGGCCAGCCGGGCGAGGTGCCGGGCCGAGCGCACCTCCATCAGCGCCGTCCCCGCCGTGAGCAGGTCACCGGGTGTCAACTGCCGCACACCGTGCAGCGGTTCGCCGTTGACCTGCGAATCGGTCTCGCCCGCCACCTGCACGGTCCACCCGCTGACGGTGAAGCCGAGCGTCACCCGCCCGATCGGCACCTTGCGCTCGCCGTCGGGCAGCGGCACCAGCCGGCCGGCGTCGGGGCCGCCGATCACCGCCAGGTACAGCCGGCTGTCCGGCACGCGTCCGGCCGGGGTCGGGCCCGAGGGCAGCGGAGCGCCGGCCGGGTAGGAGCGGTAACCACCGCCGGATGTGGGCGCCGGGCCGGACAGCGGCACGCCGGAGGACGGCGCCGGCGTGCGGCCGACGATGCCGGACGGCGGCGCGCCCGGCCGGGTGTACGGGTTTGCGCCGCCCCGCTCCGGCGGCAGGTCGTGCAGCGGCGGCAGCCCGAACGGGGTGTCGTCGGGCAGCGTGAAGCCGGGCGGCGCGGCGGGGTCGCCGGGGACGGCCGGTGCCTCGGGCTCGGCGACCGGCGGCGTCTCGGCCGCCGCGACCGGGCCCGACGGCGGTGGCGGCGGCGTGCGGTCGACCGGACGCCGCGCGGCGATGCGCAGCGGCGCCTGGTCGCCGAGCGAGTCCGCGACGACCGCCGCGCCCTGGTTAGCCGGGTTCGCCCAGGCTTGTTCCTGGCGTGCCTCGGCACCGCTCGGGGTGCGCCGGTCGAGCCGCGGCGGTGGCTTCTGCACCACAGTGGTCTCGCCGGTCTCGACCGCCGAACGCAGCGCGTCGACGAACTCCTTGCAGGTGGCGAACCGCTCCTCGGGCGACTTGGCCATCGCGCGGGCCACGACCCGGTCGACGGCCGTCGGCAGGTCGGGCTGGAGCGCGGTGAGCGGCGGGGGAGGCGTGGTGAGGTGCGCGGTGATCGTCGCGACCTGGTTGTCACGCGCGAACGGCAGCTGACCGGTGAGGATCTCGAACGTCATGCAGCCGAGCGAGTACTGGTCGGTGCGCCCGTCGGTGGTCGCGCCCTGCAACTGCTCCGGGGCGATGTAGGCCACCGTGCCGAGGACCTGGCCGGTCATCGTGATGTCCTGGTCCATCTGCTGGGCGCTCTTGCTCAGCCCGAAGTCCACCAGGTACGCGTGTTCCGGGCCGCCGTGCGGGCCGCCCGGCTGCAGGTCGGGGGAGCCGGGACGCTCGACCAGGACGTTGCTCGGCTTGACGTCCCGGTGGGTCATCTGGAGGCGGTGGGCGGCGTCCAGCGCGTCGGCGACCTGGTCGAGCAGGCGGACGGCGCGGCGCGGCTCGAGCACCTGCTCGTGGTCGAGGATGGCCGCGAGGTCAGCGCCGGGGATGTACTCCATCGCCAGGTAGAGCTGGTTGTCGACCTCGTCGGCGGTGTACACCGTCACGATGTGGGGGTGGCGCAGCCGCGCCGCGGACAGCGCTTCCCGGAGGAAGCGCCGCCGGAAAGCCTGGTCGGCGACCAGGTGGGGGCGGAGCACCTTGACCGCGTCGTCACGATCGAGCAGCCGGTGCCGGCACAGGTACACCTCTCCCATGCCACCGACCGCGAGGCGCTTGCGCACCTCGTAGGTCGCGAGACGGGATCCTGGGCTGAGCACGCCTCAAGGTTGTCACGTGATGGCTCGTCTCGGCGAACACACCCGTAACCCGTAGGCCTTGCGTGAGGTTCTGGGGGGATACCCGTACAGTGGCCGACGTTCCGCCCTGACCCAAGAGCACGGACGGTAATCGCTCCGTCCGCGCGCTGAGCGTTGAGAGCGTGTGGTGTTCCGTCGTCTGCTGGCCGTCGCTGCCGTCCCCCTTCTGCTGATCGGGCTGTCCTCGTGCCAGTCCGACCCCACCGTCGCGGCCTATGTGGGCAGCGACCAGATCACCGTCGACCAGATCGACAGTTACTTCGACAAAGCGGCCACGGATCCGCTGTCGTCGGAACTGGTCGCGCAGAACCGCGCCGAGGTGAAGCCGCGGCTGGTGAGCATGCTGGTCTTCATCAAGCTGCTGCGCGAGGCGGCCGACGACGCGGGCGTGCCGGTCACCGCCGGCGAGGTCGCCCAGGTCAAGGCCCAGATCGAGCCGCAGCGCCAGATGATCACCGGTGACCTGGCGTTGCTGCCGCTCGACCAGATGGCCGAGTTCCAGGCGCACCGGCTCAAGCTGAGCCAGTGGGCCTCGTCGGGCAGCGCCTCGCAGGCGGCGGCCGAGAAGAAGTACTCGGACGTCGTGCGCGCGGCCGAAGGCGACAATCCGGTCACCGTGAACCCGCGGTACGGGAAGTTCGACCTCGAGAAGGTGCCGCAGCTCGGTAGCTCCGACTCCGCGGTGAAGCCCGCGTCGCCGGACGCGTCGTAGCCGACGTGGTCGCTCGCCTCGTCGTCCTGGTCACCTCGCCGCGGTTGCCGGCCGGGCTGCTGACCGCGGACGGGTGGGACGCGGTGCGCTCGCACCCGGTGTTCGCCGCCGGTCCGTCCCCGCTCTCCGACGCGGTCCGCGCGGCCGGCGTCGTCGTCACCGAGATCGGCGACGATCCGGGGACCGCGCTCACCGCCCTCCGTCGCGCCGCGGAGAACGCCGCGCAGAACGGTGCCTCGGTGTGGCTGGCCGGTGCGAACGACCCGCTTCCCGGCGTGCTCGCCGAGCGGCTGGCGGCCGACCCGGCCCTCGACTACCAGGTCGAGGTGCTCTACGGGTCGTGGGATCCGCCCGGGGCGCGGCTGCTCGACGTCGCGTCGGTGATGGACCGGCTGCGCTCACCGGGCGGCTGCCCGTGGGACGCCGAGCAGACCCACGAGTCGCTCCGCCCGTACCTGCTCGAAGAGGCGTACGAGGCCTACGACGCGCTGCTCGACGGTGATCTCGAGGCGCTGCGCGAGGAACTCGGCGACGTGCTGCTCCAGGTCGCGTTCCACGCCCGGGTGGCGTCGGAGAACGCCGAGGACGGCTTCGACATCGACGACGTCGCCGGTGACCTGGTGGCGAAACTCGTCCGCAGGCATCCGCACGTGTTCGCCGACCGCTCGGTGTCCGGTGCCGACGAGGTCCACTCGAACTGGGAAGCGATAAAGAAGGCGGAGAAGAAGCGCGACTCGGCGCTGGACGGGGTGGCGCAGTCCCAGCCGGCGCTGTCGCTGGCCGCGAAGTACCTGTCGCGGGCCCGGCGCGCGGGGGTGACCGTGTCGCCACCGGCGCTCCCGCCGTCGGTTACCGCTCCGGCTGATGACGACGCCCTGGGCGACCTGTTGTTCGCGCTGGTCGCCGCGGGCGACGAAGCGGGGCTGGACGCCGAAGCGGCGCTGCGCGCTGCGGCCCGTCGTTTCGCCGACGCGGTCCAGGAGGAAGAACGCGCTGGCCGGGGCCGGTCAACCCCCTCCTGAGGACCGACCCCAGCCGTACCACCGCGGCCTGCCGCTCCTGTTCGTGAACGGCCGATTCTCGGTGGTTCGCGTCCCGGAGCCGCGGCGACGATGACGCGGGGGACGGCGCGTGGGCCCGGGCGACGCTGCCCGGGGTCGTCAGCGGCCCCGGCCGGTTGGCGGACCGGCGTTGCTGGGAGGCACCCGGGGCGCTGACACCTCTAACAATGAGCAACCCCGGGAGCACGGAGGGTGCTCCCGGGGTGCATACGAGTTGCTATCAGCGCGTGCCGTACATCGCCGCGAGGCCCTTGTAGTCGCCGAGGCCCAGCGTGCGCTTGCCGACCGAGCAGGCCGAGAGCGCCGGGGTCATGACCGCGCTGGCGTGCGCCGCCTGGCTGACGTGGTTGAGGCCCAGCGAGTGGCCCCGCTCGTGCAGGACGACCGACTGCAGGTCGTAGGCGTTGCTGCAGTTCTTCGTCGCGGTGAAGAACTTGTACTGGGTGTTGAGCGCGGTGTCGGTGCCGGTGACCGTCTTCTTGCCCTTGATGGTCTTGAAGTAGGTGCAGGTCATCCCGAGCCACTTGCCGGTGCCGGCGCGCCAGCCGATGACGTTGCGGCCGTCGTTGCCGGTGCAGTTGCCGGCCGCGCCCACCTGGACGCCGGCCGAGGTCGAACCGCCGTAGGAGGGCACCAGCTTCAGGCTCTTCTGGCCGCAGGCCTTGGTCAGGCCGGTGGTGCCGGCGGCGATCGCGGCGACCGCGGAGCTGCGGACCGACGCCGGCGCGCCGGCCGGGTTGTAGTACCACTTGAAGCTTCCGAGCTTCCAGCCCGACAGCGCGTAGGCGGCGTCCTTGCAGGTCTTGGCGGCGGCGGGGCGGATCGCGGTGGCGTTGACGGCCTGCGCCTCGCCGTGCTCCTCGTCGTGGGACTCGCCCTCGCCGTGGGCCTCGGTCTTGACGACGACCGAACCGTCGGTGGCGCGGCTGACGGTGATCGAGATGTCGCCGGACGTGCTCTGCGCGGCGGCCTGGACGCCTTCGCCCGCCGCCGGGACGCGGACCGTGAGGCCCTGGTAGCGGATGGTGTCGCCGTCGGCGGCGACGGTCGCGAGGTCGGTCTCGGTGTCGGCGGCGACGAGCTTCGGGCCGGCCGGGGCGGTGGCGGTGAGGGCGGCGGGGGCGGTGGCAATGCCTGCGGTGACCGCGGCGGTAGCGACCAGCGCGGCGATCGAGATCGTCGGGGCGGAGGACCGGAGAGTCAGCAGGTTACGCATGCCCTCTACGTCGGGAGCCTCCAGTGCGCCGGACGGTGCGGAAAAGTTTCCGATCGGGAGCGCGGATCCGCGTCACCGGCGCTGCAACCTCAGGCGTCGGCCTCCGGCAGGTTCGGGCGGACCGGGAGGCTGATCGCGAAGGCGTCGGTCTGGCCGCCGCGCGGTGTCGCCAGCTGACCGCCGTGACGGGACACGATCGCCCTGGCGATCAGGAACGAGAGCGCGTTGCCCGCGCCCCGGTCGCCGGTGGTGAACAGGTGGTCGCCGGCCGCGAGCGCCGCCGGGGCGCCCACCCGCACGGTCCAGTGCGCGGCCGCGAACGTCACCCGGACGTCGATCCGGGTGCCGGCGTGCGCCGTGGCGACGATCGTCAGCAGCGCCTCGACGGCCTGCCGGAAACGGGCCGGGTCGACGCGCAGCATCGGGCCGGTGGAGTTGCCGGTCACCTCGACGGTGACCTCGGAGCGCTCGGCGAACGCCTCCACCGCCTCACCGACGACGTCGGGCAGGTGCACGCCGCGCAGGGTCAGCGGCAGCGTGCCGCCCTCCAGGCCGGCGAGCGTGAGGAGGTCGTCGACGATGCGCAGGGTCCGGTTGGCGTTGCGGGCGATCGCCTCGAGCGCGATCTGACGCTGGTCGCCGGGGGAGTCCGGCTCCTCGGCCAGCATCTGGCTGAACGTGGCGATCGACGTCAGCGGCGTGCGTAGCTCGTGGGACGCGGCCGAGACGAACTCGGTCTTGAGCGTGGCCACCTCGGCCAGCGCCCGGTTGCGTTCCTCCAGGCCGCGCCGGATCGTCGCCTGATCGGTGACGTCGCGGACGACCCAGAGGTGCCCGGCGACCGAGCCCTCGACGTGGATGGGGGCGTAGTCGCGGGCGATCACCCGGCCGTTGGTGAGCGTGAACTCGACCCCGCTGGCGGGCCGGCCCTGCTCCAGGAACCGGAGGGTCTCCTCGCGCAGCGCCGCCGGGTCGGCGAAGAGCTCGGCCGGTGGGAGCAGCTCGGCGGTGTGCTCGCCGATCAGCTGCCCGGCCGGTACCGACGAGCCGATGACCGTGGGGAGCGCGGCGTTGGCCATCACGGCGCGCCGGTCGGAGTCCTCGACCAGGATCCCGACCCGGAGCGACTCGATGAGCGTGTCGATACGTGCGCTGTGCAACTGTTCGCGGCGCTCGGCGTCGACCGCGCGGGTGACGTCGATCGCGTAGACGACGATGCCCTCGACGGCGGGTTCGTCGGCGAGGTTCTGAATGGTCAGCGCGTAGCAGCGCCAGTCGGTGCCGCTCGGGCCGCGCAACCGCACCTCGACGGTCTCCGGCTCGGTGTCGGTCAGCCGGCCACCGCCGGGCAACGGCGCGTCCACCGCGGCGGCGAACAGCGCCTGGATCGTGGTGAAGTCCTCCGGGTGCACGAGCGACGCGGCCGCTTCCGAGGTCGGCGCGCCCGGACCGAGGAGCCGGACCGCGGACGGGGACGACCAGCGCCACCGGCCGTCGGGGTCGAACACCAGCATGACGACCGGTGACCGCCCGACGAGCGCACGGTGGAACCACTCCGACTGGCGGCGCACGTCGGCCCGCGGCGCCAGCGCGGCGACCACCACCGTGTAGCCCCCGCCGGCCAGCGGCGTCACCAGGAGGTCGGCGGGGATCTCGCTGCCGTCGGCGTGCCGGGCCGGCAGCTCGCGGTGGCCCTCCCCGTCCGGGCCCGCGCACGCGTCGTAGAGCGGGCGGAGCGGGTCGGCGGCGCCGTTACGCAGGCGCGTCGGCACGATCAGCTCACCCAGCGTCCGGCCGAGTACGTCCGCCCGCACGTGCCCCAGCAGCAGCTCGGCACTGCGGGGGAACGTCAGGACGCGGCCGTCGGCGTCGACCGTGACCGCGGCGAGAGGGATCGTCGGCACCGGCGTCGCCGGTTCCATCCGCACTCCTCTCGGGCGTTACGTGTGTCAATCTGTGCAGATAGTCTCTACTATGAGAAAGATACGCAAAACTAGTGATAAGTGAGTTTCGTGTCGCGTGCGGCGGTTGATCGCCCGCCGGCTGAGGAGGGGCGTGGCCGAGGTCACGGACGGGGGCGTCGCGGCCGGTAGTGCCGTGACAGTCGGGGCGGCTCGAGCAGCCGCCCCTTCGGCGCGCCCGGAACCGCGGCTCGTCCGCGGCTCGGAACGCCCGGAACTGTTCCGGGCGGTCGTCGAAGCCGCGCGCGCCGCGGTGGCGATCGTCTACCCCGACGGCTCCTGGACCGCGCTCGGCGACACGTTCACCCGCGGGTTGGGCCACTCGGCGGACCTGCCGGCCCGCACGCGGCTCCTCTCGCTCGTCCACCCGGCCGACCGCCGGAGCGTGCTCGAAGCGTTCCGGGCCGCCCGCGACGGCCGGGAGCCGGACCGGTCGATCCCGGTGCGGGTACGGACCGCGCAGGGTTCCTGGCTCGAGCTGGCCACGACGGTCCGCGGCCGCGTCCACGATCCCGACGTCGGCGGTGTCGTCTACTACGGCGTCGAAGTGGGCCGGGCGCGCGACGCCGAGCGGGCGCTCACCGAGACGCACGACGGCCTGGAACGGCTGATCGAGACGCTCGCCGTCGGAATCCTCCTGGTCGACGGCGGCGGGCGGGTCGCGGTGACCAACCGCGCGCTGATCGAGCTCTTCGACGTGCCGGGCCCGCCGCAGCGCTACCACGGCACCGACGCGCGAGCGCTGCTCCGACGGATGGCCGGTGCGATGCGTGCGCCCGACCGGGTCGCCGACCGGCTCGACCGGCTCCTCGCCGAGCCGTGGACCGCGCTCGACACCGACCTGATGCTCGTCGGCGGCCGGGTGGTGGAGATCGACGTCGTGCCGGTCGGGGCCGGCGGCGGCGCGCTGCTGCACGCCTGGGACGTCACCGCGCGGGCCAACACCCAACGCAGCCTCGAGGAGCGCAACGAGGCGCTCTCGGCCCTGGTCGCGGCGAAGAACGAGTTCGTCGCGAGCGTCTCCCACGAACTACGCAGCCCACTGACCTCGGTGGTCACGTTCAGCAACCTGCTGGCCCAGCCCGACTGGGGTGAACTCGACGACGAGCAGCGTCAGTTCATCGAGGTGATCCAGCGCAACGCCGACCGGCTCCTGCGGCTGATCGAGGACCTGCTCCTGCTCTCCCGGCTGGAGGCGCGGACGCTGCAGTTCGTGCCCAGCCGCGTCATCCTTCCCGACCTCGTGCGTTCGGCCGTCGCCGAACGCGCTCCGATCGCGCAGGCCGCCGACGTCACGCTGAAGGCCGAAGTGTCCGGCGACACGGTGATGTCCTGCGACGAACTCCGAGTCAACCAGGTGCTCGGGAACCTGATCGGCAACGCGTTGAAGTTCACGCCCGCCGGTGGACAGGTGACCGTGCGGTGCCATCCCGCGGCCGACGGCTGGCGGCTGTCGGTGACCGACAGTGGCATCGGTATTCCGTCCGAGGATCTGGACCGGATCTTCGAGGCGTTCCATCGCGCATCCAACGTGGAGAAGCACAGCCATCCCGGCACCGGCCTCGGCCTGGTGATCAGCAAGGCGATCGTTGAGCGCCACGGTGGGTTGATGGAGATCACGAGCGAGCTCGGCAGGGGGACGACGGTGACCGTTTGGTTGCCGCAACGCCGGGTCGGTGACCGGGAGGGGGACCGGTGAGCAAACTACTGGTTGTCGAGGACAATCCGGATATTGCACTCGGGCTCAAGCTGTTGTTCGAGCGGGCCGGACACAACGTCGAGCACGCCCAGGACGGGCGGGAGGGCCTGCGGCTGGTGCACAAGGTCCGGCCCGACCTGGTCGTGCTGGACATCGGGCTGCCGATCATGGACGGCTGGCAGGTGCTCGAGCGGGTGCGTGACATCTCCGATGTCCCGGTGCTGCTGCTGACCGCGCACGGGCAGGAGCGCGACAAGGTGCGCGGCCTGCACGGTGGGGCGGACGACTACCTGACCAAGCCGTTCACCAACGGCGAGCTGCTGGCCCGGGTGACCGCGCTGCTGCGTCGCTCGTCGGCGCCGGACTGGTCCGAGGAGATCTACGACGACGGCCGGCTGCAGTTGGACCCGGTCCGCCGGTCGGTGACCGTGGACGGGGAGTCGGTGCACCTGACGCCGATCGAGTTCCGGCTGCTGAACACGCTGGCGCGACACAAGGGCGCGGTGCTCTCGCCGTCGCAGCTGCTGTCGCAGGTGTGGGACGACCCGACCGGCATCGGCGCCGAACGCGTCAAGTTCGCCGTGCTGCGCCTACGCCGCCGCCTCGGCTGGTCCGACCCGTCCGACAGCCCCATCGAGTCCGTGAGAGGAGTCGGCTACCGCTACCGCCCCCCGGCCTGATCCTGATAGGCTCGTAGGTACGAGTCAGGCTTTTGACCTCGGTTTGGTGTGCATCGATCACCAAGGGGATGCGCTTGATCGCTCTCTGTTGTTTAGTCACACGTAGCGGTTATCGTCGAAGTGGTGAGGGGAGGTGCTCATGCCCGTGCACCAGAGCAACGCCATTGAAGTACCCGACGAGGGTCCGACGGTCGTGATGCTCGACGAGCGCGAGTACCTCGAGGCCGTCGAGCACACTCTGCACGAGCTGGGTTACACCCGTGAAGAGCTACGTGGGTGGGCGGCGACCAGGGACTTCCCCGATCCACTGGCCTTCATGGCATGGCAGATGATCCGGGACGATGCCGTCGCCTGACCTCAAGAAGTTAGCCGGAGGCTTCGCCGATCTCCTGACCGACGTGCTCAACCGCACGATCGCCAAGCATCCGGTCAAGATCACCGCGAAGGCCAGTCCTGTTCCGGGTGTGGTGTTCGTCGGAAACCGCCTGTCGGACCGCAGCCTGCTGTCGCGGAACTACTTCCCTTTACGGCACCGCCCGGGAGTGCCGCCACTGCACATGCTCATCTCCGGGCGACTCAGCCTGGACCACGAGGGCCGCTACCTCATGGTCCAGTCGTCTGTCTGCGCGGTGGCTCGGGACGCTGGTGGTGGTCGGTAGCTCTTCCATGTCGACTACGAGCGCGGCAAGGCGGACGGATATCCCGAGGCTCACTTGCAGGTCGACGGTCAGTCGGCGGACCTCCTGGAGTACACCGCGCTCCTGGGGCGCAAGCGTGACCTCCCGAAGCTGCACTTTCCGGTCGGCGGACGGCGTTTCCGGCCCACCGTCGAGGATGTCATCGAGTTTCTGGTGGTCGAGAAGCTAGTCGAGGCGTCAGACGGCTGGCAGGACGTCGTCGAGGCGTCCAGGGCCGACTTCCAACGGCGCCAGCTACGCGCGGCAATTCGGCGATTCCCCGATGTGGCCGCCGAAGCTCTGCGCGACTTCGGACCGGAGGGGGACGGTTAGTCGGCGCGTGCGCGAGCGGCGGCATAGGGTTGCGCGTCATGACGCGTGAGTTCCGCAAGACGGCGGAGGCCGTCGTCGACGATCTGCTCGGGGGCGACCCGGTCACGGCGTACTACGTCGGCGACCACCGCACCGATCACGAGCTCCCCGACTACTCGGCCGACGCGGTCGCCGAACGGGTGCGGCGCCTCCGCGAGGACGCCGACGCGCTCGTCGAGATCGACCCCGACGACCTCGGCCCCGAGGACGCCGTCGACGTGCAGCAGCTCGCGTCCGCCGTCGACGAGCGGCTGTTCGCCCTCACCGAGCTGCGCGAACACGAGTGGAACCCGCTCGTGCACAACCCGGGCGCGCTGCTCGACGGGCTGATCACCCGCGAGTTCGCCCCGCCGGCCGAACGTCTGGAAGCCCTGGTCGACCGGCTCCGCACGATCCCGGACGCGCTGGCCACGGCCGAGAACGTCCTGCGGGACTGCCCGCGTGTCCACGTCGAGACCGCGCTCGGCCAGCTCGACGGCACCGCCGCGCTGATCACCGACGGTGTGCCCCGCCTCGCCGCCCAGGTGCCCGGCCTCGACGTCACGGCACCGCGCACCGCCGCGCTGGCCGCGCTCGACCGGCACCGCGCCTGGCTCACCGACCAGCTGGAGACCGCGGTCGGCGACCCCCGCCTCGGCCGCCGCCGCTGGGAGGCCAAGCTCTGGCACGAGCTCGACTCCGAACTCACCGCGGGCGCGTTGCTCGCCGCCGCCGAGGAGCGCTTGACCGACGTCGGCGAAAAGATCCGCGAAGCGGCGAAGGAACTGACCGGTACCGACGACGTGCGCGCTGCCCTCGACGCGCTTGCCGCCGACCGCCCGGACGACACGACCGTGCTCGGCCGCGCCCAGGACGGCCTCCGTTCGACTCTCGACTTCGTCCGGGACCACGACCTGGTGTCGCTCACCGACGACGAGTGCCGCGTCATCGAGATGCCGGAGTTCGCGCGGGGCGTGGCGATCGCCTACTGCGACGCGCCCGGCCCGCTGGAGACCGCGCCGCTGCCGACGTTCTACGCGATCGCCCCGACCCCGGCCGACTGGTCCGACGACCGCCGCGACTCGTTCTACCGCGAGTACAACGACCACATGCTGCGTAACCTGACCGTGCACGAGGCCGTGCCCGGCCACTTCCTGCAGCTCTCGCACGCCCGGCGGTTCCGGGCGAGCACCCGCGCCAGGGCGCTGTGCATGTCGGGCTCGTTCGTCGAGGGCTGGGCGGTCTACGCCGAGGAGATGATGGTCGACGCCGGCTTCGGCGGCCCGCAGGTGCGGATGCAACAGCTCAAGATGCAGCTCCGCATGACGATCAACGCGCTGCTCGACCAGCTCGTGCACGCGGAGGACCTCTCCGAGGACGAGGCCATGGCGCTCATGGTCGACAAGGGTTTCCAGGAGGAGCGCGAAGCGGCCGGTAAGTGGCGGCGAGCGCTGCTCACCTCGGGTCAGCTCTCCACGTACTTCGTCGGTTACACCGAGGTGAGCGCGATCGCCGCGGCGCGCCCGTCGGACGTCGGAGTGAAAGCCTGGCACGATCGGATGCTGGCCCACGGCTCTCCGTCCCCGCGTCACCTGAAGACGCTCCTCGACGTCTGAACCGTTCTAGGGCACCAGTGCGCGTGTCGGTTACGGGCCGCGACTACGCTGCGAGGGAAGAGCGCGGGCCACCGCCCGAACGCCGAACGCCCCGACCTGAGGAGCGATGCACGTGGCCACGATCGAGGCCGTCGCCGCCCGTGAAATTCTCGACTCGCGCGGTAACCCGACCGTCGAGGTCGAGGTCATCCTCGACGACGACACCGTCGCCCGCGCGGCCGTCCCGAGCGGCGCATCCACCGGCGCCTACGAGGCCGTCGAACTGCGCGACGGCGGCACGCGATACCTGGGCAAGGGTGTCGAGAAGGCCGTCCAGGCCGTCGACGACGAGATCGGCCCCGAGCTGCTCGGGTACGACGCCGCCGAGCAGCGGCTGATCGACCAGGCGATGATCGACCTGGACGGCACCGACAACAAGGGCCGCCTCGGCGCCAACGCGATTCTCGGCGTCTCGCTCGCCGTCGCGAAGGCCGCCGCCGACTCGGCGCAGCTGCCGCTGTTCCGCTACCTCGGTGGCCCGAACGCGCACACGCTGCCGGTGCCGATGCTGAACATCCTCAACGGTGGCGCCCACGCCGACTCGAACGTCGACATCCAGGAGTTCATGATCGCGCCGATCGGCGCCGGCTCCTTCAAGGAGGCGCTGCGCTGGGGTGCCGAGACCTACCACGCGCTGAAGAGCGTCCTGAAGTCGCAGGGGCTGGCCACCGGCCTCGGTGACGAGGGCGGCTTCGCGCCGAGCCTGTCCAGCAACCGGGCCGCGCTCGACCTGATCGCCACCGCGATCGACAAGGCCGGTTACACGCTGGGCACCGACATCGTGCTCGCGCTCGACGTCGCCGCGACCGAGTTCTACCAGGACGGCGCGTACGAGTTCGAGGGGGCCAAGAAGACGAGCGCCGAGCTCGCCGACTACTACACCGAGCTCGTCAACAACTACCCGATCGTCTCGATCGAGGACGGCCTGTCCGAGGACGACTGGGACGGATGGAAGGCGCTCACCGCCGGTCTGGGCCAGCGGGTCCAGCTCGTCGGCGACGACCTGTACGTCACCAACCCGGAGCGGCTGGCCCGCGGCATCGCCGAGAAGGCCGGTAACGCCCTCCTGGTGAAGGTCAACCAGATCGGCACGCTCACCGAAACGTTCGACGCGGTCTCGCTCGCCCACCGGGCCGGCTTCAAGTGCATGCTGAGCCACCGCTCCGGTGAGACCGAGGACACCACGATCGCCGACCTCGCGGTGGCCACCGACGCCGGTCAGATCAAGACCGGTGCCCCGGCCCGCTCCGAGCGCATCGCCAAGTACAACCAGCTGCTCCGCATCGAGGAGGAGCTGGACGACGCGGCGACCTACGCCGGCGCGACCGCCTTCCCCCGGTACACCCCGGCCTCCTGATGGCCGGTCCGCGCCGTACTCCCAGCGGCCAGCGTCCGTCCCGGGCCGGTGGTAACCGCCGCCCGTCGACGTCGTCGGCGGCCAGGAGTGCGGCGCGGTCCTCCCGGTCCGCGGCGCCGAAGCCCACCCAGCGGGGCACCACCCCGCACGGCGGGCGCGTCACCGGCCGGGTGCCGGGCAAGCAGCGTGACTACCCGGTCTCGTCCCTCCCGGCCCAGCGCCGGGGCGCGGGACGCAGCCCGGGCGCCGGTAGCCGCGAAGGGCGCCGCCCCGGCGTCCGCCGCACTGCCGCTTCCGCGACCGCCGCGCTCGACGGGCGCCGCTTCGTCCGGCGCGGCGAAGGCCGGTTCACCGGTCGCGCGGCCGTGCTCGCGATCCTGTTCGCGGTGCTCGTGCTCACGCTCGCCTACCCGGTGCAGCAGTACCTCGCCCAGCGGTCGCAGATCGCCGAGGCCGAGCGCGCGCAGGCCCGCCAGAACGAGCGGATCGCGGCGCTACGCTCGGAGCTGGACGCCTGGAACGACCCCGAGTACGTCAAGGGTCAGGCCCGGTCGCGTCTGCAACTGACCGAACCAGGGGAGAAGCGGTACGTCGTGCAGGACCCGTCACGCAGCAGCGGAAGCTCCAGCTCCACCGAGCCGTCCGGTTCGCCGGTCAACGACCCGCGCTCCTGGTACGGGCGGCTCTGGGACAGCGTCGAGGCGGCCGATCAAGAGTGACCGGTCTGTCGGAAGCCGATCACGAGACGGTGGCGGCTCAGCTGGGACGTGTCCCGCGCGGCGCGATCGGTGTCGCGCACCGCTGCCCGTGCGGCGCGCCGGACGTCGTCGAGACCGCGCCGCGGCTGCCCGACGGCACGCCGTTCCCGACGACGTTCTACCTGACCTGCCCGCGCCTGGCCGGGCTGTTGTCCACCGAGGAATCCGGTGGGCTGATGCGTGACATGTCCGCGCGGCTCGAGTCCGATCCCGAGCTGGCCGAGCACTACGTCGCCGCACACGAGGACTACTTGGCGCGGCGCCGTGAGCTCGGCGAGGTGCCGGAGATCGACGGGGTGACCGCCGGTGGCATGCCCACCCGCGTGAAGTGCCTGCACGCGCTGGCCGGCCACGCGCTGGCCGCCGGGCCGGGCGTCAACCCGTTCGGCGACGAGGCGATCGAAGCGGTCGGCCAGTGGTGGGAGCGCAACCCGTGCCGCGAACGATGAGGGTCGCCGCGATCGACTGCGGGACGAACTCGATCCGTCTCCTGGTGGCTGACCTCTCCGAGAACGCTCTGGTCGACGTCGTACGCGAGATGACGATCGTGCGGCTCGGGCAGGGCGTGGACCAGACGGGCCGGCTGGCTCCGGAAGCGATCGAGCGCACCCGGGTAGCGCTGGCCGGCTATGCCGCGCAGATCCGTGAGCTCGGCGCCGAGCGGGTGCGCATGGTCGCCACCAGCGCGAGCCGCGACGCGTCCAATGCCGACGATTTCCGCGCGATGGTGCAGTCGACTTTGGGCACGGCGCCCGAGGTCATCTCCGGCGACGAAGAGGCGCGGCTGTCGTTCTCCGGTGCGGTGCGTGGGCTCAGCGGTGGCGAGCCGCCGTATCTCGTCGTGGACATCGGCGGGGGTTCCACCGAATTCGTGCTCGGCACCGCAGGGGTGGACGCGGCTCGGTCCGTCGACATCGGTTGTGTGCGGCTCACCGAGCGCCACCTCCACGGCGACCCGCCCACCCCGGCCGAGACCGCAGCCACCGAGCGCGACATCGTGTCGGCGGTCGACCTCGCGCGCGCGGCCGTGCCGGTGGAGAAGGCCCGGACGCTGGTCGGGCTGGCCGGGTCGGTGACGACGGTGACCGCGCTGGCGTTGGGCCTCGACGCCTACGACCCGGGGAAGATCCATCACGCCCGGATCACCCGCGATCAGGTCGCCGAGGTCACCGAGCGGTTGCTGGCCCAGACCCGCGAAGAGCGCGCGGCCTACCCGGTCATGCACCCGGGCCGGGTGGACGTGATCGGTGCGGGCGCGCTGGTGCTGCGCGTGCTCATGGACGAGGTCGGCGCTGAGTCCGTGGTGGCCAGCGAACACGACATCTTGGACGGCATCGCCTGGTCGCTGGCCGACTGAAGCGGTCCCGTTCGGGCGGGCGAGGGCGCGCCACACGGGGACCGGTCCCGATCTGGCGCGCCCGGGCGCGCCTGAACGGGACCGCTAGCCGGTGCGACGGACGTCGGCTCGGAACTGTTCTTTCGGTTCGCCCTCGTCGCGGGTCCACCACCAGGAGTAGGTGAGCGAACCGGGCTGCGGCGCGGTGATCACGATGCGTGCGGTGAGGCCCCCGTCGTACGCGGTGAAGATCCCCGGCTTGCTCTCGTTGAACGTCACCACGCCCGGCAGCTCCGTGCAGCACACGTGCAGTGCCTGCCGGCCGTCCTCGCTCGTCGTCAGCACGGAATGTTCGACGTGGTGCAGGCCGCGGCGGTCCGACGTGGCCTCGTAGTCGATGACCACTCCGCGAGCCGACACCACCGGCGTCACCACCAGTCGGGCCAGGAACGGCCCGGACTCGGCGCCGTCGCCGCGCCCGCGGTACAGCCCCGGGGCGGCGAGCAGTTCGGCCAGCAGTGTGCTCATGCGCGCACGTTATCCGGTCGCCTCCAGGGGCCGAGAACGGGGACCGACGCCCCTTCCGCATCGATTCAGGGGTGTTGATGTCGATTGTGACGTAGCGCCGGATCTCCTTCCGTGGGGTCCACTCGCGTGATTGGGTGACGCCAATCGAAGGGAGTCTGCCGTGGGTGAGAACGTAAGTTTTCGAACTGATGGCGGTACGGCGGACGGCTACCTAGCGCGGCCGGACAGCGAGAGCGGGCCGGGCATCCTGGTGCTTCCCGCCTGGTGGGGTCTGGGCGGGCAGATCAAGTCGGTAGCCGACCGTTTAGCCGGCGAAGGCTTCGTGGCCTTGGCGCCGGACGTCTACGGCGGCACGGTGGTGAGCGACGCCGACGAGGCGCAGAGACTGGCCGAGGACCTCTCCGCCGACCGGGTCGCGGCCGACCTGATCGGAGCCACCCGCTTCCTGGCCGACACCGTGCAGACCAGAATCGGCGCGGTCGGCTTCGGCCTCGGCGGTTCGCTGGCCCTGTTCGCCGCGGGCCTGACCGACGACGTGGTGGCCGCCGGCGCGTTCTACCCCCTCGTGCCGTGGCAGCCGACCCCCCCGAACTGGTCCGCGTTCAGCGGCACGACCGCGATCGTGCACGCCGCCGACGAGGACGCGGCCACCACCGGCCCGGAGCTGGAGCTGGCCAAGAAGGCGGTCGAGGCCGCCGGTGGTGACCTGACGGTCCACGAGTACCCCGGCACCAAGCGCGGTTTCTACAACGACGACCGCCCGGACAGCTACGACCCCCACGCGGCCGCCACCGCCTGGGCCCGCACCTTGGAAGTCCTCCGCCGCACGTCCTGACGCGAGAAGAAGGGGGCGTGGAGGGCCGGTGCCCTCCACGCCCCCGTTTGCTGCCCGGCATAGGTTTGGGGCGTGGGACGACCTTCGTACCTGGCGGCGGACGCGCCGGTGGCCGGGGATGCCGACCGGGTGCGGACGCTGGCCGCTCATGCGTCCGACCTGGACGCGCTGGACGCCTGCGTCGCCCACTGCCGCGCCTGTGAGCGCCTGGTGGAGTGGCGCGAGCGGGTCGCGGTCGAGAAGCGGGCCGCCTTCGCCGACCAGACCTACTGGGGCCGCCCGGCACCGGGATTCGGCCCGCCGGACGCCCGAATACTCGTCCTGGGCCTGGCGCCGGCCGCTCACGGCGCGAACCGCACCGGGCGCGTGTTCACCGGCGACCGGTCGGGCGACTGGCTCTACGCGGCACTTCACCGCGCCGGGCTGGCCAACCAACCCACGAGCGTCTCGGTCGACGACGGCCTCGAACTCGACGACGTCCGGATCGTCGCCGCGGTCCGGTGCGCGCCGCCGGCCAACAAGCCGACCCCGCCGGAGCGGGACACCTGCGCTCCCTGGCTGGTTCGCGAACTCGAACTACTGAAACCGACGCTCCGGGTGATCGTCGCGCTCGGTGCGTTCGCCTGGACGTCGTTCTGGCCGGTGGTCGGCGCGCTCGGCGGAACCGCGCCGCGGCCGCGCCCCAAGTTCGGCCACGGGGCTGCCGTGGCGGTGCCGGGAACCGGCGTCACGATGCTCGGCTGCTACCACGTGAGCCAGCAGAACACCTTCACGGGCGTGCTGACCGAGCCTATGCTCGATGGAATATTCGCCCAGGCCAAAGCATTGACACAGATGTGAGAATCCGGATCGGTTTGGACGGGTGACCGGCGGTCAAAACTGTGAACGGGGACATCGTTCGAGGCCGCTGAGGTGTCGAGCGCTCAGTCACGGGTAGCCGGGGAAATGTGTCGGCGGTCGCATCGCGCGACCGCGCAACGAATCGTTCAAGAGCCCGTGGTTACGCTTTTTACGAGTCGGGACCAGAGCGGGTCCGGAGCAAGCCTGACGGCGCCAGAACCGGCGCCGCCGCAAGCGCGGAAGGTAGAGAGGCATGAGCGCGGATCGACCGCACATCCTCGTCGTCGGTGGTGGGTACGTCGGTATGTACACGGCGTTGGAGCTGCAGAAGAAGGCGAAGAAGGCGCGGATCACCGTCGTCGATCCACAGCCTCACATGACCTATCAGCCGTTCCTCCCCGAGGCCGCCGCCGGCAACCTGGAGCCCCGCCACGTGGTGGCACCGCTCCGCAAGACGCTGCGGCACGCCCACATCATCACCGGTTACGTCGACAGCGTGGACCACTCCCGCAAGACGGCCCACATCACGCCGGTGGTGGGCAACTCGTACGAGCTGACGTACGACCACATCATTCTCGCGCCGGGCTCGGTGTCCCGGACGCTGCCCATCCCGGGCCTGAAAGAGCACGCGGTCGGCTTCAAGACCATCGGTGAGGCCATCTACCTCCGTAACCAGGTGCTCGGTGAGCTCGACGCCGCCGACAGCACCGACGACCCGGAGCTGCGCAAGGCCGCCACCACGTTCACGTTCGTCGGCGGTGGTTACGCCGGCATCGAGGCGCTGGCCGAGCTCGAGGACATGGTCCGCGACGCGGTCAAGTACTACGAGACGCTCAGTCAGTCCGACATCCGGTTCGTGCTGGTCGAGGCGAGCCAGCGGATCCTGCCCGAGGTGGGCCCCGAGATGGGCGCCTACACCGTGCAGCGGCTGCTCGACCGGGGCATCGACATCCGGCTCAACACGTTCCTGCAGTCCTGCGAGGACGGCATCGTCAAGCTCTCCGACGGCGACGAGTTCCCGTCGCGGACGATCGTCTGGACCGCCGGCGTCAAGGCGCACCCGATGCTGGCCAACACCGACCTACCGCTGGACGAGCGCGGCCGGGTGACCTGCCTGCCGACGCTGCAGGTCGTCGACCCCGACGGCAAGGTCATCGAAGGCGCGTGGAGTGCCGGTGACTGCGCCGCGGTGCCCGACCTGAGCTCCGAGACGCCGGGCGCGACCTGCTCGCCGAGCGCGCAGCACGCGGTCCGTCAGGCCAAGCGGCTCGGTGCCAACCTCGGCATCCTGCTCAACGGCGGCCAGCCGGAGGACTACCGGCACAAGCACGTCGGTTCGGTGGCGAGCCTCGGCCTGTACAAGGGTGTCGCGCAGGTCTACGGCATCAAGACCAAGGGCTTCGCGGCCTGGTTCATGCACCGCTCGTACCACCTGAGCCGGGTCCCCACCTTCAACCGCAAGGTGCGGGTGCTCGCCGACTGGACGCTCGCGCTGTTCCTGCGCCGCGAGGTCGTCGCGCTGGGTCAGCTGCACGACCCGCGGGCCAGCTTCGAGCTGTTCGCGACGCCCACCCCGGCGGCCAAGCCGACCGCCACCCCGGCCCCGCCCGCCGGCGGCAAGGCCGGCGACGCCGAACCGGCCAAGCCCGCGGAAGCCGCCAAGCCGGCCGAGGCGGTCAAGCCGGCCGAGCCCGCCGAGGCGGCGGACAAGGCGCCGGAGAAGGCCCCGGTCGCCCGCTAGTAAACACCGGTAGATACGCGATGGTTGCAGAACGTCGCCCGGCCGGTTGCCGGGCGACGTTACCTGTTCACTTATGGCCTGACTGACCGATCCCACTTCTGGCAAAGCCGATACACCGGCGGGGTTCGTCCCCGTACGGTGATTGCCGAGTCCGGATGGTGGAATGGCAGACACGGCCGTCTTAAAAACGGCTGCTCGAGAGAGCGTGCGGGTTCGAGTCCCGCTCCGGGCACTGAAAGCTACTTGTGGAACGGGAAGGCCAGCGTCGCGCGGATGCTGGTGCCGGTCAGGAACATCACCAGCCGGTCGACGCCCAGCCCCAGCCCGCCCGTCGGCGGCATCGCGTACTCCAGCGCGGTCAGGAACGCCTCGTCGATCTGCATGGCCTCGGGGTCGCCCGCGGCGGCCTTGATCGACTGCGTGGTCAGACGTTCGCGCTGGTCGATCGGGTCGACGAGCTCCGAGTAGGCCGTCCCCAGCTCGGCGCCGTACGCGACCAGGTCCCAGCGTTCGGCCAGCCGCGGATCGTCGCGGTGGGTGCGGGTCAGCGGCGAGGTGTCGAGCGGGAAGTCGACGTAGAACGTCGGGTAGGTCGTGTTCTTCTCGACGAGCGCGTCGTAGAGCGCGGCCGCGAGCTCGCCCGGCGTCGCGTCGGCCGGAGCGTTGACGTGGTGGTCCGCGCAGACGTGCCGGTAGTCGTCGACCGGGGTGTCCGGCGTGAGCCGGGCGCCGGTCGCGCGGCTGATCGCGTCGTGCACCGTGATCACCGGCCACGGCGCGGTGAGGTCGACCGGCCCGTCGGGGCGCACCGCGACCGGTGAGCCGTGCACGGCGGTCGCGACGTCGAGGATGAGCGCGCGGGTCAGTTCACGCATGTCGGTGTAGTCGGCGTGGGCCTGGTAGGCCTCGAGCGCGGTGAACTCCGGGTTGTGGGTGGCGTCGGCGCCTTCGTTGCGGAAGTTGCGGTTGAGTTCGAAGACCTTCGACATCCCGGCGACGCAGAGCCGCTTGAGGTAGAGCTCGGGCGCGATCCGCAGGTAGAGGTCGGTGTCGTACGCGTTGATGTGGGTGCGGAACGGACGGGCCGCGGCGCCGCCGTGCACGGCTTGCAGCATCGGCGTCTCGACCTCGGTGAACCCGCGGGCGGCGAACCCGTCGCGCAGCGCGCGTACCGCGGTGCTGCGTTGGGTCAGCACACGCATCGCGTCGTCGTTGACCAGCAGGTCGAGGTAACGCTGACGCACCCGGGCCTCCGGGTCGGAGAAGCCGGCGTGCGCGTCGGGCAGCGGCCGCAGGCACTTGGCGGCCATCGTCCACTCCGCCGCCAGCACCGATAGTTCGCCCCGGTCGGAGGTGATCACCTCGCCGGTCACCGCGACGTGGTCGCCGAGGTCGACGGCGCGTTTCCACTGTCCGCGGACGCTCTCCGGCGTGCCGTCCGCGGTGAGCATCACCTGCAGCGTGACGCCGTCCTCCTGGATCACGCCGAAGCTGACGCCGCCCAGGTCACGCAGGGCACGCACCCGCCCGGTGACGCTCACCGACGTGCCCGTGCGTGCGCCCGGGGTCAGCCCGCCGTGTGCGGCCCTGACCTCGCTCAGCGACACGGTCCGCGGCACCCGCACCGGATACGGGTCGTCGAGCAGCTCGGCTTTCGCGCGGCGGGCGCGTTGCTGCTGGTTGAGGCGGTACTGCGGCCGGGCGGGGCGGAGCCGGTCCTGCTCCTGCCTGTTCACGGCCGCGGCGAAACCGTCCTCGAGCGGCCGCCCGGTCGGCGTCAGGGCGGGCAGGAAACCCTCGGCCATGCCGGCGGCCACGGCCGCGCGGGTCAGCGTCAGCGAGGAGTCGTAACAGACGAACCGCGGCAGCCAGGCCGGCAGGTACTTCGCGTTGGACCGGTAGAGCGACTCCAGCTGCCAGAACCGCGACGCGACCGACAGCACCGCGTCACTCAGCCGGGTGACCGGGCCCGCGCCGACGCGGTCGGCCGAGCTGAACACCGAGCGGAACATCGCGAAGTTCAGCGAGATCCGGCTGACGCCCAGGCCCGGGCACGCCTCGACGAGCCCGGCGACCATGAACTCGTTGAGCCCGTTCTCGGCGTCCCGGTCCCGGCGCATCAGATCCAGCGACAGGCCCCGGGTGCCCCACGGCACGAACGACAGCAATCCGCGGAGGTCGCCCTGCGCGTCGTGGGCGGTGACCAGCACGCAGCGTTCGTCGCTGGGGTCACCGAACCGGCCGAGCGCCATCGAGAACCCGCGCTCGGGTGCGTCGCCGCGCCACTCCTCGGCCTTCCGTTCGAGCACCGCCCACTCGTCGGGCCCGACCGCGTCGTGGCGCCGGGCCACCAGCGTGTACCCGGCCCGCCGGATCCGGGTGACGGCCTGCCGGACCGGGCGCATCGTGCGGCCGTCGAGCGTGAAGTCCTCGACGTCGACGATCGCCTCGTCGCCCAGGTTCAGCGCTTTCAGCCCGGCGTCGACGTAGGCGCTCGCGCCGGCCTCGCTCGCGGAGAGCACGGCGGGGAACCAGCCGTGCCCCCGGGCGTCCGCGAGCCACGCCTCGATCGCGGCGGGCCAGGACGCCGGGTGCCCGATCGGGTCGGCGCTGGCCAGGCTCACCGAGGTCACCACGCGGTAGGTGACGGCCGCCCGGCCGTCGGGGGAGAAGACCACCGACTTGTCGCGGCGGGTCGCGAAGTAGCCGAGCGAGTCACGTTCGCCGCTCTCCAGCAGTAGCCGCCGCACCGCCAGTTCGTCGTCGGCCCCGAGGTACTGGGCGGCCCGCGCGGCCCGGAGGAACACCGCGACGGCGGCGAGCAGCGCCACCGCCGACAGCGTTCCGCCGATCACCGCCACCCAGTGGTGGCCGGTGTGCCCGTTCAGGCCGGCCTGGTCACCGGCGGCGGTGAACCCGAACGCCGAGCGGGTGGACCAGGTCAGACGCTCGCGGACGCCGCTCAGCGTGTGCGGGAACAGCTGCGTGAGCCAGAACGTGGTCGCCCAGGCCGCGATCAGCCCTCCGGTCAGCACCGCGAGCGCCGCCCGCCGGGAGCCGGGAGCGAGCCGGGCCGGAAATGCGCCACGCACACGCAGCAGCGCGACGCCGAGCACGACGCCGACCACGGCCGAGACCGCGGTCAGCATCACCTCGAGCTGGTTGAGGTCGAGGTCGGCGGCCTCCAGGTTCGACCAGTTCGCCGCCGCGATCGCGACGACCGGCAGCTGCAGCAGCCCCGCCGCCAGCTGGTAGGCGATCACCACGATCAACGCCGGCCGCAGCCGACGCCGGAGCGCGCTGCCGAGCAGCAGCAACGCCACGATCACGAACAGGTTGCGCGCGGTCGGCACGTTCAGCAGCTCGAACACCGCGTCGATCCACTGCACCCAGGTGTGCCGGCGCAGCGGGAAGCTCAGCACGAGCCATACCCCGGCGACCGTGAGCACGCGCCCCGACCACGACGTCACCCGCTCGTCCATCCGCGGAAACTCCCACACGCCCCGGTTTGGGCTCGGTGCGGGGTCGGTACCCGATTTCGGCACGGTCAGTAGTGGAGTCCTGCAACCGATTTCCGACGATCACGAGGCGCCGGTCACCGGACTGCTTGCGATTGCGGCGGCGAACCTGGCAAGCGGCTGAGAACCGGGGTTGCACACCCTGAGCCTTCGTGTTGCCCCGCGCTACGATTAAGGTCCCCGACCAGCGAGGTCGGCCTATGACGTTGGCCGTCCAGGCCGAGGAGGCGTCGTGAAGAGCAGCAACCCCGTGCTGAGCAGGCTGGCTGACCGGTCAGCCCAGCACGCGACCTTCCACCGGGCACCGGCGCAGCAGCCCTACGGCGGCTACGGCGCCCCGGCTGGTTACCCTCAGTCACCGGAATACGCGCAGCAGTACGCCCCGCCGGTAGCGGGCCGGATGACCATCGACGACGTCGTCGTCCGCACCGTGGCGATGCTCGCCGTCGTCGGTGTGTTCGGCGGTATCGGCTGGTTCGTCCTGCCGGACAGCATCTCGGTCGGCGTCGCCATCGCCGCCGCGATGGTCGGGCTCGTGCTGGGCCTGGTCATCTCGTTCATGGGCCTCACCAACCCGGCCCTGATCCTCACCTACGCGGCGGCCGAGGGCCTGTTCCTCGGTGTCATCAGCCAGTCGTTCGAGTCGCTTTATCCCGGCATCGTGATCCAGGCCGTGATCGGCACGTTCGGCGTGTTCTTCACGATGGCCGCGCTCTACAAGTTCAAGATCATCCGGGTCACCCCGTTCTTCGCGAAGATGGTCATCGGCGCGCTGATCGGCGTCGTCGTGCTCATGCTGGCGAACTTCGTCGCGAGCCTGTTCATCGACGGTGGCTTCGGTCTCCGCGACGGTGGCAACATCGCGATCATCTTCAGCCTGGTCTGCATCTGCATCGCCGCGCTGACGTTCGCCCTCGACTTCAAGCAGATCGAGGAGCTGGCCGCGGCCGGTGCCGACAAGAAGTACGCCTGGCTGTCGGCGTTCGGCATCGTCGTCGGGCTGATCTGGCTGTACCTGGAGATCCTGCGACTGCTGTCGTACTTCCGGGATTGATTCCGGCCCAGGTCGACCGGTTCCGCCGCTCGGTGGGCCGGTTGACCACCCTGCTGTCGTACTGGACGCCGCCGCGGTTCTCCGCGGCGGCGTCGCCGTTGCTGGTGGATGCTGTGTCGGCGCTGTGCGTGACCTCTGGATCGGCACTGGATGAGGGCGTGACCGTCGCCGACCGGCTCCACGTCGTGGTACAGGTGCTGGCAGACCTCGGCGCTGACGCCGAGGGACAGCCGCGCCGGGCGGTGCCGCGGACGGCCGAGCCCGGAGCACTGGTTGACCAGCTCACTGTGCTCGGCAACGACCTCGTCGCGGCCGATCCGGACGCGGAGGAGCTCGACCGCGTGACCAGAAGTCTCGACGCCCTGCGGGCCGCTCTGTGAAGTTACGGCTCGGCCTCGCGGTGGTGCTGGCCGCCGCGGCGGCCATCCTCACCACCCCGGGCGCCGCCGGTGCGGCGCCCGGGCGCACCTTCTACCTGAGCCCGCTCGGCAACGACGCCGCCGACGGCCTCACCGAGACCACCCCGTGGCGGACGCTCGCCCGGGCCAACCTCGAGCGGTTCCAGGCCGGCGACCAGCTGCTCCTGCAGGGCGGCGCGCAGTTCGACGGGCAGCTGCTGCTGATGCCGGAGGACGCGGGCGCCACGATCGGCACCTACGGCACCGGCCGCGCCACGATCAAGGCCAGCAACCTCGAGGCGATCAAGGTCTACGACGCCGGCGGCATCACGATCCGCGGCCTGGACGTCGTCGGCGACGCCACCACGTACGACGCGTGGAGCGGCATCCTGTTCTACGCCGACGACAAGGTGCCGACCCGGCCCACCGGCATCGTGATCAGCGACGTCGACGTGAGCGGCTTCCAGATCGGCATCTCGTTAGCCGGCGCCGCACCCGGTCGCGGCTTCCAGGACGTCACGGTCACCGACACGCGGGTGCACGGCAACCGGGACGAGGGCCTGCTGACCTACGGCCCGGAGTTCGACGCGACGAACCCCACCTACGCCCACCGGAACGTGCGGATCCAGCGCGTCGCCGCGTACGACAACGCCGGCAACCCGCAGAACACCACCACGCACAGCGGCAGCGGCATCGTGCTCGGCTCGGTGGACCAGGGCGTGATCGAGCAGTCGTCCGCCTACGCCAACGGGGCCTCGAGCGCCTCCACCAGCGAGGGGCCGGTCGGTATCTGGGCCTACGACTCGACCGGTGTGACGATCCAGCGCAACCTGGCCTACCGCAACCGCACCGGCACCACGGCCGACGGCGGCGGGTTCGACCTGGACCAGAACACGTCGAACTCCTCACTGCAGTACAACCTGTCGTACGAGAACGACGGCCCCGGCCTGCTGGTCTTCACCGCCCGGGACAACACCGCCCAGCGCGGGAACACGGTGCGGTTCAACGTCAGCGTCGACGACGTGCGCGGCAACGGCTGGTACGGCGGTCTGACCGTCGCCGGCCGGGTCGCCGACACCGCGATCTACCACAACACGATCGTCACCCGGGGCAGCGGTTCGCACCGTCCGGCGGCGGTCAAGCTGGTGGACGGGCTGACCGGCGTCACGCTGCGGAACAACATCCTGCTCTCGCAGAGCGGCGGGGCCGCGCTCAGCGCGTCCGACTTCACCACCGAGCAGGTGCTGCTGCGGGGCAACGCGTACTTCCGCGACGGGGGAGGGGCGGCGTTCGAGTGGGGCGACGCCCGGTACCGTTCGCTCGCCGAGTGGCGGGAGGCCACCGGCGAAGAGAAGTACGACACCGGTATCGACGTCGACCCGAAGCTGCAGGACGCGTCGGCGTCGCCGCGGGTCACCGACCCGGCCCGGATCACCGACGTGGCCCAGTTCGCGCTGGCCGGCGACTCGCCGGCCGGAGGTGCCGGGGAGAACCTGGACCTCGCGGACGACACCGTCGACTACTTCGGAGCGGTCCTCTCCGACCGGCCGGTGAGCATCGGCGCGGCGCAACCGGCCACCGTGCCGGCACCGTCCGCGCCGGTCGGCGGCCGCGGGTGGCTCTGGGTGGTCGCGTTCACGCTGCTGACCCTGGTCGGCCTGCTGCTGGTGGTGACCCGCTTCCGACGCCGGCCGCCGAGCCCGGTGGCGCCGGAGACGATCCGGGTTCCGTCGTCGCGAGTGGACTGAAAAGGGGCGGGTCGTGGGGGCAACTCACGACCCGCCCGGTCTTCAGAGGGAGCGACCCAGAGCCCGCACTTCCCAGCCAGCCGCGCGCCAAACCGGCAGATCAAGTGCATTCCGGGCGTCGACGAGTGCCGGTGCGGCCACCACTTCACGAACCGCGGCCGGGTCGAGTTCCCGGTACTCGGCCCATTCGGTGGCGAGCACGACCACGTGCGCGCCCTCGCACGCCTTCTGGGCCTTCGGGGAGTAGTCCAGGTCGGGGTACGCGGCCCGCGCGTTGTCGATGCCCTGCGGGTCGTGCACGGTCACCCGCGCGCCCTCCGCCCGGATCGCGTTCGCCACGGCCAACGCGGGCGAGTCCCGGATGTCGTCGCTGTCGGGTTTGAACGTGGCCCCGAGCACGGTGACCGAGGTTCCGGCGAACGAACCGCCGGCCAGTTCCCGCGCCAGGTCGACCGCCCGCGTGCGACGGCGCTGGTTGATCTCGTCGACCTCGTGCAGGAACCGCACGGAGTCCGCGAGGCCCAGCTCGGACGCCCGGTGCCGGAACGCCCGGATGTCCTTGGGCAGGCAGCCACCACCGAACCCGACGCCGGCCCGCAGGAACCGGTTCCCGATCCGGGCGTCGTACCCGATCGCGCTGGCCAGCGTGGTGACGTCGGCGCCGGTGGCCTCGCAGATCTCCGCCATCGCGTTGATGAACGAGATCTTCGTCGCCAGGAACGAGTTCGCGGCCACCTTGACGAGCTCGGCGGTCGCCGGGTCGGTGCTCACCCACGGTGTGCCGGTGGCCAGGATCGGCGCGTACACGTCGCGCAGCACCTGCTCGTCGGCCGCGGAGGTCACGCCCACCACCAGCCGGTCCGGTCGCAGCGTGTCCTCCACCGCGAAGCCCTCGCGCAGGAACTCCGGGTTCCAGGCCAGCGCCGGAACGGACCCGGCCAGCCGCGCCGCCGTCCCCACCGGCACCGTCGACTTGCCGACGACGAGCGCGCCCGGGCGCAGGTGGGGCGCCAGGCCGCCGACCACGGCGTCCACGTAGCGCAGATCGGCCGCGTGCGACCCCGGCCGCTGCGGTGTCCCCACGCAGACGAAGTGGACGTCGCCGAACGCGGCGGCCTCGGCCAGCGACGTGCCGAACCGCAGCCGCCCGTTCTCCAGGTTCCGCGCGAGCACCTCGGGGAAGCCGGGCTCGTAGAACGGGGCCCGCCCCTCGGCCAGCGCCGCGATCTTCGCCTCGTCGACGTCGACGCCGAGCACCTCGTGCCCGATCTCGGCCATGCACGCGGCGTGGACGGCGCCCAGGTAACCGGTGCCGATGACGGTCAGACGCATCAGGCACTCTCCAGCGCGAGGGTCTCGTAGCCGTACGGGTTCAGCCGCTGGAACCCCCAGGCGTCGCGCACCATCGTGGGCAGGTCGCGGGTGGTGCGCCAGCCCCACGCGTCGGCCACCCTGGTCGGGTCGGCGATCAGTTTGGGCACGTCACCGGCCCGCCGCTCGACGATCCGGTGCGGGATCGACACGCCACAGGCCTCCTCGAACGCACGCACCAACCCGAGCACCGACGTCCCGACGCCGGTGCCGAGGTTGAAGACGTCGAAGCCGGTGCCGAGCTTCTCCAGCGCGACCCGGTGGCCGTCGGCGACGTCCATCACGTGGATGTAGTCGCGGACGCACGTGCCGTCCTCGGTGGCGTAGTCACCGCCGAAGACCTGCAGCTCGGCGCGGCGCCCGATCGCGACCTGCATCATGTACGGCATCACGTTGTTGGGCACGCCGGCCGGGTCCTCACCGAGCAGGCCGGACGAGTGCGCGCCCACCGGGTTGAAGTACCGCAGCGCGACCGCGTTCAGCTGCGGGTACCGGCGGCAGGCGTCGGCGATGATGTTCTCGCAGAACCACTTGGAGCGCGCGTACGGGTTCGTCGGCGCGGCCGGTTCGGACTCGCCGAGCGGCACGGTCTCGGTCTGCCCGTAGATCGAACAGCTCGACGAGAACACCAGCTTGTCGACGCCGTGCGCCAGCATCGTGCGCAGCAGCACCGTCGTCGCGGAGACGTTGATGTCGTAGTACTCCAGCGGGATGTCGACGGATTCGCCGACCGCCTTCTTGGCGGCGAAGTGGATCACCGCGTCGATCTCGTGGTGCGCGAACACCCGCTCGAGCAGCGACTCGTTCCGCAGGTCGCCTTCGTAGAGCGCGGTCACCGGGCGGCCGGCCGCCTCGTCGACGCGGGTCAGCGCGGTGGGTGAGCTGTTCGAGAAGTCGTCGACGACGATGACTTCGTGGCCGTGTTCGAGCAGCTCCACACAGGTGTGGCTGCCGATGAAACCGGCTCCGCCGGTCACTAAGACGGTCATAGGAGGTCCTTCAAGCGGATCAGGTCGTCGAGTTGGAACAGCGTCCGGAGGAATTCGAACGGGTAGTTGGCGACGGCCAGCGCGAACGGGATCACGACCAGGAGCGCCAGCGTGAACGGCAGCGGCACGGTCTTGCCGAACGCCGCGAAGAAGCCGACGCGTGCGTTGCGTGCGGCTTCCCGCGCGTGCAACCACGGCACCGCGAGACCCACGAGTGTGTAGGCGTTCGCGGCCGCCAGCGTCAGCAGCAGGTAACCGCCGGAGCGGGTGTGCAGCACGAGCTCACCGACCAGCGCGGTGCCCGACAGCGCGAGGCTGATCACGAAGTACGGCACCATCAGGCTGGTGGGCAGCTTCTCGAAGCCGTCGCTGCCCTTCGGCGTCACCCGGAAGTTGATCGGGCGCGGCCGGACCCGCTGGACGGCGGCCGCGAGCACACCACGCAGGTTCAGCGGCCAGCGGGTGAGCATGTACAGCCAGTCTTCCCAGCTGACGATCGGCGCGCTGTTCGGTCGTCGCACCCCGCCGCCGCGCAGCAGGAGGACCACCCCGATCAACCAGATGTTCACCGCGCCCCAGCGCAGCAGGAACTCCAGATAGGGCACGTCGACCCACTGCAGGCCGGTGAGGACGGCGAACGGCGCGAGGAAGAGCCCCGCGGCGGTCGTCAGCGTCAGCAGCGGGTAGTACAGCAGCGCGTGCAGGAACCGCAGCCGTAACGACCAGGGCATCCGGCGCAGGTGCCTGGTCATGCTCAGCGCCACCGTGGTGAGGCTGCGCGACCACTGGAACTCCTGGGTGAGCATCGCGGCGAACGTCGGCGGCCCCTCGCCGTGGGCCTCGGCGTCCAGCGCGAACGCGCCCTGCCACCCGGCCGAGCTCAGCAGGTAGGTGGTCGTGAAGTCCTCGGCCAGCTCGGGTCCGACGCCGCCGATGTCACGCAGCGCCCGCGTCCGCACGGCGTAGTGGGAACCGATGCACGACGGCGCGTACCCGCCGTTGCAACCGGCCTGGTAGGGCCCGTGGAAGCTCGACTCCCGGTAGAGGCGCCCGCGTGCCGACCAGGACGCCGTCGCGTTCGTGTCGCAGACGCTGGGCGCGGCCACGTAGCCGATCGAGTCGTCGGCGAACGGCCGCACCATCTCGCGCAGGTAGGTCGGCCCGGGGACGTGGTCGCAGTCGAGCTGGCTGACGACGTCGTACTCGCGGTAGCCGTAGTGGTCGTAGAAGTACGCGAGGTTGCCCTCCTTGCACTTCTTGCGCCGGGGCCAGGTGTCGCGCTGGTACTCGAACTGCCCGCGCCGGGTGGAGACGCGGACGCCGTGGCGACGGCACCAGTCGAGCGTCTCGTCGCTGGGGTCCTCGTCGCAGATCCAGACGTCGTACCGGTACGGGAAGTCCTGCCGGAGCATCGCCTCGAGCGTGGTGCGGGCCGTCTCCCAGGGCTCGGACGGCGCTTTCGTGACGCAGAACGCGACGCGGAGATAGGGCACGGGCAGCTGCGGGTTGACCGTGGTGATCTTGTTGAACCGCAGGATCGGCAGGATCGGGTAGAGCGACAGGTAGCCCAGCAGGGCGCTGTTGATGAGCAGCCCGGCCCAGCCGTGGCGGTGTTCGGGGCGCAGCCACCACACCCAGAAGAACACCATCGTCACCAGCCAGCCGGCGGTGCACAGATGAACGAGGTACCGCCGGGCCGGGCGGAGGGCCGGCACGAACGTGCCGGGCAGCAGCGCGTGGCGCCGCACCCGCCGGGCGCGCATCGCCGGTCCGCTGGCCGGTGCGCTGAGCACCTTGCCGCCGGAGAGCTGGTGGATCGTCTGGTTCAGGTCACGGCCGACGAACCCGACGCCGATCGGAGCCGTGTCGTAGGGGCCGTAGCCGGCGTCGTCCCAGCCGAGGTCCATCAGCATCGTCGCGTCGGCGCCGTCCCAGCCCGCGGCCGCGGCGATGGCGTCCGAGGCCTGCCAAACCGGTTCATTTCTCGGTGGCGAATAGGGCGGAACCATCACTACTCCCACCATGACGACGCCAGAACTGAAGGAATCCGTTGCGCAGCGCTGCGTCGCTGGAAATGGGCGAATGGATTCGCGGACGGGCGTTAACGTAAGCGTAAGCGAGGAAATGGTCAAGCGGACAATATGTGCACTTGGGTCATTCTCTACACCTTTACGCTGGGGAAACGTGACCGATGTGACGCAGTCGTCGGCTTCATAAGCGATTCATAAAAATGGTTGTTAACGGTTTTCGAAATGGCTGATGCCGCATCGGCAGAAAGGTTGAGTTGGGCGATTCGGAGATTGCTCTGTACAGTGTCGACGTCGTTCGTCCCAACGTCGGGAACGGCAGGAACCAGTTCCCTGGGGGATGACATGCGCGTGGCGGTGACCGGAGGTGCCGGTTTTCTCGGCTCCCATCTCGTGGCGAGGCTGCTCGCGCGCGGCGACCAGGTGGTGTGCCTGGACAACTTCTCCACCGGCCGCCCGGAGAACGTCGAGCCGTTCCTCGCCGACCCGGCGTTCACGCTGATCGAGACCGACGTCAGCGAGGGGATCGAGGTCGCGGGGCCGGTCGGAGCGGTCGCGCACCTGGCCAGCCCGGCGTCGCCGCCGGACTACCACCGGATGCCGCTGGAGACGCTCGCGGTGGGCAGCCGCGGCACCGAGCACGCGCTGCGGCTCGCGGCCCGGGACTCCGCCCGGTTCGTCCTGGCGTCCACCAGCGAGGTGTACGGGGACCCGGTGGTGCACCCGCAGCGCGAGGAGTACTGGGGCAACGTCAACCCGGTCGGCCCGCGCAGCGTCTACGACGAGGCCAAGCGGTTCGCCGAGGCGGTGTCGATGGCCTACCGGCGCAGCTACGACCTGAACGTCGGCATCGTGCGGATCTTCAACACCTACGGGCCGCGGATGCGCCCGCAGGACGGCCGCGTGGTCACGAGTTTCATCACCCAGGCGCTGGTGGGCGACCCGCTGACGATCTACGGCGACGGGGAGCAGACCCGCAGCTTCTGCTACGTCGACGATCTGATCGACGGGATCGTGGCGATGATCGACAGCTCGGTCAGCGGGCCGGTCAACATCGGCAACCCGGTGGAGTGGACGGTGGCGCGGCTGGCGTCGGTCGTGCTGGCGCTCACCGGCTCGTCGTCGCAGATCGAGTACCACCCCTTACCCACCGACGACCCCACCCGCCGCCGGCCCGACATCACGCTGGCCCGGCAACTGCTCGGCTGGGAGCCCCGGGTGCCGGTCGAGGAGGGCCTCCGCCGCACGATCGAGTGGTTCCGCTCCCGCCCGGAGGAGTTGCTGGCCGCCGCGCCCGCGCTGACCGGCGCCCAGCCCGGCGGCATCGAGGCCCTCACCCCCTGACGGCCGGGCCAACGACGGGTTCCCGGGTCGACGGGTTCTCGGGTCCGTCTTTGGCTCGGTAGGCCCGGTTGGCCGTCGTAGGCCCGGTCAGCCGTCGCGGGCCGGACCGGCGGCGATCCCGCGCCGCAGGAACCCGAGCAGTCGGTGCGCCTGCGCGGTGTCCGTGCTGGACCGCGCGATCCCGCCGGCGGCGGCGGCCAGATCGGCCGGCGTGAGATCGGCGCGCACCTCGCTGCTGCGCTGGGCCCGTTCGAGCAGCCCCGTCAAGGTTTCGCGCAGGCGCCGGTGCCACTCGTCGAACAGCTCGGTGCGACGCTCGGCCGGTGCCGCCTCGGCCAGCGAGCCCTTGGACGCCACGTGCCCCACGAACGCCTCGAGCCACTCGAAGAGCGCGTCACCCGGTGCGGCGTGGTCGAGGTCGGCACGGTCGCAGAGCGCGGCGAGCTCATCCGCGTAGACCGCCACGAGCAGGTCCCCGCGCGTCGGGAAGTGCCGGTACAGCGTCGCGTTACCCACCCCGGCGCGCCGGGCGACCTCGTCGAGCGCGACGTCCGGCCCGACCTCCTCGACCAGCGCCCGCGCCGCCGCCACCAGCAAACCCATGTTCCGTGCCGCGTCGGCCCGCATATTTCTCCCAGCGATCCGGGGAGTTCCCCGTTTACTCTAAACGGGGAACTCCCCGATTAGGAGCGACATGACTCTCACCGTGGAAGACCGGTTGGCGATCGCCGACCTGGTGAATCGGCACGGGCACCTCACCGATGCCGGTGACCTCGACGCCTACCGCGAGCTGTTCACCAAGGACGTCGTGTACGACGTGAGTGATCTCGGCTACGGCGCGCTCCACGGCCTGGAGACGGTGATCCGGACCGGCCGGGCACTGGGGGACGCGAACCCACTGGCTCATCACGTCACGAACGTGGTGGTCACCGAGCACGCCGACGGGGCTCGCGCGCTCTCGAAGGGGCTCTCGATCGCGACCAGCGGCGCGGTCGGCAGCGTCACCTACGACGACGTCGTCGTGCGCACCGACGAGGGCTGGCGGATCTCCCGCCGGACCGTGACGGCCCGGCGGGAGCCGCTGAAGGCCTAGCTCAGGCGCTCGAGCACCAGGGCCATGCCCTGGCCGCCACCGACGCACATCGTCTCCAGGCCGAACTGCTTGTCGTGGGCCTGCAGGTTGTTGAGCAGCGTGGTGGTGATGCGTGCGCCGGTCATGCCGAACGGGTGGCCGAGCGCGATCGCGCCGCCGCTCACGTTGAGCTTGTCCAGGTCGATGCCGAGGTCCTGGTACGACGGGATGACCTGGGCCGCGAACGCCTCGTTGATCTCGACCAGGTCGATGTCGGAGATCGCCAGCCCGGCCCGCGACAGCGCCTGCTTCGACGCCTCGACCGGCCCGTACCCCATGATCTCGGGGGAGAGGCCGGTGACACCGGTCGACACGATCCGGGCGAGCGGGGTGAGCCCCAACTCGCGCGCGCGAGCACCGGACACGATGATCACGGCCGCCGCACCGTCGTTCAGCGGGCACGCGTTGCCCGCCGTGACCGTTCCGTCCGGCCGGAACACCGGCTTGAGCCCGGCCACCTTCTCGTAGGTGGTGCCGGCCCGCGGGCCGTCGTCAGTGCTCACGACCGTGCCGTCGGGCAGCGTGACCGGCGTGATCTCGCGCGCGAAGTGGCCGTTCGCGATCGCCTTCTCGGCCAGGTTCTGCGACCGCACCGCGAACTCGTCCTGCTCGCGGCGCGAGACGCCCTTCAGCTGCGCGAGGTTCTCGGCGGTCTGGCCCATCGCGATGTAGACGTCCGGGAGCGTGTCGTCGTTCCGCGGGTCGTGCCAGGTGGTTCCGCCGCCGGCCGAGTCGTCGGTGCGCTTGCGGGCGTCCAGGAAGAGCGGGTTGGTGGTGTCGGGCAGGCCGTCCGAGCTGCCCTTCACGAACCGCGAGACGGTCTCGACGCCGGCCGAGATGAACGCGTCACCCTCGCCGGCCTTGATCGCGTGGAACGCCATCCGGGTGCTCTGCACCGACGAGGAGCAGTACCGGGTGACGGTGGTGCCGGGCAGCGTGTCGTAGCCCAGCAGGATCGCGACGACCCGGGCCATGTTGTAGCCCTGCTCGCCGCCGGGCAGGCCGCACCCGAGGATCAGGTCGTCGATCGTCGTGGGGTCGAGCGATGGCACCTTGTCGAGTGCGGCGCGGACGATCGTCGCCGCCAAGTCGTCCGGGCGGACGTCCTTCAGCGAACCCTTCATCGCCCGTCCGATCGGTGACCGAGCGGTGGCGACGATGACGGCGTCGCGGTCGGCGAACTCAGGCACGGCGTCCTCCCAGGCTTCTGTGACTGTGGCTGCTCGCCACGTTACCGCTGGGTAGGTTAAAAATCAGTGCTGCCCGGACGTTGTGCGCGACGCCTCATAGACCAGCGGGTACAGCGCCAGCGCCCAGAGCTGGTAACCGTCGGCCGAGGGGTGGTAACCGTCGGCCGAGAGCGTGCCGCCGTCGGCGCGGAACACCCCGCCGGTACGCCCGGCCAGGTCGACGACGCCGGCCTCCGCGCCCGCCGCGGCCCGGGCCGACGCGGCCGCCACCCGGCGACCCGACCAGGCCATGATCTCGCGCAGCGGCTGGCCGAAGTTGCGGGCCGCGCCGAGGTCGGGACAGGTGCCGACGACCACCGCTGAGCCGGCGGCCACGAGCCGCCGCACGGTCGCGGTCAACTCGGCCTCCACGACGTCGAGCGGGGTGAACGCGATCGCGTCCTCACCGCCCACCAGGATCACCGCCACGTCCGGGACGCCGTGCACCAGAACGCGCGCGACCTGGGCGTCCAGGTCGGCGGTGCGGGACCCGGCCACCGCGGCCGACGACAGGTGCACCCGGCGGCCGGTGGACGAGAGCAGCTCGGCCAGGCGCCCGCCGACGGTCTCGCCGGTCACCAGCACGCCGAGCCCGGCCGCCGTGGAGTCACCCAGCAGCGCCAGCCGGAGCGGCCGGCCGGTGCCGAAGACCCCCGATCCGGGCGGGGCCAGATCGGCCGACAGGTACCGCCGCCGGCGCGCGAGGAGCCCTTCGATGGCCAGTACGGAGACGGCCGCACCCGCAGCGGTCGCGGCCGCTGTCGCAGCGCCGGCCGCAACTGTGCTCAGCTTCACGTGTCGCCTCCTCTAGGTCGCCGTTCGGGGTACTACCCACTCCGAACGCGGTGCCCGCATTCTCCCTCGGAATCCGCCCCCGGGCGACCAATCGGTGCGATCCGACCGCCGCTCGGAGGGCGTCAGGCGGTGCCGAGTGCGGCGTCGGCCGGCGGTGTCTCGGGGACGGTGCCCACGGTGGGAGCGCCGCCGAACAGGCGGATGCGGTGACGCAACTCGACCCACCGTCCCCACGGGCCTCGTTCGCGCCCGGCGACCTCGGCCGGCGCCACCTCGGTGCCGGCGGCTTCGGCCGCGGCCAC
>NZ_BAAAGX010000018.1:391035-403562 GCF_039524755.1 Cryptosporangium japonicum
GGCCTGGCCGGCGTCGACGAGCGAGCGGACGCCTTCGCCGCGCTCCGGCCGCGGTTCGTCGGTGGCCGCCGGGCCGATGCCCAGCGCCGCCGCCGCGGACGGCAGCATCGCGTCGACCGCGCGGCCGTACCCCGCCGCCGAGGGGTGGAACCGGTCGGGCGAGAACATCTCGACCGGGTTGGCCGCGAACTCCGCGCCGAGCAGGTCTCCCAGCGACACCGTGCGACCGCCGGCCTCGACCGTGGCCACGGTCTGCGCCGCGGCCAGGTCCCGGCTCCAGCGCCGGACGATGTAGCGCAGCGGCTGCGGGATCGGCCGGATCGTCCCCAGGTCGGGGCAGGTGCCGACGACGACCTCGGTGCCGGAGTCCACCAGGCGGCGCACCGCCCGCTTGAGCTGGCCCACCGCGACCGACGGCCGGGTCTTGTGGGTGACGTCGTTCCCGCCGATGAAGATCAGCGCCAGCTGGGGGCGCTGCGGCTGCGCCAGCACGTAGTCCACCTGCGCGGCCAGATCGACGCTCCGCGCGCCGACCACGGCGGCCGACACCACGTCGACCGGACGGTCGGCGAGCCGGGCCAGCGCGGTGCCGAACAGCGCACCCGGCGTCTGGGCGACGGTCTCGACGCCGTAGCCGACCATGCTGGAGTCGCCGAGCAGCGCCAGCTGCACCGCGGGCCCGGTCGAGGCACCGGTCGGCGGGGTGTAGCGCCCGTCCGCGGGCGGCGGGCCGATCTCCAGCGGCTGGATCGCACGACGGGCCAGGTTCGCCTGGCCGAGCAGTAGTCCGTAGAAGGCAGCGCTGAGTAGCCCGAGGCCACCCCCACCGAAGGCCGCGCCGATCGCAACCTGCTTCGCGTGAAGTACTCGACCGTCCACGTGTCACCTCCTGCTCACGCCGTGTGACTGACGCCACTGCTGGCTCACGCCGCGGTGCCTGGGCATCCGCGGCGCTGATTCAAAGTTAGCTCGACGTCGGTTATGTCGGCTCCGTCAGTCGGTGACCCGTCATTCGCGAGTAGGGAATACTCCCCATCCACAACCGAAAGCCGGGTCACAACGGGGGAGCCGCACCGTGCGCCGAGCACTGGTCCTGGTCGCGTTGGCGCTCGCCTCGGCGGTGACCTCGGTGTTGCTCGCCGTCGCGGTCAATGTGGCCACCGGCGGCGAGCTGCCGCCGGGCCTGGCGCCGCTCGAACCGCTGGCCTGGCCGGCCGTGGCGGTCGCGTCGGTGGTCACCGCGGTGCTCGCGTTCTGGCAGCAGCGCCCGCTCACCGGGCGGGAGCCCGAGCCGGTAGCGGTGGATCCGGCGCGGCCCACCCCGCCCGCCGAGCTGCCCGCGTTACCGGCGCTGTTCACCGGCCGCCAGAGCGAGGCCGACCGGATCCTCGCCGCGATCGACGGTGGGGCGCCGGTGGTCGCGGTGTCCGGCCCCGGCGGCGTCGGCAAGTCCGCGCTGATCCTGCACGTCGCGCACCTCGTCCACGCGCGCTACCCGGACGGGACGCTGTTCGTCCGGCTGCGCGGGGCCAGCGCGGAGCCGGCCGACCCGGCCGAGGTGCTCCCGCGGCTGCTCCGGAGCCTGCGCCCGTCCGACGCCGACGACGGCGAGCTGCACGGTGACGTCGAGACGCTCGCGGCCCGGTTACGCACCCGGCTGGCCGGCCGCCGGTACCTGCTGGTCTTCGACGACGCCGGCAGCGCCGACCAGGTGCGCCCGCTGCTGCCCGGGGCGTCCCGCTCGTTGGTGCTGGTGACCAGCCGCCCGGTGCTGGCCGAGCTCGCCGCCGCGACGCTCGTCCGCCTCGGGGAGTTCTCCGACGACGAGGCCCGTGAGCTGCTGACCCGGCTCGCCGGCGACGAACGGGTGACCGCCGATCCGGCCGCCACCGAAGCGGTCGTGCGCGCGTGCGGCAACCTGCCGCTGGCGGTCGCGATCGCCGGGAGCCGGCTGCGTGCCCGGCCGTCCTGGTCGATGGCGACGCTGGCCGAACGCCTGGCCGACGAGGAGCGACGCCTGGACGAGCTGAGCTCGGGACGCGACGCCGTACGGGCCAGCGTCGCGGCCACCTACACCGAGCTGGACGCCTACCACCAGCGGGTGTTCCGGCGGCTGGGCGCGCACCCCGGCACCGACTTCGACGCGTCGGCCGCCGCGGCGCTGGCCGACCTGGTCGCGTCCGGCGCGGTGCCCGCGCTCGACCGCCTGGTGGAGCGGCAGCTGGTCCAGGTGACGACGTCGGACCGGTACCGACTCCATGACCTGGTGCGCCTCTACGCGCTCGAGGAGCTCGGCGCGGAGTACTTCGACGCGCTCCGCCGGTTGGCCGACCACTACGCCGCGCAGGCCCGGGCGGCGATCGACCCGTGGGTTCCGTGGGAGGCCGCGTTCGGTCCCCGCTCCGAGGGCGGGGATCCCGGCCACCGCGCCTACGTCGACGACGAGCGCGAGAACCTCATCGCGACCGTCACCGCGGCCGCCCGGCACCGCGACGGGCACCCCGAGCTGCGGACAGCGGCCTGGGGTCTGGCCGCGGCGGCCGAACCGGCGTTCACGCGCTACCCGTACCACGCCGACGCGCGGCGACTCTGGGAAGCCGGGCTGGCCATCGCCCACTCGACCGGGGTGCCCGAGCGGATCGCCCAGGCGGAGTACGCGGCGGCCCGGGCGTCGCAGTACAGCGGTGACGTCCGCGGTGGTCTCGCCCACGCCCGCGCGTCGCTGAGCTGGTGGGAGCGGGCCGGCCACCGGCTCAACACCGCCGCCGCGCACCGTCGGCTGGCCAGCGCGCTGTACGCCGCCGGGCAGTTCACCGAAGCCGAGGAGCACTACGGCGAAGCGCTGCGGCTCTGCGCCGAGCATCCGGGCGGGGACGGGATCTCGCTGCGCGCCAGCGCCCTGCGGGGCCTCGGTTCGCTCCAGGTCGCCTTCGGTCGGATCGACGAGGCGGTACGCACCCTCCAGAAGGCGGTCGACGTGCGTCGCGAGGCCGGCGACGACGCCGGTCTGGCCCGCGCGCGGACCTCGCTCGCGCGGGCCCACCGCAAGGCCGGCCGGACCGAGGTCGCCCGGGAGCTCGTCGCGCCGCAGGTGGCGGTGTTCCGGCGGTCGGGCGACGTGATGTGGGAGATCACCGCGCTGCGTGAACTGGGCCGGCTGGAGCTGGCCGAAGGGCGGCTGGCGTCGGCCACCGAGCACCTGGAGGCGGCGCGGGTGCTCGCCCTGCGCAACCACAACCGCACCGGAGCCGTGATCACGCTGGTGGCGCTGGCCGAGGTCGACGCCGCCGCCGGTCGATCGGACGCCGCCGCGGCCCGGTTCCGCGAGGCGGTCGAGGGGTTCCGCGTGGCCGAGGACCGCGTCCGCGAAGGCACCACCCAGTTGAAACTCGCGCTCCTCCTGGCCCGCACCGGCGCCGGCGACGAGGCCGACGCGGCCGCCGAGCGGGCCCGGGCCGCGTTGACCGGGCTGGACGTCCCGGACGCCGACGACCTCCGGCGCCGGCTCGCAGCGGTGCGCGGCGCGGCCGGTGCGACCCCTTCCGACCTCGGTGGTTAGTCTCGAAAGCAGGAATCTCCGGCAGAGAGAGCTGACACCGTGCGGTACTTCGAGTCTGTGGTCGACCTGATCGGCAATACACCACTGGTGAAACTGCGGTCCGTCGCCGACGGGGTGCCGGGCACCGTCCTCGCCAAGGTGGAGTACCTCAACCCGGGCGGTTCGGTGAAGGACCGGATCGCGGTGAAGATGGTCGAGGCGGCCGAGAAGTCGGGCGCGCTGCGGCCCGGCGGCACGATCGTCGAGCCGACCAGCGGAAACACCGGCGTGGGCCTGGCCATCGTGGCGCAGACCAAGGGCTACAAATGCGTCTTCGTCTGCCCCGACAAGGTCAGCGAGGACAAGCGTGACGTGCTGCGCGCGTACGGCGCCGAGGTCGTGGTGTGCCCCACCGCGGTGCCGCCGGAGCACCCCGACTCGTACTACAACGTCTCCGACCGGCTGGTCCGGGAGATCGACGGCGCCTGGAAGCCCGACCAGTACTCCAACCCCGAGGGCCCGGCCAGCCACTACGCCACCACCGGCCCGGAGATCTGGAACGACACCGACGGGAAGATCACGCACTTCGTCACCGGGATCGGCACCGGCGGCACGATCACCGGCACCGGCCGGTACCTCAAGGAGAAGGCCGCCGAGGCCGGCCGCGAGATCACGATCGTCGGCGTCGACCCGGAGGGCTCGGTGTACTCCGGCGGCACCGGACGTCCGTATCTGGTCGAGGGCGTCGGCGAGGACTTCTGGCCGTCCGCGTACGACCCGTCGGTCACCGACCAGGTGGTCGCGATCTCCGACGCCGAGTCGTTCCTGCTCACCCGGCGCCTGGCCCGTGAGGAGGGGCTGCTGGTCGGCGGCTCCTGCGGGATGGCGGTCGCCGGCGCGCTGAAGGTGGCCCGGGAGGCCGGGCCGGACGCGGTGGTCGTCGTGCTGCTGCCCGACGGTGGCCGCGGCTACCTCTCGAAGATCTTCAACGACGAGTGGATGGCCGGGTACGGCTTCCTCAACCTGGCCGACCGGACGCCCGGCGGCATCACGGTCGGGGAGGTGCTGCGGGCCAAGAGCGAGGGCCTGCCGCAGCTCGTCCACACGCACCCGAACGAGACCGTGAAGACCGCGATCGACATCATGCGTGAGTACCACGTCTCGCAGATGCCCGTCGTTCGGGCCGAGCCGCCGGTGATGGCGGCCGAGATCGCCGGTTCGGTCAGCGAAGCCGCGTTGCTCGACGCGTTGTTCGACCGCCGGGCGACGCTCGCCGACGCGGTCGAGCAGCACATGGGTCAGCCGCTGCCCGCGGTGGGGGCCGGCGAGTCGGTGGACGCCGCGATGAAGGCGGTGGAGGTGTCCGACGCCGCGGTCGTGCTCGAGGACGGCAAGCCGATCGGCATCCTGACGCGTCAGGACCTCCTCTTTTACCTAGCCCAGTAACAACCTCCTCGATAAATCTTGCTAAATCGGCGCAAATCGCTGCGCCGATTTAGCTGGAGTGTCTACACAGGACGAGCGTTGTCCCGAGGCACTGTTGCCTCGGCGCCCCCCACAAGGGAGTACGCAATGTCCGCAAAGACGCTCGCTGCCGCCGGTTCGCTGATCGCCGCCGCCGCCGCGCTCGTGCTGTTCCCCTCGCCCGCCCAGGCCGACACGGTCTCGGTCAACTACTCGTGCGAGATCCCGCTCACCGGAACGCAGACCGGTGACGTCGACGTCACGATCACCGCCCCGGCCACCGCGACGGTCGGGGAGACCGTGGACGTCACGGTCACGACCGGACCGATCCCGATCCTCCCGCCGATCGACCTCGACGCCGGCAGCGTCACGCCCAGCGGGGAGGTGACGGTGTCCGGTGCACAGACCGGCGCCGTCGCCGTCACCGGTACCGCGAACACCGAGCCGTACCCGGCCAACCAGCCGGTGCAGCTCACCGCGCTCACCGGCCAGCTGACGCTCACCACCGCCGGTGACGTCGAGCTCAGCCCGGGTGCGGTGAACGCCACCGCGGTGACGATCTTCGGCACGTTCACGATCCCGTGCGTGCCGAGCGCGACCCCCACCCCGGTCTCCGCGGTGATCTCGGTCAGTTAGAAGTCCATCGCCCGGGCCCGTAGCGCCGGGAGGTCGTGGACGACGACGGTCAGTCGTGACGTGCGGATGGTGCCGTCCGCACGCAGCGACTGCAGCGCTTTCGCCACGGCCTCCCGGGACGCGCCGATCCAGCCGGCCAGCTCGTCCTGGGAGAGCGGCAGCGCGATCCGCACGCCCTCCTCGGTCGGCCGGCCGAACCGGTCGGCCAGCTCCACCAGCCGGGCCGCCACCCGGCCGAGCGTGTCGTGCGCACCGAACTCGATCCGTTTGCGGTCGGCGTCGCGGAGCCGGTCGGCGAGGGTCTGGGCGAGCAGCAGCGCGATCCGGCCGTGGGCCCGCAGGTACTCCTGGAACGCCGCCAGCGGCAGCGACAGCGCGGTGACCGGCTCCAACGCCTCCACGGTGGCCGACCGGGGCCGCTGGTCGATCGCGGCCAGCTCGCCGACCAGCGCGCCCGGCCCACGCACGGCCAGCAGGACCTCGATGCCGCCTCCGGTGCTCGAGAACGCCTTCACCCGGCCGCTCACCAGCACCAGCACGGAATCCGACTCGTCGCCCTCGCGGAAGATCACCGCACCGCGCGCCCACGACCGGGGCCGCGCCAGCGCGAGGAAGTCCGCGCTCTCCTCCGGCTTCAACGAGCCCCAGAACTCGGTGTCCGGCGGCTCGGTGCTCACGGTGCCTCCCCGACGACGTAGGCCCGCACCGGCTGCGAACGGCCTTTCACGGTGAGCTCGCCGAGGGAGTAGGCCGTCACGTCCGGCCCCAGCTGCTTCATCGTCGCGTCGCCGATGACGACCTGCCCCGGCTGCGCCAGCGTCTGCAGCCGGGCGGCGACGTTCACCGCGTCACCCATCGCGTTGAACCCCCGTAGTGCCTCGCTGCCGATGTTGCCGACCAGGGCGGAACCGGTGTTGATGCCGACCCGGAAGCGCGGCCAGCCCGGCCGTCCCTCCGCGATCGCGTCCACCGCGGTCTGCAGGCCGAGCCCGGCGCGCACGGCCCTGGCCGCGTGGTCGGGCTGCCGGGCGGGTGCGTTGAACAAGGCCAGCAGCGCGTCCCCCACGAACTGCACCACGGTGCCGCCGTTGTCGAGGATGCAGGGCACCGCAACCCCGTGGTAGCGGTTGAGCATCGTCACGATCTCGGCCGGGTCGGCCTGCTCGGAGAACGTCGTGAACCCGCGCAGGTCGGCGAAGAGCGCGGTGACCTCGACGATCGAGCCGCCCAGCGCCGCCTGGGCCGGGTCGGCCAGCAGCGCCGCCGCGACGTCCGGCGAGAGGTACTGCCGGAACAGCGTGCCGAGCTCGGCGTAGAGGCGGGCGTTCTCCACCACGATCGAGAGCTGGTTGGCCAGCAGGGCGGCCCAGGTCTCGCCGCTGCGGGCGGGGATCTCGACGACACCGGCCACCCGCCCCTTGACGGTCAGCGGGTAGATCAGCCGGTCGTCGGCCCGGTACGCGGCGGTGAGCGTGGCCGGGTCGTAGGCGCGACCGTCCACGGACAGCACGCCGTTGTCGACGAGGCCGACGCGCACCTCCCCGTAGGCCGGGCGGACCCGGGCCAGCACCTCGTCGAGCAGCTCACGTTCGCCCAGCCCGACGCGGGCCCGCTCGCCGACCGTCACCAGCGCGCCGAGCAGCGCGGAGATCTCCCGCTCGGCGGCGAGCGCGGCGCCGGCCCGGTCCAGGACGACGGCCTGCCGTTCGGTGAGCCCGAACCGCTGGGCCAGCTGCTGGGCCACCGGCTCCGCGGTGGAACGCCCGCTGCGTTCCCGCTCGCGCAGCACGGTGACGAGTTCCTCCAGCGCGGCCTCGTACTGCGCGCGGACCGCACGGACCGTCGGCGCGAGCATGACCGCGTCGAACAGGCCGGCGCTCGAGCCCTCCTTGCGGTACTGGACGTACGCGCTGTAGGCCACGAAGCCGAACGCGAAGACCAGCAGGACGTGCCACTCCCACCAGGACAGGTGCCACTTGTCGGCGAGCGTCACCGCGACCATCGCCTCGGCCAGCAGCACGAACGCGGTGAGGATGCTGACCAGGACCGCGGCCGGCGCCCGGCGGTGGAGTCGGTAGTAGCGCAGCGCCGCCCCCAGGTAGAGCGCGACCGCGAGCACCGCGACGATCACTTGTGGACCTTCGACGTCACGTACCTGTGGCGCCGCGTTCAACGGCGGCAGGTCCAGGAGCGTCACCGCGCCCCAGGCCACCATCACCGCGGTCAGCCCGCCCCAGAGCGGCACCCGCAGGGCCAGCACCCGGTCGGAGTTCAGCGGGAGCGCGGAGAGCGCGGCGAACACCGCCGCGATCGCGAGCCCGGTGGGCTGGGAGAGGTCGAACCCGATGTTCGCGTGATCGACGAGCACGAGTGGCGTCGCCAGGGCGTGGAGCAGCAGGAAACCGGCCGACGAGAGGAAGCAGAGCGAAACCAGGAAGAGCCGGGCGTCACGCCGGTTCAACGCGGCCGCGGTCATCGCGACGCCCGGCAGCAGGCTGATCGCGGCGACGTTGAGCACGAGCCAGAAGTGGCTCGATGGGTGGTGCCAGAGCACGTCCGCGGCCGGCACCGCCAGCAGGAGCCAGAGGCCGGCGATCGGCACCAGCAGGTGCAGTGCCCAGACCACCGCCCGGACGGGTTGCACGGCCGGTGGCAGGCGCGGGACCGTTGTCAGCAAGGCGACACCTGCCCGGACGTGCTGTGCGTACTTCTGCACGGACGGGGCGCGGGTCCCCGTTGCACAGTGGAGGGGACCCGCCCGATGCGGCCCGACCTGGAGACGTCATGAGCCACAGAGGACCACTCCTCACCCTCCTGTCCGGTGCGGTGGTCGCCGCTGTGCTCTTGGGTCTCAGCACCCAGGCCAACACCGAGAGCACTCAGCAGACCGCCGCCCGGGCTCCATCCCAGTCCACTCCGCCCGCGAAAGCTAGCCCCAGCGCGACCGCACCACCACCGATCGCCTCCTCGAGCAAACCGCCGACCGAGAACCGCAAGGCGGTGTTCGCCGGCCGGGTGGTCGGCGGCCGGGCCACGGTTGCGATCTCGGTGAAGGACGGTCAGGCGGTCGCGTACTACTGCGACGGCGACCGTACCGAGGCGTGGATGCGCGGCCCGGCCACCGGTGGCGACCTCGACCTGAAGGGCGCACCCGGCGGCACGCTCACCGGAACGTTCAGCCGGACGACGGCCTCCGGGACCGTCACCGCCGGCGGCCGGGAGTTCCGGTTCACGGCTCCGCTGGTGAAGTCGCCGGCCGGGGTGTACCGCGGCACGGTGACGATCCAGGGCGCCAAGCTGGTCGCCGGGTGGATCGTGCTGCCGGACGGCACGCAGGTGGGCGTCTTCACCACCGACGAGGGCAACCCCCGGCCGGCGCCGAGGATCGATCTCGGCTCGAAGACCGCGACCGTCGACGGCGGAACGATGACCGTCACCGAAGCCGAGCCGAAGGCCTGAGGAGCGTCGTCATGACCTGGAACCCCGACCCCGACGAATTTCCCACCCGGGCCGTCACCACGATGCGTCCCGCCTCCGCGAGCACGGTCACGAAGCTGATCGTGCCGCTCGCCGCCGGTGCCGGTGTCGCCGTCGTCCTCGGCGTCTACGGCAAGGTGCACACCCCCACCGGCATCGCGGTGAGCGTCGCCGGCTTCTCCGGGCCGCTCCAGGTGAAGGTCTGGCTCGCGACCGTGGCGATCGTGTTCGCGGTCGTCCAGCTCGTCACCGCGCTCGCGATGTGGGGCAAGCTCCCGCTGCGCGGGGCCTGGGTGAGCCCGGTGCACCGCTGGTCGGGCCGGATCGCGTTCGTGCTCACGATCCCGGTCGTCGTGCACTGCCTGTACGCGCTCGGCTTCGCCACGTACGACACCCGGACGCTGGCGCACTCGCTGCTCGGCTGCGTCTTCTTCGGGGTGTTCACCACGAAGATGCTGGTGCTGACCAAGCACGGGTTGGCCGGCTGGGTGCTGCCGCTGTTCGGAGGAGCGGTGTTCGCCGCGCTGGTCGGCGTGTGGGCGACGTCCGCGCTCTGGTTCTTCTCCACCAGCGGCGTCCAGTTCTGAACCTTTGTCGAGCGGCTCCCGTGCATCCCCTGTGAAGTTGAGTTGCGGCTGGCGAGCGGTGGCCGTCTATGTTCTGATTGAGCCCTCAACTACTACATGAACTACTACACGTGCGAGATTACCGCCCGGAGGAAACGCATGGACACCACCCGATACACGCGCGGGCTGCTCAACCGGCGAAGCGTTCTGGCCGGAGCCGGCGCGGTCGGCGTGACCATCGTCGCCAGCGCCTGCTCCAGCTACGGTGACAGCGCGAGCAGCGACGCGGCCCCGGCGTCCAGCGCGCCGGCCGCGGCTCCCACCTCCGGTGCGGCGTCGGCCGAGGCCCCCGTCGCCGACGCGCTGGCCAAGGTCGCCGACATCCCGGTCGGTGGCGGCAAGATCTTCGACGCCGAGGGTGTCGTCGTCACCCAGCCCGAGGCCGGCACGTTCAAGGCCTTCTCGAACGTCTGCACCCACCAGGGCTGCAAGGTCAACAAGGTCGCGACGACGATCGACTGCCCCTGCCACGCGAGCAAGTTCTCGATCTCCGACGGTTCGCCGACCGCGGGCCCGGCGAAGAAGCCGCTCGAGGAGAAGCAGGTCACCGTCAACGGTGACTCGATCACGCTGGCCTGATCTTCCGGCGCTCGCGCGGGCTGAGCGTTAGCGCCTGATTGCTAGGTTCATCGCGTGGACTTGGACGCCTACGTGGCCGAACACGCGGGGGAGTGGCGCCGGCTCGAGGAGTTGCTCGGCCGGCGTCGCCTCACCGGCAGTGAGAGCGACGAGCTGATCGCTCTCTACCAGCGGGCGGCCACCCACCTCTCCGCGGTGCAGAGCCGCGCACCCGACCCCGCGCTCGTGGGCCGGCTGTCCCGGCTGGTCGCGCGGGCCCGCTCCGCCGTCACCGGCAGCAGCGCACCCTCCTGGGTGACGTTCGCCCGGTTCTTCACGGTCGGGTTCCCGGTCGCGGTGTACCGGGCCTGGCCGTGGTGGTGCGGGGTCGCCACCGCGTTCTCGGCGGTGTCGTTCGGCCTGATCGCGTGGTTCGGCACGCATCCCGAGCTCGCGGCCCAGCTCGCCCCCGAGTCGGCCCTGCGTCAGCTCGTCGAGAAGGACTTCGCGGACTACTACTCGGAGAATCCGGCCCAGGACTTCGCCGCCCAGGTGTGGACGAACAACGCGCTGATCGCCGCGCTGTGCGTGTTCGCCGGCGTGCTGATCGTGCCGGTGATTCTCGTGCTGGTCACCAACGCCGTCGGCGTCGGCGAGGTCGGTGGGGTGATGGTGGCCTACGGCAAGGCCGACGTGTTCTTCGGGCTGATCACCCCGCACGGGTTGCTGGAGCTGACCGCGGTCTTCGTCGCCGCCGGCGCGGGCCTGCGCATCGGCTGGTCGTGGATCGCGCCGGGGCCGGGCCGCACCCGGGCGCAGGCGCTCGCCGAGACCTCCCGCGCGGCCGTGCTCACCGCGCTCGGCCTGGTGGTCGTGCTGGCGATCTCGGGCGTGATCGAAGCGTTCGTGACGCCGTCCGGGCTGCCGACCTGGGCCCGCATCGGCATCGGCGTGGTGGCGTTCGGCGGCTTCCTGACCTACGTGATCGTGCTCGGCCGGCGCGCGGCGCTGGCCGGCGAGACCGGCGACCTGGCCCTCGGCGAGCGCGAGGACCTCGCCCCGGCGGTGTGATTCCACAACCTTGACACGGTGGTGGTAACGTCCGGTCATGGAGAACCTGGAAGCGTTTGTCGCCGGCCTGCCCAAGGCCGAGTTGCACGTGCATCACGTGGGTTCGGCCTCACCGCAGGCCGTGGCCGAGCTGGCCGCGCGTCACGCCGGAAGCACGAACGTGCCGTCCGACCTGGACGCGCTGGAGAAGTTCTTCGAGTTCCGCGACTTCGCGCACTTCATCGAGGTCTACATCGCCGTCGCCGACCTGGTCCGCGACCCCGAGGACGTCCGCATCCTCACCTACGAGGTCGCCCGCGAGCTGGCCCGCCAGCAGGTCCGGTACGCCGAGCTCACCGCGACGCCGTACTCGCACACGGTCCGTGGCATGGCGCCGGAGGCCTACTGCGAGGCGCTGGAGGACGCCCGCGCCGCCGCGCGCCGCGACCTGGGCATCGAGCTGGTCTGGTGCTTCGACATTCCGGGCGAGGCCGGTATCCCCGCCGCCGAGGAGACGCTTCGCGTATCCCTCGACCAGCGCCCCGACGGGCTGATCGCGTTCGGCCTCGGCGGCCCCGAGATCGGCGTGCCCCGGCCGCAGTTCAAGCCGTACTTCGACGCCGCCCGCGCCGCCGGCCTGCACTCGATGCCGCACGCCGGGGAGACGACCGGCCCGGAGACGATCTGGGACGCGATCCGCGTGCTCGGCGCCGAGCGCATCGGCCACGGCACCAGCGCGCTGGGTGACCCCACGCTGGTCGAGTACCTGGTCGAGACCCAGCTCCCGCTCGAGGTCTGCCCGACGTCGAACCTGCGTACGCGGGCCGTGGCCAGCCTGGACGAGCACCCGCTCGCGGGCATGGTGGAGGCGGGCATCTTCGTCACGATCAACTCCGACGACCCGCCGATGTTCGGCACCACGCTGGAGAAGGAGTACCTCGTGGCCGCCGAGCTGCTCAAGCTCGACGCTCCCGGCGTCGCCGAGCTGGCGAAGGCCGGTGTCCGCGCGTCCTTCGCGTCCGAGGCGCGGAAGAACGAGCTGGCGGCCGAGATCGACGCCTACACCGCCGCGAACGCCTGACGCCTTCCCGGGCCTTCGACGCCTTCCCGGGCCTACGACGCCTTTCCGGGCCCTTGGAGTCAACCGGTCGTGGCAACGGTATTAGGCGGCGTGGTTG
>NZ_BAAAGX010000019.1:0-1188 GCF_039524755.1 Cryptosporangium japonicum
ATTAATTCTCTGTACACGATAAAAATAGATAACTCATTGAAATAATGTCATAATAATTGTTTTCTAACGACGAATACTATGACACATCTCAATGAGTTATATCTTATCTTAAACAAATATCTAAAATGGAACAAGTCACATTTAAAGTGCTTTGCGCTCATCATGCTTGTGATTATTTTAAAGCAAACATGTAATCTTTCTTCTGCATCTAAAGCCTTGCCCATCAAGTGCTTACCACAATCATTTTATCGACGTATGCAGCGCTTCTTTGCAGGTCAGTATTTTGATTATCGTCAAATTTCTCAGTTGATTTTCAATATGTTTTCATTCGACCAAGTGCAACTGACTTTAGATAGAACCAATTGGAAATGGGGAAAACGAAATATTAATATCCTGATGCTCGCAATCGTTTATCGTGGAATAGCGATACCTATCCTTTGGACATTGCTTAATAAACGTGGAAATTCAGATACGAAAGAGCGTATTGCTTTGATTCAACGCTTTATAGCCATTTTTGGTAAAGACCGTATTGTGAATGTGTTCGCAGACAGAGAGTTTATCGGTGAGCAGTGGTTTACATGGTTAATTGAACAAGACATCAACTTCTGCATTCGTGTTAAAAAAACTTCATTGTCACCAATCATTTAGGAAAGAATCATAAAATTAGTGATTTATTTCGCCATCTTAAAGTTGGTCAAATTGAATGTCGTAAACGACGGATTTTGGTTGGTCGGGTGAAACTATATATAAGTGCACTACAGTTAGAAAATGGAGAGCTTTTACTCGTCGTTTCTCCTCAGTTTAATGCCAATGCTATTCAGGATTATGCATTACGCTGGGAAATTGAAACCTTATTCAGTTGTCTCAAAGGACGCGGGTTTAATCTTGAAAATACGCGCTTGACAGACCCTAGACGAGTGAAAAAATTGATTGCGGTGTTAGCTATAAGCTTCTGTTGGTGTTACTTAACGGGTGAATGGCAACATGATCAAAAAAAAGCGATAAAAATAAAGAAGCATGGACGACTCTCAATGAGTTTATTTCGCTATGGTTTAGACTATGTTCAAATGGCGATTCAGCGTTTAATTGGTTTTGGGAAAAAAGAAGAGTTTAAGGAAATTTTGGCAATTTTAAGAAGGCAGAACCCTGATAGGATAAGGGTTCTGTGAAATTTGTCGTGTACAGAGA
>NZ_BAAAGX010000020.1:0-4777 GCF_039524755.1 Cryptosporangium japonicum
CCCCCGTGAGCGGCCCCGCCGCCGGAGCCGCCCCGCTCGGCCACCCCGTCGGGGCAGCCCCCGTGAGCGGCCCCGCCGCCGGCGCGGCCCCGGTCAGTGGCCCCGCCGCCGGAGCCGCGCCGGTCAGTGGCCCCGCCGCGGGAGCAGCTCCGGTCAGTGGCCCGGCGGTGGGCGCGGCCCCCGTCAGCAGCGCCGCCGTGGGAGCGGCCGCCGTGAGCCCCCGCCCGGTCAGCGCCCAGCCCGTCAGCGCCCAGCCCTTGAGCGCCCAGCCCGTCAGTGCGCGGCCGGTCAGCGCGGTCCCGGTCAGTGCCGCCCCGGTCAGCGGCAAGCCGACCGTTCAAGTGCGAACCATGCACCAGACCGGCGAATCCGTGGAGTTCCGTGGCCACGACGGCCCGGTGTCGAGCCTGGTGATCAGCCCGGACAGCACCCGCCTGGCCACCGCCGGAGCCGACCGCACCATCCGCATCTGGGACCTCGCGACCGGTCGCCGCATCGTCACCCTCACCGGCCACACCGCACGCATCAACGGGCTGGCGTCCAGCCCGGACGGCACCCGCCTGGCCAGCGTGTCCGACGACCTGAGCGTCCGGATCTGGAACCCCGCCACCGGCACCGAACTCGCGAACCTCACCGGCCACACCGACATGGTCCGCGCGGTCGCCTTCCACCGCGACGGCGTCCGCATCGCGACCGGCAGCTTCGACCACACCGTCCGACTCTGGGACATCCGTTCCGGCTCGTGCGTGGGCACCCTCACCGGCCACACCGACGTCGTCCGCGCGGTCGCGTTCCACCCGGACGGCCGTCGCGTCGTGACCGGCAGCTTCGACCAGACGGTCCGGATCTGGGACGTGGAGACCGGCCGGCAGCTCGCGAGCCTGTCCGGCCACGGTCTCGTGCACGCGGTGGCGTTCAGCCCGGACGGGCGGATCCTGGCCACCGCGGGCGTCGACGGCGCGGCCCGTCTCTGGGAGGCCGACAGCGGGCGTCCGCTCGGCGAGCGCCTGGCCGGTCACTCGGGCGCGGTCACCGCGGTGGCGTTCCGCCCGGACAGCCGGGCGCTGGCCACGGCGGGCATCGACGGCACGGCGCGGCTCTGGAACGTGATGAGCGGCCGGGCCCTCACCGCCCCGATCGGCGGCCACGCCGCGGCGCTGACGTCGGTGGCCTTCGCACCGGACTCCCGCGCCCTGGTGACCGGGAGCCACGACACCACGGCCCGCGTCCACCCGATCTGACGACGGGTCAGATCGAGGTTCCCACGCGCGCCCACACCCCGGAGCGCGTGCGCCACGTCATGCCCGCGAAACGCACCGCGATGAACACCGCGAGACCGGCCCACACCCCGGCCAGACCCCACCCGAACACCGCCGCCGCGACCGTCACCGGCACGAAGCCCAGCAACGCCGAGCCCACCGTCACGTTGCGGATGAACGCGTTGTCCCCGGCGCCGAGCAGCACGCCGTCCAACGCGAACACCACGCCGCCGATCGGCACCATCGCCACCAGGAACGGCCAGAGCACGCCCAGTTGCCCACGGACGGCGTCGTCGTCGGTGAAGACCGCGGGGACCACGAACCAGGCCAGCCCGAACACCCCGGCGAACGCCACCCCGGCCACCAGGCCGAACCGGCCGACCCGCCAGGCGGTGGCCTTGGCCGCGCCCACGTCCCCGCTGCCGAGCGCGGCCCCGACCAGCGACTGGGCCGCGATCGCGAACGAGTCGAGCAGCAGCGCGGCCAGGTTCCAGAGCTGGAGCCCGACCTGGTGCGCCGCCAACTGCGCGGCTCCGGCCCGGCCCGCCACGGCCGCCGCGGTGAGGAACGCGACCTGGAACGCCCCGGCCCGCACGACCAGGTCCCGGCTCACCAGCAGCTGGCGGCGCATCACCGACCACTGGGGCGTCATCGGCACCCGCTCACGCACCAGCGCCCACAGGCAGAGCCCGCCGCCGAGCCACTGCGCGACGACGTTCGCCCAGGCCGAGCCCTCCAGGCCCAGCCCGACCGGGTACACCAGCACCGGCGACGCCGCCGCCGAGACCACGTTCGCGATGACCACGACGACGACCGGCGTCCGGGTGTCCTGGACGCCGCGCAGCCAGCCGTTGCCGGCGAACACCAGCAGGATGCCGGGTAGGCCGAGGACCGCGATGCGCAGCCATGACTCGGCCGCGTCCGCGACCGCACCGTCGCCGGCGATCAGCCGGGTGGCCCACGGCGCCAGCAGCTGACCGGCGAGCACGCCGGCCCCGCCGATCAGCAACGCCAGCCAGGAGGCCTGGACGCCCTCCCCCACGGCCCGGTCCCGCTGCCCGGCGCCGAACCAGCGGGCGGCCCGGCCGGTGGTGCCGTAGGCCAGCGTCGTGCCGACGATCGCGAGCAGGCCCATCAGCGTGCCGCCGGCGCCGAGGCCGGCCAGCGCCACCCGGCCCAGGTGACCGACGACCGCGGTGTCGACGAGCAGGAAGATCGGCTCGGCCGCGAGGACGACGAACGCCGACGCGGCCAGTCGCACGACGCGCCCGGCCGGCGGCGCCGTCCCCGCCGCGCCGCCGTCCCCGGCGCTCTCCGCCGCGCTGCCCTCCCCGGCGCGCTCCGCCGCGCTCCGGGCGGCACCGTCGGCGGCGCTCCCCGCGCCGTCGCCTCCGGCGCCTCCAGGAAGGGTCACCGGGGTTTGACGGCCTGCACGGTGTAGGTCATCGGCGCGCGCCACGGCCGGTCGGCCATCCGGTACTCACCGCCGGTCTTCTCCATCAGCCCGGGGAACGGCTCCCACGGCACCGAGTCGTGCTCGACCAGCTGCGTCAGCGTCAGCCCCTGCTCGAGCAGTGCGGTGACGACCTCACCCAGACCGTGGTTCCAGTTGTGCACGGTGTTGTTGATGAACTGCGTGTCGGTCTGCACGTAGGTGCCCTCGTCGTGCCACACGACCGGCTCGGCGCGCTCGAAGTACGGGTACCGGAGCACGAGCCGGCCGTCGCGCCGGTCGTCGTCGAGCGCCCACAGCACCGGGTGACCCTCGCGCATGAACAGCCGCCCACCCGGACGCAGTAACCGCGCGACGACGGCGGCCCACCGCCGCACGTCGGGCAACCAGCAGAGCGCGCCGACGCCGGTGAACACGAAGTCGAACCGCTCGGCGCCGAGCGCCTCGACCGCCTCGTACACGTCGGACTGCACGTACTCGATCTGCGCTCCGGTCTCCTCGGCGAGGCTCCGGGCCTGCGCGAGCGACCCACCGGAGAAGTCGAGGCCGGTCATCCGCGCGCCGAGCCGCGAGAGCGACAGGGTGTCGGTGCCGATGTGGCACTGCAGGTGCAGCCCGTCGAGCCCGGCGACGTCCCCGAGCCGCTCCTGGTCGAACTGCACGACCCGGCTCAGGAAAGTGGGATCGACCCGGAACCGGTCGACGTCGTAGTCCTGGGACGCCGCGTGCGCCGCCGCGCGGTCGTCCCAACTCGCCCGGTTCAGGCTGCGGTAGTCGTCGATATCGCCGTTCGCTGTCACGACACGAAAATGTCATACCGATCACAGCGAAATCACTCGGGTATCCAGTTTCACCCGGGCGGCGTAGCGGCTCCACCACGGTCCGTATCCACAGGCGCGCGGGGTACATTCGCACGGGCGTTCGAAAAATGAAGTAGAGTGAACGCCATGACCGCGATCGCGTACCAGCCTTCGATCCTGGAGCTCGCTGACACCGATGCCCGGCTCGGGCCGCTCGAGGGGCGGGTCCGGCGGCACGAGCTGTCGGCCGGCGCGTGGGTGGATCACCTGCCGGGGTGGGTGCGCGGGTCCGACGCGGTGTTCCAGACACTGCTGTCCGACGTCGGCTGGCGGGCCGAGCGGCGCGAGATGTACGACCGCGAGGTCGAGGTCCCCCGGCTGCTGCGCTGGTACGGCGCCGGGGAGGTGCTCCCGCACGAGCTGCTCACCGACGCCAGGGAGCAGCTCACCGAGTACTACGCCGACGAGCTGGGCGAGCCGTTCGTCACCGCGGGCATGTGCCTCTACCGCGACGGGCGGGACAGCGTCGCCTGGCACGGTGACACGCTGGGGCGCTCGGCCCACAGCGACACGATGGTCGCGATCGTCTCGTTCGGGTCGGCGCGCCCACTGCTGCTGCGCCCGCGCGGCGGCGGGTCGAGCCTGCGCTTCCCGGTCGGCCACGGCGATCTGATCGTCATGGGCGGCTCCTGCCAGCGCACCTGGGAGCACTCGGTCCCCAAGACCACCCGCGCCTCCGGCCCTCGGGTCAGCGTCCAGTTCCGCCCGGTCGACGTCGCCTGATCCCGATAAGATTCCACGTTTTCGCAGGTCATGGCGCCTTGATAGCGCGCGGACCAGCTTTATACCTTCCCCCCGTACCAAGTTGGTTCACTACGGGGGGCAACACGAATGCGCACAGTCACTAGATGGCTCGGGATCGTCGGCACGGTCGTCGCGATCACCGCGTCGGGCTCCGCGGCGTCCGCGGCGGCCGTCGACAGGTCGTGGGAATGCGACGGGCAGACCGTCTGCCTCTACCGCCAGGCCGACGGCGACGGGCGGCGGCACGAGATCGGCTACCTGCCGGGGGACTGCGGCTCGGAGCGGATCTCACCGGTCCGGATCATTCGATCGGTCTACAACAACAACTCGTTCGCGGTCATCTTGGACACGAACACCAGCTTCAGCCTCCGGGTCCCGGCGAAGGGGCGCGTCGCCAACCTCGAGCCGGGGCGGCGGTTCACGGGGGCACGGCGGGCCTGCTGACCTGAGCGCCGGCGGCT
>NZ_BAAAGX010000020.1:4788-145339 GCF_039524755.1 Cryptosporangium japonicum
GGCGTCAGTTCACCTGGCGGGACTGGCCCTTCCAGTACGGCTCGCGGAGTTTGAACTTCTGGAGCTTGCCGGTGGCCGTCCGCGGCAGCTCGTCGACGAACTCCACCCGCTTCGGGGTCTTGTAGCCGGCCAGCCGGGTGCGGCAGAACGCGATCACGTCCTCGGCCGTCACCGGCGAGCCGTCGGTGACGATCAGCGCGGTCACCAACTCGCCCCACTTCTCGTCGGGGATGCCGATCACCGCGACTTCACGCACCGCCGGGAACGAGTTCAGCACGTCCTCGACCTCGATCGAGGACACGTTCTCGCCGCCGGAGATGATCACGTCCTTCTTGCGGTCGGTGATCGACAGGTAGCCGTCCTCGAACGCGCCGCCGTCGCCGGTGTGGAACCAGTCGTCGGCCTGCGCTTCGGCGGTGGCGTCGGGGTTCTCCCAGTAGGCGTCGAGGTTGTGGTTGGTCTGCGAGAGCACCTCGCCGGACTCGGAGACCGCGATGCGCACCCCGAGCGCGGGCGCACCGGCGCGCCCCAGCAGGCGGGCCTGCTCCTCCGCGGGCAGGTCGTCCCACTCGGACCGGAGCCGGTTGATCGTCAGCAGCGGAGCGGTCTCGGTCAGGCCGTAGATCTGGATGAACTCCCACCCCAGATCGGCGCGGATCCGCTCGATCGTCCGGGTCGGCGGCGGCGCTCCGGCCAGGATCACCCGCACCCGGTCACGCCCGGGGATCTCACCCTCCCAGGAGTCCAACGCCTCCAGCACCGCGTTCAGCACCGCCGGCGCCGCACACATGACGGTCACCCCGTGGTCGCGCACGCGCCGCAGGATCTCGGCGCCGTCGACCTTGCGCAGCACGACCTGGTGCACGCCGAGCCCGGTCATCGCGTAGGGCATGCCCCAGCCGTTGGCGTGGAACATCGGCAGCGTGTGCAGGTAGACGTCCCGGTCGGTGACGCCGGCGTGGAGCGCGAACACGGTCGCGTTGAGCCAGTTCGCGCGGTGGGTGAGCTGGACACCCTTGGGGCGCGCGGTGGTTCCGGACGTGTAGTTGAGCGTGCACGTCGCACCCTCGTCGGCCGCCCACGGCCGCGGTTGCCCGCCCCCGGTGAACATCGCGTCGTCACCCAGCACCACGGTGTGTTTCGCCGGCACCGAATCCAGCAGGCCGCGCAGCTCCGGATCGACGAGCAGGACGTCGGCTCCGCAGTGCGCGACGATGTACCCGATCTCCTCGGCGCCGAGCCGGAAGTTGATCGGCACCAGGATGCGGCCCCAGCCGGAGACCCCGAAGAACGACGCCAGCATGCGCCCGGCGTTGTGCGACACGATCGCGACCCGGCCGCCGACCGGGACGTCCAGCCCGTCGAGCCAGGCCGCCTGACTCCGGGCCATCCCGGCGAGCGACCGGTAGGACACCGCACCCAGCGACGGCGCCGGTTGGGTCGGTTCGTCGGTCACCCCGACCCGGTCGGGATAGACCGTTTCGGCCCGATCCAGAAAGTCCTTCACGTTGAGGGGATAGAACACGCGCCACCTCCGACGTCGAACTCGATCGATCGAAAGGTAATCGTGCGGGGCCCTCGACGCACCCGAAGTCGGTTACGCGGCGTGCTTGTGACCGCGACAACTTCTACTCAAAAATCGACAACCGACAAAACAGACTTTACTCGTTCCAGTGAGGCAGTTCACCCCAACATCTTTCTCATGGTTACCATGCGATCACTGACAGCTAAAACGTGTTGCGCAAACGTTACCGGGACCCGTTGACGACTACGAAGGGTTCTGGTGAAGTGTGCGCACTAATGTTGGATCCCGTTGCGATCCACACGGCAAGGAGGCGCACTGATGCCCACCCCTTCGCTTGACTCACTGCTCGGACGCTCCGGGATGAGCCGCCGGTCGCTCCTCCGCGTCACCGGGCTCGGTGCCGGCGCGATCGCCGCGGCCCCGCTGCTCGCGGCCTGCACCGGAGCCGACAGCGGCTCCGACAGCGGCTCCGGGACCGGCACCGTCACGTTCGGCTCGAACGGGTCCGACGAGGTGCCGAAGAAGGCCTACGCGGCCCTGATGTCGTCGGCCAAGGACGCGGCCGATGTGGACGTCAAGATCAACACCGTCGCTCACAACGACTTCCAGAACAACATCAACAACTACCTCAAGGGCAGCCCGGACGACGTGTTCACGTGGTTCGCCGGCTACCGCATGAAGTCGTACGCGAAGCAGGGGCTCGTCGCCGAGATCGACGACGTCTGGGAGAAGGTCGGCAGCAACTTCTCCGAGGCCTTCAAGACCGCCTCGACCGGTGACGACGGCAAGAAGTACTTCATCCCGCTCTACAACTACCCCTGGGGCTGGTTCTACCGCCCGAGCGTGTGGAAGGAAAAGGGCTACACCGAGCCCAAGACCTGGGACGAGCTCATCACGCTGGCCAAGAAGATGAAGGCCGACGGGCTCAACCCGATCGCCTTCGCGGACAAGGACGGCTGGCCGGCGTTCGGCACGTTCGACTACCTGAACATGCGCATCAACGGCTACCAGTTCCACGTCGACCTGATGGCGCACAAGGAGAGCTGGGAAGACGCGAAGGTCAAGAAGGTCTTCGACACCTGGAAGTCGATCTTCCCGTACCAGTCGGCCGACTCGCTGGGCCGCACCTGGCAGGAGGCGGCGCAGACCGTCGTCACCAAGAAGTCGGGCATGTACCTGCTCGGTTCGTTCGTCGGCCAGCAGTGGCCCGAGGGCGACACCGACATCGACTTCTTCCCGTTCCCGGAGATCGACTCGACGATCGGCGCGGACGCGATCGAGGCCCCGATCGACGGCTTCATGATGAGCAAGAAGGGCGGCGAGAACAAGAGCGCCCGCAAGCTCATGGAGTACCTGGCCACCGGTAAGGCCGAGGACGTCTACCAGGCCATCGACTCGAACAACGTCGGGGCGGCCAAGGACGCCGACGCCAGCAAGTACAACGCGCTGCAGAAGAAGTCGGCCGAGGTCATCGGGGCGGCGAAGAACATCTCGCAGTTCCTCGACCGCGACGCCGAGCCCGCGTTCGCGAACAACGCGGCGCTCCCGGCCTTCCAGCAGTTCATCAAGGACGGCAACGTCGCGTCGGTGACCAAGAGCCTCGAGGCGCAGGCCAAGCAGATCTACGGCAGCTGAGACAAGCGATGACGACCCCTCAGGCCACAGTGGCCAAGCGCAAGAAATTGCGCCGACTCACCGGCACCGACCGCGTCGTACTCGGGCTCATGGTCGGTATCCCGACGCTGATCGAGCTACTGCTGGTCTGGGGGCCGGCGCTGTTCTCGGTCCTCCTCGGGTTCACCGACGCCCGGACCGACATCGACCAGCCCGGCGGAGTGCACTTCGCCGGGCTGGACAACTACAAGTTCATCACCAGCGAGTACCCGCCGTTCTGGCCCGCGGTGCAGCACAACATCATCTGGCTGGTGTTCCTGGCGGTGATCGCCACGCCGCTCGGCCTGTTCCTCGCCGTGCTGCTCGACCAGAACCTCAAGGGCTCGCGGATCTACCAGAGCATCTTCTTCGTCCCCGTGATGCTCTCGCTCGCGCTGGTCGGCATCATCTGGCACCTGATCTACAGCCCGGACGCCGGTCTGCTCAACAGCGTGCTCGGCACCGCGGGTACCGCCGATCAGATCGACTGGTTCGGCGACTCGAGCATCAACCTCTGGGCCGCCCTCGTCGCGGCGTCCTGGAAACACGTCGGGTACATCATGGTGCTGTACCTGGCCGGCCTGAAGGGCGTCGACCCGTCGCTGCGCGAGGCCGCGGCGATCGACGGCGCCAACGCGGTGCAGACGTTCTTCCGGGTCGTCTTCCCGGCGATGCGCCCGATCAACATCGTGGTCGTCGTCATCACGGTCATCGAGGCGCTGCGTGCCTTCGACATCGTCTACGTGATCAACCGCGGCACCAACGGCCTGGAGCTGCTGTCCGCGCTGGTCGTACAGAACCTGGTCGGTGAGGGCACCCAGATCGGCGTCGGCGCGGCCATCGCGACCGTGCTGCTGGTGATCTCGCTGGTGCCGATCGTCATCTACCTCTGGCAGACCTTCCGGAACGAGGAGAAGTCATGACGGTCCTCACCGAAACCGGTGGTGAGACCACCGCTCCCCTGACCGCGGCCAAGACCTCCGAGGGTGGGCCGAAGCTCACCCGGGGCGGCCGGATCTTCAGCTACTCGTTCCTGACCGTCACGGCGTTCCTGTGGCTGGTCCCGCTGCTCTGGACGATCTACACGTCGTTGCGGCCGGAGAAGGACACCCAGAAGTACGGCTACCTGAGCACCGGCGGGTCGTTCAACTTCGACAACTACTCCAACGCCTGGAACCAGGGCGGGTTCTCGAAGTACTTCGTGAACTCGGCGATCATCACGATCCCGGCCGTGATCCTGACGCTGATGTTCGCCGCGATGGTCGCCTTCGCGGTGTCGCGCTTCAAGTGGAAGTTCAACGTCTCGCTGCTGATCCTGTTCACGGCGGGCAACCTGCTCCCCCCGCAGATCCTCGCCGCGCCGCTGTTCCAGCTCTACAAGCACTTCGAGCTGCCGTACTCGGTGAGCGACTCCGGGTCGCTGCTGAACACCTACTACGGCGTGATCGCCGCGAACATCGCATTCCAGGTGGGCTTCTGCACGTTCGTGCTGAGCAACTACATGAAGGCGCTGCCGGGCGAGCTCACCGAGGCCGCGATGGTCGACGGTGCCAGCGTCTGGACGCAGTTCTGGAAGATCATCCTGCCGCTGTGCCGTCCGGCGCTGGCCGCGCTGGGCACGCTGGTGGTCATCTGGATCTACAACGACTTCTTCTGGGCGCTGTTGTTCATCCAGACCGGCGACCGGCTACCGGTCACCACGGGTATCAACAACCTGTTCGGCCAGTACGCGCAGAACGACAACCTGATCGCCGCCGGTGCCCTGCTGACCGCGATCCCGGTGCTCGCCATCTACGTCGCGCTCCAGCGTCAGTTCGTCGCCGGCCTCACGCTCGGCGGTAGCAAGGGATGACGCTGCGTGCCGTCACCGCCCGGCTGGGCGGCAAGCTGGCCTACGGCGGTGACTACAACCCCGAGCAGTGGCCGGAATCGGTGTGGCGCGAGGACGTCGCGCTGATGAAAGAGGCCAAGGTCAACCTGGTCTCGCTCGGCATCTTCTCCTGGGCGAAGCTGGAGCCGGCCGAGAAGGAGTACGACTTCGGCTGGCTCGACCGGGTGCTGGACCTGCTCCACGACAACGGCATCGCGGTCGACCTCGCGAACGCGTCGGCCAGTCCCCCGCCGTGGTTCTCCCGCCGGTACCCGGACTCGCTCCCGGTCGACGTGAACGGCCAGCGGCGCTGGTACGGGGCGCGGCAGGCGTTCTGCCCCTCGTCGCCGGACTACCGCACGGCCACCGCGCGGCTGACCCGCACGATCGGCGAGCGGTACACGTCGCACCCGGCCGTGACGATGTGGCACGTCCACAACGAGTACGGCTGCCACAACTGGCACTGCTACTGCGACACCTCGGCCGAGGCGTTCCGCACCTGGCTGCGTGACCGGTACGAGAACCTCGACAGCCTCAACGAGGCCTGGGGCACCGCGTTCTGGAGCCAGCGCTACTACGACTGGGCCGAGGTCATCCCGCCCCGCACCCCGGCGTACAACTCGTTCGCGAACCCGACCCAGCAGCTGGACTACTGGCGGTTCTCCTCCGACGAGCTGCTCGACTGTTTCCGGGCCGAGGCGGACATCCTCCGCGAACTGTCCGACGCGCCGGTGACGACGAACTTCATGACGTTCTTCAAACCGCTGGACTACTGGGCCTGGGCCGCCGAGCAGGACCTGATCTCCAACGACCACTACCGGATCGTCGAGGGTCTCGGCCCGGGTGGGGCCACCCACGACCTGGCGATGTCCGGTGACCTGATCCGGTCGCTGGCCGGCGGCGAACCGTGGCTGCTGATGGAGCACAGCACCAGCGCGGTGAACTGGCAGCCGCGCAACCCGGCGAAGGGGCCCGGCCAGCTGCGCCGCGACAGCCTCACCCACGTCGCCAAGGGCGCCGACGGTGCGCTGTTCTTCCAGTGGCGGCAGTCGAAGGCCGGTGCGGAGAAGTTCCACTCGGCGCTGGTGCCGCACGCGGGCACGGACTCGCAGCTGTGGCGCGACGTGGTGCAGCTCGGCACCGACCTGGAGAACCTCGAGGAAGTGGCCGGCTCCACCGTCCGCGCCCAGGTCGCGATCACCGTCGACTGGGAGAGCTGGTGGGCCGTCGAGCTCGACTCGCACCCGAGCGCGGACGTCACCGGCCTGGGTGAGCTGCGCCGGTTCCACCGGGCGCTGTGGGAGCGCGGGGTCGCCTGCGACTTCGTGCACCCCGACCACGACCTGTCGGCCTACCGGCTGGTCATCGTGCCCACGCTGTACCTGACCGGCGGCGAGGCCGGGCCGAACCTGACCGAGTTCATCGAGGCCGGCGGCACCACGCTGGTGACGTACTTCTCCGGGATCGTGGACCACAACGACCACGTCCGGCTCGGGGGTTACCCGGGTGCGTTCCGCGACCTGCTCGGCGTCCGGGTGGAGGAGTTCAACCCGCTGCTGGAGAGCGTCCGGATCGACGGGCTGGACGACGCGACCGGAACGGTCTGGAGCGAGGCCGCGACCGCGACCACCGCCGAGGTGCTCGCCACCTACGGCGACGGCCCGCTCGCGGGTCGTCCGGTGCTCACCCGCAACACGGTCGGCGACGGCCAGGCCTGGTACCTCGGTACCCGGCTGGACGCCGCGAACCACGCCGCGCTGGTCGGGCGGCTGATGCAGGCGTCCGGCGTCGAACCCGTACTGTCCATCGCGGACTGGCCGGAGGGGCTGGACGTGGTCGAACGGGTCGGCGCCGACGCCCGGTACCTGTTCGCGATCAACGGGTCCGACACCGGGGTCGCGATTCCGGTGCGGGGACGCGACCTCCTCACCGGCCGGGACTGGGTGGAGAGCGATTCCGTCGGAGCGGGTGCGGTGGCCGTGATCCGGATCGCCGTTTAGGGCTGGAGGCATGGGCATGCGGGAATCGGCCAGCTGGCTGGCGCCGGGTCGGGTCAACCTGATCGGCGAGCACACCGACTACAACGACGGCTTCGTGCTGCCGCTGGCCATCGAATTCGGGTGCAGAGCGACGGTCTCACCCGGCCCGGCCGGAAGACTCCGGTTCGTCTCCGCGCAGGAGAACGACGCGGTCGAGCTCCGCGTCCCGGCGCTGCAGCCGGAGCGGGTCACCGGCTGGGCCGCGTACCCGGCCGGCGTGCTGTGGGCGCTGGGCCTCGAGGACCTGCCGGGGCTGACCGTCACCGTCGACTCCGACGTCCCGCTGGGCGCCGGGCTCTCCTCGTCGGCCGCGCTGACCTGCTCGGTCGCCGGAGCCGCGAACGACCTGCTGGAACTGGGCCTCTCGCCGCGCGAGCTGGTGACGGTCGCGCGCAAGGCCGAGAACGGCTTCGTCGGCGCGCCGACCGGCGGCATGGACCAGCTGGCCTCCATGCTCGGCGAGGCCGGGTCGGTGCTGTTCTGCGACATGCGCTCGCTCGACGTGCGTCCGGTGCCGTTCGACCTGGACGCCGAGGGCCTGGCGCTGCTCGTCGTCGACTCGAAGGCACCGCACCAGCACGCGGACGGCGAGTACGCGGCGCGGCGGCGCTCCTGCGAGCGGGCCGCGCACGTGCTCGGGGTGCCCGCGCTGCGTGACGTGACCGACCTCGACGGTGCCCTGGCGAAGCTCGCCCAGGACTCCGAGGGCGAGGAGCTGGTCAAGCGGGCCCGGCACATCGTCACCGAGAACGCGCGGGTCACCGACGTCGTCGCGCTGCTCGACGCCGGCCGGGTCCGGGAGATCGGCCCGGCGCTCACCGCGTCGCACGCGTCGATGCGCGACGACTTCGAGATCACGGTGCCCGAGGTCGACGTCCTGGTCGAGGCGCTGCTCTCGGCCGGCGCGTACGGCGCCCGGATGACCGGCGGGGGGTTCGGCGGGTGCGTCATCGCGCTCGTCGACAAGGACACGGTCGACGCCGCGACGCGTGCCGCCGTGGCCGCGGCGGCCTCGCGGGGCTTCGCCGAGCCGCGTGCCTTCGTGACCTCGCCGGCCGCGGGGGCACACGCCTTGGACGGGCCGGATGCTGGCTAGCCAGCGGCAGGCGCGCATCGTCGAGGAGATCCGCCGGGGCGGTGGGGTGCGGGTCAGCGACCTCACCGAGCTGCTCGGCGTCTCCGACATGACGATCCGCCGCGACCTGGAGGTGCTGGCGCGCGCCGGCGTGCTGCACAAGGTGCACGGCGGCGCGGTACTGGCGAACTCGCGGCGCACCGACGAGCCCGGCTTCGCGGTCAAGAGCGCACTGCAGCAACCGGCGAAGGAGGCGATCGCGGCCCGCGCGGCCGAACTGATCACGCCGGGCACCGCGATCGCGCTCTCGGCCGGCACCACCACCTGGACGCTGGCCCGCCACATCACCGCGATCCCGGAACTGACCGTCGTCACGAACTCGACGACGGTCGCCGACATCCTGGAGGCCCAGGCGCCCCGGGCCGGGTTCACGGTGATCCTCACCGGCGGGGTGCGCACGCCCAGCGCCGCGCTGGTGGGGCCGGTCGCCGACCAGTCGATCGCGTCGCTCCACGTCGACCAGCTGTTCATCGGCATGCACGGCATGGACGCGATCGCCGGGCTCACCACCCCCAACCTGGCCGAGGCCCAGACCAACCGCGCGCTGATCGGCAGTGCCCGGGAAGTCGTCGTGCTGGCGGACTCCACGAAGTGGGGCATCGTCGGGCTCGCCGACTTCGGGCCGCTGTCCACCGCGGACGTCCTCATCACCGACAGCGGCCTGCCACCGGCCGCCCACGACATCCTGGCCGAGTCGGTCGGCGAGCTCATCGTCGTCGACGCCCCGGCCGACCACCCTGCCGTCGGAGACCGCACATGAGCAACATCACCGAGATCCACCTCTCCGACTCCCGAGAGCTGTTCTACTTCGACGACGCACCGGGCAAGGACCGGTCGGCCGTCGACGAGCGGGGCCTGCCGCACGTGACGAGCACGTCCGAGCGCCGGTGGGACAATCTCGCCGGCGAGTGGGTGGTGATCGCCGGGCACCGGCAGTCGCGCACGTTCCTGCCGCCGACCGACCAGTGCCCGCTCTGCCCGACGCGCGACGCGGACCACCGCACCGAGATCCCGGCGCCGGACTACGACGTGGTGGTGTTCGAGAACCGCTTCCCGTCGCTGTCGGTGGCCTCGACCGGCGAGTCCGCGGTCGACGGCCTGTTCGACACCGAACCGGGCAACGGGCGCTGCGAGGTCGTGTGTTTCACGTCCGACCACAACGGGGCGTTCTCGCAGCTGCCACCGGAGCGGGTGCGTACCGTGCTGGACGCGCTGTCGAACCGCACCGAGGCCCTGGGCCGGATCCCGGGGGTGGAGTACGTCTTCGCCTTCGAGAACCGCGGCGAGGAGATCGGGGTGACGCTGTCGCACCCGCACGGGCAGATCTACGCGTACCCGTTCGTGCCGCCGCGCATGGAGCGCACCCGGCAGGCGCTGCGCGGGTACCACGAGGCCACCGGCGAGTGCCTGCAGTGCGCGCTGCTCGCCGCCGAGCAGGCCGCCGGTGCGCGGATCGTCGAGAAGGGCACGCACTTCACCGCGTACGTGCCGTTCGCGGCACGATGGCCCTACGAGGTCATGATCGTGCCCCACCGGCACGTGCCCGACCTGCCCGCGCTGAACGAGGACGAGCTCGCGGAACTGGCGGAGCTGTATCCGTCGGTGCTGCGCCGGTTCGACGGGCTGTTCGAGCAGCCGGCACCGTACATCGCGGGCTGGCAGCAGGCGCCGGTGCGCGCGGGCCGGGAGCAGTGGCACCTGGCGCTGCAGGTGTTCTCGATCCGGCGGGCGCCGGGCAAGCTCAAGTACCTGGCCGGCTCGGAGTCCGGTGCGGCGGTGTGGATCAACGACATCGCCCCCGAGAAGGCCGCCGCGGCGTTGCGTGGAGAGAATTGAGCCCATGCTGACGCCAGACGAGTTGCTGACCACGACGCGCAGTGTCCGGAAGCGGCTGGACCTGACCCGCGAGGTCCCGTTCGCGCTGATCCGGGAGTGCCTGGACATCGCGCTGCAGGCGCCGAGCGGGTCGAACGCCCAGTCCTGGCACTGGGTCGTGGTCACCGACGCGTCGAAGCGGGCCGCGATCGCGTCGTACTACGCGGACTCCTGGGAGCGTTACCTCGCGTCCGGACGCTCGGCGGGCGCCCTCTACGCCGACGACCCGGAGCGGGCCGCGGTGCAGCAGCGCATCGGCAGCTCCGGTCAGTACCTGGCCGACCACATGGCCGAGGTGCCGGTGCTGGTGATCCCGTGCATCCGCGCGGGCTCCCTGGGCGCGGGCAACCAGGCCGGCCTCTGGGGCTCGATCCTGCCGGCCACCTGGAGCTTCATGCTGGCGGCCAGGGCCCGCGGGCTCGGCACCGCCTGGACGACGCTGCACCTGCGTCACGAGGCGGCGATCTCGGAGCTGCTCGGCATCCCCGAGGGCATCGCCCAGGCGGCGCTGATCCCGACCGCCTACTACACCGGCGAGACGTTCAAGCCGGCCGCCCGCCAGCCCCTCGACGAGGTCCTCCACGTCGACGCCTGGTGAGCGGACGGGCGCTGGACGCAGCGCCTAGAATCGCGGCATGGATCAGGCCTGGAAGTTGGAGCAGCACTTCTGGGCGGAGCTCAGCGAAGGCCGGGCGGCCGGCTTCTACGCCCGCCACATGACCTCCGACGGGTACGTGGTGCTCCCCAGCGGTGTCGTCGAGCGGGACGAGCTGATCAGCCGCTGGGAGCAGCACGAGCCGCTCACCTACGAGCTCTCCGAGCCGCGTCTGCTGCTGGTGGACGGCAACGTCCTGGTGCAGTACCACGCGTACGCCGACGGGAGCTGGCTGCCGAACTACCGGGCCTGGGTGACGTCGCTCTACACGTGGGAGGGCGCCGACTGGGCGCTGGTCTTCCGCCAGCACACTCCCACCGGCGAGTTCGCCTTCTAGCGGTCGGCCGGGGAGAGCTCGGCGATCAGGTCACCGAGCACGCGGCGGGCGAGGTCGAGCTCGTCCGCGGCGCGGGCCAGGGCCTGGTCGTGGTCGTTCGTCGCGGAGAGCCAGCCCAGCGTGGCCAGCTCCTCGAAGCTCGCGCACACGTCGGCCAGCGCGCCGGCGCCGATGTTGGCGGCCGAGCCCTTGAGCTTGTGGGCCTTCTCGGCCGTGGCCGACGCGTCCCCGGTGTGCACGGCGTCGCGCAGCGCGGCGAGCGTCTGGGGTGCGGTGCTGACGAACGCGCTGACCATCTCGGCCAGGATCTCCTTCTCCCCGTCGGTGGGGGCCGGCCCGGCGATGTCGGCGAACCGGGCCCGGATGCTGCTCTCCTGCTCGGCGGCGGCGGCCACCAGCCCGGGCTCCCGCGCCCCGGCCCGCGGCGCGGCCTCCCCGGCCGGCGCCTCCGCCGCTCCGGCCGGTGGCGGCCCGGGGGCCGGAACCGCCGAGCGCGCGAACTCGTCCAGGACCGCGCGCAGGTCGTCGGCACGGACGGGTTTGGGCAGGTAGTCGTCCATGCCCGCCGCGCGGCACGCGGCCTTGTCCTCCACCAGCACGCTCGCGGTCATCGCGATGATGTGCGGCTGCCGGTCCTCGGGCACCTCGGCCCGGATCCGGCGGGTCGCTTCCAGCCCGTCCATCACCGGCATCTGCACGTCCATCAGGATGACGTCGTACGGCGCCAGCTGCACCGCACGCACCGCCTCGAGGCCGTCGGCGACGGTGTCGACCAGGTGCCCCTGCTTCGACAGCATCAGCTGGGCCACTTTCTGGTTCACCGGGTTGTCCTCGGCGAGCAGGATCCGCAGCGGCACCGACGCCGGCGCCGGCGGTGCCTCGACCATGTCGTCGGAGTCCGGCAGCCCGCGCGCCACGACCCGCGCCAGCGTCGAGTGCAGCGTCGATCCGCGCGCGGGTTTGGTCAGCACCGCGTCGAACAGCTTCTGCTGGTCGGGGCCCGGCCGCCAGGCGACGCTGGTGAGCAGGATCAGCGGCAGGTCCGCGGTGGCCGGCGACGAGCGCAGCCGGGCGGCCAGCTGCGCGCCGTCCACCTCCGGCATGTGCATGTCGAGCACCGCGACGTCGTACTGCGCGGAGACACGCAGCAGCTCGAGCGCCTCCGCCGCCGACGCCACGTCGGTGCAGCGCAGCCCCCACCCGGCCAGCTGCAGACGCAGCACCCGGCGGTTGGTCGCGTTGTCGTCGACGATCAGCGCGTGGGCGTCGGCGAGCGCGCTGTGGTCGGCCGGCTGGAGTTCCCGGTCGACGCAGCCGGTCAGCAACGCGGTGAGCGTGAACGTCGAACCGACGCCGACCTCGCTGTGCACCGCGATGTCGCCACCCATCGCGTTCGCCAGCCGGCGGCTGATCGCCAGCCCGAGCCCGGTGCCGCCGTACACCCGGGTGGTGGACGAGTCGACCTGCGCGAACGACCGGAACACCCGGTCCATCCGGTCGGCCGGGATGCCCGGGCCGGTGTCGCGCACCTCGGCGGTCAGCGTGACCGGCCCGTCCGGCGCGTCGGTGAGCAGGTGTCCGCGTACCGCGAGCACGACCTCGCCGACCGCGGTGAACTTCACCGCGTTGCTGAGCAGGTTCACCATGATCTGACGCAGCCGGGTGACGTCGCCGCGCAGCACCGGCGGGGTGGCCGAGTCGAGGCTGCCGACCAGTTCCAGGCCTTTGCGCTCGGCGTCCAGCGCCACCAGCGCGAGCGCCGAGTCCATGCACTCGCGCAGGTCGAACGCCTCGTCGTCGAGCTCGAGCTCCCCGGACTCGATCTTCGAGAAGTCGAGGATGTCGTTGATGATGCCGAGCAGCGCCTCGCCGGAGTCGCGGACCGTCTTCACGAACTCGCGCTGGTCGTTGTCCAGGTGGGTGTCCATCAGCAGCCCGGTCATGCCGATCACCGCGTTCATCGGCGTCCGGATCTCGTGGCTCATCGTGGCCAGGAACGAGGCCTTGGCCGCGGCCGCCGCGACGGCCTGGTCCCGGGCCTGCGAGATCGCCTCGATCGAGTCGTTGACCGCCTGCCCCATCCGTTCCAGCTCCACCGGCCCCGACACCTCGGCCCGGCGGCTCAGGTCACCGTCGGTGATCCGGTTCGCGGCCGCGGTGACCTCCTTGATCGGCCGGGTGATCCGCCGGGTCACCCACCACGCGCCCAGGCCGACGACGAGTACCGCCGCGGTCGAGCCCCACAGGATCAGCGCGCGGGTGTTCAGCGCGCTCTGCCTGCTGGCGGCCTGCCGCTCGACCAGCAGCCGCACCTCCTCGGAGCGCATGGCGTCCAGGCCGCTGGAGATCTGGATCATCGCGGCCGAGCCCTGGCCCGACACCGTGAAGCTGCGTGCCGCGTCGAAACCGGCGTTGCGGCGCAGCGACACGGTCTCGGCCATGATCGCGAGCTTGACCTGCACCGGCGGGTCGAGCGCGTCGAGCATGTCCTGCTGGCGGGGGTTGTCGGCGGTGGCGACGCGCAGCTGCGCGAGGTCCTTGCCGACCTGCCTGGTGGCCTCCAGGTACGGGAACAGGTAGCTCTCCCGCCCGGTGATGACGTAGCCGCGCTGCCCGCGCTCGGCGTCCAGGAACCGCTGGCGCACCACGTCGATGCGGTGCAGGACGTCGTAGGAGTGATCGACGGGCGCGCGTTCCTGCAGCAACGTCCCGATCCGGACGTAGGCGCTCAGCCCGATGACCGCCAGCACGAGCATCGCGAGCAGGAAGCCGATCGCGAGCAGCCGCCCGACCGTGAGCCGGGCGGTGAACGGGACGCTGCGCGGCGCGGTGGCCGGGGCGTCCGGGGGCACGGTGCCGGACGGTCCGGACGACTCGTCCGGACCGGTCGCGGATGGCTCCCTCCCCGCGCCGGTCAGCGCTGCCCCCTCGTCCGTCAGTGGGTGCGCGCGTCCGGGCGTTCGGCGAGAAGCACCCGAATCGCACCCGTCGGCCCATCGGCTCCGCGCCCGTCGTCCTGAAGGTTTTCCGATTCTGACGCCACGGCGCGTGGCGGTACGATGCCGCGGTGTCCGGGGACAAGCCCTTACCTGCGCAGTTCGAACCGACCACCTGGTACCCGGAGCTGAGACTGTTCCCGGCGGCCACCAGAGCGGGTGACTGGCCGGCCATCGCCGCCGGTTTCCAGCAGCTGGGCGGCTGGCAGGCGGCCACGGTCGCGATCGACCTGATCGCCGACGTCCACGGGGCCGACCAGTTCTTCCGGCAGGTCGTGGCCCGTGACCCGTCCCCGATGGCGGCGACGATCCTCGGGCGCTGCCTGATCCACGCCGGCTGGCGGATCCGCACCGCCGCCCGCGCCTCGCAGGTGTCCCGGCAGCAGTTCGACGCGCTCCACGCCCACCTGCGTGACGCCGAGCGCGCCCTGATGGACGTCACGGCGCGCGACCCCCGGGCGCTGCTGGCGTGGGAGAGCCGGCTGACCACCGCGCGCGGCCTGGAGCTCGGGGTCGCGGAGGGGCGGCGGCGCTACGACCGGCTCGCCCGGGTGGCCCCCCACCACTTCTGGGCGCAGAGCTTCTTCCTGCAGCACGCCTGCCCCAAGTGGGGCGGCTCCTGGGAGGAGGCGTTCGGGTTCGCCCGGCAGTGCGCGGCCGCCGCACCCCCCGGTGGGATGCACGGTGCGCTGGTCGCGACCGTGCACCTGGAGCGCTGGGCGAGCCTGACGGGCGACGAGTCGACGCAGCACGTGCTCGACGCCCGCCCGGAGGTCTGGGCCGCCGCCCAGCGTTCGGTGCTCCACCCGGCGTTCCGGCGGGAGCCCGGCTGGGTGTTCGCGGTCAACGCGTTCGCGTTCTTCTTCCACGTCACCGGCGACAACCCGGCCGCGCGGCCGTTCTTCCACCTGCTCGGCGACTTCGGGCACACCCGCTGGTGGGAATCGTTCGGCGACCCGGTGGAGGAGTTCCAGGCCGGGAAGGCGCAGACGTTCGGGGGCGTGCGGGCGTGATCAAGGAAACCGAAGTCGACGGCGTCCCGACGCTGATCGCGCCGGTCAACGGCCCGATGAGCGCCGGGCTGGTGTTCCGCGTCGGGTACGCCGACGAGGTGCTGGCACGCGCGGGCATCACGCACCTGATCGAGCACCTGGCGCTCTTCGACACCGGCCAGGCCGACTACCACTACAACGGTCGCACCGGCGCCGCGTTCACCGAGTTCCACCTGCGTGGCCGCGAACACGACGTGGTCTCGTTCCTCACCGGCGTCTGCACGTCGCTGGGTGCGCTGCCGATGCACCGCCTGGAGATCGAACGGCAGGTGCTGCTCACCGAGGAGTCCGGGCAGTCGCTGACGCCGGCGCACGTGCTCGCGCCCTGGCGGTACGGCGCCCGCGGCTACGGCCTGCCCGGGTACCTCGAGTACGGCGTCCCGGTGATCACCCCGGACGAGATCCAGCACTGGCTGCGCACCTGGTTCACCAAGGAGAACGCGGTGCTCTGGATCGCCGGTGACGGCGTGCCGGCCGGGTTGCGGCTCCCGCTGCCGAGCAGCGGCCGACGCTGGGCGCCGCCGGCCGTCACCAGCGCGCTGCCGGTCACGCCGGCGTACTTCCGGGGGCCGCTGAACGGCGCGGCGTTCGACGCGGTGGTGCCGATCGGCGCGGCGTCGCAGGTCTACGCCGAGGTGCTGCAGCGGGAGCTGTTCCGCGAGCTGCGCCAGGCCAGCGGCCTCTCGTACACCACCGCCACCGGGTACACCACGCACGCGCACGGCACCGCCCAGGTGACCGCGGTGGCCGACGCGCTGCCCGAGAAGCAGTCGGCGGTGCTCGGCGGGCTGATCGACGCGCTGCTGACGCTGTCGGTCGGGCGGGTCGAGCAGGCCGACGTCGACGCGGCCAAGACCAAGGGCCGGGAGGCGCTCACCGACCCCGACGCCGAGGCCGCGATGCTCAGCGCGCAGGCCAACGCGCTGCTGGTCGGCAGACCGATCCGGACGGTCGAGGAGCGGCTGGCCGAGCTCGACGCGGTCACCGTCGAGCAGGTCGCCGAGGTCGCGGCCGGCGCGATGACGACCGGCCTGCTGCTGGTGCCGCCGGGTAGCACCGCCGACTGGGCCGGGTTCACCGCCGCCCCGACGACGTCGTACACGGTGGTGCCCGGCCACACGTTCGCCGTGGTCGACGACGATCAGGACCGGTTCCACATCGGCCCGACGGGCGTCAGCCGGGTGATCGGCGACCAGGCCGCGACCGTGCTGTACGCGGAGTGCTCGGCGATGCTGATCTGGCCGGACGGCGGCCGGCTGCTGATCGGCCACGACGGCATGCGTGTCGCGGTGGAGCCGACGATGATCGCCGGCGACCCCACCGTGCTCTACCAGGTGGGGACGGGGTTGCCGCCGCACCTGGTGGTGCGGATGCCCGCGCGCGAGGAGTCGGAGATCCCCCGCCCGGAGCCCGTCGCGCCCACGCCCGCACCACCGGAGAAACAGGGCCTCTTCCGGCGGAAGAAGAGCTAGCTAGGGGCGGGCGCGGGCCGCGGCGTCGGCGATCGGGCCGCGGTGGACGCGCCCGTGGCCCGGCAGCACCAGGTCCGCGTCCAGGGCTTCGAGGGTGCCCAGGGTCTCCACCGTGCGGTCCAGGTCGTGGTGGAAGATCGGGTGCAGCAGCTGCGGGCCGGTGACCGGCGACGTCGGGTGCCCGGTCACCAACGTGTCGCCGGTGACGATCACCCCGTGCTCCGGCAGGAGATAACAGGTGTGCCCGGACGTGTGGCCCGGCGTCAGCACCGGCACCGGGCGCCCGGGCAGGTCGAGCGGCCCCTCGGCCGGGAACGGCGCGGCGTCGGGCAGCGTCACGTGCTTCGTGCCCCCGACCCGCAGCACGTGCAGACCCCAGGGCAGGAAGCCGGGCCGGTGCACGTTGCGCAGGACGTCGACCGGCGTGGCCTGCTCCCGGTACTCACCGTGCACGTGACGCACCTCGGTGGGCGAGAGGTACACCGGCGTGGACCCGCTCACCAGCTGCGGGAGCGAGCCGATGTGGTCGATGTGGCCGTGCGTCACCAGGACGGCCGCGATCTGGGCCGGTCGGTACCCGATCAGGTCCAGCGACTGCCGGACCGCGTCGACGTCACCCGGATAACCGGCGTCGATCAGCGTGACCGCGTCGCCGTCGGCCAGTACGACCCAGTTGACCGCGTCGCCTTCGACAAAATGCACACGATCGGCTACTTCCGTCACGGTGGGGGTGCCCATGTCCCGCGACGGTAGCAAGCGCCGCTACACGGGGATCGCGGCCCACACGGTTTTGCCGTCGGGCTGCTCCTGGCAGCCCCACTTGTCGGCGATCGCGGCGATCAGCGGCAGCCCGCGTCCGCGCGTGGAGAGCGGGTCGAGCTCGCGCACGACGACCGGCCGGCAGCTCTCGTCGTGCACCGACACCTTCACGAACGTGCCGCAGAGCTTGACCGCGAGGCGGAACGGCGTCCTGGCGTGGTCGACGACGTTCGCGACCAGCTCGTGGACGACGAGCAGGATGTCCTCGGCGGCGGTGCCACCGATGCGCCACTGGGTGAGCAGGTCACGCACCGTCCGACGGATCTCGGCCGTCGCGGCCGGCGTCGGTGCGTGCGCCTGGTCGAGCTCGACGGTCGGGTCGCAGTCGCTGCGCATCGGGCTGATCACCTCCACAGTCCCAGTATTTGCCACGACCCGCAGAGCGAAACAAATCGGATCTCAGGCGACCAGGCGCTCGGCCGTGTCCACGTCCGTGATCAGCACGTTCACCCAGTCGTTGAGTAACGCCGCCCGGATCGCGGAGAGCTTCCGCTCACCGCCGGCCACCGCGACCCGCCGGTCGATCGTGCGTAAGTCGGCGCTCGAGATCCCGACGACCCGCTGATCGAGCCGGGACTTCACCGGGCGCCCGTGGTCGTCGAAGAACCGCAGGCAGACGTCGCCGACCGCGCCGAGGGACCGCAGCTCGTCCTGGTCGGCCTCGGCCACCGCGTTGCCCGAGCGCAGCAGCAGCGGCGACGGTTCGAGGCTGCCGATGCCGACGAGCGCGACGGTCAGCTCCTTCCACTGCGCCATGACGGCGGCGACCGCGTCGTCCTGGGTGAGCGCCCGGCGGATCGCCGGGGTGCCGACCAGCCCGGGCGAGGGCACGAACACCGGGCGCGCGCCGGTCAGCTCGGCCAGCCGCCCGGTGAGGCGGGTGGCCTGCACCTGCGCCTCCGGGCTGCCGACTCCCCCGACGATCTGCACGACCCGGTCGGCGACCGAGGTGTGTTTGGGGTGCATGGCGTCGACGGCGGCGAGCAGCGACTCGCTCCAGGACGAGATGCCGATGACGTCGCCGCCCTTGAGCGTCGCGTCCAGGTACACCGCGGCGGCCGCACCGAGCGCGGGGATGACGTCGCCGTTCGAGCCCTCGGTGTCGACGACGACCGCGTCACGCAGCCCGTACCGCTCCTGCAGCCGCTCCTCGAGTTCGGTGTGCACGCCGGGCGGCAGCACGACGACCGTGCGGACGATGCCGCGGGTCGTGGCCTCTTTCAGCAGGCGGGAGACGCGGGGCTGCGAAATGTTTAGTTGCGCGGCGATCTCGGGCTGGCGCATGCCCTGCTCGTGGTACATCCGCGCGACCTTCGCCAGCATCCGGAGCTGCTCGGCCGCCGCGGTGCGCACGCCGGTGACCGGCATCGGCGTCTCCCTCAGAGTTATTCAAGCGAAGTGTAGTGGGGCCGCCGGAGCGGCCCCACCGACACCGGGTCAGGACTTGCGAGCGAAAACCCCGAACTCGTCGGCGTTCGCCTTGGTGACGATCTCGCAGTCGATCGACTGCTTCTCTTCCTTGCCGGACTTGCCGTCCTTGATCGTGGCGTCGGCCTGCTCGACGGCCTGCTCGGCGGCGAGCGCGGCGGGCTGCAGAGCGGTGGCGAGCATCTCGCCGGCCTTGATCGCCGCGATCGCGTCGGGGCTGCCGTCGAAGCCGACGACCACGACCTTGTCCAGCAGGCCGGCACCCTTCAGCGCCGCGACAGCGCCCAGGGCCATCGTGTCGTTACCGGCGATGACGCCCTGGATGTCCTTGTTCTTCTGGATGATCGTCTCCATCTTGGTGAACGCCTCCTGCTGGTCCCAGTTGGCGCTCACGCTGGCGACCTTCTTCATCGCCGGGTACTGCGAGATGACGTCGGCGTAGCCCTTGGACCGCACGCCCGCGTTGGTGTCGGACTCCTTGCCGGTCAGCTCGACGTAGTTGCCCTTGCTCTTCATGCCCTTGACGAACTCCTGCGCGGCCAGCTGGGCACCCTGAGCGTTGTTGGAGACGATCTGGGCGGTGGCGACGCCGGTCTTGTTGATCTCGCGGTCGATCAGGAACACCGGGATGCCGGCGTCCTTCGCCTTGGTGACCGGGCCGATCGAGGCGTCGGCGCCGGCGTTGTCGAGGATGATCGCCTTGGCCTTGCGCGAGATCGCGGCGTCGATCAGCTCGGACTGCTTGTTCGGGTCGTCGTCGTGCGACGCCACCGAGGTCTCGTAGCCGAGCTCCTTGGCCTTCGCGGCCGCGGCGTCGGCCTCGGCCTTGAAGAACGGGTTGTCGGGCGACGGGGTGATGATCGCGATCAGGCCGCCGGCGTCGCCGGACGACGAGCCGCTGCTCGCCGAGTCGCTGTCGTCGCCGCCGCACGCGGCGAGCGAGAACGCGCCGAGAGTGAGGGCGAGGCCGGCCGCGGCCAGGCGGCGCAGTCTGAGAGACATGGGGGGTGGTACCTCCACAGTGAGGGTTTCTCGGGGGTTGGGAGTCAGGAAGCTGAGGTTTGGGCCGCGGCGGCCGCTGCGGCACCGCGCTTCTGGAAGCGCTGCTGGCCCTGGTCGAGCATCACCGCGAGCACGATCACCGCGCCCTTGATGAGGATCTGCCAGAACGTCGAGACGCCCAGGTTCACCAGGCCGTCGGCGAGGAAGCCGATGACGAACGCGCCGACCAGCGTGCCGCGCACGTTGCCGCGGCCGCCGGAGAGCGCCGCGCCGCCGATGACGACGGCCGCGATCGCGTTGAGCTCGAACGTCTCACCGGCCTGCGGTGCGGCCGAGGTGAGTTCGGACGCGATGATCAGGCCGGCCAGCGCCGCGCAGGCGCCGGAGATCATGTAGACGCGGGCCTTGACCCGTTTCACCGGCACGCCGGAGAGTTCCGCGGCCCGCTCGTTGCCGCCGGTCGCGTAGAGCCACCGGCCGAACGGCGCCTTGCGGATCAGCACCGTGAACACGACCGCGAGGATCGCCAGCAGGTAGATCGAGACCGGGATGCCGAGGATCTTGCCGCCGCCGAGGTAGTTGAACCCGGTGTTGCCGAGCTCCGGGTCACCGCCCAGGTTCGGGTAGGTCTCGCCGTCGGAGATCAGCAGCGCCGCACCGCGAGCCACGTAGAGCATGCCCAGCGTGGCGATGAACGGCGCCACGTTGAACCGCGTCACCAGGATGCCGTTGACCGCGCCGACGAGTGTGCCGACGGCGATCGCGACCAGGATCGTCACCCAGACCGGCGGGTAGGCGACGACGCCGAACAGCGTCACGCCGCCGAGCAGCTCACCGGCGACCACACCGGACAGTCCCACGATCGAGCCGACCGACAGGTCGATGCCGCCCTTGAGGATCACCAGCAGCATGCCGAGCGCGAGGATGCCGTTGATCGCGACGTGCTTGGTCATCGTGATCACGTTCGTCACCGTGAGGAACGTGTCCGAGAGCAGCGTGAACACGATGATCAGCACGGCGAGCGCGATGAACGCGCGGGCCTCGAACACCACGTTCAGCACGCGCAGGCGGTTGGCCCGGGCGGCGGCCGAGGCGGCCGCGTCGCGGCGCTCCTCCGTGGGTGGTGGGGTGGTGGTGGCCGTACTCATGACGCCTCTCCGGTCTTCGTCGACGGAATACTGCCGCCGGAGGCGGCCATCAGGTCTTCGCGGGTGAGGGCCCCGCGGGTGAACTCCCCGACGATCCGGCCGCGCGAGAGGACCAGCAGGCGGTCGGGGATGTGCAGGGCCTCTTCGGCCTCGGAGGTGGTGAACAGCACGGCCAGGCCGCGCTGCGCCTGCTCGGCCATGAGCGCGAACACGTCGGCTTTCGCGCCGACGTCGACGCCGCGGCTGGGTTCGTCGAGCAGCAGTACCCGGGGGTCGGTGAGCAGCGCCTTGCCGATCACGACCTTCTGCTGGTTGCCGCCCGAGAGCGACCCGATCGGCGACTTCGGGCTGCTCGTCTTCACCGTGACGTCGGTGATCGTGCGGCTGACCGCGGTCTCCTCGTCGCGCCGGTTCAGGAACACCCGCCGGGCGAACGCGAGCAGGCCGGCGAGCGAGAGGTTCTCCCCCACGCTCATCGTCTGGACGAGCCCGTCGCGCTGGCGGTCCTCGGGCACCAGCATCAACCCGCGGGCGATCCGCTCCCGGATGCTTTCCCGGGCCAACACCTCGCCGGCCAGCGCCACTTCGCCCGACTGGATCGGGATGCGGCCGGCGAGCGCCTCGAGCAGCTCGGTGCGCCCGGCGCCCATCAGCCCGTACAGGCCGACGATCTCCCCGGCACGCACGCGCAGCGTGACGCCGTCGATCGCGAGCCGGTCGGAGTTCGACGGGTCCGGCACGACCAGGTCGGTGATCGTGAGCAGCTCGTCACCGAGGATCGTGTCCCGGTCGGGGAAGAGCGAGTCCTGGTCGCGCCCGACCATCTGACGCACGATCCAGCCCAGGTCGACGTCGTCGGCCTCGGCGGTGGCGACGAGCGAACCGTCACGCAGCACGACGACGTCGTCGGCGATCTCCAGCGCCTCGTCGAGGTGGTGGGAGATGTAGACGACCGCGACGCCGTCGGCGGTGAGTTCGCGGATCATCCGGAACAGCACCTCGACCTCGGGCTCGCTCAGTGCCGAGGTGGGCTCGTCCATGATCAGCACCCGGGCGTCCTGCAGCAGCGCGCGGGCGATCTCCACCAACTGCTGCTGACCCAGGCGCAGGTCACCGACGAGCGTCCGGGGGTCGATCTCCTCCTCGAGGCGCCGCAGGATCGCCGCGGCGGCGGTCCGCTCCTGCTTGCGGTCGACGGCGCCGGCGGCGGTGACCCGTTCCCGGCCGAGGAACAGGTTGTCCTCGATCGACAGGTTCGCGCAGAGGCTGAGCTCCTGGTGGATGATGACGATCCCGGTGTCGGCGGCGTGCCGGGCGCTGGTGAACACGACCGGTTCGCCGTCGACCGCGATGTGCCCGGTGGTGGGCGTCTCGATGCCGGCGAGGATCTTCATCAGCGTCGACTTGCCGGCGCCGTTCTCGCCGAACAGCGCGGTGACCCGGCCGGGCGCCGCCGCGAAGTCGACGCCCTTGAGCGCGTGGGTGCCGCCGAAGACCTTGGTGATCGCGCTCCCGGTCAGCACCGTCATGGCGTGACCTCGAACTTCACCGGGGTCAGCGTCACGACCTCGGGAGTGAGGAACGTGAACGCGCCGACGACCGAGATCTTCGTGCCCTTGAGCGTGTTCGGCTGCACGCCGGCCAGGACCTTCGTGCGGACCTCGTTGTTCAGCGCGGTGCCGGCGTCGGCGTACTGCACCTGGTTGAGGAAGTCGCCGAACTTGATCGTGCCGGTGGCGTCGCGCAGCGAGGTGCCGGTGATGGCCGGGCCGACCTGCACCCAGATCTGGGTGTCCGCGGGCAGGCCCTCGACGACGAGCGAGAGCAGGCTGCCGTTCAGGTCGCCGCCGGTGCCCTCGGCGGTGACCGGGAAGCTGTAGGGGCTGCTGCCCTCGCGCTTGCCGTACTTCTCGCCGGCGGCGTCCGGGTCGGCCTCGAGCGCGGGCACGAGCTCGGTGAGCGGCACCGCGTTCCGCTCGATCAGCGGGGCGATCTCGGGGAACGTCTCGGCGCCGAACTCGGCCGGGTCGAACGTCTGCTCGGCCGCGGCGCGGGTGGCCGGAGCGTCGGCGTCGCGCCACTCGGTGGCCAGGCCCATCGCGGCGAGCACGACGACGACCACGGCCGCCTGGACGGCCCGGACCTTGGCGCTCGGCCTGGTCGCCACGGTGCGGCGGCGGGCCGCGGGACGCGGCGGTGCCGCGGTCGGCGCCGGCTCCGGCCCGGCCTCGGCCGGTGACTCGGTCGACGATGACGACGTCACGGAAGCCTCCTCGAGGCGAGAGAGTGGGATGAACGGTGCAGGGCGGCGCGCCAGGCCGCCCTGGCGGCGGTGCGCTCGGCCCCGGTGGTGGCCGGGGTGAAGTCGGCGGTCGCTCCGGACCGCCAGGGTCCGAGGCCGGCGCCGGCCGCGGCGAGCCGCGCGACGCCCAGCGCGGAGAGGTCGGCCTCGTCGCCCCGCCGCACGGTGCGGCCGGAGAGGTCGGCCTGCGCCTGCATCACGGCGGCGCTGCGGGAGAGCCCACCGTCGGCCAGCAGCGTGTCCACCGGGGTTCCGGCGGCCTCGACCACGGCCACGACGTCCTCCACCTGGAACGCGACCGACTCGATCGCGGCCCTGGCCAGCGCCTCGCGTCCGGTGCCGAGCGTCAGCCCGCTCACCGTGGCGACCGCGTCGGCGTCCCACCAGGGGGCACCGAGCCCGCCGAACGCCGGCACCAGCGACACGCCGTCGGACGAGGGTCCGGCCGACTCGAGCAGCTCGGTCGGAGAGACCCGGAACAGATCGGCCAGCCAGGTGAGCGTCCGGCCCGAGGAGCGGATGTTGCCCTCCAGCGCGAGCGTCGGCGCGGCCCCGCCGACCTGCCAGGCCACCGTGAGGCACAGCCCGTGGGTGGCCTCGCCGGACGCCACGGCCATCACCGACGAACCGGTGCCGTAGGTCGCCTTCACCACGCCGGGGCGCCAGCCCTCGTGGGCGTAGAGCGCCGCGTGCGAGTCGCCCAGCACGGCACGCACCGGGACACCGTCCGGCAGCGGGTCGAATCCGCGGATCGCCGGGAACGGCCCGTCCGACGGCGTCACCGGCCCGAGCACGGCCTCGGGAACGCCGAACAGCTCGAGCAGCCGGGTGTCCCAGGCACCCCGCCGGACGTCGAGCAGCTGCGTGCGTGACGCGTTGCTGATCTCGGTGACGTGCGTGCCGGTGAGGCGGAACAGCAGCCAGGAGTCGATCGTCCCGAGGCACAGCTCCCCCGCGGCGGCGCGCCGCCGGTCCCGGTCGTACTCGTCGAGCAGCCACTGCGCCTTGAGCGCGGAGAACATCGGGTCCAGCGGTAAGCCGCTGATCCGTTCGACCATCGGCCCGACGCCCGTCGCGGCGAGCTCGGCGCACGTGCCCGCGGTGCGCCGGTCCTGCCAGCCCAGCAGCGGGCCGAGAGGTTTACCGGTGGCCCGGTCCCACAGCACGAGCGACTCGCGCTGCGTGCTCAGCCCCACCGCGACGACGCGGCGGACGACGTCGGGCGCGAACGAACCCACCGCCGACCGGACGCTCTCCCAGACCTCGAGCGCGTCCTGTTCCACCCACCCCGGCCGCGGGTGCGAGGCACCCAGCGGCGCGGAGGCGGCGGCGACGACGGTGCCGGCGCCGTCGACCAGCAACGCCTTGGTGGCGCTGGTGCCCTGGTCGATCGCCAGGATCAGCGGGTCAGGACCGGCCATGCCCGAGCAGCTCTCTGGCGGCGGCGGCGATGCCGTCGGCGGTCAGCCCGAAGTGCTCGAGCAGGAACGACGCGCTCCCGGTGGGCGCGAACACGTTCGGGACGCCGAGGATGCGCATCCGGACCGGGTGTTCGGTGGCGACCAGCGACGCGACGCCGGCGCCGAGGCCACCGCTGACCGTGGCCTCCTCGGCGGTGACGATGCCCCGGGTCTCGCGGGCCGCGGCGAGTACGGCATCGGTGTCGAACGGGTCGACGAACGGCATGTTGATCACCCGGAGTCCGATGCCTTCGGCACGCAGCAGCTCGGCGGCCCGTAACGCCCGCGACACCAGTGTGCCGATCGCGATCACCGTGACGTCGTCGCCGTCGGTGAGCGTGTTGGAGAGGCCGGGCCCGAACGGCGCGTCGGCCGGCGTGACGACCGGAACCTTGAACCGGGGGATCCGGATGAACACCGGGCCGGGGTTCTCGACCGCCCAGCGCACGGCCTGCCGGGTCTGCACCGGATCGGCGGGCACCACGACCGGCAGGTCGGCGACCGCACGCATCCAGGACAGGTCCTCGATCGAGTGGTGCGTCGGGCCGAGTTCGCCGTAGGCCATGCCGGGGCTCTGACCGCAGAGGATCACGTGGGTGTTGCTGTAGGCGGCGTCGGCCTTGATCTGCTCGAGCGCGCGGCCGGTGAGGAACGGCGCGGCGGCGGAGACGAACGGGATCTTGCCGCCGTTGGCGAGGCCGGCGCCGACGCCGACCAGGTCCTGCTCGGCGATCCCGACGTTGATCAGGCGCTCGGGGAACTGCTCGCGGAACCCGACGAGGTTGCTCGAACCGACGGAGTCGTTGCAGACCGCGACGATCCGCTCGTCCGACGACGCGAGCTTGATCAGCTCGTCGGCGAAGTCCTGGCGGCAGTCGAAGGTGTCCTCGGTGCTCACACCAGCTCCTCGAGGGCGAGACGGACCTGCTCCGCCGAGGGCACCTTGTGGTGCCACTCGACCCGGTCCTCCATGAACGAGACGCCCTTGCCCTTGATCGTGTTGGCGACGATCGCGACCGGCCGGCCGGACGTGGAGGGCTCCAACGCCTGCAGGATGGCGACGTGGTCGTGGCCGTCGATGTCGCGGAGCTCCCAGCCGAAGCTGGTCCACTTGTCGCCGAGCGGCTCGAGCGCCTTGGTGTCCTCGGTGCGTGCGCCCTGCTGGAGGCGGTTGCGGTCGACGATCGCGGTGAGGTTCGCCAGCTCGTAGTGGCTGGCGGTCATCGCCGCCTCCCAGTTGCTGCCTTCCTGCATCTCGCCGTCACCGAGGACGACGACGGTCCGCCACGACCTGCCGTCGAGCTTGGCGGCGAGGGCGGCGCCGGTGGCGACCGGGAAGCCGTGGCCGAGCGGGCCGCTGTTCGTCTCCACGCCGGGGACCTTCACCCGGTTGGGGTGGCCGTTCAGCGCCGACAGGGGCGCCATGAACGTCGCCAGCTCGGCGCGCGGGAAGAAGCCGCAGTACGCGAGGGTGGAGTACAGCGCGGCGGCGCAGTGGCCCTTGGAGAGCACGAACCGGTCGCGGTCGGGCCAGTGCGGCCGCGCCGGGTCGAGGTTCAGCACGCCGGCGAAGCAGGTGACCATGATGTCGGTGACGGAGAAGTCGCCTCCGATGTGGCCCAACTTCGCGGTGCTGATCATCTCGACGATGCTGCGCCGCACGGCGAGCGAGATCGTCCGCAGTTCGACGGCCTTCTCCTGGTCGCTCAGCCCGGCAAGCCTCGAGCGCAGCTCCCGGTATTCCGCGGCCAGCGGCGGGTCAGCCACTAACATAGTGAATATCTATTCCGGCTCGAATTTGCATACGCACACAGTGGCGTCGCCTTTTGCGTTTCGTCAAGCGTCGGCTCTCAACTGCATCGATGCAGTCGGGCACGATTGACAGGTAACGCGCCGGAAACTACGTTGACCGCAACTCCCATTCGACTATGAATGGATATTCACATGGAGCCGTTATTCGGTGCCGGAATCTGGCACTTCGGGCAGTACGTCGATCGTTACGCCACCGACGGCTACGGTCCCCCGGTCAGCACGCTCGAGGCGATCGACCGGGCCGGCCAGGTCGGGTCGCTCTCGGTCGTCGACCTGACCTACCCGTTCGCCCCCGCCGACCTGCCGGTCGCGGATGTGGCGGACGCGTTGAAGCGCAACAACCTGCGCGCGATCGCGATCACGCCGGAGATCTACACGCGCACGTTCGTCAAGGGCGCGTTCACCAACCCCGACGCGGCCGTGCGGCGCCAGGCGATCGAGCTGATCTCGGCCGGCGCCGAGGTGGGGCGCGAGCTGGGCGTCGACTACATCAAGCTCTGGCCGGGCCAGGACGGGTGGGACTACCCGTTCCAGGCCGACTACGCCGAGATCTGGAAGTACTCGGTCGAGGGCGTGCGCGAGCTCGCGACGACGTTCCCCGACCTGAAGTTCGCGATCGAGTACAAGCCCCGTGAGCCGCGCAACCGCATGGTGTTCTCCGGGGTCGCGCGCACGCTGCTCGCGATCGAGGAGATGGGACAGCCGAACGTCGGCATCCTGCTCGACTTCGGCCACTCGCTCTACGGCGGGGAGTCGCCGGCGGACGCGGCCCAGCTCGCGATCTCGCGCGGCCGGCTGTTCGCGATCGACGTGAACGACAACTTCCGGGGCTGGGACGACGACATGGTCGTCGGCTCGGTGCACCTGACCGAGACGTTCGAGTTCTTCTACACGCTGCGTCAGCTCGGCTGGGAGGGGATCTGGCAGCTCGACCAGTTCCCGTTCCGCGAGGACCAGGTGCAGGCGGCCCGGGACGGCATCGACGTGATGCGCGCGATCTACCGGGCGATCGACCTGGTCGACCACGAGGCGCTGAAAGCCGCGCAGCAGGCGCAGGACGCGCTGGCGGCCCAGCGGCTCATCCGCCGGGCGCTGCTCAGCACGCTGCCGGAGTAGGGCCGGACGAGGCGTGGACGTCGGGGACGTTCACGCCTCAGACGGCGCTCGCGAGGACGTGCTGGAAGGCTAACTCGGACGCCCCGATGAGCGCCGAGTCGCGGCCCAGCGCGGGGGTGATGAGGGGCGTGACGGCCCGCGACTCCGCCTTCGCGCGGTGCGCGAGCTCGCGCTCGATCGTGGCGCACTCGATCCGCAGGATCTCGGCGAGCGTGTCGCCGACCACCACCGCCTCCGGGTTGAAGACGTTGATGAGGATCGCCAGCGTGCGCCCCAGCGACGTCGCCACCCGCACCACGGCCTCGGCGGCGCGGGGCGAACCGCGCTCCGCGTCGGCCAGCACCGCGGCCACGGCGGCCGGCCCGAGGTCGGTCACCCCGGCGTAGCGCAGCAGCGCGTGCTCGCCGATGATCGTCTCGACGCACCCGTTGCTGCCGCAGTGGCAGCTCGGGCCGTCGGGGTCGAGCATGATGTGCCCGATCTCGCCGGCGTACCCGTTCGAGCCCTGCAGTAACGTGCCGTCGACGATCACGCCGCCACCGACACCCACCGACCCGGTGACGTAGACGACGTCACGCATCTGCCGGGCCGCGCCGCGCTGGTGCTCGGCGAGCGCGCCGAGGTTGGCGTTGTTGCCGATCCGGATGTCGAGCCCGGGAAGCCGCTCGGCCAGCGCCTGGCCGAGCGGGACGTCCCGCCACCGGATGTTCGGCGCGTGCACGACCAGCCCTTCGGTGACGTGCACCGTGCCGGGCGCGCTCACCCCGACGCCGACCAGCGTCGCGCTGGCCGGCATCTCGGCGGCCAGCGCCAGTGCGTCGGCCGCGATCCGGTCGACGACCTCACCGGGCGCCGGCTCCACGATCGTCGTCTCCCGGCGCACGTGCACCCGGCCGCCGAGGCCGACCGCCGCGGAGACGATCCGCTCGACGTCGAGCTCGACGGCCAGCACGTACGGCCCGTCCGGGCGGGGCGCGACGACGTGCGACGGGCGGCCGGCCTTGTCGCCGCCGCCCGGCACGTGCTCGTCCACCATTCCCCGTCGCACCAGGTCGCCGACCAGGTCACCGATCGTGCTGCGGTTGAGCCCGAGCGAAGTGGTGAGCTCCGCCCGGGTCAACTCGCCGTACCGGTGAATCTCGCGCAGCACCTGGCTGAGGTTGTGTCGCCGGATCTCCTCCGGCCTCACGACCGTGGAACGGGACACGGTAACGATCAGTCTTCTGCGGGGCTGCGTCGCGACAGCGCGTCCGCACCGGCCGCGACCAGCAGCACCAGCCCGGTGACGAGGAACACGTAGGCCGAGCTGATGTTCTTGATCAGGTTCAGACCGTTCGGAATCATCGCGATCACGATCGCGCCGATGACCGCGTCACGCACCTTGCCCCGGCCGCCGAACAGCGACGTACCGCCGATGACCGCGGCACCGACCGCGTAGAGGACGTCGGTGTTCTTACCGAAGTCCGACGGCACACCACCCAGGTAGGACGCCCCGATGATGCCCGCGAGACCGGCCATGCCCGAGCAGATGACGAACGCCGACATCCGGATCCGCTTCACGTCGATACCGGCGCGGCGGGCGGCCTGACGGTTGCCGCCGACCGCGTAGAGGAAGCGGCCGTACTGCGTCCGGGTCAGGATGTAGGTCCAGAACACGAACACGATCGCGACGATCAGCACGGCCCACGGCACGCCCTGGATCTTCGCGAACACGGTGCGCGACCGGTCCTGGTTGAGCACGAACACCGCGATGCCGGTGACGACCGCGATCGCGCCCGCACGCACCAGCACCAGGTCGAGCGGTTCGGCCGACAGGCCTTCCCGGCGACGGCTGATCGAGCGGTAGGCCGTGGTGCCCAGGTAGGCCAGCATCGCGAGCGCCCAGACCACCCAGGCGAAGACGACCGGCATGTAGCCGTTCTCGATCTTGTCGACGAGGTCGAAGTTCCGGGTGGGGATGGCCGCGCCGGTGCCGATGAACTTCAGCAGCACACCCTGCCAGGCCAGGAACAGCGCCAGCGTGACGATGAACGACGGGATGCCGACCCGGGCCACCAGGAAGCCGATCAGGGTACCGATCGAGGTGCCGACGGCGACCGAGAGGAACATCGCGAGCAGCTGGGTCGTGCCGAGGTGGGCCACCGCGACCACGATGCCCAGCGCGATGATCACCGCGGGGATCCACAGCTTCGACAGCGCGGCCAGCACCACGGTCGCGACCATGATCAGCATCAGCGCGACGAACACGCCGGTGCCGAGGGAGGCCTGCAGGTCGCCGTCGTTGTTCAACGCCAGCGCCAGGCTGGCGGCACAGACACCGCCGGCGGTACCGGCCGACAGGTCGATCTCGCCGATCAGCAGGACGAAGACCATGCCCATGCCGAGCACGGAGATCTGCGCGGCCTGCTGGAGCAGGTTCGCGAAGTTGCCCTTGCTCAGGAAAACGTCGCTGGTGTTGGCGAAGATGATGACCAGCACCAGCGCACCGAGGATGGCCGGAAGCGCGCCACCCTCACCGCCGCGCACCTTCGCGACGTAACCCTTGAAGGCGTCGACCACGTTGCGTGGTCCGGCGTCCGAGGCGAACGCGGCGGCGTCGGCCTCCGGCGTCGACTCGAGCACGCTCGCGTCGGAAGCGACGCTGTAACCCTTGTTGTCAGTAGTCATCAGATGCTCACAGGTTCGCGTCCGCAGTGGCGCGGGACAGGCCGAGGTCGCCGGACCGGCCGGTGGTGATCAGCTCCACGACCTGGCTGACGGAGGCGTCGGCGGCCTTCACCTCGGCCGCGATCCGACCCAGGTAGAGGGCGTCGATCCGGTCGGAGACCTCGATGACGTCGTTCATGTTGTGCGAGATCAGCACCACGCCGAGCCCGCGGTCGGCCAGCCGCCGGACCAGGTCGAGCACCTGCCGGGTCTGGGCGACACCGAGCGCGGCGGTCGGCTCGTCGAGGATGACGACCTTGGAGTTCCAGAGCACGGCCTTGGCGATCGCGACCGTCTGCCGCTGACCACCGGAGAGGCTGCTCACCGGCTGCCGCACCGACTTGACCGTCCGGACCGAGAGGCTCGACAGCACCGTGCGCGCCTGGGCCTCCATCGCGCCCTCGTCGAGCTGACGGAGCCGGTTCTTGCTCTCCCGCCCGAGGAACATGTTCTGGACGATGTCCAGGTTGTCAGCGAGCGCGAGGTCCTGGTACACGATCTCGATGCCGAGCGCGGCGGCGTCGCGAGGGCTGCCCAGCGTGACCTGGTTGCCCCCGAAGAAGAACTCACCGGAGTCGACGTGGTGGATGCCGGCGATGCACTTGATGAGCGTCGACTTGCCCGCGCCGTTGTCGCCGACGAGCGCGGTGACCTGACCCGGGTAGACCGAGAGGTCGATGTCGTGCAGGACCTGGACCGGTCCGAAGCTCTTGTTGACCTTGCGTAGTTCGAGGATGGGGGTGTCCGCCATCGCTGCGGCTCCTTCAGGAGAAAGCGCCGGCGGGCAGAGCCCGCCGGCGCGAACAACGAATCAGGCGACGCCGGCCTCGGTGCACATGGCGGCGTACTTGCCGGTGCACAGCTCGGCCTTGGTCACGAAGCCGTCAGCGACGACGTCCTTGACCGTCTCCTTGGTGATCGCCTTCGGGGTGAGCAGCAGCGACGGAACCTGACGCTTGCCCTGCGTGTCCTCGACCGTGCCGGTGGTCTCGCCCTTCTCGCCCTTGAGCAGCGAGACGGTGAGCTTGACCAGGCCTTCGGCCTCGTCCTTGATCGGCTTGTAGACCGTCATGTACTGGTCGCCGGCGAGGATGTTCTGCAGACCGCCGGCGGTCGCGTCCTGGCCGGTCACCGGGACCTTCAGGCCGTTCTTCTTCAGCACCGTGATGGCCGAGTTGCCGAGGCCGTCGTTGGCGGCCAGAACGCCGTCGACCTTGCCGCCGGCCGCGGTGAGCAGCTGCTCGAAGATCGTGACGGCCTTCGCGTTGTCCCAGTCCGGGACGCTCTGGTCGCCGACCTTCTTCCAGCCGGTCTGCTTCGAGAGCACCGAGTCGTAGCCCTGCTTGAACAGCGTGGCGTTGTTGTCGGTCGGCGACCCGTTGAGGTCGATGTACGTCGGGTTCTTCTTGCCGGACTTGGTCAGAGCGTCGACCAGGCCCTGGCCCTGCAGCTCGCCGACCTTCACGTTGTCGAACGACACGTAGTAGTCGGCGGTGCCGCCGAGGGTCAGACGGTCGTAGTCGATCGTCTTCACGCCCGCGGCCTTGGCCTTGGCCTGAACCTGGGCGCCGGTCGCGGAGTCGAGGTTCACGATCGCGAGGACGGAGACGCCCTCCTGGATCATGCCGTCGGCGATCGACACGAACTTGCTCTTGTCGCCGAGCGCGTTCTGGATGTCGGCGTCGACGCCGGCCTCCTGGAACGCCTTGGTGAGCAGCGGCTTGTCGAAGCTCTCCCAGCGAGCGGACGACTGGGTGTCGGGGAGGATGACCCCGACCTTGCCCTTGACCGACCCCGAGCTGCTGCCGGAGCTCGCGTTGTCGGACGACGACGAGTCGTCGCCACCGCATGCCGCCAGGACGAGCGCCATCGCGGCGCTGACAGCGACCATTCCGAGCGCACGCATGCGCATAGGGTGTCCCGCCTTCCCCATTGAAGGGCCGATGTCGCCAGAGGACATCGGCAATTGTTGTGGCCGGGAACTTATCGACTGCAAAGGCTCCACGGGAAGGCTCGTTACGGACCCGTTACGGCGCTGACGGTGCAACCGTCACCGTTTTGCGAGCGATTATTACCATTATGTCCGTATCAGCTGCTCTTCGTCCAGTAGCCGATCCGCGAGCGTATCGATCGCACGATCGAGGCGCGCACGATCGACGGGATCGGTCGTGTCCCAGTCCTCGAGCTGGCCCACGAGCCACCGCCGCCAGGCCGCGGCGACCTGACCGAACGCCTCGGCGCCGCGCTCGGTGAGCGCCAGCCCGGCGCCGTCCGCACGCAGGTGACCGTCCTCGACCGCCTGCAGGAACACCGGCGCCAGCACGTCCGCCGGGACGCGGTGCGCGGCCGCGATCTCCTCCAGCGTCGGCGGGCTCCCCCGGCGCGCACGCAGCTGCACCTGGCCGACCACCCAGGCCTCTCCGGGCTCGAGCGCGGTCCCCGACCCGGCCAGCACCTCCGGAGCGGCGGTGGCCGCGCCCCGGCGGATCAGCTGGGCCACCGTGCGTTCGAGCTGCCGGTCGGCGTCGGCGGTGTCGGGCGTGCCGAAGCCCTCGCCGACGTCGGTGGCGCCGGCCCGGGCGGTGTTCCGCAGCGGTACCTGCTTGAGCACCAGCGACACCAGGAAGCCGACCACCGCGATCGGCACCACCCAGCCGAAGACGTGCCCGATGGCCGACGCGTAGGCGCCGATGAACGGGGCGGCGTCGACGGCCGGGAGGCGGTGCAGCGCGGTCGGGTCGGCCACGGTGTCCGGCGGAACGGTCGGCGACACCCCGAACGCCGTGGTCAGCTCCTGGGAGAGCCGGTTCGCGTAGAGTGTCCCGAAGACGGCAGTTCCCACGGCGCCACCGACCGTGCGGAAGAACGTCACGCCGGCCGTCGCCGTGCCGAGGTCACGGTAGGCGACGGTGTTCTGCACCGCGATCGTCAGCACCTGCATGGCCAGGCCCAGGCCCGCACCGAGCACGAACATGTACAGCGACTCCAGCGCGACGCCGGTGTCCCGGTCCATCGTCGACATCAGCGCCAGCCCGAGCGTCATCACCGCGGTGCCGGCGACCGGGAACGCCTTGTAGCGGCCGGTGCGGCTGATCACCGAGCCGCTGAGCACCGACATGACCAGCAGCCCGGCCATCAGCGGCAGCGTGCGGAAGCCCGAGCCGGTGGCCGAGACGCCGTCGACGTACTGCAGGTACGAGGGCAGGAACGTCATCGCGCCGAGCATCGCGAACCCGACGACGAAGCTGAGGACGCCGCACACGGCGAAGACCGGGTTGGCGAACAGCCGCAGCGGCAGCATCGGCTCGGCGGCCCGCTTCTCGGCGAAGACGAAGAGCGCGAAGAACGCGGCCGCGCAGCCGAACATCCCGAGGATCATCGGCGAGGTCCAGGCGTACTCGTCGCCGCCCCACTCCAGCGCCAGGATCAGCGAGACGACGCCGAGCGTCACCAGCACGATGCCGAGGTAGTCGATGAGCGGTTTCGTCGTCCGCGTGACCGACGGGATCGTGCGCGCGGCCAGGACGACCATGACGACCGCGACCGGCAGGTTGACGTAGAAGCACCAGCGCCAGGACGCGTGGTCGGCGAACAGGCCGCCGAGCGTGGGGCCGAGGACGGTGGTCAGCCCGAAGACCGCACCCAGCGCGCCCTGGTAGCGGCCGCGGTCACGCAGCGGGATCACGTCGGCGATCAGGGCCTGCGCGGTGACCATCAGCCCGCCGCCACCGATCCCCTGGATCGCCCGCCCGACGATCAGCAACGTCATCGAGTGCGCGACGCCGGCCACCGCGGAGCCGAGCACGAAGCAGACCGCGGAGGACTGGAAGATCAGCTTGCGCCCGAACAGGTCGCCGAACCTGCCCACCAGCACCGCGGACACGGCCTCGGTGAGCAGGTAGGCGGTCACGACCCAGGCCATGTGCCCCGCGCCGCCGAGGTCGGCGACGATCGTCGGCAACGCCGAGCTGACGATCGTCTGGTCCAGGGCGGCCAGCAGCATGCCGAGCAGGATCGTCGTGAAGACCAGGTTCATCTGAGTGCGCGAGAGCGTCCCCGGCGTCATACGTACTTCATGCCCGTTTTAGGTAGTTAGCCACATCACAAGATATAAAGTTGCACCAAGCAACTGACGAGATAAAGTTGCATGCATCAAAGACCTATCGCGGAACGAAGGCTGGGAATGACGACTGCTACCGCTGGAGCGCCACCGACTGCGGAGCCGATGTCGCACCGTCAGATCCTGGAGGCCCTCACCGGTCTCCTGCTGGGCATGTTCGTGGCGATCCTGTCGTCCACGATCGTGACCAACGCGCTGCCGACGATCCTCACCGACCTGCACGGCGGTGAGTCGGCCTACACCTGGGTGGTCACCAGCACGCTGCTGGCCACCACCGCCACCACCCCGATCTGGGGCAAGCTCGCCGACCTGACCAGCAAGAAGACGCTGGTCCAGATCGCGCTGGTCATCTACGTCGCGGGTTCGGCGATCGCCGGCCTGTCGCAGAACATCGGCGAGCTCATCGCCGCACGCACGATCCAGGGCATCGGCGTCGGCGGCCTGACCGCCCTCGCGCAGGTGATCATGGCCGCGATGATCTCGCCGCGGGAGCGCGGCCGGTACTCCGGTTACCTCGGCGCGGTCTTCGCGGTCGCCACCGTGTCCGGCCCGCTGATCGGCGGCGTCATCGTCGACACCGACTGGCTCGGCTGGCGCTGGTGCTTCTACGTGGGTGTTCCGATCGCGGCGCTGGCGCTGTTCGTCCTGCAGAAGACGCTGCACCTGCCGGTGGTCAAGCGCCGGGTCCGGATCGACTACCTGGGCGCCACCCTGGTGACCGCGGCCGTGTCGCTGCTGCTGATCTGGGTGTCGCTCGCCGGCTCGCAGTTCGACTGGGTGTCGTGGCAGACCGCGGTGATGGTGCCGGGCGCTCTGCTGCTGGGCGCGCTCTTCGTCTGGGCGGAGTCGCGGGCCTCGGAGCCGATCATCCCGCTCGGGCTGTTCCGTAACCGGACCGTCCTGCTCGCCACCATCGCCAGCCTCTTCGTCGGCGTCGGGCTGTTCGGTGCGAGCGTCTTCCTCAGCCAGTACTTCCAGATCGCCCGGGGCGAGTCGCCGACCGCGTCCGGCCTGCTCACGCTGCCGATGATCGGCGGGCTGTTCCTCTCCTCGACGATCTCCGGGAAGATCATCAGCGCGACCGGCCGGTGGAAGCGGTTCCTGGTGGCCGGTGCCTTCCTGGTCACGGTCGGGTTCGGGCTGATGGGCACCGCCCGGGCCGACACCCCGTACTGGCACCTGGCGATCTTCATGGCCGTGATCGGTGTCGGCCTCGGGATGACCATGCAGAACCTGGTGCTGGCCGTGCAGAACACCGTGAAGACCAGCGAGCTGGGCACCTCGAGCTCCACTGTCGCGTTCTTCCGCAGCCTCGGCGGTGCGGTGGGCGTCTCCGCGCTCGGCGCGGTGCTCGGGCACCGGGTCACCGGCTACCTCGAGTCGGGGCTGCGCGCCATCGGCGTGAACTCGGCCGGCTCGGGTGACGGCAGCCTGCCCGACCTCTCCACGCTCCCGGCCCCGATCCGCTCGATCGTGATGGACTCCTACGGCCACGCGGCCGGCGACGTCTTCCTGGTGGCGGCTCCGTTCGCGCTGCTGGCCTTCGTCGCGGTGCTGTTCATCCGCGAGGTCGCGCTGCGCAGCTCGGTCGGCGACACCCCGGCGGCGTCCGCGGCGGGTGCGGCCGCTTCGGGTGCGGCCGCTTCGGGTGCGGCCGCTTCGGGTGCGGCCGCCTCCTCCGTGGACGGCGCGGAGCCCGCGCTGGTCGGCGCGGCGACCGTCGCGGACGAGCCGGCCTCGCACGTGCCGAGCGGTGCGCCCGAGGAGCGGCCCGCACCGGTGAGCACGCTCCCCCGGCGCGGCGTCCGGCACCCCGGGCGGCACGAGGCCGGGCGGCACGAGGCCACCCGGCGCGGCGCTCGACGCAAGGCGGAGCACGAGCTCCAGTGATGTGGGTACGGGCGTGACCAGACTGGGTAGCCTCGGTCAATGGCACGCTCGTACGACCTGGTCCTGTACGGCGCCACCGGCTTCACCGGTGGCCTGACCGCGGAGTACCTGGCAGCGCACGCGCCCGCCGGGCTCCGCTGGGCCCTCGCCGGCCGCGACCTCGGAAAACTGGCCGAGGTCCGCGGGCGGCTCGGTCGTCGGGCGGCCGAACTGCCCCTGCTGCACGCCGACGCCGGGGACGCCGCGTCGCTGCGCCGGCTCGCCGAGTCGACCGAGGTGGTGGCCAGCACCGTCGGGCCGTACGTGAAGTACGGCGACCCGCTGGTGGCCGCGTGCGCCGCCGCCGGCACCGACTACACCGACCTGACCGGTGAGCCGCGTTTCGTCGACGAGACCTACCTGCGCCACCACGCGACCGCGGTGCGGACCGGCGCCCGCCTCGTGCACGCGTGCGGGTTCGACTCGATCCCGGCCGACCTCGGCACGTGGTTCACCGTCCAGCAGCTGCCGGGCGGCGTGCCGTTACGGGTGGAGAGCTTCTACCGGGTCTCCGGCCGGGCGTCGGCGGGCACCGTGCACTCGCTGGTGGGCGCGGTCGCCGACGCCGGCGCGGCCCGGCAGGCGGCCCGGGAGCGCCGTCGCCGCGACCCCGCGCCCGGGGCCGAGCCGCTCCGGCTGCTCCCCCGCACCCACCCGGTGGGCCTCTGGACCCTGCCGATGCCGACGCTCGACCCGCAGATCGTCGGGCGGTCGGCGGCCGCGCTGGGGTACGGGCCCGGCTTCACCTACGGGCAGTACCTGGCGTTGCCGTCGCCGGTGCACGTGGCCGGTGCGCTCGCCGGCACGGCCGCGATCGCCGCCGCGGCGTCGTGGGCGCCGGCTCGCGAGCGGCTGCTCGGGCGGTTCGCGTCCGGTTCCGGGCCCACCGCCGAGCAGCGGCTCGCCGGCTGGATGTCGGTGCGGTTCAGCGGGGTGGCCGCGGACGGCACGCGCGTGCTGACCGAGGTGCACAGCGACCTCGACCCCGGTTACGCGTCGACCGCGATCATGCTCGGCGAGTCGACGCTCTGCCTGGCCCTGGACGAACTGCCGGCCACCGCCGGGCAGGTGACCACGGCCGCGGCGATGGGCGCCCGGCTGGTCGAGCGGCTCGACGCGGCCGGCATCACGTTCCGCGTCCGGCGGCGGTGGCCCCGGTCCGGGTAGCCGACGCCGTCTCCGCGGCGGCCAGGCGCACCAGGAAACACGCGCCGGTCGGGCGGTTGGGCCGGTAGGCGAGCCCGATCCGGCCGGCCTCGGCGAGCGTGCGCACGATGTAGAGCCCGAGCCCGGTGCCCCGTTTGGTGGTCGCGACGCCGGTCTCGGCCCGGCTGAACCGCTCGAACAGGTACGGGACGAAGTCGGCCGGCACCCCCTCGCCGTGGTCGCAGACCGCGAGCTCGACCGTGCCGTCCTCCGCGCGCGCGGTGAGATCGAACGGCGGCGCCCCGTACTTCACCGCGTTGCCGAGCAGGTTGGTGACGATCTGCTGCAGGTGTCCGGGGTCGGCACGCACCCGGACGTCCTCCGGCACCGAGATCGTGACGTCGAGCGCCTGGTCCGGCGGCAGCGTGACCACGGCGTCGCGCAACGCCTCGCGCAGGCCGACCGGCACCACCTTGGGGGTGAGCACGCCGGCGTCGAGCTGGGCCACCGTGAGGATGTCCTCGACCAGCCCGTTCAGCCGCCGCCCGGCGGCCTCTATCCCCCGCAGGTACTGCTGTTTTCGCTGGTCGGGTAGCTGGTCCCAGTCGTCGGCCAGGGTCTCGGTGTAACCCAGGATGCCGGTGATCGGCTGGCGCACGTCGTGCGAGAGCATCGCGACGAAGTCGGCCATCCGGTCCCTGGCGTCGGTCAGGTTGCCGTTGATCCGTTCCAGCTCGTCGGCGTGTTCGGCCAGCTGGGCCCGCGCCGCCGCCTCCTCCTCCTCCAGCCGCTTGCGTTCGGTGACGTCGACGACCTGCGCGGTGAACCGCACCGGCGCGTTCTCCAGGTCGCGGTGGAGCGTCACGGTCGTGGCGCCGTGCACGACCCGCCCGTCCGCGTGCCGGTAGCGCTGCTCCCGGGTGAAGCCAGGGGTGGCCCCGGCCAGCGTCTCGCGCATCGCCGCTTCGGTCCCCGGCACGTCCTCCGGGTGCGTGACCTCGGCGAACAACACTCCGGCGAGGGCGTCCGGCGGCCGCCCGAGCATCGCGCCGAACGCCCGGTTGACCTGCTTGATGCGGCCGGTCGGATCGATGAGCGCCATGCCGGCGAGCGAATGGTCGAAGACGGTCCGGAACCGCTGTTCGCTCAGCCGGAGCGCGCGGCGGCTGCGCGAGCCGCGAGCCGAGATGAACACCGCGATCAACCCGACGGCGGCCGCGGTGGCCAGCCCGACCCGTCCCCCGGTCGTCGCGCCGGAGAGCGGGGCGTAGAGCGACTCGTCCGGCACCGTCGCGACCAGGCGCCAGCCGGTGCCCGAGACCGGGTAGCTGCTGAACGTCCAGCGTCGGCCGCCGGACCCGTACCCGTCGAAGACCCGGCCGGCCGGGTGTCGCGCCAGCATCGCGGCCATCGTCGGCTCGGCCGTGTCCAACGTCTGGTTCCGGCCGGTGACCGACCGGTTCGCGGCCACCACGCGGCCCGCGCCGTCGGTCAGGTAGACCCGGTTGCCCGGGATCGTCAGCGCTTTCGCGAGGTAGGCCGAGAGCGGGCTGCGGGCGACCTCGACCGCGCCGGAGAACACGCGGCGGCCGTACGGGGTGTCGTACGGCATCGCGAACGCGGTCACCGCGAGCCGCCCACTGGCCGACGGTACGACCGGCGACACCGCGGGCACGCCGGTGCGGAGCGCGGTCGTCAGGTGCGGGTACTCCGGCCGGAGCAGGTTCCGGCCGATGAGCGCGGGGTTCGGCGGCGCGACGTGGAGCACGCGACCGCGCGCGTCGAGGAGCACGGCGGCGGGGTAACCGAACGTGGTGACCGAACGCCGGAAGTCGGCGTCGTCCACGGTCTCCGCGGCCAGGAACGTGGTGGCCTGCTGGCGTTCGCGCGAGAGCAGGTCCTGCACGTAGCTGGCCACGAACTGGCTGCCGAGCGACACCCGGACGTCGAAGCGCTGTTCCAGGTCGTCCCGGCTGGAGCGCTGCGCCCACGACAACGTCGCCGCCACGACCGCGCAGAGCAGCAGCCACACGCCGGCCGGCAGCACGACGTCCCGCATCCGGGCCATCGGCCCGGATTTCGCCACGCGCTTCACCACGAAGAGTTAACCAGCTAAATTATGACAAAAACACCATCTTGCTCGGCGAATCAATCCTTCGCGTAGCGCTCGAGCGTGGTGAGCACCTGGGCCGCCGCGGTGCTCAGCGTCGCGAGTTCGGCGTCGGTGAACTCGCGCGGCTCCAGACCGATCACGCAGTGCGTGCCGATGACCTGACCGTCCGGCGTGCTCAGCGGCACCCCCGCGTAACTGCGGACACCCTGGTGGACGACGAGCGGGTTGTCGTGCTCCTCCGGGTCGCGTGACATGTCGGTCACGACCTGGGGGCGCCCCGACCGCACCGCGCGGACGCAGAACGACCACTCGATCGGCACGTTCACGGCGTCGCCGTACTCGTCGAGCCCGTAGCTGCCCCGGACCACCGCCGCGGAGTCGAGCATCAGGTTGGTCATCGCGATCGGCTGGCGCAGCCGCTCGGCCGTGCTCGCGGCGATCGCGTCCAGCTCCTCGACCAGGTCCGGGTCGGCGAGGTCGTACCGGGCGAGCGCGCTCAGTCGCGCGAAGGACGACAGCGCGTCCAGGTCGGCGTCGGTGATCCGCTTCACGGCGCACTGCTCCGCATCAGCTCGTAGACCTGGGCGAGGCGGTCGTAGCTGGCGAGCCGGATCGCCAGCGCCTCACCACAGAGCGCGGTGACCGGGGCCGCCGACCGCATCGCGTCGAGCAGGCGGTCGATCGCCCCGGGGTCGGTCTCGGTGCCGTGCAGCCGGGCGGTGGACAGGAGCTCGGCCCAGATGCCGGGCGCCTGCGGACCGTAGATCCGCTCCACCGCGCGCCGCGCGTCGGCCAAATCGGGTCGAGTCACCCCGGCCACCGCGGAAGAAGTCACAGCTTCTCCCATCGGCCGGGAACTTCCGGAGCTGAGCGGTGCACACTGACGTCCGTGGCGATCTTTTCTCCCGGCTTCCAGGGCCGGCGGCGGTCGGCGACCGGCCTGCTCCCGCCCGGCCAGTACGAGACGAACGGCTTCCCGGTGCTCTCCGCCGGGCCCACCCCCCGAGTGCCGCTGGACACCTGGGAATTCACGCTGACGACCGAGGACGGCACGAGCCGCACCTGGTCGTGGAGCGAGTTCCAGGCGCTCCCGACGGCGAACCCCACCGTCGACATCCACTGCGTCACCAAGTGGTCGAAGTTCGGCACGACCTGGGAGGGCGTGTCGCTCGACACGCTGCTCGACGGCGTCGAGACCGCGGCCGAACACGTGCTCGTGCACTCCTACGGCGGGTACACGACGAACCTGCCGCTGGCCGACCTGCGCGGCGGGAAGGCCTGGCTGGCCTTCGGCTACGACGGCAAGCCGCTGCACCCCGAGCACGGCGGTCCGGTGCGGCTGCTCGTGCCGCACCTGTACTTCTGGAAGTCGGCCAAGTGGGTGAAGCGGCTGGAGCTGCTGGTCACCGACAAGAAGGGCTTCTGGGAGCGGGCGGGCTACCACAACTACGGCGACCCGTGGCGGGAACAGCGCTACGACGGGGACTGAGCGTCCGGAACCAGGCCCGGCAGAACAGCACGGCGAGGACGAGGTCGACCGCGTCACCGCCGTAGTAGAGGAGCAGCGCGCCCGGCTCGGCGCCCGGCGACCGCGCGTAGAGGTACTTGGCCAGGATGCCGTGCCCGGCCGACGCCGCGACGAGCACCGCCGCCCGGAACCGGAACCCGGCCGGGCGGGGGTGCGTGCCGAGGATCGCGGCCGTGAACAGGTAGCCGGCCAGCAGCATGTGGACGTGGACGAGCGGGTGGTCGGCGTACGGCGTGGTCCAGAGCAGCCAGAGCGCTCCGACGTTCAGCAGCGCGGCGATCGCCGGGTTGCCGAGCGTCCGCAGCGGGAGTGAGCGGAGCAGACGCACGAGCGTGCGGGCACGGGCCACCGGCAGCGCGCGCAGCGCGAGCCGGACCGGCCGGCCGAGCGCGAGCAGAAGCGGGGCCACCATGCCGACGAGCAGGTGGCTCAGCACCTGGTGGGTGAACCCGTGGCCGGGGAGCAGGACGCCGACGCCGAGGACACCGAGCCCGCCCGCCCAGCAGGCGCGGTACCGCGCCGGCCAGCCGGGCCCGACCTCGCTCACCGCGAGCCGGTAGACGACCAGCGGCACCACCAGGGCCGACCCGATCAGCAGCAGCCCCGCCGCCGACCACCCGTGGTTCACGTCGCGACCCGGCGGGCCCGGATCAGCAGGGTCGCGCCGGCGGCGAGCAGCACCACCGCGACGACGTTCCACGCCCAGTCGTAGGGCGCGACGTCGACGTGGTAGCGGATCTGGTGCAGGCGCAGCAGCTTGTGCTGGACCGTACCGTCGTAGAGCTGGAAGGCACCGGCCGCGGCCAGCTGCCCGCCCCACCAGCGCCGCGCCGCGAACGCCCGGCGCCGCCGCAGGTCGGCCAGCAGGAACAGCGCCGCCACGGTCGCGAACCAGCTCGCCGCGTGGAAGATCCCGTCGGAGACCAGCCCGGCCGCGGTGGTCGACTTGTCGTAGAAGTGATGCCAGTGCAGCAGCTGGTGAAAGATCGTCTCGTCGACGAACGCCGCGACCCCGAGACCGAGCAGCGCTCCGGACAGCACGTTGCGTTCCACGCGGTCGGCTTCCCGGCGCGTCGGTCCGTAAACGCGGGGCCGCGCCGCACCGGCCGATTGGGCCACACTCCACGAATGCGACAAACCGGCGGTTCCGGAAATAGACGCTTCAGTCGGCGCACCGCGCTGGTGTTCGGGGCCGGCCTTCTCGCCGGCTGCCGCACCGCGCCGGGCGGGGCCGGTGGCGTGGTCACCGGAGGCACCGTCGAAGCCGCCACCGACGCGCTCCTGCGCGACGCCGGCACCTGCCGCCCGTCCGTCCAACTCGCACAGGGCCCGTACTGGTTCGACGTCGACCGGCTGCGTAGCGACCTGCGGGAGACCCGCCGCGGCACCACCCTCCGGCTCGCGCTCCGGGTCGTCGACGGCGCCGGCTGCGGACGGGCGCCGGTGCGCGACGCGGTGGTCGAGATCTGGCACTGCGACGCGGCCGGGCGCTACTCCGGCTTCGACGGGCCGGACCGCACCGCACCGGCGAACCCGCCGCTCGGCTGGCCGAACACGCGGGGCGCCGAACGGCCCGCGGCCGACCCGACCGGCGACCCGATGGGCTACGACACCCGCACGTCCGACGGTTCCTACAGCGTCGGCGACGCCGAGGCCCAGCCCGCCGACGACGGCACGTACCTGCGCGGCGCCCAGCCCACCGGCGCGGACGGCGTCGCGCGGTTCACCACGATCTACCCCGGCTGGTACGTCGGGCGGGCGCCGCACGTCCACGTCAAGGTGTACCTCCGGCGCCGCACCGTGCTCTGCACCCAACTGTTCTTCGACGACGCGACGAACGACGAGGCGCACCGCACACCCCCGTACCGCCCCGGCGCGCCGCGCAACCGGTCGGACCTGTTCTTCCAGGACTCGCTGCTGCTGGCCGTGCGCCGGTTCGGCGACGCCTACCTGGGCGCGATCACCCTCGGCGTCGATCTGCTCGACGTCCCGCCGGGCGCCCCAGGTACCCTAGGGGGGTAGAGTAGGCGCATGGCACACGCGTACATCGCCGACAAGGACGCCTACCTCAAACGGTTGCGGCGGATCGAGGGGCAGATCCGCGGGCTGCAGCGCATGGTCGAGCAGGAGGAGTACTGCATCGACATCCTCACCCAGGTCTCCGCCGCGACGAAGGCCCTCCAGTCGGTGGCGCTCGGCCTGCTCGACGAGCACCTGGCGCACTGCGTGGTCGACGCCGCCCGTAACGGCGGCCCGGAGGCGGACGCGAAGGTCCGCGAGGCTTCCGAGGCGATCGCGCGTCTCGTTCGATCCTAGGGAGAGATCCATGTCTGTTACGGCGACCTACCCGGTGACCGGGATGACCTGCCAGCACTGCGTGAACGCGGTGACGTCCGAGGTGGGCGAGGTACCCGGCGTCACCGCGGTCGAGGTCGACCTGGCCGCCGGCTCGGTGACCGTGACCAGCGACGCCCCGGTCGACGTCGACCAACTACGAGCCGCGGTGGACGAGGCCGGTTACGAACTGGTCAGCTAACCCCCGCCGGTTCGTGCGTGACCCCGGCATCGTCACCGCGCGGATCAGGGCTGGCCCGGGCAGGTCTCGTCCGGGTCGACCTTAGCCAGCAAGGTGCCGACCAGATCACCGAAGCGGGCCAGTTCCGCCGGGGTCAACGGGTCGACGACGAGCGAACGCACGGTGGCCACGTGGCCGGGTGCGGTGCGCACGACCTTCTCCCAACCGTCCTCGGTGAGCACCGCGTTCGTCGCGCGGCCGTCCTCGGCGCACGGTTCGCGCCGCACCCAGCCCCGCAGCTCCAGGCGTTTCACCACGTGCGACAAGCGCGACAGCGAGCCGTTCGCCAGCTCGGCCAGCTGGCTCATCCGCAGCGTCCGGTTCGGAGCTTCGGAGAGCCGCGACAGCACCATGTACTCGAAGTGGCTCACCCCGGCGTCGCGCTGGAGCTGCGTGTCGAGCGCCGCGGGGAGCTTGATCAGCAGACCGGCCAGGCGCAGCCAGGTGCGCTGCTGGTCGGCGTCGAGCCAGGGGGCTTCGGATTCCACCCCTCCAGTGTACGCCATAAGTTGACGCTTCAACTTTCGAACCGTACGGTGGTTAAAGGTTCAACTAGTTAAGGGGCCGTGACCATGCACCCGTTCGACACGCACCTGGAGAAGACCGCGGCGGCGGCGCCGCACGCGCTCTGGACGCCCGAGGACGGTCCGCTCCCCTCCCTCTACCTGAGCCACGGCGCTCCCCCGCTGTTCGAGGACGCCACCTGGATGGACCAGCTGTTCGCCTGGGCGCGGTCCCTGCCCAAGCCGAAGGCGATCCTGATCATCTCGGCGCACTGGGAGATGGCGCCGCTCTCGGTGAGCAGCACCGGGGCCAACACCACGCCGGTCTACGACTTCGGCGGCTTCGACCCCCGCTACTACCGGATGCGCTACGACACTCCGGACTCGACCGACCTCGCGTCCCAGCTGCTCGCGGTGCTGCCCGACACCGAGACGGTCTACGAGCACCGCGAGCGCGGCCTCGACCACGGCGCCTGGGTGCCGCTGAAGGTGATGTACCCCGACGCCGACGTCCCGGTGCTGCAGATGAGCATCCCGACGCACGACCCGGCGCGGCTGCTGGCCCTCGGCGAGCGGCTCCGGCCGCTGCGTGAACAGGGTGTCCTGGTGATCGGCTCCGGCTTCATGACGCACGGCCTGCAGTTCCTGCGCGACTACTCGCTCGACGCGAAGGCACCGGGCTGGTCGGCCGAGTTCGACGCGTGGGCCGCCGACGCGCTGGCCCGCGGTGACGTCGACGAGCTGGCGGCGTTCCGCGACCGGGCGCCCGGCATGCCGTACGCGCACCCGACCGTGGAGCACTTCACGCCGCTCTTCGTCGCGCTCGGCGCGGCCGCGAACCCCGAGGCGCCGGTGACCACGACCGTCGACGGCTTCTTCCTCGGCCTGGCGAAGCGGTCCTTCCAAGCAGCCTGAGCGGTGTTCGCGCATCAGTGGTGGCCCTGATGCGCGAACGCCTTTTCGGCAGATGTGTCATCGGACGAACAGTCCGCACGTCGTGTCACCGATCGTCCCTGCCTGCGGAAACCTGGACCCTGTGCGTACGGCCAGAGAGACCCCGCGGCCGCCACCCCACTCGAGGAGTACGCACCATGACCGCCCGGACTCTCCGCCTGCTGCTCGCCGCGGCCGCCACCACCGGCGTCTTCGCCCTGACGGGCTGCGGCAAGATCACGATCTCCACCGACGGCTCCTCCCCCTCGACGACGCCCACGGGTGCCGCGCAGCAGCCGTCGAGCGCCGCGACCGCCTCCGACGACGGCCAGGCCGCCTCCGACGGGCTCGGCACCGACGTCAACCAGCTGAACCCGTGCAAGCTGCTGACACCCGCCGAGGTCAACCAGTTCACCGGTAGAGAGATAACCCAGATCGACCGCGACAACTCCACCGCGGGCACCACCCGGTACTGCCAGTGGCAGCTGGAGCAGGGTGTGCTCGTGCTGAGCCTGTCGCCGACCTCGGCCGACGACTTCGCGGTGCGCGACCCCGCCGCGCAGGACTTCGACGGCGTGGGCGACGAGGCGTTCACCAGCTCCGGTCACCTCTACGTCCGCAGCGGCGACCTCTCGATCGACGTCTACTCGACGAGCAAGGGCGGCGACGGCGGCAGCGCCGAGAACATCGCCGTGGAGAAGACCGTCGCCCAGCGCGTGATCGACCAGCTCTGAGCACTCCGGGGCCGCTCCCTACGAGGGGGCGGCCCCGTCACGCGTTCAGCAGGCCGCCGAGCAGGGCGGAGATCACCCGCTCGAAGAGTTCGTCGGCCCCCGGCCCCGGCCCCGCCGCCGACCCGAACATCGCCGCGAGGTGCGGATAGCGCTCCGGCGTGACGACCGCGGCCAGGTAGCGCGCGGTCGCGGCCCGCCCGTCGGCCGTCGTCGACGAGCGGGTCGACAGCTCGTCCCGGGCGAACAGGCTGACGACGCCGCTCAGCATCGCCACCGCCTCGAGCTTGGCCTGCGCCGGCCGGTCGAGCGCGCTCAGCGCCGCCAGCCCCTGCTCCAGATAGGCCACTCCGTTCGGCCCGATGCCGGTGGCGCCGGGGTGGATCTCGACCATCCAGGGATGACGCCGGTAGAGCCCACGTAGGTCGCGGCCGATCGAGAGCGCGTCGGCGAGCCAGTCGCCGCTGACCGGCTTCGGGTACGCGAGCTCGCCGGTGACCGCGTCGACCATCAGGTCCACCAGCTCGTCCCGGGTGGCCACGTACCGGTAGAGCGACGCCGTACCGGCGCCGAGCGCCCCGGCGACCTTGCGCATCGACACCGCGGCCAGCCCGGACGCGTCGGCCAGCGCGATCCCCGCGGCGGCGATCCGCTCGCGGCTGTACTCCGGCGCCGGCCCGTGCCCGGTGCGTTCAGGCCGGAGCCAGATCGGGTCGTTCATCGCACCTCCTTTGCGAACACCGTACCCAGTCGGGTACCGTCCTCTACTGCGAACACCGATCGCAGTAGAGGAGGCTCGCATGATCGAAGCCCGCCACCTGGTGAAAACCTATGGAAACGTCCGCGCGCTGGACGGGCTCGACCTGACCGTCCCGGCCGGGACCGTGTGCGCACTGCTGGGTCCCAACGGTGCCGGCAAGACCACCGCGGTACGGATACTAACGACGCTGGCCACCCCCGATTCCGGGCACGCCACCATCGGCGGGTTCGACGTCGTCGGCCGGCCGCAGCGCGTCCGGGAACTGATCGGGCTGGCCGGGCAGCACGCGGCCGTCGACGACGACCTGACCGGCCGGGAGAACCTGGTCATCCTCGGCCTGATGCTGCACCTGGGCCGCCGCGCCGCCACAGCGCGGGCCGACGAGCTGCTCGAACAGTTCGACCTGGCCCCGGCCGCCCGGCGCCTGGTCAAGACGTACTCGGGCGGGATGCGCAGGCGGCTCGACCTGATCGCGGCGTTCCTGGTCGAGCCGGCGCTGCTGGTGCTCGACGAGCCGACGACCGGGCTCGACCCGCGCAGCCGCCAGGAGATCTGGACGGCGGTCACCGACCGCGCCGCCGCCGGCACCACCGTGCTGCTCACCACGCAGTACCTGGAGGAGGCGGACCGGCTGGCCGGGCAGGTGGTCATCGTCGACGCCGGCCGGGTCGTCGCCGAAGGCACCCCGGACGCGCTGAAGGACGCCCTCGGCGCGCGCGTCGACGTGGTGGTGGAACACCCCACCGACGCCACCGCGGCCGCCACCACGCTCGAACGCTGGGCCACCGGCAGCCCGGTGATCGACGGAACCCAGGTCAGCGCGGCGGTGCCGGCCGGGGTCGTCACGCTGCCCGAGGTGGTGCGCGCCCTCGACGCCGACGCGCTCGCGGTGGCCGACGTGCGGCTGCGCCGCCCCACGCTCGACGAGGTGTTCCTGGACCGGACGGAGGCAGTGGTATGACGAGTGCGGTGGTCGACGGGATGGCCGCGGCCGAGCGGGTGCTCACCCGGCTGCGTCACGACCCGTCCGGAATCGCGTTGACGCTGGCCGGGCCGGTCGTACTGGTCATCGCGTTCGGCTACATCATCGGCAGCGCGATCGAGGTGCCCGGCGGCGGGTACCGGGCGTACCTGCTGCCCGGCCTGTTCGTCGTGATCGCGGTGAACATCCTCCCGCCGCTGGTGACGATGGTGCGCGACAACCAGCTCGGGGTCGTCGACCGGTACCGCTCGATGCCGATCGCCCGCAGCGCGGTGCCGTTCGGGCAGGCGGCGGCCACCAGTGTCTACGGCCTGGTGAACTTCGTCCTGATGGGGCTGATCGGGTTGCTCGTCGGGTGGCGGATCGAGCGCGGGGCCGGCCGGGCGCTGGCCGCGCTGGGGTTGCTGCTGCTGGTGCAGTTCGCGATGACCTGGGTCGGGCTCTACCTGGGGCTGGTCGTGAAGAGCCAGGAGGCGGCCGGGCAGTTGTCGGTGGTCGTGCTGCCGATCTCGATGGTGTCGAACGTGATGGTGCCGACCGGCGGGATGCCCGGCTGGCTGCGGGTGATCGCGGAGTGGAACCCGGTGAGCGCGCTCGGGCAGGCCGTGCGTGAACTGTGCGGGAACCCGATCCCGGCCGAGTCGTCGGCCTGGCCGCTGCAGCACCCGGTCGCGGCGTCACTGCTCTACGCGGGCGTGATCCTCGCGATCTTCGTCCCCGCGACGACGCTGCGGTTCGCCCGTCCCCGTTAGCTCCACAGAGCCACGTGGACGGGTGGGCGGCGCGGGGTGCTCGGGGTGGCGCCGGGTGGGGCGAGCATCGCGGCGGTGGCACCGGGCGTGGTGACGAACTCCTGCAGCGCCCTGGCCGCCGCACTCGCCCGGCCCCGCCCGAGCACGGTGGCGTACCAGAGCCCCTGCACCGGCGTGCCCGGCAGCGGTAACCGCACGAGCGTCCCGAGCCGCAGGTCGGCCCGCACGACGTGCCCGAGCGCGAGCATCACCCCGTCGCCGGCGCGGGTGGCGTCGATGGCCTCGGTCTCGGTGGGGAAGCGGACGAGGTCGGGCCAGGTCGGCAGACCGGCGAGCCACCGGCCCTCCTCGGACAGCTCCTCCAGGCCGGCCGGGCCGGTCAGCCAGACCTGGCGCAGCGGCTCCGCGCGGGGTGAATCCGCCACCAGGACGCGTTGGTAGCGCAGGAACGGGACGGCGTCCAACGAGTCGCCCGCGGCCGGGCGCGGCCCCAGCGCGACGTCGGCGACGCGCCGCGCCAGCGCGTCCGCGAGGTCGGCGCCCTCGAGCACCACGAGGTCCACTTCGCAGTCCGGCAGCCGCCGGGTGAACGCGTCGAGCAGCGCGCCGGCCGCGTGTTCACCGAAGTCCGCGGTCGCGGCCACCCGCAACGACCGGGTGGCGGTGACGGTCTCGGCCACCTCGCGCCGCGCCTGGTCGGCGAGCCCGACGATCTCCTCGGCGTGCACGGCCAGCCGCCGGCCGCCGGGCGTGAACGCGATGCCCCCGCCGGCCCGCACGAACAGCGGATCGCCGAGCTCGGACCGGAGCGCCGCGACCGCCGCCGAAACGGCCGGTTCGCTCACCCCGAGCTCCGCCGCGGCCGCGCGCAGCGAGCCCAGCCGGACGACCAACGCAAACGTGCGCAACTGGCTCAGGGTCATCGCCGACACCTCTTAACCGTTCGCTTATGACGACCTTGACACTTGTAAACGCTGGTAACAAGGTCGGGTTCGGATATCCCCATCCCTCGATGTGGAGGCACCTAGGTGCAAGTTCCCGCTCCCTTTGACTACGCCCGCGCGGAGAGTGTCGAGGACGCGCTGGCCCTGTTACACACGCACGGCCCGGAGTCGCGGGTGATCGCGGGCGGGCACAGCCTGCTGCCGATGATGAAGCTGCGGCTCGCCCGGCCCGAATGGCTGATCGACATCAACGATCTCTTCGAGCTGGACTACATCGTCGAGGACGCCGGCGTGATCCGCGTCGGCGCGCTGACCCGGCACGCGACGCTGCTCAACTCCGCGACGATCGCGCAGCGGTTCCCGATCGTGGTCGACGCCGAGAAGGTCATCGCCGACCCGGTCGTGCGCAACCGCGGCACGATCGGCGGCTCGCTCTGCCAGGCCGACCCGGCCGAGGACCTGTCGACGGTGTGCGAGGTGCTCCGGGCCGAGGTCGTCATCCGGGGCCTGGACGGCGAGCGGGTCGTCTCGATGGCCGAACTGCACCGCGGCCCGTACGAGACCGCGGTCGCGCAGGACGAGCTGCTGACCGAGGTGCGCTTCGCGCTGACGCCACGCACCGGCAGCGCGTACGAGAAGGTCGAGCGGCGCGTGGGCGACTGGGCGGTCGCCGCCGCGGGCGCGTCGGTGACGCTGGACGAGACGGGGGCGATCGCGGACGTCGCGATCGGGCTGACCTCCGTCGGGCTGGACGGGCGCACCGCGACGCGGGCCGAGGACGTCCTCCGGGGCGAGCGGCCGTCGGAGGAGGCGTTCGCCGCCGCGGCCGCGCTCGCCGCCGAGGACTGCGACCCGGTCGCCGACCAGCGCGGGCCGATCGACTACAAGCGGCACCTGGCCGCCGAACTGACCAAACGCGTGCTCCGGCGCGCCGTGGAACGGGTGCGCTGATGCAGATCACGATGACGGTCAACGGCACCGAGGTCACCGCCGAGGCCGAGCCACGCACGCTGCTGGTGCACTTCGTCCGGGACACGCTGAAGCTGACCGGCACGCACTGGGGCTGCGACACCAGCAACTGCGGCACGTGCGTGCTGCTGATGGACGGCGAACCGGTGAAGTCGTGCACGGTGCTGGCCGCGATGGCCGCCGGGCGCGAGATCCGCACCGTCGAGGGCCTCGCGCAGAACGGCGAGCTCGACGCCGTCCAGAAGGGATTCATGGCCGAGCACGGCCTGCAGTGCGGGTTCTGCACCCCGGGCATGATGATGACCGCCCGCGCGCTGCTCGACCGCAACCCGGATCCGGACGAGACCGAGATCCGCACCGCGATCTCCGGCCAGATCTGCCGCTGCACGGGCTACGCGACGATCGTCCGCTCGGTGCGGTGGGCCGCGAAGAACAGCGCTGACGCGTCCGAGGGGGCATCCGCATGACGGTCACCGAGACCAACCCCGCCGCCACCGACGAGAACCGCCCGATCGGGTTCGGGCGGCTCCAGCGCAAGGAAGACCCGCGCTTCGTCCGCGGCAAGGGCCGTTACCTCGACGACATCGCGCTGCCCGGCATGCTCCACGGCGCGATCCTGCGCTCCCCGGTGGCCCACGCGACGATCGTCTCGATCGACACCACCGAGGCGCTCGCCCACCCCAAGGTGCTCGCGGTCATCACCGGCAAGGACCTGGAGGGCCTCAACCTGGCCTGGGCGCCGACGCTCTCCTACGACGTCCAGGCCGTGCTGGCCACCGACAAGGTGCGCTTCCAGGGCCAGGAGGTGGCGTTCGTCGTCGCCGAGGACCGGTACGCCGCGCGCGACGCGCTCGAGCTGATCGACGTCGACTACGACGTTCTGGAACCGGTCGTGGACGTGCGGAAGGCGCTCGACGCGGACGCGCCGATCATCCGGGACGACAAGGAAGGCCAGACGAACAACCACATCTTCGACTGGGAGGCCGGCGACTCCGCGGCCACCGATGCGGTGTTCGACTCGGCCGAGGTCGTGATCTCGGAGGAGGTCATCTACCCGCGCGTGCACCCGGCGCCGATGGAGACCTGCGGCGCGATCGCCGACTACGACCCGATCGACGGCAAGCTGACGCTCTACGAGACCACCCAGGCCCCGCACGCCCACCGCACGGTGTTCGCGCTGGTCGCCGGGTTGCCCGAGCACAAGATCCGGGTGATCAGCCCCGACATCGGCGGCGGCTTCGGCAACAAGGTCGGCATCTACCCCGGCTACATCCTGGCCGTCGTGGGCTCGATCGTCACCGGCAAGCCGGTGAAGTGGGTCGAGGACCGCTCGGAGAACCTGATGTCGACGTCGTTCGCCCGCGACTACATCATGAAGGCCGACGTGGCCGCGACGCGCGACGGCCGGATCCTGGCCGTGCGCACGCACGTCATCGCCGACCACGGCGCGTTCAACGCCAGCGCGAACCCGACGAAATACCCGGCCGGGTTCTTCCACATCTTCACCGGTTCGTACGATCTCGAGGCCGCGTACTGCAAGGTCACCGGCGTCTACACCAACAAAGCACCCGGCGGCGTCGCGTACGCGTGCTCGTTCCGGGTCACCGAGGCGGTGTACCTGATCGAGCGGATGGTCGACATTGTCGCGGCCAAGCTCGAACTCGACCCGGCGCAGATCCGGCTGAAGAACTTCATCCGGCCGGAGCAGTTCCCGTACGCGAACAAGACCGGGTGGGAGTACGACTCGGGCGAGTACGAGAAGACGTTCCGGCTGGCTCTGTCCCGCGCGGGCTATGAGGAGCTGCGGCGCGAGCAGGCCGAGAAACGGGCGAACGGCGAGCTGATGGGCATCGGCATCTCGTTCTTCACCGAGACGGTCGGCGCGGGGCCCCGGCGCCACATGGACATCCTCGGCCTGGGCATGGCCGACGGTGCCGAGGTGCGGATCCACCCCACCGGCAAGGCCGTCGTGCGCCTGTCGGTGCAGACCCAGGGCCAGGGCCACGAGACGACGTTCGCGCAGATCGTCGCCGAGGAGATCGGCATCCCGCCCGAGGACATCGAGGTCGTCCACGGCGACACCGACAACACACCGTTCGGCCTGGGCACCTACGGCAGCCGGTCGACGCCGGTGAGCGGCGGCGCGGTCGCGCTGGCCACCCGCAAGGTGCGGGAGAAGGCCAAGCACATCGCGGCCGCGATGCTCGAGGTGCGGCCGGAGGACCTGGAGTGGGAGAAGGGCCGCTGGTTCGTCGCCGGTGACCCCACCCAGGGCAAGACGATGGCCGAGATCGCGATGGGCGCGCACGGCACCGTCGAGCTGCCCGAGGGCATCGACGGCAACCTGGACGCCGAGGTCACGTACAACCCGCCGAACCTGACGTTCCCGTACGGCGCGTACATCTGCGTCGTCGACGTCGACCCCGGCACCGGGTACGTGAAGGTGCGCCGGTTCATCGCGGTCGACGACTGCGGCACCCGGATCAACCCGATGATCATCGAGGGTCAGGTGCACGGCGGCCTGACCGACGGCGTCGGCATGGCGTTGATGGAGTTCATCGGGTTCGACGAGTCCGGGAACTGCCTCGGTGGGTCGTTCATGGACTACCTGATCCCGACCGCGATGGAGGTGCCGGACTGGGAGACCGACTTCACGGTCACCCCGTCGCCGCACCACCCGATCGGGGCGAAGGGCATCGGGGAGTCCGCGACCGTCGGCTCGCCGCCGGCCGTGGTGAACGCCGTCGTCGACGCGCTGGCCCCGTTCGGCGTCACGCACCTGGACATGCCGTGCACGCCGGACCGGGTGTGGGCGGCGATGCAGGGCCGGGCGACCCCGCCGATCTGATGAGCATCGCTGACCTCGCTGCCGAACTGACCCGGTCCCGGCAGCCGTTCGTGAAAGCCACCGTCGTGCGCGCGGGCAAACCCGCCAGCGCGCACGCCGGTGACACGGCGCTGGTGCTCGCCGACGGAGCCATCGCGGGCTTCGTCGGCGGGACCTGCGCGGAGTCGTCGGTCCGGGTGCACGCGCTGGCCGCGCTGGGCACCGGCGACCCCCTGCTGCTGCGGATCTCGGCCGGCGCGCCGTCGACGGTCGTCGAGGAGGGCGCGGTCACCGTGGCGAACCCCTGCCTGTCCGGGGGCAGCCTGGAGATCTTCCTGGAGCCACGGACACCGGCTCCGCGGCTCGCGGTGATCGGCGAGACCCCGATCGGGGTGTCGCTGGCCGCGCTGGGGGCGCCGCTCGGGTTCGAGGTGTCCACGTCGCTCGACGGCGCCTCGGCCGTCGTCGTGGCCTCCCACGGTCGCGACGAGGAGCCGGTGCTGGAGGCCGCGCTCCGGGCCGGCGTGCCGTACGTCGGGCTCGTGGCCTCACGCAAACGCGGGGCGGCGGTCCTCGCGTCGCTCGACGTCAGCGACACCGAGCGGGCCCGGGTGCACTCCCCCGCCGGGCTGGACCTCGGCGGGCGAACCGCGGCCGAGATCGCGCTCTCGATCCTGGCCGAGATCGTCGCGCTCCGCTCGCAGCAACCGGCGCAACCGGTGATTCCGGTGGGGACGACGCCGATCGCGGTGATCGACGCACCCGCCACCGCGCTCGACCCGATCTGCGGGATGACCGTCGCGATCGTGCCGGGCGCGATCCAGGCGGACGGGCCCGTGTACTTCTGCGCCGAGGGATGCAAGCGGCGCTACCTCGCGGAGCGCGGGTGACCGGGGCCGCCCGGGCCGGTGCGTCCCCGGAGGTGGCCACTGCCTTCCCCGACGTGGACGCACTGGCCACCGCGCTCGACACCGCGGGCTACGTCGTCGACCCCGGGCTGGCGACCGCGCTCTTCCTCGCCGTCCGGCTCCCCCAGCCGGTGCTCCTCGAGGGCGAGCCGGGCGTCGGCAAGACCGAGGCCGCGAAAGCGCTGGCCCGCGCGCTGGACACCCCGCTGGTCCGCCTGCAGTGCTACGAGGGCATCGACGCCTCCGAGGCGCTGTACGAGTGGAACTACCCGCGGCAGATGCTCGCGATCCGGATGGCCGAGGCCCGCGACGAACGGCTCGCCGAAGCCGACCTGTTCACCCGCGACTACCTGCTGCGGCGGCCGCTGCTCACCGCGCTGGAACACCAGGGTCCCCGCCCGGCGGTGCTGCTCGTCGACGAACTGGACCGCGCCGACGACGACTTCGAGGCGTTCACGTTCGAGCTCCTCGCCGAGTCGTCGGTGACGATCCCGGAGCTCGGCACGATCACCGCGGCCCGCCCGCCGATCGTCGTCCTCACCTCCAACCGCACGCGTGACCTGCACGACGCGCTCAAACGCCGCTGCCTGTACCACTGGATCGACTACCCGTCGCCGGAGCGCGCGGCCGAGATCGTGCGCCGCCGTGTGCCCGACAGCGCGCTGCCGCTGACCCTGGAGGCCACCGCGGCGGTCTCCCGGATGCGCGGGCTCGACCTGGAGAAACCGCCGGGCATCGCCGAGACGATCGACTGGGTGGCCGCGCTCACGCTGCTGGGCGTTCCGCACGTGGACACGGACGCGTTCGGGACGCTGGGCAGCGTCCTGAAGAGCCGGGACGACCTGGAGCTGGTGCAGGCGCAGGGCCGCGGCTGGCTGACGGACGCCGCCCGTGCCTGACGCCCTGCGCCCGGCGGAGCTGGCGGTGCGGTTCGTCGCGGCGCTGCACCGGGACGGGGTGCCCGCGGGCCCGGACCGGGCGGCGCGGTTCGCGGCGGCGGTGCGGCTGGTACCGCCGGTGACCAGGGACCGGCTGTACTGGACGGCCCGAACGACACTGGTCGCCGACGTCGACCAGCTCCCCGCGTTCGACGCGGTGTTCAACCGGATCTTCGGCGACGACGCTCCGCCGGTGGACCTGGCCGACTCGCGGGGCGACCCCACCGCGCCCCCGGTGCCCGCCGACACCCGGCCGGCGCCGGCCGACCACCGCCCCGCCGAGCCGGGGGCCTCCGGGGGCGGCGCGTCGTCGTCGTCGTCCGGCGACGGTGCCGGCTCACCCCGGGCGGTGCCCGCGCTGGCCTCGACGACCGAGCGGCTCCAGCACACCGCGTTCGCCGAGCTGTCCGACGCCGAGGTCGACGCCGTCCGGCACCTGGTCCGGCGGCTCGTGCTGGCCACTCCGCAGCGACGCACGCGCCGCTCCCGGGCGTCGAGGCGGAAAGGCGAGCGGATCGACGTCCGCCGCACCGTCCGCGACGCGCGGAAGACCGGAGGCGACCCGGTCGCACTGGTGCACCGGCGCCGCCGTCGCCGTCCGCGGCCGCTGGTGCTGCTGTGCGACGTGTCCGGGTCGATGGAGCCCTACACCCGGGTGTTCCTGGCGCTGCTGCACGGCTCGGTGACCGGCGCACGGGCCGAAGCGTTCGTGTTCTCCACCCGGCTGACGCGGCTGACCCGCCCGCTCGCCCGCCGCGACCCCGACCTGGCCCTGCGCCGCGCCGCCGACGCCGCCCCGGACTGGGCGGGTGGGACTCTGTTGGCGCGGTCGCTCCAACGGTTCCTCGATTCCTACGGCCGGCGCGGGGCGGCGCGGGGAGCCGTCGTCGTCATCCTGTCCGACGGTTGGGCCCAGGACCCGCCCGCCGAGGTCGCCGCGCAGATGGCGCGGCTGCGACGGCTCGCGCACCGGATCGTCTGGGTCAACCCCCGGAAAGCGGCCACCGGATACGCGCCGAAGGTCGGCGGGATGGCCGCGGCACTACCCTTCTGCGACGCGTTCGTCAGCGGGCATAGCCTGGCCGCACTGGACGAGGTCGCCGCGGCGGTTTCGCACCCATCGAAAGGAATGCAGTGATGCAACTCGACAGCGCGTTCGACGTGAAAGCACCGATCGATCAGGTGTGGTCGACGCTGATGGACTTCGAGCGTGTCGCCGCCTGTCTGCCCGGTGCGCAGGTGCTCAACACCCTGTCCGAGGATGCGTACCAGGTCGGCATGAAGGTGAAGCTCGGGCCGGTCACCATGCAGTACAAGGGACAGTTAGAGGTCGTGGAGCGGGTGCCGGACGAGCACCGGGCCGTGCTGCGCGGCAAGGCCAAGGAAGCACGCGGCCAGGGCACCGCCGAGGCGACGGCACGGTTGTCGCTGGTCGCGGACGGGGACACGACGCGCGGCACGGTGTCGGCCGACGTGAACCTGTCCGGGCGGGCGGCGGCGATGGGGCAGGGGGTCATCAACACGGTGACCGAGCAGATGATGGCGCAGTTCGCGACGAACCTGCAGGCGATGCTGGAGGCGGGGGATGCTCCGGCGGGGGTGGTTCCGGCGGGGGTGGTTCCGGCGGACGCCGGGGCCGGTGCTGGTGCTGTCGGGGACGCTGCGGGTTCGGAGGCGGCTCCGGTGAAGAAGGCGGCGCCGCGGAAGCGGGCGGCGAAGGCCATGGGTGAGGTCGCGGCCGCTAACGGGGCCGCGGTGGCGGCTTCCCCGGGGGTGGAGTCGCCTGCGGTGTCCTCCCCTGAGGTGTCCTCCCCTGCGGTGTCCTCCCCGGCGGTGGAGTCGCCGGCGGCTTCTCCGGCGGTGGGCTCTTCCTCGGTGGCTTCGTCGGTGAGCGGTGGGGGTGGTGCGGGGACCACCGCGCGGACGGTCGCCGCCGACGGCGGGCCGTTGCCGAGCGCACCCGGCACCCGCCCGGTGCCGGCTTTCGTCCCCGCGGACGACGACGCCCTGGACGCCGTCGCCCTCGCCAAGGCCATCGCGGAATCCCAGCTCCGCGAACCCAAGAAAGCCCTCGGCCTGCTGGCGATCGTCGCCCTGCTGGCCTACCTCTTCGGCAAGCGACGGGGCCGCAGGGCCGCCCGCTGACCCCGAAAATTGTCGTACCCCTGTTCTAAAGTGGTGACAGTGGCCGCCGGTCGGTAGCCACTGTCACCACGACGGAGGGACGGCTCATGACCCCCCAGATCACCGTCAACGAGCAAGCCAACCCCGCGCGCCTGCTCGCCCGCCGATCCGGCGAACCCTGGACCGACGACGAGTACTCCAGCGTGGTCGCCGCACTCGCCGCCGACATCAGCGTCGAGCAGATCGCCGAGGAGCTGCAGCGCACCCCCGGCGCCGTCCGCGGCGCGCTCCGGCTCCTCACGCCGCCCGCCCTGGGCCTGCGCGGCGCCGCCGCCGAGAACTGGCTCCGCGAGCAGCTCACCAGCTCCACCGGCTACGACTGGCGAGCCTCCCGCCGCGCCCACAGCAACGGCACGTACTGGACCCCGTCCGCCGACGACGTCCTGGTCGACGGCTGGCGCCGCAGCACACCACTCGGCGAGCTGGCCGCCACCGTCGGCGCCACCGAACTCCACACGCACCGCCGCCTGGTACAGCTCCACCTCTCCCACAGCGTGCTCGACACCGTCAACCGGCTCGGCTGCACCCCCGGCGGTGATCTCGAGGCCCGCTACCTGGTCGCCCGCGACGAGTACCGCTCGGCGGTCTGGGTGCTCACCATCGACGGCCTGGTCGACCAGTACGGCACCGTCTCCGACCACGTCAGCGTCCACTCCAGCCGAGGCTCGGCCGCGATGACGCTGGAACGCCTCACCAACACCCACCGCTTCACCGCCACCGCCCGCCGCCTCTCCCTCCCCGCCGCCCGCTGGCGCCTCGTAGGCCGCGGCCTCGACACCGCCGCCTACGGCCTGGGCCACCCCGACACCTCCGGGGAGATCCCCGCCCACCGAGCCGCCTAGTTCCACCGCGCCGCCCGCCCCAGCGGGCGGCGCACCAAGCGGCCACCACCACGCCGCCCCCGCGGGGGCCGGGACCGGGGGCCGGGGCCGGGGGGCCGCGAGGGCCGGGGCCGCGAAGGCCGGGGCCGGGGGCCGCAGAGGCCGGAGCCCGCGGAGGCGGCGGAGGCCGGGAGCCGGGAAGGCCGCAAAGGCCGGGAGCCGGGAAGGCCGGGAAGGCCGGGAAGGCCGGGAAGGTCGGGGAGCCGGGGAGCCGGGGAGCCGGGGAGGCTCGGAGCCGGGAAGGTCGGGAGCCGGGGAGGCCGGGAGCCGGGAAGGCCGCAAAGGCCGGGAGCCGGGAGCCGGGGAGCCGGGGAGCCGGGAAGGCCGGGGAGCCGGGGAGCCGGGAGCCGGGAGCCGGGGAGCCGGGGAGCCGGGAGCCGGGAGCCGGGAGCCGGGGAGCCGGGAGCCGGGAGCCGGGGAGGCGGGAGCCGGGGAGGCCGGGAGGTTGTCACCAGGATCGTGTCCCCGCTAAGGCCCCGCCGCCACCAAGGTCTCGCCGCCATCCGCGATGGGCGCCACTGGGCACCGCCACCGGCGCGGCCCGCATCCCCAGCTGGCGCAACCAAGCCCCGCAGCTGGCACCGCCCGCATCCCCGGTCGGCGCAACCGGGCGGTACAGCTGGCGCGCTGCCCTGCTCTCAGCCAGTCGCGCAGTCTCGCTGCGGCGCCTCCGCCCGGGCCGTGGGGCAATCAACGCATCGCCATCCGCCTACTCCGCGGGCGGCGCGATCATGCTGACAAGCGGGCACAGCTGCCTCCATGCACCACGCCCCGTGCGCACCACAGGCAGCGCCGGCGAGCGGGCCACCCATCCAGGCGGACGCGACGATGCCCCGTGGCGCACCTGCGGCGTCGGCCAGTGGGCCACCCACATCTCTGGCAGCCGCGACCGTGCCCAGCAAGCCCGCAATCCGCAGCCCGCAATCCGCAGCCGCAGCCCACAGCCCACAGCCCGGGCGCACGGCCCCACGCCCGGCTCCTGGCCGACCGCCTCTCCGGCCCCGACAGAGCGATCACGGTCCGCCGCTCACGCTGACCATCCCTGTCAGCGGCCCGAGCACACCTGGCCGGCCACCTCCCCGGCATGCGCCACCACGCCCTGCTCTCGCCCCACGCACGCATCCCCACCCCACTGCTCGGCACGAGCCTCCGCCGCACCACACGACCCTCCACGCACCACACGACCCTCCACAGCACCACACGACCCTCCGCGCACCAGCCCTACAGCCGCGCAGCGCTGCCCCCCGCTACGCACCACAACAAGCTCCGCACGTAAATCCCCACCGCGCGTAGAAGCCACCGCATAGACCCACACCGCGTAGACCCACACCCCGCCAGACCCCGCCGCACCGAACCGCCCTGCGCCGCGGCAAGCCCTATGCCGCACCGCCCCATGCCGCACCGCCCCATGCCGCACCGCCCCATGCCGCACCGCCCCATGCCGCACCGCCCCATGCCGCACCAACCCCGCACCACACCAACCCCGCACCACACCAACCCCGCACCACACCAACCCCGCACCACACCAACCCCGCACCATGGCGAAGCCGCCACCAGGCCGTGCGGCGTTGCCCGGCCGAGAACCCTGAACTACCAGTGGCCGAGTATCTGGAGTACCGGGTGGCCGAGGATCGCTCCGAGGGCGGCGAGCTCATCGGCGTCGAGCTCGTCCTTCGACCGGTGCGGGTTCGTCACGTCCACGTCGAACGTCGCGAATCCCGTCAAGAACCGAGGATCGGGGTACCGGAGCGAGTTCAAGGCGACGGTGCTCCCACAGCACGGCACCGTCACCTCGGCCGACTCGTACGCCACCCCCTCGAAGAACTCAGCGACCACAGCTCGGGCAGAAGAACTCCCTGCAGTTCTCGCCGGCGTCGCTCCACTCGATCCGGTCGTAGAACCTCGCTTCCATCTCGTCGACGTCCTCGTCCCATTCGGTGAACAGACCCTCGACGTAGGTCACCGCCGCGGCGGCCTCCGCGCCGGGCCGGCCAGGTTCGGCCGGTGGGGATCGGCCGAAGCCCGTGTCACTCCTGTCCGCAGAGGATGGCCACCAACGAGCCGGAGCCGCGACGGCCGAGCCGCAGTAGGGTGACCAGCCAAGCGGACACCCGGCCCGAAGGAGCGCACGGTGAGCACCTCGCCGCACGATCACGTCGGCATCGACGACGCCCGCGTCGAGGACCTGGGCGGCGGGCTCTTCGCCTACATCCAGCCCGATGGCAGCTGGTTCATCAACAACACCGGCTTTCTCGTCGGCCGGGACGGCGTCACCGTGGTGGACGCCTGTTCCACCGAGCGGCGCACCCGCGCGTTCCGGGACGCGGTCGGCGCGGTCACCGGGCAGCCGATGCGTGTGCTGGTCAACACCCACAGCCACCCCGACCACACCACCGGGAACGCGCTCTTCGCGGAGGCGGCGATCGTCGCGCACGAGACCACCCGGGAGGACGTGAAGCGGGGGTTCCCGCCGCTGGACGGGGTCTGGCAACCGTTCGACCCGGGGTCGCTCCCGCCCGCGCCGCCGTTCCTCACCTACCGCGACGGGGTCACGCTCTGGGTGGACGATCTGCGCTGCGAGGTGACGCACGTCGGCCTGCCCGCGCACACCACCAACGACTCGATCGTCTGGGTGCCGGAACGGTCCGTGCTCTACGCCGGTGACCTGGTGTTCGCCGGCGGCACGCCGTTCCTGATGTCGGGGTCGGTCGCCGGGTCGATCCAGGTGCTCACCGACGTGATCGCGCCGCTGAACGCCGCCACGATCGTGCCGGGGCACGGGCCGGTGTGCGGGCCCGAGGTGCTCACCGACGTGCTGGAGTACCTGCGTTTCGTCCAGGACACGGCCCGCGCGGCGAAGGACGCCGGGCTGTCCCCGCTGGACGCCGGGCGCGAGACCGACCTGGGCCGGTTCGCCGAGTGGACCGACCGCGAGCGGATCGTCGGCAACCTGCACCGTGCCTACGCCGAGCTGGACGGCGCCCCGCTCGGCGCTCCCCTGGACGTCGTCCAGGTCCTGACCGACATGGTCACCTACAACGGCGGTGAACCGCTGACCTGTTACGCGTGATCACGCGGGGTCGTGGCCCCAGTTCATGAGCGAGTAGCGCCACGGGGTCTCGCGCACGTCGCCGGAGGGGCGTTGCGCCAGGTGGCGGTGCACGTAGCCGACGACCTTGCGCATGTGGGCGTAGTCGGCCTCGGTCAGGTCGGCCTTCTTCGCGCGCAGGATCGACACGATCTTCCGGCCCGAGTCGTGCCCCACCGACTCGCCGCCGGACGTGCCCTTCGACGCGCCGACCGACTTCGACTCGTCGCTCTCCAGCCACTTCTCGAGCCGGGCCGGCGCCATGTTCACGGCGTCCTTGAACTCGCGCCAGGTGTCCTGCTCGTCGTCGGTCTTCGCCGCCATCGAGTCCTCCGAGGATGTAGTACGAAACATCCTCGGCTACCCCACGGTGACCGATTTACGCCGACGCGCGGGTGACCAGCCGCACCGGCAGCATCTCGCGCACCGGTTCGCCGCCGGACAGCATCTCGAGCAGCGCCGCGACCAACCGACGCCCGAACGCGCTCACCGGCTGGTGCACGGTGGTCAGCGGCGGTTCGGTCCAGGCCGCGATCTCCTCCAGGTCGTCGAACCCGATCACCGCCACGTCCTCCGGCACCCGCAGGCCGGCGCGCCGGAGCACGCCGATGGCGCCGGCCGCGGTCAGGTCACTGGCGGCGAACACGGCGTCCAGGGACGGCACCCGGGTGAGCAGCTCGCGCATCGCCCGCTCGCCGCCGGCCCGGGTGAAGTCACCGTGCGCGATCAGCGCCGGGTCGGGGTCGCCGAGCGTGTCGCGGTGCGCCGCCAGCACCGCCTGATATCCGTCCAGGCGTTCCACGGCGGCCCGCTGGTCGAGCGAGCCGGTGATCGTCGCGATCCGGCGGCGTCCGAGGCCGACGAGGTGCTCGACCGCGAGCCGGGCCCCCTCGCGCTGGTCGACGTCGATCGAGCCGGCGGCGACGACGTCGTCACCCCAGGGGCGTCCGCCGAACATCACCGGGATCGGCAGGCTGCGCAGGGCCGGCAGCAGCGGGTCGGTGCGGTGCACCGACAGCACGATCGCGCCGTCGACGTGGCCGCCGGCCAGGTACGCGGCGATCCGGGCGTGGTCGTTCTCGCCGCCGGTCAGCAGCAGCACCGGCTGACGCCCGGCGTCACCGAGCTCCCGGCTGGTCGCGAGGATCAGCCGGGACAGGTAGGGGTCGGTCATCACCATGTTCGACGGCTCACCGACGACGAGGCCGACCGCGTCGGTGCGCCGGGTCACCAGGCTGCGCGCGACCGGGTTCGGGACGTAGCCGAGCGTCCGGATCGCGTCCTCGACCCGCGCCCGCACCTCCGGTCCGACCTTGGACGACTCGTTCACCACCCGTGACACCGTCGCCCGGGACACACCCGCGAGTTCGGCCACCGCGTCGAGCGTCGGACGCGGTCCCCAGCCCGAACGGGCCCCGTTCGCCACCTGTGTCACCCCTGGTATCAGCGCCCACCGCGCGCGCTTATCGTCTCATCGCGACAGTCACGGGACCGGAAGCCACCCGAGGGTGGAGGGAGGCCCTAGAGAGCGCTTTCTCATGTCGCCCGACACAGTATCGCGCAACCGTGCGAGCGCAGCCGATACCACCGAAACCGTCCGGAAACCTGGATGCGTTTGAACCCGTGGTAGGCGCGGTGCGTACCCAGGGTAGGCGGCCGCGGCAGTTCCGGGGGTGGCTGCCCTGTTCGAGGAGGATCCACCGGTGAAAACACTCCGGATAGCGTCCTTCGGTGCGCTCCTCGGGGTCCTGGTCGCGCTCGGCCTGCCGGCCGGGACGGCCACCGCGCACGGCGCGCTCACCGCGCCCGTCTCGCGGACGGCGGCGTGCGGCACCGAGGGCGGGCCGACCGCTCGATCCGCGGCCTGCCGGGCCGCGATCGCGGCGAGCGAACCCGGGGCGGCCGCGCAGTGGGACAACCTGCGGGTGGCCGACGTCAACGGGCGCGACCGCGCGGTGATCCCCGACGGCAAGCTCTGCAGCGGCGGGCTCGCCCGGTACGCGGGGCTCGACCTGCCCCGCAGCGACTGGCCGACGACGAAGGTGACGCCCGGCGCGAAGTTCACGTTCCGGTACCGCACGACGATCCCGCACGAGGGCACGTTCCGGATGTACGTCACCAAGCCGGGCTACCAGCCGGGCCGGGCGCTGCGGTGGGCGGACCTGGAGAGCGCCCCGTTCCTCTCGATCACCGACCCGCGACGCGACGGCAGCGCCTACGTCCTGCCCGGTCGCCTGCCGGTCGGGCACGCCGGCCACCACCTGATCTACACGATCTGGCAGAACTCCAGCACGGCCGACACCTACTACTCCTGCTCGGACGTCGACTTCGCCGCGTCGATCGGCACGTCGAAGACCGACGAGGCCCGCCCGGAAGCGCCGGCCTCCCCGGTGGTCGACGCCGGGCGCGCCGCCGGAGCACCGAGCGCACCCTCCGCCGGCGGCTCGGCCGACACCGCGTCGCACGCCGCCGAGGACCACGCCGCCCGGGACCACGGCGACGAGCACACCGCCGTCGACGAGATCGACACGTCCCCGGTCGCGGCGCAGGAACCCGTCGGCGTGATGAACGGCAGCCGCTGGCCGCTGATCGCGGGAATCGGCGCGATGCTCGCGGTGATCGGAACCATCGGCCTGGTCGCGCTCCGCTTCCGGCCGCGCCCCCGCCACCGCCGGGGCTAGGCCGGGGGCAGGTCGGGTACCTCCTCGCCCGCCACGACCGGCCCGGGCGGGGTTCCGTCGCCGAACGGACGACCGCCCAGCGCCTCCCGGCCGTGCGGGGTCGCCCAGAGCCGCAGCTCCGGGCCGATCGGCACGATCCCGGTCGGATTGATGTTCCGGTGCACCTCGTAGTAGTGGCGCGTGATGTGGTCGAAGTTCACCGTGTCGCCGAAGCCGGGCGTCTGGAACAGGTCACGGCTGTACGCCCACAGCGCCGGGTACTCGGTGATCTTGCGCCGGTTGCACTTGAAATGGCCGTGATAGACCGCGTCGAACCGGACGAGCGTCACGAACAGGCGCACGTCCGCCTCGGTGATCGTGTCCCCGACCAGGTACCGACGAGTGCTCAACCGGTCCTCGAGCGCGTCGAGCCGTTCGAACAGACGGGTCGCCACCCGCTCGTAGGCCCGCTGCCTGGTCGCGAACCCGGCCGCGTACACCCCGTTGTTCACATCGCGGAACACGTCCTCGTTGACCGCGTCGATCTCGTCACGCAGCGGCTCCGGGTACAGGTCCGGCGCGCCGTCCCGGTGCAGCGGCGCCCACTCGATCTCCAGGTTCAGCGTGATCTCCGGATAGTCGTTGGTCACCAGCTTCCCGGACGGGACGTCGACGATCGCCGGCACGCTGATCCCCCCGTCGTACGACGGCTCCCGCGCCCGGTAGGCCTCCCCGAGGTACTCGATCCCCAGCACCGGGTCCCGTCCACCGGGATCGAGCGTGAAACGCCAGCTCCGAGAATCCTGGATCGGGTCCGCGACCGCCATCGACAACGCGGACTCCAGCCCCAGCACCCGGCGCACGATCACCGCACGCGACGCCCACGGACACGCCCGGCTGACCACCAACCGGTACCGCCCCGCCTCCACCGGCCAGTCCGAAGCCCCGATCCGGTCGGTGAAATGGTTCGGCGCGCGTTCGAAGTCTTTGCTCATGGCGGCTCCGTTCTCGTCGATAGGTCCGACGAGGCTATGCCCGCCCCGTGGGTCCAGTACGCGAAAGCGCAGGTGACAGCGTGACCGAGACGCCCGACTACCAGTTCGCGCACCACACCCTGGACCGGTTCGTCTACGGCGACCTCCGGCAGGCCGCTGTGATCAACGTGGGCCGCTACTTCAACACCGACCTGTACCCCGGTGGCCGGTTCGAGCGACTCGACGGCGGCGGCGACCGCCCCGAGGTCCAGCACCAGTTCACCGCGTCGGACCTGACCGCGGTGCGCTGCCTCGGCACCGACATCAAGCCCGTGTCGGCGATCGCGCTGCTCGAGACCCACGCCGGCCGGCTGTCCGCGCTGCTGCGCCGGATCCCGCACATGCCGCTCTACGAGGCGCCGCTGTCGGAGATCAACGCGTCCTCGTCGGCCGGGACGCTGGCGAGCATGCTCCTCAGCGACGACTTCCCGCACCTCGGGCGGATGACCGCGACGAAGCTGCTGGCGCGCAAACGGCCGCACCTGCTGCCGGTCTACGACATCGTCGTCGGACGCGTGCTGGGCAAACCGCAGAACATCACCCACTGCCTGCACAGCTGGTTCCACAGCGACCCGGAGCGCGCCAAGTCACTGGCCTCGATGCGCGACGAGATCCCCGGCGTGGCCGACATCAGCCTGCTCCGCGTCCTCGACGCCGCCATCTGGACACACGGCTACGAAGACACCGTGGAGGCGGCCTCCTGAGGGCTCCAGGTTCAGACAACGAGCGCTAGCGCGCTCTCAAAACCACTCCGGGGCGACGTCCAGCGTGGTGCGGTCCAGGGAGGCCAGGAGGTCGAACTGGGGGGCGGTCTTCGGGAGCTCGTAGCGGTAGAAATAGCGCGCGGCCTGGCGTTTGCCCTCGTAGAACGGGTCCGCACCGTCGGCGGCGGCGAGGAACTGCTCGAGCCAGAGCCAGGCCACCACCACGTGCCCGACCGCTTCCAGGTAGATCGACGCGTTGGCGAGCGCGACCGCGGGGTCACCGCTGCCCCAGAGCGTCGCCGTCACCTCGCCCACCCGCGTCACCGCGGCACCGAGCGCGGCCCCGAGGTCCGCGGCCTCACCACCACGGGCCGCCGCACGCTCCACCGTCGAACCCAGCACCGAGCCGAGCAGCGCGAGCCCGGCGCCGCCCTGCATCACGACCTTCCGGCCGAGCAGGTCCAGCCCCTGGATGCCGTGCGTGCCCTCGTGGATCGGGTTCAGCCGGTTGTCCCGGTAGTGCTGCTCGACGTCGTACTCACGCGTGTAGCCGTACCCACCGTGCACCTGGATCGCCAGGTTGTTGGCTTCGAGGCACCACTGCGACGGCCAGCTCTTCGCGATCGGCGTCAGCACGTCGAGCAGGAGGTGCGCGCGCTCCCGCTCGTCCGCGGACTCGGCCGTGCGCTCGTCGTCGAGAAGCTTGGCGCAGTAGAGGTTGAGCGCCAGCGCGCCCTCGACGTACGACTTCTGCGCGAGCAGCATCCGGCGTACGTCGGCGTGCTCGATGATCGGCACCTGGGGTGTGGTCGGGTCCTTCGCCAGCCGCCCCTGGGGCCGGTTGCGCGCGTACTCGAGCGACTTGAGGTAGCCGGTGTACCCGAGCGCCGTCGCGCCACCACCGACGCCGACCCGCGCCTCGTTCATCATGTGGAACATGTACGAGAGGCCGTGGTGCGGCTCCCCCACCAGGAACCCCACCGCGCCGTCGCCGGCTTCGCCGAAGTTCAGCATCGTGTTCGTGGTGCCGCGGTAACCCATCTTGTGGTTCAGACCCGCGAGGACGACGTCGTTGCGCGCGCCGTCCGGGAGGAACTTCGGCACGACGAACAGCGAGATGCCCTTGACGCCGGGCGGACCGCCGGGGATCTTCGCCAGCACCAGGTGGACGATGTTCTCGCCCAGCTCGTGCTCGCCGGCGGAGATCCACATCTTGTTGCCGAACACGCGGTACGTGCCGTCGGCGTGGGGCTCCGCGCGGGTCACGATGTCGGAGAGCGACGAGCCCGCCTGCGGCTCGGACAGACACATCGTGCCGTGGAAGCGGCCGTCGAGCATCGCCGGCACGTACCGCTCGACCAGCTCCGGCGACGCGTGCGCGAGCAGCAGGTTCGCGTTGCCCAGCGTCAGGAACGGGTAGGCGGCCGTGCCCACGTTCGCGGCCTGGAACCAGGAGAAACACGCCCGCGCGACGACGCCGGGCAGCTGGCCGCCGCCCACCTCGGCCGGCATCGCGGCGCCGAGCAGACCGGTGCCGGCGAGGACGTCGAGCGCGCGCTTGACCTCGGGGATCATCGTGACGCGGGCGCCGTCGAACGTCGGCTCGGACGCGTCGGCCCGCTTGTTGTGCGTCGCGAAGTGCTCGGTGGCGACCTCCTCGGCGAGCTCCAGCGCACCGTCGAACGTCTCCCGGGAGTGGTCGGCGAAGTACGGACGCTTGGTCAGCGCCTCGACGTCGAGCCACTCGTAGAGCAGGAAGTCCAGGTCACGACGGCTCAGCAGCAGTGACATCGAGGGGCCGCCTTCCAGCGAAGCCGAGGTCCGTGCGGTGGTACCAGGACAGCTCCCGGTCGCCCTCCAGCCAGCAGAGGAGCACCGGGACGCCGTCGAGGTCGGAGGGGAAGTCGATCAGCAGCGGCGCCAGGCTCTTCAGCTCGGCGCCGGTCTCCTGCACGGTGGTCATCAACTCGTCCAGCCGGGCCTGGGCGGCCTTCAACTCCGGAAGGCCACCCAGGTCGGTCGGCGGGCCGTTGAGCTGCACCGCGGCGGCGAGCTCGGCGGCATCGGCGCGGAGCGCGACGATCTCGTCGAGCACCGGCAGGAGCTCGGTCAGCTCCCCACGAGCTTCTTCCACCGTGAACAGACCCATGCGGGCAATTTACAGACCCAGCGACTTGGCGATGATCGTGCGCATGACCTCGCTGGTGCCGCCGTAGATGCGGTTCACCCGGTTGTCGGCGTAGAGGCGCGCGATCGGGTACTCGAGCATGTAGCCGTAGCCGCCGTGCAGCTGCAGGCACTTGTCGATGACCCGGGACGCGATGTCGGTGCAGAACAGCTTCGCCTTGGCGGCGTCGGACGCGGACAGCTCACCGGCGTCGTGGGCGTCCAGCGCCCGGTCGACGACGGCCTGCGCGGCCTCCACCTCGGTCTGGCAGTCGGCGAGCACGAACTTCGTGTTCTGGAAGCCGGCGACCGGCTGCCCGAACACCGTGCGCTCCTTGACGTAGTCCAGCGCGAGCTGCACGGCCGCGGCAGCCTGCGCGTAGGCGCCGACGGCGATGCCGAGCCGCTCCTGCGGCAGGTTGTGGGCCAGGTACGAGAACGCCTTGCCCTCCTCGCCGAGCAGGTCCTCGACCGGCACCTTGACGTCGACGAACGAAAGCTCCGCCGTATCCGAGGTTCGGAGCCCGATCTTCTCGAGCTTGCGTCCGACCTGGTAGCCCTCGGACTTCGTGTCGACGACGAGGATGCTCAGGCCGCCGCGGCGGTCCTCCTTCGTCGCCGGCGCGGTGCGGCAGACCACGAGCACGCGGTCGGCGAGCACACCGCCGGTGATGAACGTCTTCGCGCCGTTGAGCACGTAGTGCGTGCCGTCGGGCGAGAGCTTCGCGGTGGTCTTCATGCCGGCCAGGTCGGAGCCGGTGCCGGGCTCGGTCATCGCGATCGCGGTCATGATCTCGCCGCTGACGAACCCGGGCAGCCAGCGCTTCTTCTGCTCGTCGTTGCCGTACGCGAGGAGGTACGGCAGGCAGAGCGCGGTGTGGACGCTGGAGCCGCCGAAGCTGACGCCGGCCCGGGCCAGCTCCTCGGTGGTGACCGCGGAGAACTTGAAGCTCGACTCGCCCGCGCCGCCGTACTCCTCCGGCACCTCGATGCCGAAGACGCCCATCTCGCCGAGCTTCAGGTAGAAGTCGCGCGGGACGTGCCCCTGCTCCTCCCACTGCGAATAGACCGGGACGACCTCGTCGGCGATGAAGTCGCGAATCGTGGCGCGGTACGCCTCGTGGTCCTCGTTGAATACGGTTCGGCGCACGCGCGTCGTCCTCTCCGGTGCCGCTGGACGTTCGTTAAGTTACTTCCGGGTATAAGCCGCAGTCTACTCAAGGCCCCGCGCGAAATCCGCCGGGATCTCGAACAAGCGTTAAGCTCATGATCCCGCACCCGGAGGTAACCCTGACCACTGCCCCACTCCGTCCGCCCGGCCAGAAGGCGCTGCTGGCCGCCGCCCGGCTGGAGTTCGCCGAACGTGGCTACGGGGGCGCCTCGATCCGGGACATCGCGCACCGCGCGGCGGTGAGCCTGTCCGCGCTGTACCACTACTACGGCGGCAAGCAGGAGATGCTCTACGCCCTGCTCGACGAGGGCATGGACGTCTACGAGGAGACCTGCGCCGAGGTGCTCGCCGAGGTCGGCGACGACCCCGCCGAGCGGCTCGAGGCGCTGGTCGAGGCGCTGATCCGGTTCCGCACCGGGCCCCGGGGCAGCAGCCAGCTGGAGCTCACCGAGTGGCGCAGCCTCAACCCCGAGCAGCACACGGCGCTCCGGGCCCGTCAGGCCGTGGCCACCGACCGGTTCCGGCAGGTCATCGCGGCGGGCGTCGAACAGAAAGTCTTTCTGACGCCGGAGCCCGACGACGCGCGGCGCATGATCATCGCCGGGTGCAACGCGATCGCGCAGTGGTACCAGCCCGGCGGCACCACGCCGGTGGAGGTCCTGATCGACCGCTACGCCGGGCTCGCGCTCACCGTGGTGGAGTACCGGCCGCGCCGGTACCGTCGCCGCACATGAGCATCGTCGTCACCGGAGCCGGGCAGGGAATCGGCCGCGCGATCGTGGAACGTCTCCTCGCCGACGGCGAGGCGGTGATCGCGGTCGACCGCGACGCCGCGGCGCTGGCCTGGGCACCGGAGCGGTCCCGGTTCGTCGCGGACGCGTCCGACGAGGCGGCGATGGAGCGGGCGGCCGATGCGGCCGAGACGCTCGGCCCGCTGACCGGATGGGTGAACAACGCGGCGATCTTCCAGGACCTGTCCGTGCACTCCGCGCCGGCGGCCGACGTCTCGGACGCGATCCGGCGCAACGTCGATCTGGTCGTGGTGGGTTCGGCGGTGGCGGTGCGCCGGTTCCGGACGGGCGGCGCGGTCGTGAACGTGTCGTCGTGGCAGGCGCGGCTGGCGGTGCCCGGGTCGCTTCCGTACGTGACCGCGAAGTCGGCGATCGAAGGACTCACGCGCGCGCTCGCGGTGGAGTACGGGCCCGCCGGGATCCGGGCGAACGTGGTGGCGCCCGGCTCGGTGGACACCGCGCGGTACCGGGAGTACGTGGCGTCGCACCCCGCGATCGAGGCGGAGATGGCGCGGCTGCACCCGCTGGGACGGGTCGCGGCGGCCGCCGAGGTGGCCGCGGCGGTCGCGTTCCTGCTCGGGCCGGACGCGAGCTTCGTCAGCGGCGTCGTCCTGCCGGTCGACGGCGGACGCACCGCACTGGGGCACGATCCCGAGGCGTCATGAGTTGCGCTCGGGGCCGCGGGTGATCGGAAGGCCCAGTTCGGTACGGATCTGACGCTGGACGGTCACCTTGTCCGGGCGGGCGTCGATCGAGGTGACGAACTCCTTGCGGCGGAACAGCTCGAGCACCGGGTTCGTCTTCGAGTGGTAGTCACGCAGCCGCGACTCGAGCGCGTGCTCGGCGTCGTCCTCGCGGGTCATCAGCTCGCCGCCGCAGACGTCGCAGCGCCCCTCCACCTGCGGCCGATGGGCGATCAGGTTGTAGTCCATGCCGCAGCGCGTGCAGAGCCGCCGGTTGAGCACGCGGCGGCGAACCTCGTCGTCGGGCAGCTCGAGGTGGATCACGCCGTCGATGTCGTAGCTCTCCAGGAAGAACTCGGCCTGCGGACGATTGCGCGGGAACCCGTCGACGATGAAGCCGTAGTTCCAGTCGTGCTGGTCCAGCCGGGTCCGCACCAGCGAGCCGACCAGTTCGTCGCTGACCAGTTCCCCGGCGGCCACGATCCGGCGCACCTGGGCCCCGATCTTGGTGTGGTGCTGCACGTGCCACCGCAGCATGTCCCCGACGCTGATCTGGACCAGATCAAAATCACGGGCGAGCATCGCCGCCTGGGTGCCCTTCCCGCTGCCCTGCACGCCCATGATCACGTACTTGCGCATGCTCGTGACCTTCTCACCGGACGGGTCCGTCCGCCAGCGCGCACGCCGCCGCGCGGTCACGGCTGCGGGCGGCTCGCCTCGCGCAGGTGGTCGAGGAAGTCCGGCAGGGCCGGGTGGGGCGGGCCGTCGGCCCAGGCCACGTAGACCGTGATCGGCGGCACGTCGGCCAGCGGCCGGTAGACGACACCCGGATAGGCGTGGGTGTGCCGGGTGGCCGCCGCGGTGACCCCGACCGCTCCCCCGGACGCGATCGCGTTGAGCCACTCGTCGACATTGGAGAGCTCGACGATCCGGGTCGGGCGCCGCTCCGGCGGCCACAGATCGAGGCTCGTCGTACCGACCGGCGGGATCAGCGCGAGCGTCTCCGCGGCCAGGTCGTCGAGGGTCAGCACGTCCCGGGCGGCCAGCGGGTGGATGTCGGGGAGCGCGGCCAGCCGGGGTTCCCGGTAGAGCGGCCGGCCGGGGAAGCCCACCGGTTCGCTGCGCAGGAGCGCGACGTCGACGAGACCGTGTTCGAGACCGGCCGTGCGGGAGTCGACCCGGTGCACCTCGACCGGCACGTCCGGATGCGTGGCCCGCCAGGCACGCAGCAGCGGCGTCGTCCGGCTCCCGAGCGCGGCCCAGGAGTACCCGAGGCGCAGCGGGCGCGGGCCGGCGGCCTCGGCCAGCGCGTCCTCCACCGCGGTGAGGATCGCGCGCGCCCGGTCGTACAGCGCCCGGCCGCGCGGCGTCGGCTCGAGGTGGCGGGTGTCCCGGTCGACCAGCCGGGTGCCGACGCGGTTCTCCAGCTGACGCAGGGTGCGCGAGAGCGCGGGCTGGGCGACGCCGAGCGCGGCCGCGGCGGCGGTGACCGTCCCCGCGTCGACGATGGCCACCAGCGCGCGGAGGTGACGCAGCTCGACATCCATGCCGCGGAAGCATAACCGGTGCTGAAACGGCATTTCCGTGGACGGGCCCGGCGCTGGCAGCGTTCCGGTCATGACGAGACGGACGACCGGCGAGGGCGTCGGGCTGGCCCTGGCCGGCGTGTGTTCGCTGCAGTTCGGTGCGGCGCTGGCGGCGACGCTGTTCCCGGTGCTCGGCGCGCTCGGGACGGTGTCGGCGCGGCTCGTGGGGGCGGCCGTGGCGCTCGGCGCGGCGGCGGTGATCGCGGGCCGCCTCCGCCGGGCGCGGTGGCGGACGGCGGTGGTGTTCGGTCTGCTCACCGCCACCATGAACACGTGCGTGTACCTGGCGGTCGAGCGCCTCCCGCTGGGTGCGGTGATCACTGTCGAGTTCCTCGGGCCACTCGGCCTGGCGCTGGCGCTGTCCCGGCGCGCGCGTGACGTCGGCTGGGGAGCGTGTGCGCTGGCCGGCGTCGCGCTGCTGGGCGGCGGCCTGTCCGACCCCGACCCGCTCGGGCTCGCGCTGACCCTGGTGGCGGCGGTGTGCTGGGCCGGGTACATCGTCCTGAACCGGCGGCTCGGCACGGACGCCGGTGGTGGCGTCGCGAGCCTGGCGCTCGCGGCGCTGATCGCGGCGGTGGTGGCCGCCCCCGCGGCGGTGCCCGCGGCGACGCACCCGGCGGCGTTCGCGCTCGGGTGCCTGGTCGGGGTGCTGGCGTCCGCGCTGCCCTACGCCGCGGACCAGCTGGCGCTGCGCCGCCTGTCGCCCCGGGTGTTCGGGGTGCTGATGAGCCTCGGACCAGCGGTGGCGGCGCTGGCCGGGTGGATCGTGCTGGGTCAGGCGATGACGCCGCTGGACTGGGTGGCGATCGGGCTCGTGGTGGTCGCCGCCGTCGGTGTCACCGGCTCAGCCGAGCAACGCGATGTTGGCGGCCTCGTCGGGGTCGGGGACGGGCTCGGACAGGAACGCGGTGACGCACTCGACGGCGACGTCGGGCGCGAGGCGCTTGAGGCTCAGCGCGACGACGTTCGCGTCGTTCCAGAGCCGTGCGCCCCGCGCGGTCCACGCGTCGGCGACGGTCGCCGCACGCGCCCCCGGCACCTTGTTCGCCGCGATCGCCGTCCCGGTGCCGGTCCAGCACATCAGGACGCCGTAGTCCGCGTCCCCGGCCACGACCGCTTCGGCGACCCGGCGTGACATCACCGGCCAGCCGCCCTCGTACGTCACCACCTCGTGGTGCTGATCGAGGTGGGCCCGCACCGCCTCGACGCACTCGTTGCTGTCGTCCGCCGCGAACGCGATCCGCATGGGGTCACTGTAGGTCGGCGAGCGCCTTCTCCGCGCCGCGGTGCAGCTTCACCGGCTCGGTCCGGCCCGCGGTGTCGAGCGAGATGTCCTTCGCGGCCTTGTTCGCGGCCACCAGCGCCGGCTGCTTCTCGAACAGCGTCTTCGTGAGGACGCAGGCCAGGTCGGCGTCGAGCGACTCCGGCACCAGCAACAGGTTCGGCACCGCGATCGTCGGCACCGCGGCCGGCGTGCCGTAGGTGGCGGCCGGGATCGACGCCTGCTCGTACTCACCGCTGATCTTCTGCATCGCGGGCAGCAGCGGCGTGATGTCGAGGAACGTCACCCGGTTCTTCGCGGTGGTGAAGAGGTCGGTGATGCCGGGGGTCGGCAGGCCACCGGACCACACCATCGCGTCGATCGAACCGCTCTTCATCCCGTCGACGGTCTTCGCCAGGTCCAGGCGCTGGGCTCGGACGTCCTTCGCCGGGTCGAGGCCGGCGGATTCGAGCAGGCGGTTCGCGATCACCTCGGTGCCGGACTTCGGGGAGCCGGTGGAGACACGCTTGCCCTTCAGGTCCTCGACCTTCGTGATCCCGGTGCCGGTGCGGGCGATGACCTGGGTGTAGTTGGTGTGGATGCGGGCCAGCGCGCGGATCGGCTGCGGCTTGCCGTCGAACGCGCCCTGGCCGTCGACGGCGTCGGCCGCGGTGTCGGCGAGCGAGAACGCGACCTGGTAGTCGCCGCGCACCAGCTGCTGGATGTTCTGCACCGACGCGCCGGTCTCCGCCGCGGTGGCCTTGACCTTGCCGCCGGTCGCGGCGCTGACCTGGGTGGCGTACGCGTTGCCGATCGCGAAGTAGACGCCGGTGCTGTTGCCGGTCGCGATGCTGATCCGGGTGTCGGTCTTCACCTCGCAGGTGACCGGAGCGTCGGCGTCGTCGGTGGTGGCGTCGTCGCGGCGGCCGCCGCATCCGGTCAGGGTGGCGGCGGCCAGGCCGAGGGCCAGGGTGCCGCCGAGGATCCGGGCCCACTGCTGCCGCATCATCGCGCCTCCTCCGGTTCGCTGTGGTTGGGGTGGTCGGGTGGGCCGCTTCGGGGCGCGGGGTCGTTCGTCGCCGGGCTCGGCCGGGCCGGGGTCGGCACGGGTGGGCCCGGGTCTGGCTCGGCTGGGCCCGGCGGGGCCGGGGCCGGCTCGGGCGGGGCCGGTGGGGGCGGGGCCGGTGGGGCCGGGGCCGGTGGGGCCGGGGCCGGTGGGGCCGGGGCCGGTGGGGCCGGGGCCGGCTCGGGCGGGGTGGTGTGGTGGCGGCGGTTGAGGGCGGCGGTGGTGATCGCGGCGGCGAACAGGGCCAGGCCGATCGCCACCGGGACCGGGCGCAGGTAGAGCAGGAGCAGCGCCCCGACCCCCGCGAGCACCCGGCCGAGACGCCCGACCGGCCCCACGCCGAGCACCCACCCGCCGGTGGCCGTGGCGAGCGCCGCCACCCCGACCGCCGCGACCACGGTGGCGAGCAGCACGGTCGGCGCACCGCCCCGGCCGAGCAGCCCGTTCCCGGTGTCGGTGAGCACGAACGCCAACGGCACCAGGAACGCGGGCAACGCGTACTTCAACGCCTGCCACATCGTCGGAATCGCCGCGCCCCCGGTCACCGCGGTGGTGCCGACCGCCGCCAACGCGGTCGGCGGCGTCACCTCGGAGAGCACCGAGTAGTAGAAGACGAACATCGCGGCCGCCGCCGCGGGCACCCCGAGTTCGAGCAGCGCGGGCCCGATCACGACCCACCCGATGATGAACGACGCGGTGACCGGCACCGCCAACCCCAGCAACGCGAGCGCGACGGCCGCGAGCACCGCGGTGAGCGCCAGCGTCGCGACCGGGTCGTCGACGATCGCCCGAGCCCCGTCGACGAGCAACGACGCGGTCTGCGCGGCGAGCCCGGTCTTGGTCATCGTCGCGGTGATGATGCCCGCGGCCGCGCACACGACCGCCACCGTGAGCACACCGCGCCCGGCGTCGGCGAGCGCGGCGAACAGGCGGCGCGGGGTCATCGCCGACGACCGGTCCAGGAACGACAGTCCGAACGCCAGCGCGGTCGCGATGAGCACCGCCTCCGCGACCGAACGCCCCAGGAACAGCAGGAACAGGATGACGAACAGCGACGCGAAGTGGTAGCCGAAGCGCGCCAGCAGCCGCCACGCCGACCGGGCCGCCACCTCCACCGGGCGCACCCCGAACCGGCGGGCGTCGATCTCCACCGCGAGCAGGATGCCGAGGTAGTAGAGGACGGTCGGCACCGTCGCCCAGCCGAGCACCGCGAGGTAGGAGACGTCGAGGTACTCGGCGATGATGAACGCGGCCGCGCCGAGCGTCGGGGGCGACAGGATCGCGCCGACACCGGCCGCCGCGAGCATTCCGCCGGCGTTCTCGGCCGGGTAGCCGGCCCGGCGCAGGATCGGCCAGGTGACCGCGCCGACGCTCACCGCGGTGGCGGTGCCGCTCCCGGAGACCGTGCCGAGCAGGAACCCGGCGGCCACGGCCGTGCGCCCGGCGGCGCTGCGCGACCGGCGGAACGCCGCCACCGACAGGTCGACGAAGAACTGGCCGGCGCCGGAGTAGCTGAGGACGGCGCCGTAGAGCGTGAACAGCACGATGTAGGTCGCGGCGACGTCGAGCGGGGTGCCGTAGAAGCCGCTGCCGGAGTTGTAGAGCGCGTCGACGATCTGGTCGGCGTTCAGCCCGGCGTGCGCGACCGACCAGGTCTGCGGCAGGTAACCGCCGTAGTAGCAGTACGCGAGGGCGACCAGGCAGACGACCGGGAGCACCCAGCCGGTGGTGCGGCGGCACGCTTCGAGCAGGAGCACCAGGAGGATGCCGCCGGCGGCGACGTCGAGCGGGTCGAGCAGACCCTGCCGGTCGAGGAACGCGTTGTAGCCGACGAGGACCGGGTAGGCCGCCACCGCGAGCGCGGTGGCGGCGAGGATCCAGTCGAGGACGGACGGCCGGTCCGCGCTGGACGGCCGGAACCGGTAACAGAGGAAGACGAGCGGCAGGACGACGGCCAGGAAGAGGATCAGGTAGAACTGGTTGCCCTGGCTCAGCGGGCGGAGCGCTTCGTACACCGCGAAGAGCACGACGGCCGCGGCGGCGATCGCCACCGCGAGCCCCACGCGTCCCGCGAGTTGCCTCGCCGGTAGTTCCTCGTCGCGGACGACGACGTCCGGCGCCACGGTCCCGGGGGCGGCCATGCCGGGACCCTACCAAGAACGGACATGTCTTGATTGGTCCAGAGATCGGACAGCCCCCGGAAACCCGGGGGCTGCACCGTCTACTCAGGAGTTGACCGGCTCCGGGGTCGCCGCCGCGACGGCTTCCTCCGTGCGGCGGCGCTTGTCGGCCTTCCGCTCCTTGCGCCCCTCGACGAGCGTGTAGAGCGCCGGCACGAGCACCAGCGTCAGCAGCGTCGAGCTCACCAGACCACCGATGACGACGACCGCCAGCGGCTGGGAGATGAACCCGCCCTCGCCGGTCAGCCCCAGCGCCATCGGGATCAGCGCGAAGATCGTCGCGGCCGCGGTCATCAGGATCGGGCGCAGCCGGTGCCGCCCGCCCTCGACGACGGCTTGGACGACCGGCATCCCGTCCCGCCGGTACTGGTTGACCAGGTCCATCAGCACGATCGCGTTGGTGACCACGATGCCGACCAGCATCAGCACGCCGATCAGCGCCGGGACTCCCAGCGCGGTGCCGGTGAGCAGCAGCAGGAGCAGCGCGCCGGTGGCCGCGAACGGGATCGACACCAGCAGGATCAGCGGCTGGATCAGGCTCCGGAACGTCGCCACCATGACGATGAAGACGATCACGATCGCCGCGAGCACGGCCAGCCCGAGCTGCTGGAACGCTTCGGCCTGGTCCTCGGAGGCGCCGCCGAGCGTGTAGCTCGCACCGGCCGGCAGGTCCAGCGCGTCCAGCTTCTTCTGCAGGTCAGCGGTGGTCGCGGTGAGGTTGTCCCCGCTCGGCGTCGCGCTGACGGTGGCGCTGCGGGCGCCGTCGATGCGGGTGATCTCGACCGGCCCGGGCTCGGTGCGGACGTCGGCCACCTGGCTCAGCCGGACGACGCCGCCCGCGGTGGGGACCGGGATCGCCTGGACGGCCTGGACCGTCGTCGGGGGCGCCGCGGCGAGAACCGTGATCGGCTGTTCGACGCCGTCGATCACGACCTGGCCGGCGGGCACCCCGCGGAACGCGGCCGCGACGATCTGCCCCAGCGTGCCCTCGGTGAGCCCGTACCGCGCGGCCACCTGCTCCTTGAGCGACACTTCGACCCGCGGGGTGCTCTCCGCGAGGTCACTGCTGACGTCGTCGAGGCCGTCGACCGACTCCATCGCCTTCGTCACGGCCCCGGCGGCGGCGCGCAGCGTCTCCTCGTCCGGCGCCTGCACGATGACCTGCTGCTCGCTGCCGCCGAACCCGGACTGCGCGGCGCCGACCTCGATGTCGCCGGCGTCGGACAGCCCGTCGAGCTTCTTCTCCAGGTCGTCCTGGACCGCGGCGGTGTCCCGGTCCTCGTTGACCGTGAGCTGGTAGGTGGCCGAGTTGCCGGCCCCGCCGAGCCCGAACGTGCCGCCACCGATCGTGACCTGGTAGGACTCGAGGTCGCCGCGGTCCCGGAAGTCGGCGAGCACGTCCTCCACCCTCTTCGCCGCCGCGTCGGTGGTGGCCAGGCTGGAGCCGACCGGCAGGGTCTGGGTGAGGTTGAGGGTGTTCTGACCCGACTGGTCGAGGAAGTTCGTCTTGAGGAACGGCACCATGCCGAGCGTCGCGATCAGGATGACGATCGCGATCGAGATCGTGGTCCAGCGGCGACGCACGGCGAAACCGATCACCGGGACGTAGATCCGCTGCAGCAGCCCGCGCCGCTCCTTCTCCTCGGCCTCGGCGCGGACCCGCTCCGCGTCCTCGACGTCCTTCGGCGGGCGCAGGAACCAGTAGGCCAGCACGGGCACGATCGTGAGCGCGACGACGAGCGAGGCCAGCAGCGCGACCGTCACGGTGATCGCGAACGGACGGAACAGCTCGCCGACCAGGCCGCCGACCAGGGCGATCGGCGCGAAGACCGCGACCGTGGTGAGCGTCGACGCGGTGACCGCACCGGCCACCTCACGCACACCGTCGAAGATCGCGGTGAGCTTCTCCTCGCCGTAGCCGAGGTGCCGTTTGATGTTCTCCAGCACGACGATCGAGTCGTCCACCACCCGGCCGATCGCGATCGTCAGCGCGCCGAGCGTGAGGACGTTGAGCGAGAGCCCGTCGGCCCACATCACGATCAGCGCGATCAGCACCGACAGCGGGATCGAGACCGCGGTGACGAGCGTCGAGCGCAGCGACAGCAGGAAGACCAGGATGACGACGACGGCCATCACCAGGCCGAGACCGCCCTCGGTGGCCAGGCTGTTTATCGACTTCTCGATGAACGGCGCCTGGTCGAAGACCACCGTGAGCTCGGCGCCGTCGCCGAGGGCCTCGGTCCACTCGTCGAGCTTGTCGCTGATCGCGTGGGAGATGTCGACCGCGTTGCCGTCGGGCGTCATCGTCACCGAGATGCCGAGGCTCGCCTTGCCGTTGGTGCGGGTGATCGAGGAGGCCGGGGTCTCGACCGACTCGATCGCGGCGACGTCGCCGAGTTTCACGGGGGTGGCGTTCTCGGCGGTGGACGTCAGGTAGAGGTTTTTCAGGTCCTCGACCGAGGTGTAGCCGCCGCCGACCTGCACCGTGAGCGCCTGGGTGCCGTCGGCGACCTGACCGGCCGGTACGGCGGTGCCGCCGCTGCTGATCGCGGTGCTGATCGCCGGCGTGCTCAGCCCGGCCGCGGCCAGCTTCGCCAGGTCGGGCCGGATGACCACGGACTTGTCGGGCGCGCCGGACAGCGTCGCCTCACGCACGCCCTCGATGCCGCTGAGCTCGGGCAGGACGATCTTCTGGAGTTTCTGCGCGAACGCCGACGGGTCACCGCTGCCGGACGCGGACAGCGCGACCGCGGGCAGCAGATCGTCGGTGCCGCCGGAGAGGATCGACGGGTCGACGTCGGCGGGCAGCTGCGCCCGGTCGATGGCCTGCTGGAGCTTGTTCACGGTGGCGCCGATGTCGGTGCCGTACTCGAGCTCCACCTGAACGGTGGCGAAGCCCTCCAGCGAGCTCGACTGGGTGCCGGTGACCCCGGCGACACCGCGGACGGCGTCTTCGATCGGTTCGGTCACCTGGCTCTCGACGACGTCCGGCGACGCGCCGGCGTACGGCGCGGTGATGAACGCCGCCGGGATCTCCAGGGACGGGATGAGTTGCTGCTTCAGCGACGGGATCGCGATCAGGCCGAACGCGGTGACCGCGATGGTGATCAACGCGATCAATGCCCGGTTGGCGAGGCTGAACCTGGCCAGGAACGACATGGCGGTTGCTTTCTCCGATCGGCGGGATCCCGGTTGACCCGGGCCTTGCTCCGGCGGCCGTCCCACAATGGACGGCCGCGAACTGGCGAACGGTAGTCACCCACAACCAACCGGGGTGGGCGCACCCATCCTCAGCGGAATTTCAGTCGGAGTGCGTACCGGTGTGGGTCGGTGCCGGGCGCCGGACTCCACCCCGGCACCCGGCTCGGGATCAATGCCCGGGAAGGCCGGCCTGCTCGCGGGCGAGGCGCTCGTCACCGCTGAGCGTCGCCAGCGGCTTCTCCTTCACGAACAGTACGGCGACCAGCGCCAACGCCGCGATCGGCGCGCCGACGAGGAACAGGTCGGCGGTGGCTTCGCCGTACACGTCCTGGATGACGCGGAGCACCGCGGGCGGCAGCGTCGACAGGTCGGGAACCTCGGCCGAGCCGTCACCGCCGCCGGCCACCGGGCCGAGTTTCTCGGTGGTCAGCGTCGTCACCCGGTTGGCGAGCACCGCGCCGAGCGCGCTGACCCCGACCGCGCCGCCCAGGCTGCGGAAGAACGTCAGCACCGAGGTGGTGGTGCCCAGGTCACGCGCCGGAACGTCGTTCTGCGCGGCCAGCACCAGGTTCTGCATGAGCAACCCGACGCCGACGCCGAGCACGAACATGTAGAGCGAGAGCATCGGGACGCTGGTGTCGGCACCGATCGTGCCGAGCAGCCCCATGCCGATCACCATGATCACGCCGCCGGCGAGCAGGTACACCTTCCACTTGCCGTACTTCGTAATCAGCGCGCCGGCGATCGTGGACGAGGAGAGCAGACCGAAGATCAGCGGCAGGCTCATCAGACCGGCGACGGTCGGCGACTTGCCCAGCGCCACCTGGAAGTACTGGCTCAGGAACACCGTGCCACCGAACATCGCGACGCCGACGAGCGCGCTGGCGATCGTCGTCAGCGAGACCGTGCGGTTGCGGAACACACCCAGCGGGATGATCGGCTCGGCCACCCGCGCCTCGACCACCACGAACAGCACGAGCAGCACCACGGCCAGCGTGACCAGGCCGGCCGTCCAGGCCGACGCCCACTCGAACTTGTCGCCGGCCAGCGTCGACCAGATCAGCAGCGTCGAGACGCCGGCCGTGATCAGCAGGGCGCCGAGCCAGTCGATCTTCACGTCCTTCTTCGCGACCGGCAGGTTGAGCGTGCGCTGCAGCAGCACGATCGCGATCAGCGCGAACGGGACACCGATCAGGAAGCACCAGCGCCAGCCGAGCCAGGACGTGTCGACGAGCAGACCGCCGATGAGCGGGCCGGCGATCGTCCCGACGCCGAAGACGGCGCCGAAGATGCCGGAGTACCGGCCGAGCTCACGCGGGGGGATCATCGCGGCCATCACGATCAGCGCGAGCGCGGTGACCCCGCCGGCGCCCATGCCCTGGATGACCCGGCTGAGGATCAGCACCTCGACGTTGGGCGTGAGGCCGGCCACGAGCGAACCGATCACGAACATCGTCAGCGAGAGCTGCATGAGCAGTTTCTTGCTGTAGAGGTCGGCGAGCTTGCCCCAGAGCGGGGTGGTCGCGGTCATCGCGAGCAGCTCGGTGGTGACGATCCAGGTGTAGACGGACTGGCTGCCGTTCAGGTCGGCGATGATGCGGGGCAGCGCGTTGGAGACGACCGTCGAGGCGAGGATCGAGACGAACAGGCCCATCATCAGGCCGGACAGCGCCTGGAGGACCCCGCGCCGCGACATCCTCGCGGGGGGCCCGGCCGGTAACTCGGTGCCGACGGTGTCAGCGGGCCCCGGGGAGCTGGTGGTGGTCACGCGCGTTTCTCTCTCGTGAGACAGGGGTTCAGGGGTGGTGCGTGGCGGCGAAGCCGGTGGAGAGGGCGCCGAACGCCTCGTCGACGAGCGCGATGAGTGACTCGTCACCGGTGCCGAGGGCCCAGCGCATCATCGCGACACGCAGCGCACTGCCCGCGGTGACCGCGAGCAGCAACGAGTACCCCTCGGGGGCGGGATCGTGGGGCGTGTGCGTGCCGTCGGGCGGGGGCGAGCCGTCGGGGCCGGGTGGGTTGCCGGAGAGACGCTCGGCGAGGGCTTCGGCGAGGGCGAGTTCGGCGGCCGAGCCGGATTCGACCAGCCGGGCGAGCATCGACGGGTTCCTGTTGCACACCGCCATCCGCAGCTTGAGCCGCTCGGCGTCGGACTCGAGCTCCACCGCCTCTTCGCGGTAGGCCGCCCAGATCACGTCCCACACCGGCCGGTCGGCCGGTGCGCGGGTGACCGTCTCCCGGATCCGGTCGCTGCCGTCGAGCATCGTGCCGAAGACGGCGTCGTCCTTGGTGGCGAAGTAGTTGAAGAACGTGCGCGGCGAGACGTCAGCGGCCGCGCTGATCTCCTCCACTGTCACCTGGTCGAGGCCCCGCTCGGCGACGAGCCGCAGCGCCGCATCGGCGAGCGCGGTACGCGTCTGCTGCTTCTTCCGCAGCCGGAGCCCCTCGTTGTGCACAGCCACACCCTAGATCTTGATTGCAGTCCCTGCAAATCTTTATTCTCTGCACTATTGCTGGGCGTGCATCAGAAGAACGCGCGGAGAACCGGAGCCAACACGGAGGCGTCGACGTCATGGGTCTGACCGGGCAGGGTCCGCCGCGAGGCGTCGAGCAGCACGCCGGCCAGCGCGTCGGCCGCGCTCCCGGCCCACTCCGGGCTCGCTCCCCCGTCCAGCACGAGCACGGGCACCGTCACCGAGGCCCAGCGGTGCAGTGGCAGCGGCCCACCGGTCACCGCGTCCTCGAGCAGCGCGACGTCGTAGGCCAGCGTGTGCGCCACGCTCTCCATCGCCGCCCAGGCCGGCGCGTGCTGCATTCCCCGCACCGCCTTCAGCGGCACACCCACGGCCTCCACCAGGAACAGCTCCACCGCTCCGTCGCGCTGATCGGTCATCACCAGGCGCTCGAGGCGGGGCTGCAGGTCGTCGGCGATCGGCTTGCGGCTCGCGTCGACGACGAACGGCGGCTCGTACACGGCGACGGCGTTCACCGCGGGGCGGCGGGCCGCGGCGTCGAGCGCGAGCGCCGCCCCCGACGACATCCCGTAGAGCGCCGCGGTGCCACCGGCGTGCTCCACCAGCGCGGCGAGGTCGTCGATCTCGCGTTCGGGCGTGTGCGGGGTGGCGCCCTGGCCGCTGTCCCCGCGGCCCCGCCGGTCGTAGTGGTACACGGCGTGGTCCTCGGCCAGCAGCCGGGCCAGTTCGGCGGTGCCCGGGTCGATCGCCCGGTGCTGGAACGCGCCTCCCACCAGGATCACCGCCGGTCCACTGCCGTAGCGGTCGAAGGCGATCGGGGTGCCGTCGGCGGAGAGAACGGTGTCCATGGTCAGTGGTTCCCTTCGGTCTCGGTGCGCGTTCCGAGCTTTCCAGGCAAATCGGTCACCGCGGCGTCAGTGCCCGTGAGCGTGTCGCGGGTCGGGTCCGGCAGGATGGGCCTGCTCGTGCGTGTGACGCAGGTCATGCACCGGGCACGTCGAGGAGCCGCCGGCTGCTCCGACCCCCTCGCGTCAGGCCCTCCCCGAGAGTTCGGAGCCAACGATGAAGTACCTGCTGCTGATCCAGACGAACCCGGCCGTGTTCGAGGCGCTCTCGGAGGAGGAGAGGAACGCGGTCTTCGCCGGTCACGACGCGTTCTCGGCCGAACTGAAGGAGAGCGGCGAGCTGCTGGGCTTCGTCGCGCTGGCCGACCCGTCGGCGTCCACCACCGTGCGGGTGCGCGGCGGCGCCGTGGACGCCACCGACGGGCCGTACGTCGAGGCGAAGGAGTTCCTGGCCGGCTACTACGCGGTCGACTGCGAGACCCCGGAGCGGGCGGTGGCGCTGGCCGCGAAGGTCCCGGACGCCGCGTACACCGCGATCGAGATCCGGCCGGTGATGGCCGAGGCGGGTCTGGAGATGTGACCGGAGCCCCCGGCCTGGAGGACCTGTTGCGTGCCTGTGCGCCGCAGGTCCTCGGCGCCCTGGTCCGCCGGCACGGGCAGTTCGACGCCGCCGAGGACGCGGTGCAGGAAGCGCTGCTGGCCGCGTTCCGGCAGTGGCCCACCGAGGGGGTGCCGGAGAATCCGCGGTCCTGGCTCGTCACGGTGGCGGCCCGCCGGCTCACCGACACGTTCCGCAGCGAGTCGGCGCGCCAACGCCGGGAGCTCGTGTCCGCGCCGGAGGAACCACCGCCCGTCCCGGGCACCGACGACACGCTGACGCTGTTCTTCCTGTGCTGCCACCCGGCGCTCTCGCCGACCACGCAGGCCGCTCTGACGCTGCGTGCCGTCGGTGGCCTCACCACCGCCGAGGTCGCCGCCGCGTTCCTGGTGCCGGAAGCGACGATGGCGCAGCGCATCTCCCGGGCGAAGGCCCGACTTCGGGGGGCGGAGTTCGTGTTGCCGCCGCCGGAGGATCGGGCCCAGCGGCTGTCGGTGGTGCTGCGGGTGCTGTATCTGATCTTCAACGAGGGTTACGTGGCGACGGCGGGCCCGGCACTGCACCGCGCCGACCTGACCGCGGAGGCAATCCGCCTGACGAGAGCGATCCGCGCGTCCCTACCGACCGGTGCGCACCCCAGCGCAGGGGCTAGCGGGGGCGGCGCCTCCGACACGGGCGGCACCCCCGGCGGGCGCGGCACTCCCGGCGGGCACGGCACCCCCGGCGGGCGCGGCGGCTCCAATGACGGCAGTGGCTCCGACGGCAGTGGCTCCGACGGCAGCGGCTCCGACGGCAGCGGGCCTGGTTCCGGCGGTGCTGGGTCTCGTGGGGGCGCTGAGTTGGCTGGTGCGGCCGGCGAAGTGGCCGGGCTGCTCGCGCTGATGCTGCTCACCGAGGCCCGCCGCCCGGCGCGGCTCGGCGCCGACGGGGACCTGGTGCCACTCGCCGACCAGGACCGACTGTCCTGGGACGGCGCCCTGATCTCCGAGGGGGTCGCGCTGCTGACCGAAACCCTCCCGGTCGCACCGCTCGGCCCGTACCAACTCCAGGCCGCGATCGCCGCGGTGCACGCCGAGGCCCCATCCGCCGCCGACACCGACTGGCCGCAGATCGTCGCCCTCTACACGCTGCTGGAACGCTTCGAACCGGGCCCGATGGTCACCCTGAACCGGGCCGTGGCCGTGGCCCAGGTACACGGCCCGCAGGCCGGGCTGGAACTCCTGGACACGTTGCGACCGCAACTCGATCGGCACCACCGCTGGCACGCCGTCCGAGCCCACCTGCTGGAGCTCGCCGGCGACCCGGCCGGCGCGAGGGCCGCCTACCGCGAGGCCGCCCGCCGCACCCTCAGCCGCCCCGAACAGCGCTACCTGAACACCCGCGCCTCCCGCCTGGCCGGCGGCTAGCCCGCCCGTGCCGCTCCCACCGCACGCCCCAGTTCGAACGCGGCGTCGACAACCGCCGGATGGTCCAGGTCGAGCGGCTCGATCTTCAGCACCGCGGGCGGCTCCTCGCCCCAGTACCCCACGATCCGCCACGCCGGCCGGTGGTAACTCCACCAGCGGACGCCGTCCCACAGCCGGTCGCCGCGCTGGTTGCGTTCCCCGTAGATCCGCAGGGCCCAGGTCTGACTCGCGGAGCGGTTCCGTTCGATGACCTGACTGGGACGGAGGCCACGCTCAGCGAGGTTGGGGGCGCTGTCGAGTTCGAGCAGCCGGACGCGGTCGGCCAACCGGTACGTCACCAGCGCGCTCACGCTTCCCGGTGTGCATTCCGGGCTGAACATCTGACGGGTCCAGTCCGGAACGTCGCCGAACGACTCGCCGACCGCACCACTGGCTTCGAGCGCGAAGTAGGTGATCCGGTAATGCGCCGGGTTGTCGAACCGCCCGTCCCCCTGCCGAGGGCTGACGTGGAGCGCGTGGCCCGGTAACCCTGGCTGAACGCCAGATACATGAGGGATTACGCGATAAAGGAGCACCTGCCACGCTCCTCCCACCGCTCGTCTCCGTGTGTACCTGGATGTCCGCCTCCGCGGGCGAAACTTTCGAACATGAAACACACACCTGGCCCTTCGATTCGAGTCAGTCCACCGAAGAGCAGGGAGCTGCCGCGGGTGCGAACTGAGGCGTCCTCATCAGCTCGACCCAATTTCATTTCCGGCGCCCCCGCCCGACGCAGAAATAGTGCCGTCTACCGACGACTCGCCTGTCGCACCGGGCCCACAAGCGGCGCGACACACCCGGAACATGTATTGAGCTGATCTCATAGTGACTTGCCGCTGACCTCCTGGCAAGATGAATGGAAATTGCCAACGGAATTGCGCGGCATCGACCCCCGGTGCGGTACGACCGAGGGGTCGCTTACTCGGTCAGAAAGCTGCTCGATCAGGAGGACAGCATGACTGACGCCGAGTCCTCGTCCTCTCCCACGCTGCGACGCCTGGCCGTCGCGGCCGCGCTACGCCGACATCGACGCTCGTCCGGATTCACCACCGCCGAGGTCCTCGACCGACTCGACTTCTCGGCGTCGAAGCTCTCGCGAATCGAAACCGGCACGCGCCCCATCCAGCTCAAGGATCTCGAGCAGCTCTGCACCCTCTACCGAATCGACGACGACGAACGAGCTGAGCTGGTCCGTTGGGCGGCCGAGAGCCGCCAGAGCAGCACGTACCGGCACGTGGCCGGGTCGAGCGTTCCGTGGGTCGAGTTCGCCGAGCTGGAACAAGCCGCCCGCCGGATCGACGACTACAAGACGTCCACGATCACCGCGTTGCTACAAACCGCGGACTACACCCGGGCGCTGGTACGGACTTTTCGCCCGAACGCTCCCGGCGACTGGATCGAAGAGCAGGTGCACATCCGGCAGATGCGCCGAGAACAGGTCGTCGACTCGGAGGCGAGCGGCGCCGAGCTGACGTTCGTCGTCGACGAGGCGTCACTACGCCGCGTGGTGGGCGGAACCAATACCATGCGTACACAATTGGCCTATCTCGCGGCGCTGTCCGAACAGGACCGGGTCCGTTTCCACGCCATTCCGTTCAACTCCGGAGCCCATCCCGGAATGGACAGCCTCTTCACCATTCTGTCGTTCGGCGACGCGGTTCGCGATCGCGTTTACGTCGACAGCCTGGCCGGGTCGACATTCTTCTCGTCGGTGGCCGATCTCGAACGGTTCCGGGACTCTTTCACCCGAATCCTGAACGTCGCGCTCGACCCGGCCGGAACCATTGACCTCATCCGCGATATTCACCGTTCGCTCTAGCCGGGTCGAATTCCCCGGCTTTTGCTCCATCGAGGAACGCGCTCCACGCGGAAGCGCTGACGACCAGCGCGGCCCGGTCGTCCCGCACCGCGACGAACCCGCGGGCCGGCACGCCGGCCCACACGCACTCGCCGTGGGAACAGCGAGATGACTTTCGCCAAGAAAATTCGGACTCGAAGCCCCAGGGCGTACGTCCGTCACCCAATTCACCAGGTAACTTGGACATCATTGTTCCCATCTGCCACGGAGTTCTTTGGTTATGCACGCGCCACGAACACGCGGGTAAGGACCCGCGGACAAGAACGCCCGCGGGTGCGTCATTCGACGGAACCGCGGTCAGGCACGGCCCGGGCTACACCGATTCGACCCCGCGAAGCCCTACGCGAACATTGTTCACGTACTGGGCCGCGCGCTCGATCGACCGCCGGCACGCTGGATCACGGTCCATTGCCGATCTCAATTCGTTCCGATGAAAGCCTCGCTCCGGAGCATCTGAGGTAACGCTCGAAGCAAACTATAGCTTGCCTCCGAACCTTCGGCACCGGCCCCGCGCAGGCGAATCCATTCCGTTCTTCCACGAATAGTAGAACTCACCCTGAGATCAATTCGTAAACGGTAGACGCCAATCAACCATTGCGAGACGCGGCTTCTTATGGGCACGTCCCTAAGTGCTACGGAAAGCAACCGCAAGAGATTCAGAGGTAGCGACGCCGGATCACGCGCTGTAGTGATCGCTTCCCCGCTCGGCGTGGAGGGGCTATAACGCTCTGAGCGGCGTGTCCGGTTTCCCGGTGGGCCGCACAGTTCTCCCTCGCAGTTCCCCCGCTGTACGAGGAGGCGTGATGGCCGTCGCCGACGAACACTCCGACGAAGCGAGACTCGCGGAGCTGGGCTACAAGCAGGAACTCCGCCGGACCTGGTCCGGGTTCTCCAACTTCGCGATCAGCTTCTCGATCATCTCGATCCTGGCCGGCTGCTTCACCACGTTCGCGCAGGCCTGGAACAACGGCGGGCCGATCGCGATCTCGCTCGGGTGGCCGCTGATCAGCGTCTTCATCCTGATCATCGGGCTCTGTCTGGCCGAGATGGGCTCGGCCTACCCCACCGCGGGTGGGATCTACTGGTGGGCGGCGCGGCTCGGTGGGCCGGCGGCCGGGTTCTACACCGGCTGGTTGAACCTCGTCGGCCTCATCGCGGTGACGGCCAGCGTCGTCTACGCCTGCGCGGGGTTCTGGAACATCACGCTGACGCTGTTCTGGCCGGGATGGGCCGACACGTTCGGCGGGGACGCGTTGAACCAGCAGTTCTTCTGGTTCGCGATCCTCATGGTGCTGGTCTGCGTGCTCAACATCTTCAGCTCGCACCTGCTGGCGCTGATCAACAACGTGAGCGCGGGCTGGCACGTGGTCGGCGCCGCGGTCATCATCCTGGTGCTGCTGTTCGCGTCCAAGGGCCACCAGGACGCGAGCTTCATCTTCACCGAGCGCATCAACAACTCCGGCTTCGGCGACCAGTCCTTCTGGTTCTACGTGCTGCCCCTCGGCTTCCTGCTCACGCAGTACACGATCACCGGGTTCGACGCGTCCGCGCACATGTCCGAGGAGACCCAGGCCGCGAGCCGGAGCGTCGCCCGGGGCATCTGGACGAGCATCTTCTACTCGGCGATCGGCGGCTGGCTGCTGCTGCTCGCGTTCCTCTGGGCCGCGAAGGACGTCGGCTTCATCAACTCGCCCGACAACGGCTACGGCGTCGGCAGCGTCATCGCGATCTTCTCGTCGGCGTTGTCGCCGGCGCTGTTCAAGCTGGTCATGGTCATCGCCACGATCGGTCAGGTGTTCTGCGGCATCGCGGCGATGACGAGCCTGTCCCGGATGGGCTACGCGTTCAGCCGTGACGGCGCGGTTCCCGGGCGCAGGCTCTGGAGCAAGGTCTCGCCGACGACCGGCGTCCCGGTGAACGCGGTGCTCGGCGGCGCCGCGGCCGGCGTGCTCATCACGCTGCCCGCGCTGTACAAGAGCCCGGCCGGCATCCCGGTCGCGTTCTACGCGGTCGTCAGCGTCGCGGTGATCGGGCTGTACCTGGCGTTCCTCATCCCGATCTACTACCGGCTGCGGGCCGGCTCGACGTTCCAACCCGGACCGTGGAGCCTCGGCAACAACTACCGGTGGATGAACGTCGTCGCCGCGATCGAGATCGTCGTGATCAGCATCTACTTCTGCCTGCCGATCGTGCCCGGCGGGGTTCCGTTCAGCGACGGCTTCAGCTGGTTCGACGTCAACTACGCGCCGATCGTGACCGGTGCGGTGCTGCTGGCGATCACGATCTGGTGGTTCACGTCGGCGAGGACGTGGTTCACCGGTCCACGCCGGACGATCGACGAAGCGCCCCTGTAGCCGAACGGGCCGGGGAGTCCCTTGACGTCCCCGGCCCATGGCTTCCGTTGTGCTCTGTATCGAGGATGCCTCGGTTACCCACCGCGCTCGATCAGCTACCGGACGGAGCCGATGTCATCGCGCTGACATGTACGCGGTGAACTCCTCCAGCGAGATCTTGCCGTCGCCGTCGGCGTCGACCCGCGCCACCGCGGCCACCGCGTCCTCCTCGGTGATCGGATCGCCCAGCGCCCCGGTCACCTGGACCAGCTCCGCGGCGGAGATCAGACCGTCGTTGTCGAGGTCGATCAGGCTGAATGTCGTCGAATAGTCAGTCACGACGCACAGACTAATCAACGCGACGCCGTCGACTCCCGCATCGACTTGAGCATCTTCAGCTGCTCGTGCACGGTGCCGTCGGCCTCGAGCAGGCGGTAGCCGTACTGGTGGGCCGAGATGCCGGCGGACGGACGGTACGCCGTGTAGACGGTACCGACCTGCACCTGCGGGTACTGCGCGGCGGCGAGCTTGAACGAGCGGACCATGTAGTCACCGGCGATGTGGTCGCTGGCCACGCCGAACAACCAGGTCTGCTTGATGCCCGCGTTCGAGTGCACGGACGTACCGAACTCGGTCCACCAGATCGGCTTCGTGCCGTCACCGTTGGCCTTCATCGCCGCGATCACGGCCGGCATGTTGGTGATGCGCGACTTGCCGGTGATGTCCGTCGACTCCGGAGCCTTGGTCTGGTTGCCCTGGTAGGGGTGCACGGCCATGATGTCGAACGCGCCCTTGGCGCCGGCGGCGTACGCGGCCTTGATGAACACGTCGTCGGTCTGCGCGGTGCCACCGAAGATCACCGGCACGGACTTGTTACCGGCCTTGATACCGGCGTACGACGCCTTGAGCACGGCGACGAACCGCTTGACGCGGGCGTCCGCGTCGGCGATGCCGGTGAACTCGACCAGGTTCGGCTCGTTCCAGACCTCGATGCCCGCGATGCGCGCGCCGTACGTCTTGGCCATGAACGTCATCCACGGTCGGATCGAGTTCGGGTCCTTGGGGAGCTGCATGAGGTTGCTGCCGGTGCCCGGGCGGGCCCACTCCGGCGACTGGTGCAGGGTCAGGAAGACCTTCAGGCCCTTGGCGCGGATGCGGTCGATCGCGATGCTCAGCCGCTTGTTGTGCCACGAGTTGGCGTCCGGCGCGGCCTTCGTCGGCTGGCTCGCCGACCAACCCATGTCGACGCGGACGATCTGCACCTTGTTCGCGGCCAGCGCGTTGAGGTGCTTGTCGAACATCGCGTTCGGGGTCTGGCCGTTCCAGTACATCTCCCACATCGCGTGCATCTGCACGCCCAGCTGCGGAACCTTGGTGGCCGTGACGGCCGTGCCCGCCTCCGCGGCCACCACCGCCGTCGTCTTCTTCTTTTTCTTCGCCGAGGCGTCGGCGGTGGGCTTGGTGGTCATCGCCGTGGTCGCCGCCTGCGCGGTGCCACCGATGGCCCCTCCCACCAGGCCACCGACGGCCATGACGGCGGCTGCCAGCTTCAGCTTCATCCTCGCCCCTCAATTCATCCCTTGACTGCCTCTCGATAGACAAGTTCGGCAGGTTGGGTTGCGAGGAGAGAAGCTCGACGGGAGTAGGACGGTTGCCGCTCCCGGGACCACGCTCAGAGGGTGCGGAACGGGTGCGCCCGGGGTGCGATCAGCGCGATTCCACCGTCATCGTGACGTCGAAGCTCTCCGCCTGCTGCACGGTGAGCGTGAGCCGCATGCCCTCGCCGGACGCCTCGGCCGTGCAGAGCGGGAACGCGCCCGTGCGGTTTCCGGTGGGGCGGCAGTCCCCATCGACGCCCGGGCGCTCCCAGCCGGCGGCCTCGATCGATCGACGCAGCTCACCGGGGGTCGGCGGTCGTTCGGCCTGCCAGCGCCGCACCGACATCGGGCACCCCGAGTCGAGGCAGCCGGCGCCCGACCGGTCCTCGATCTCGACCTGCCACCAGCCGGCCAGCGGCCGGAACCGGTTCGCGGCGGCGACGACGTCCGACTCGCCGCCACCGCCCAGCGTGAACACCGCCCCACCGACCCCGACGGCCACCACGGCCATCGACGTCGCCGCGGCGAGTATCCACGAGCGGTAGCGCGGTTCCACGTCGATCGCGTGTCGGGCCTGGCTCATGCTGTCTCCTGCTCCCCCGTACCCGCGTCACCTGTATAGCAACGCCTCTTCAATGAGTTACGTAGCGAACGCGCTGGGTGTTCATTCCGGTCTCAGAAACTGCGTGAGCGGCGGTGCCGACCGGCCGGACGGGTGCGCAGCGCGAGCGTCACCAGCGTCCCCGCGGTGGCCGCCAGCAGCGCCCCGGCCGCCACGACCAGGCCCGTCGCGAGCTCCGGCTCCGCGTCGGCGGCCCGCGCAACCGGCACCACCCGATTCGGACGCCGCCCGGCGGCCCGCTGCCCCGCCGGTACCGCGGTGAACCGCGAGGACCCGGCTCCGCGCGGCACCGCCACGGCCGGTGCGCTCCGGCCGAACTCGTTCACCGCCTCGACGGTCAGCGCGGTGGTGCGGTCGGGAAGTGCGGCCAGGTCGGCCTGGCGTGCCGAGCCCGGGACGTGGGCGAGCAGCCGCCCCTCGGCGTCGTGGACCCGCCACGCGTCGACGCGGCCGGCGTCGGCGCCGGGGGTCCACCGCACTATCGCCCCGTCGGCCCCGTACGCGGCGCGGACGGTGACGCCCGTGGGCCCGGACGGGAGCCGCCGCCCCAACCCCACCCGGTCGACGTGCACGGCCGCGCTCGCGAGCAGCTCCGCGCCGTCGGCGGCGTCGACCCCGACCCGGACCCGGCCGGTGAACGGCTCCGGATAGCTGTGGTCCACGGTCGGCCGGTCCGTCGTGCGGTCGACCGTTCCGTCGCCGTCGAAGTCCCAGTGGTAGGTGGCGTCCGGCGGCCCCGCGACCGCGAACGTCACCGCGCTCCGGGGCTGCGTCCAGTACTCGTCGAGCACCAGCGTGGTGACCGGTCCGCCGGTCGGCGGCGTCGACGACGGAGACCCGGTCACCGACGGCACCGGGCCGGACGCCGCCGGACGGTCACCGCCGGCCGCGGGAGTACCGGCGGCGGGCGGCGGCGTCGGCGCCGGTGACGGCGTCGGCCCGGCCGGAGCCGCCGGGTTCGCGGCCACGTCGATGCTCTCGCCGCGCTCTCCGAGCGCGCTGCGCACCGCACCCGCCGCCTCGAGCGCCGCCTGCTCCACCGCCCGCCCCGGCTGGGCGTACCGACCGTGCGTGGAGTGCACGAAGTCCGCGAGGTTGCTGTTGCAGATCGGATCGTCCCGGTCGCACCATGACCCGGTCCGCGTCGCCACGTCCGCGGGGACGTACGGCGAGCGGGCGTCGAGAATGCCGTTGTCGGTGTAACAGCTGGCCGTACCCCGGCGCCACGGTGACAGCGACTTGCCGCGGCAGCCCACCGGGAAGATGCCGCGCCCCTCCGGGAGCGACAGTTTCGGATCGCCGAACAGGCCGACGAACGCCACCCGGTCACGCAGGTCGCGACCGAGACCGGCCAGCGCGTCGCCGACGACCTGGGCGCCCTGGGAGTACCCGCCCAGCACCAGGCGCTCGGTGGGGCACGTCCGCACCCGCTGCGCCAGGTACGCACGCAGCTCGGTGACCCCGGCGGCCACGCTCGCCCGGTACCGGTGGCCCTCGTTCCCGGTCCAGAACGCCCCGGCGTCCAGCAGGTTGGCGAACGCGTCACCGCTGTCGACGCCCACGCCGACCGCCGGGTACCGCGCCCCGCCGTAGGACGCCGACCCGAGCTCGTACGCGGTGGCGCTGACGTCGTCGCCGAGCCGGCCGGAGAGCGCGCGGAGGAACACGGCGCTCTCCCGCTGCGCGAGCCCCTGGCCCGAGCCGCGAGCGAACACGACCGCGACCTCGCCGCAGCCGGAGTTGCCGGCGAGCGCCGGAGCGGGCCCGCCCGCCAGCACGACCCCGGCGAGCAGGGTGACGACCGCGAGCGCCCGCAGACGCCACGCGTGAGGCAAGAGCTGAGACACGACCGACCTGGTTCGCCGAGGGGTGGCTAACGGAATAGGTGGGCCGGCTGGCCAGGGAATCACCCAACCGACCCGCGGCAGCTTATGGCGCCCCGACCGGCGAATACCCCGCTATCCCTTCCTCTGTTCGGCGCGGAAAATGGCGCGCACGATCGATTTCGTACCGGCCCGGACGGAGGATGGGAGCACGTCATCCACGGGATATATCAGGTCCAAGCTGGACAAAAATCAGCACTCGAGCTCGGTTATCCGTGACTCAGCGCAATTTCCGGCAGAACAATTCCCGACCCCCGGGAGCCCCAGAAGAATCAACCACATCACGTATTTGAATTACCGGGAATTGCACATCCGCTCGCGTTCCGCACCGGACCGGGCGCAGCCCCGGCCCGGACTACCCCGGAGAAACGTTCAGGCGTCCGGCCCCGCTGCCGATCTGGCCGAAGATAGGAACTGGCGTCCCGAGGGGCTCTCATGTCGTACCGCCTGGTGACCCGTAGCGACTTCGACGGCCTGGTGTGCGCGGTGCTGCTGCGCCAGCTCGACCTCGTCGACGAGATCACGTTCGTGCACCCGAAAGACGTCCAGGACGGGACGTTCGAGGTCAGCGACCGGGACATCCTCACCAACCTGCCGTACGCGCCGGGCGCCCACCTGGTCTTCGACCACCACCACTCGGAGACGCTGCGCAACACCGGCGACGCCGAGAACCACATCATCGACCCGGAGGCGCCGTCCGCGGCCCGGGTGGTCTACGACTACTACGGCGGCAACGAGCGGTTCCCGACGGTGTCGGCGGAGATCATGGACGCGGTCGACCGCGCCGACTCCGCGCAGTACGACATCAAGGAGGTCCTCGACCCCACCGGCTGGACGCTGCTCAACTTCCTGATGGACAGCCGCACCGGGCTGGGCCGGTTCCGCCAGTTCCGGATCTCGAACTACCAGCTGATGATGAAGCTCATCGACGCCTGCATCGAGCACCAGGACGTCGAGGACATCCTCGACCTGCCCGACGTCGCCGAGCGGGCCGACCTCTTCAACGCCCACCACAAGTTTTTCGTCGACCAGCTCAACCGGGTCGGCACGATGCACGGCGACGTCGTCGTGCTGGACCTGCGCGACGAGGAGACGATCTACGCCGGCAACCGGTTCCTGGTGTACGCGCTCTACCCGCAGGCCCGGGTCTCGATCCACGTCATGTGGGGACGTCAGAAACAGAACACCGTGCTCGCGGCGGGCAAGTCGATCCTCGACCGCACGTCGCCGGTGGACATCGGTTCGGTGATGCTGAAGTACGGCGGTGGCGGGCACGTCGCCGCCGGTACCTGCCAGGTGCCGCACGAGGACGCCGAGCGGGTGCTGGCCGAGGTGATCGACGCGGTCAGCGCACCACGCACGGTCTCGGTCTAGACGGGCTCGCCCACCACTAGCGTCGCCGGTCCGGCGCTCGCGAACGCCGTCAGCCCGGCGCCCTCGGCCTCGATCGCCTCGGCGTCCGCCGCCGACCAGGGCACCAGCGGCCGCACGGTCAGCGTGACGCCACCGCGCTCGCGGGTGAGCACCCAGACCCCGCGGACCTCGCCGTCGATCAGGATCGTGCCCGGCAGCACCCCGTTCTTCGTGAACGTGCGTTCCCGGGCCGCCGCCGTCTCCGGCGTCTGGAAGCGGGTGCGCTGCGCGTAGGACAGGTGCAGGTTCTCGAAGTCGTACAGGAACCGCACCGGGGCCGGCGTGTCCTCGTCGGGCCGGGGTGCGTCCGGGACGTCGAACACCTCGACGCCCTCGTCGTCGGTGTGGACGACCAGGGCGGGCCGGAGCCGCTCGAAGACCTCACGCAGCCGGGTGAGGCCCGACCAGACCTGGGTGTCCTTCACCCCGGCCGGGCCGAACGCCGCGAGGTGGCGCAGCACCAGCTCGTCGGGGCTCGCGGCCGGCACCCGTGCGTCGAGCCACGCCTCGGCCGTGGTGTGCGCGATCGGGCCACTGATCGGGCCGGACCCGCCCCAGGTGCCGCGCGGCGGCACCTGGACCAGCGTGAGGTAGGCGCGCACCGCGTACGACAGCGCGTGCGGGTCGTGTCCGGGCCAGCGCTCGGCGAGGCGCTTCTCCAGCGCCGCGAACGTCAGCGGCTGCTCCGCCAGCAGCGTGCGGCCGAGCGCGGTGAGCTCGTCCAGGTCGACGCCCTCGAGTTTGCGCCGGTACTGGCTGAGCGACGCGCGGACGATCATCGGTTGCAACAGCGGACGCCAGGCCAGGCAGTCACGCGCCGACACCAGGTGGATCGTGGAACGCTGCAACGCCAGCCGGACGACGCGCCGCTCGGTGAGCGCGGCCGAGACGTCGAGGGCCGAGAGGCCGGCGATCCGGGCCCAGAGCCCGTAGTACCAGGAGTGCGGCGTCTGCGCCTGCAGCCCGGCGAGGCGTTCGACGACGGCGTCGACCGGGAGGTCGGTCCGTTCGAGCAGGAACTGCCGGGCGAGCGTGGCGCGGTTGAGCGCGCGCCGCGAGATCCGCCCGGCGGTCACTGCGGCGCCAGCGTGGAGAGGAAGATGCGGTCGATGTCGCTCCCGCTGTCGGCCCGGTACGCCTTGCCGCCCACCGCGGCGGTGATGACGCGCAGCTCGTTCAGGTCGGCGTCGCTGCCGAAACCGATCGCGATGACCTGCACCGGCCGGTCGGGCTTCATCACCTGACGCAGCTTCTGCACCAGCTGCGGGCGGGTCAGGCCGCCGTTCTTCTCGTCGCGCCCGTCGGTGAGGATCACCAGCAGGTTGAGCCGGCCGGGCTGCCAGTTCTTCTGCACGTACTGGTAGGCGGCGAGCGTGGTGTCGAAGAGGCCGGTGGCGCCCTTCGGGGTCAGGTCGCGGCGGATCGCGGTCTCCAGCGCCGCCCGGCGGGGCGTCTTGTCGGGCAGCGCGCCGCTGATCGGCCCGATCGGCACCAGCTGCCGGTAGTCCTTGGCCCCGTCCTGCTTGGTCGAGAACCGCCACAGGCCCACGCCGGACTCCGGGCTGAACAGGGCGATGGCCCGCAGGCAGGCCTCCTGCACGACCCGGATCCTGGTCTGCTTCCCGTCCGGGGCGGGGTCGGTCATCGAACCGGACGTGTCGACGGCGGCCAGCACGTTGGACTTGCGCTGCAGCGCGGACCAGAACACGAGGGTCTTGGTCATCGCCTCGTCGTCGGGCAGGCCGCGGGTGCGGTCGGAGACCGGGCCGCCCATCCCCAGCACCGGCTGCAGGTCACGCGAGTAGCGGGTGGTGCGCTCCGGGTCGCGGAAGCCGGCCCGCCCGTACGCCCGGCGCCCGGCGTCGCTCTGGATCACGTCCAGGAAGCTGGCCGCGATCCGCTGCCGGATCGGGTCGACCCAGGACGCGGCGAGCGTGACGTACGGGTAGTCGGCGAAGACCGTTCCCTCGGCCGGCTGCACCGCGGCCAGCGGCACCGCCGGGCTGTCCCGGTCGTACGCGGCGACCTGCTGCTCGGTGGCCGGGAAGAGGCCGGCCTCGGTGAGCAGCGCGCCCGGGTCGGTCGTCGCACGCAGCCCGGCCAGGTACGCCGCCGACGTGGGCTGGTCGAGCGTGTTGGCCCGGGAGAGCATCAGCGCGTTGTGCAGCTCCTCCTCGCTGACCTGGCCGTTCATGTCGGCGTCGACGACCGAGAGCAGCGTGCCGAGCGCGGCCGTCGACTGGCGCGGGTCACCGACGCCGAGGCGCAGCGCGCCCCACTCCGGGCGGCCGAAGTCGCTCCAGGTGGTGCCGTTGATGTGCTGCAGGCCCAGTTTCGTCCAGGAGATCGCCTGCTTCGGCCAGCCGAGCGCGCTGGCCATCGGCCGCGGGGCGGCGAGCACGATCGGCGAGGACGCCACGCTCGGACGGTCGTAGGCGAACAGGCGGCTCATGCCGGGCCGGGCGGCGGCGCTGGTGATCCACGTCGACGAGTCGGGCATCCAGACGTCGACCCGGTCGTTCTCGGCCGCGCCGTTCTGGCTCGGGGTCAGCGCCTGGCCGACCGCGGCGGACTCCTGCCCCCGGACCCGGATCTCGCCGCAGTGCCCGTCGAAGTTGTGGTCCTCGCGCTGCCAGGAGGACGCCAGCTCACGCACGACGCCCTGCTGATCGGGCGAGGCGACGACGGAGAGCACCACCGGATCGCCGGCGCACTCGCCGGAGCGGCGCACGTACGCGAACGTGAGCGCGCCGAAGACGAGGACCAGGACGATCGCCGCGGCCAGCCACGGCCGTGCCCACCAGCGTCGTCCGCCGGGGTGGGACGCCGCCGCGACGGACGCCTGTTGGCGGAGAACCACCGCGGTGCGGTGCCGACCACGCGCCATGAGCGGGAAGGTACCCGATCGGCTCGCATACGGACCAGAGGAGGACAGCTACCGAATCCCAATAGAAACAGGGGCAACTTTCATCGTCTGCAACTCCACGATCGCGAACGAGTCGGTACGCTCCGACAGCCAACAGCGAGCTATCGGGAGCGCGGGTGTCGCTCGACCGCCACGACGACGCGGGCGTCCTACTGGGGTTGGACCGCCTGCGCGCGATCGCTGCGACGCCGGACGAGGCGGACGCACCGACCCTCACCGTGCCCAGCGGCCCCTTACCGGCGCCCCGGCCGTCGATCGAGGTGCCCACCGGCGGCGTCCCGACCGTGGACGTCCGCGAACCCGACGTCCGCGCGGCCGCGGCGGCGAAGGCCACCCAGGCCTCGGCCGGGTACGAGATCCTCGGCGAGCTGGGCCGCGGGAGCCGCACGGTCGCCTACCGGGTCCGCCGGGGCGACGGCGTCTACGCGATGAAGATCGCCCGGGAGCGCCCGCCCGCGTCCGACGGTACGGGCGGGGACCAGGACGACGCGGGCGAGCGGGCGTTCCGGCGCGAGGCCGCCCTGCTCGCCTGCATCGCGCATCCCGGCCTCGCGCGGGTGCACGAGGTCGGCACCGCCGACGGGCGTCCCTATCTGGTGATGGACCTCGTCGAGGGCGACCGGCTGCCGCAGGTGCTCGCCGACGGCCCGCTCGACGTCGGCACGCTGCTGGCGATCGGAATCGACGTCGCCGACGCGCTGGCCGCCGCCCACCGCGCCGGGCTGGTGCACCGCGACATCAAGCCGGAGAACATCCTGGTCAGCGGCGGCGTCGGGCACGTCGCGCCACAGGCCCGCCTGATCGACTTCGGCATGGCGTCGCGGCTGGGGGCGCCGCCGGACGGCACGGTGGCCGGGACGATGCTCTACTGCGCCCCGGAACAGTCCGGGATGCTGCACCGGCCGGTCGACGGCCGGGCCGACCTCTACGCGCTCGGCGCCGTGCTGTTCGAGTGCGCCACCGGCGCCCCGCCGTTCGCGTCCGACGACGTCGGCGCGCTGCTGCGGATGCACGCGACGGTGCCACCGCCGGACCCGCTGGTGACCCGGCGCGACCTGCCCTCGGCGCTGGGCGCGGTGATCCTGCGGCTGCTGGCCAAGGACCCGGACGACCGCTACCAGAGCGGTGCGGGCCTGGTCGCCGACCTGCGGCGGATCGCGTCCGGGGCGGACCGGTTCACGCTCGGCGCCGACGACCACCCGGTCGCGGTGAAGTCGGAGAGCCCGCTGGTCGGCCGGGACGCCGAACTCGGCGCGCTCGCGGCCCGGTGGCAACGCGTGCGCGACGCCGCGACCGGCGCCGGCCCGCCCGCCGGTGGTGCCGTGCTGGTCACCGGCCCGCCCGGCAGCGGCAAGAGCCGCATCACCGCCGAGCTGACCGGGGCGGTCACCGCGAACCGGGGGCTGGTGCTCTCCGGGAAGTGCGACCCGGACGCCTCGCTCCCGCTCGCGCCGTTACGGGCCGCGCTGGACGACTACGTCGCCACCGTGCGCGCGCTGCCCCCGGCCCGGCGGGTCGCGGCCGCCGTCGACCTCACCGCGGCCGCGGGTCCGGCGGCCCCGCTGCTGCACGGGCTGTCCCCCGCGCTCGGCGCGCTCGTCGACGCCGCTCCCCCGCTCGCCGACGAACGGGACCAGCCGCTGTCCGGAGCGGTGGCCGGGTTCCTGGCCGCGCTGGCCCGCTCGGCCGGCGGCCTGGTGCTGCACCTCGACGACCTGCACTGGATGGACGACGCGACCGGCCGGGTGCTGCGCCAGCTGGCCGACGAACTGCCGGACGCACCGGTCCTCGTGCTGGGCACCTGTCGCGACGACCCCGGCCACGCCGCCGAGCTGGCCACCGCACGCAACGCGCTCGGGCCCGCGCTGGACCTCACCGTGCGGCTCGAACCGCTGGCGCCGGCCGCCATCGCCGAACTCGTCTTCGGCATGACCAGCGGCATCCGGATCGACTCCCCCACCGCGGCCGCGCTGGCCGCACGCAGCGACGGCAACCCGTTCACGCTGCTGCAGTTCCTCACCGCGATCGTCGACGCCGGGCTGGCCCGCCCGTCCTGGGGCACCTGGCAGATCGACCCCGACCTGCTGCACGACGTCGAGTTGCCGCTGGACGCCGTCGAGCTCGTGCTCGACCGGCTGCGCGGGCTGGACGAGGAGAGCAGGCAGCTGCTGGGCATCGCGGCGGCGCTCGGCCCGCACTTCGATCCGGGGCTGGTCGCCGAGGTCGGGCGCATCGCCCGCCGGCGCGCGATCGAGGTCGCCAGCGCGGCGGCCTGGCGTCACCTGCTGGAGCGGCGGGACGGCGACAACTTCCAGTTCCTGCACGACCGGATCCGCGAGGCGCTGCTGGCCCAGTTCGACCCGGCGACGCTGCGCGGCGTCCACGCCCGGATCGCCGACGTGCTCGCCGGGCAGGCGGCGTCGTCGCCGTCCGGGTCGGTGCCGGCCACGGTCTACGCCCGGGCGCGGCACCGCCAGCTCGCCGACGACGGCTCGCCCGACGTCGACCTCTTCGAAGCCTGTGCCGTGGCGGGCCGGCTGGCCCTCACCGAACACGCGCCGGCCGAGGCGGTGGGCTTTCTCGAGGCCGCCGCGTCCGCCGCGGCGCGCGCCGGTCTCATCCCGGACGCCGGCTTCCTCCTGACGCTCGGCCGCGCGCAGCACCGCACCGGGCACTTCCGGGAGGCGCTGGGGACGCTGGAGATCGCCCATCGGCGGGCGGCCGACCCGATGGAGCGCGCCCGGGTGCTCGCGCTGGTCGCCCAGGTGCACGACAGCACGTGGGCCACCGACCGGCAGGTGAGCGCGGTCGACGAGGCGTTGGCCGTGCTCGGCCACCCGCTGCCGGAGAACCCGTTCGTGCTGGTGGCGTCCACCGTCGGCACCGCGCTGCTGGGCTGCCTGATGAGCGTCGTGCGGATCGGGTACGGCGGTGTCCGCGGCACCCGGCGTGAGCTGTACGGGCTGCTGACCGAGCTCTACGACATCGGGGCGCTGGCGTACGCCCGGCAACTGCGGCCGACGGTCGCGCTCGCGTTCACGTTGCGCGGGGTGTTCCTGACCGCGCGGATCGGCCGGGGCCAGGAGAGCGCCCGGATGAGCGCCGCCGCCGCGCACCTGGCGTTCGTGGCCGGGCTGCGTCCGGTCGGGCGGTGGCTGACCCGGCGCGCGCACCGCACCGCCGCGTGGGTCGGTGACCCGCAGCTGATCGCGTTCGTCGACTGGCTGGAGGCCCTCGACCGCCACTTCTTCGGCCTCGACCAGGGTGAGCGGGTCCGCGAGGTGCTGGCCGGCCGGGCCCGGTGGCTCGACGCCGGTCGCCGCATCGACCTGCTCTCGGTGCTGTGCTGGGACACGCTGCTGCGCGGCGACGTCACCGGCGCCGAGGACGTGTTCGCCCGCAGGCAGGCGCTCGTCGAGGCCAGCGACGGGGCCGGTGCGCTGAGCACCACCGTGCACGCCTGTCACGTCGGGTTGCTGGCGTTGCAGGGGCGTCCGGCCGAGGCCGCGGCCCAGCTCGAGCGGGTGCGCGCCGGCGGCACCGGCACGCGGTGGGAACGCGTCGACGTGAGTTACGCGGCGATGCTGGCCGAGGTGGAGCAGGGCGACTGCGGTCCCGCGTTCGACCGGGCCGCTGAGGACCTGGCCGCGACCGGGGTGCCGTGGTGGAACCTGATCCCGATCCAGCGCGGGCTCTTCGTCTACCAGGCCTACGGGCGGGTCGAGCAGCTGCGGATGGCGCCGGACGACGAGCGTCTCGCGCGGGCCAGGGCCGCGGTCCGGACGCTCCGGCTGGTCGCGAACACCGCGCTGCTGCGGGCCCACTACCGGGTCGTCCGGGCCGCGCTGCGGCTCGCGGAGGGCCGCGCCGACGGGGCGCTGCGCGCGCTCAACGCGGCCGAGCCGGCGCTCCGCGCGGTCGACGCGCCGCTGGTGGCGTTCGAGGCGGCCCGGCTGCGTGCCCGGGCGCTGCTGGCGCAGGGCGTCGAGGGTGAGAGCGCACGTCAGGCGCGGTACGCGCTCACGCTGGCGGTGGGGCAGCGGTGGCCGCACCGGGCCCGGCAGGTGGCGGCCGAGTTCGACCTGGAGGACGTCGGCCGGCTGAGCCTCACCCAGGCCCGGTCGAGCGACGGCGTCGCGGTCAGCCTGTACCGGCAGCGGCTCGACGCGATCCAGCAGGTCGGGCTGGCCGCGTCCCGGGTGCTGCACCCGTCCCGGGTGGCGGCGGTCGCGCTCGACGAGACGATCCGCATCCTCGGCGCCGAGCGCGCGTTCCTCTTCCTGGTCGACGACGCCGGGCAGCTGCGCCCGCACGGTGGGCGCGACGCCGCCGGGGCCGACCTCGGCACGCTGACCGGCTACAGCGCGACGCTCGTCGAGCGGGTCTGGCAGACACGCACCGCGCTGGTGGTGACCGGGACCGAGGAGGGGGCCGCGCTGGGCGCGGAGAGCGTCGTCCTGCACGGGCTGCGCAGCATCATGGTCGCGCCGATCCTGCTCGAACCGCGGCTGCTCGGTGTGGTGTACCTCGACAGCCGGGTCGCGAAAGGCATCTTCACCGCCGACGACGTCGGGGTGCTGACCGCGATCACCAGCCACGTGGCGGTCGCGCTGGAGACCGCGCGGGCCGCGCAGCTGGAGGTCGCGGTCTCGGCCGCGCACCGCCAGCGCGACCTGGCCGAGACGCTGCGCGACGCGCTCGCCGCGATCACCGGGATCCTCGAGCCGACCCCCGAGCAGGTGCTCCGCCGGCTGCTGACCGTCGTGTTCGGTGTCGTCGGCGGCGACAGCGGCTGGCTGGTGCAGCCCGCGCCCGCGCCGCCGCTGATCTGGGTGCGTGCCGCGACCCGGACCGGACGTCATCACCGCACCGACGACCTGGCCGCGGTGTTCGCCGCGGTGGCCGACGCCGACGAGCCGGGCGCCGACGACTCGGGCCTGGGGGTGCCGACCGGTTCGCACCCGGTGGCGATGGACGCCGACGGGCGGCTGGCCCGGCTGCTGGCCGCCGACCAGCCGGTGATCAGCCGGGTGGACGCGCCCCGCCTGGTCACCGACGCGCTGCCGGACGCGCGGTGCTGGCTGGCGCTGCCGCTGATCGCCCGGGGTGAGCACCTGGGGGTGCTGCTGTTCGCGACGGCGGAGGAGAACGACTACGACGACGGCGTGGCCGAGATCGCCGGTGCGCTGGTCGGGCAGGGCATGGTGGCCTACGAGAACGCGCGGCTGTTCGCCGAGGTGCGGCGGCTCGCGACGATCGACGGGCTGACCGGGGTGGCCAACCGGCGGCACTTCTTCGAGCTGGCCGTGCAGGACGTCGCGGTCAGCCGGCGGGACGGGGCGGCGAGCTGGCCGGTCGCGGCGATGATGATCGACATCGACCACTTCAAGCGGGTCAACGACGAGCACGGGCACCAGGTGGGCGACGAGGTGATCCAGGTCGTGGCGGCCCGGCTGCGCCAGAACGGGCGCGGGCTCGGGCTGCTCGGGCGCTACGGCGGTGAGGAGTTCGTGTTGACGTTGCGCGCCGGGCCGCTGGAGGCCGCGCGGGTGGCCGAGGAACTGCGCGCCGCGGTGGCCGACGAGCCGGTGCCGACCAGCGCCGGACCGGTGCCGGTGACGATCAGCCTCGGCATCACCTACCTGCGCGACGGCGACCTGGAGGGCGACCCCAGCGCGGACGCGCTGGTCAGCGCGCTGCTCGGGCGGGCGGACCGGTGCCTGTACCTGGCCAAGCACGCGGGCCGCAACCGCGTTCACGTCGGGTAGCCCACCTCCACGGTGAAGCCGTTGAGCACCGCGGTGCCGCTCAGCGCGTCGAGCTGGTTCGGGTCGGTGAGCGTGTTCGCGTTGACCCCCTCGGTCTGCTCGGCGACACGCAGCCTGGTGCCCGGCAGGCCGGAACCGAAGCCGTGGGGCAGGCTGACCACGCCGGGCATGATCGACGCGCTCGGCTCCAGCACCGTGGTGACCGCGCCGACCCGGGAACTCACCCGCACCTGCTGCCCGGCTTCGAACCCGAGCCGGGCGGCGTCGTCCGGGTTCATCTGCAGCGTGCACCGGTTGGATCCCCCGGCCAGCCCGCTGACGTTGTGCGACCAGCTGTTGTTCGTGCGCAGGTTGCGTCGGCCGACCAGCACGAACCCGTCCCGCCGGGCGCCGAGGCCGGCACGCAGCCGCGCCAGGTCGGCGACGATCGGTGCCGGTGCGAGCTCCACCCGGCCCGACGCGGTGGCCAGCAGCGCGTCCAGAACCGGCTCGAGCGGGCCGAGGTCCAGGCCGTGCGGTGCGTCGAGCAGCGTGCGCAGCGAGAGGCCGCCGGGGCGGGCGCCGAACGCGTCACCGAACGAACCGAGGCGCAGCATCAGATCGAGCCGGCGTTCGCTGCCGTCGGCCCCGGTGAGCTCGGCGGCCAGCGCGGCCGGGTCGCGACCGTGCACCGGGGAGGCGGGATCGGCGACGGCTTTGGCCAGCGCACCGGCGATGAGGCCCTCGTCGAGCTGGGCCGGGTCGGCCCCCGCGCCCTGGCCGGCGGCGATCAGCGTGAGCCGGGCGAGGATCTCCGACTCGTTCGGACGGTCGGCGGCGCGCTCGAGAACGGGCGGGGAGTACCGGGCGATGCGCCGCACCGCGAACCCGAGCAGCGCGACGTCGTAGTGGCCGGACTCGAGGATGCGTGCCGGCGGGAGGACGACGTCGGCGTGGCGCGTGGTCGCGTTCAGGTACGGGTCGACGCTGACCAGGAAGTCGAGCGTCGCGAGCGCCTCGTCGAGGCCGGGCCCGTCGGGGGTGGAGAGCACCGGGTTGCCGGCCACCGTGACCAGCGCGCGGACCTGGCCCTCGCCGGGCGTGCGGATCTCGTCGGCGAGCGTGGCGACCGGGAGCTCACCGATCACCTCGGGCAGGTGCCGCACCCGGCTGTGCCAGCGGCCGGTGCGGAACGGCTTGCGCCACCGGGTGCGCCCGTGCGGCGCGACGCCGAACATGCCGCCGCCCGGCCGGTCGAGGTTGCCGGTCAGCGCGGTGACGACGTCGACGAGCCAGCTCGTCAGCGTGCCGAACTCGGCGGTGGACGTGCCGATGCGGCCGTAGACGACCGCGGTGGGTGCCGCGGCGAGCTCGCGGGCCAGCGTCGCGATCTGCTCGGCGGGGACGCCGCACACGGCGGCGACCGCGGCCGGCGGGAACTCCTTCGCGAGCGTGCGGAGATCCTCGACACCGGCGAACCGTTCGTCCGCGGTGGTCAGCTCCTCGGCGAAGAGCGTGTGCACGATGCCGAGCAGGAGGTACGGATCGGTGCCCGGCCGGATGAACAGGTGCCGGTCGGCCAGGGCCGCGGTGCGGGTGCGGCGCGGATCGACCACGACGAGCCGGCCGCCGCGTGCTTTCAGCGCCTTGAGCCGGCCGGGAAAATCGGGTGCGGTGCAGAGGCTGCCGTTGGACTCCAGCGGGTTCGCGCCGAGCATCAGCAGGTAGTCGGTGCGGTCCAGATCGGGCACCGGGATCGCGGTGGGGTCACCGAACATCAGCCCGGCCGAGACGTGTTTGGGCAGCTGGTCGACGCTGGCGGCGGTGTAGACGTTGGTGGTGCCCAGCGCTTTGCGCAGCGGCCCGAGGTAGAGCTGACCGGCCAGCGTGTGCGCGCTGGGGTTGCCGACGTAGAGCGCCACCGCGTCGCGCCCGTGCGCGGCGGCGACCCGCCCGAGTCCCTTCTCGACGGCCGCGAACGCCTCGGCCCAGGTGGCGGGCTCGAGCACGCCACCGCGCCGGACGAGCGGCCCGGTGAGGCGGTCGGGGTCCTGGTCGAGCTCGCCCAGCGTCGCGCCCTTCGGGCAGAGGAAGCCACGGCTGAACACGTCGTCCCGATCGCCGCGGACCCGGACGACGTCCCGGCCCTCGAGCGTGATCTCGAGGCCGCAGACGGCCTCGCAGAGCGGGCAGGTGCGGTATGCGGTGCGGGCCACTGACGACCACCTCCGGACCACAGTCTGGCCCGCCCCACCGACAAAATCGCCGGTGTTCGACGAACACCGGCGACTTCACCGATCCACCGGGTCAGTTCAGTGCGGCCGCCAGAGCGCGGAACGCCTCCCGGGGGAACTCGCGGCGCTCGACGCCCAGCACCTGGATCGTCACCTCGTCGGCACCGGCCTCGTAGTGTTTCTCCAGGCCGGCCGCGACCTGCTCGGGCGTGCCCCACGGGATCAAAGCGTCGACGAGCGCGTCGCTGCCGCCGTTCGCGAAGTCCGCCTCGGTCCAGCCGAACCGCTGCAGGTTCCTGGTGTAGTTCGGCAGCGTCAGGTAGCCCGCCGTGTACTCCCGGGCGACGGCGCGCGCTCGCTCGGCGTCGGCTTCCAGGACGACCGCCACCTCGGGCGCGAGCAGCGCACCGGGGCCGAGCGCCGCACGGGCCTCCGCGGTGTGTTCGACCGGGATGAAGTACGGGTGCGCGCCGCGCGACCGGTCGCGGGAGAGCTCGAGCATGCGCGGCCCGAGCGCGGCGAGGACGCGCTGGTCGGGGGCGACGCCGGCGGCGTCCAGCGCGTCCAGGTACTCGACCATCTTCGAGTAGGGCTTGCGGTACCGCCGGTCGTCGTTGTCGACGATCACCGCGTGGCTCGTCCCGAGCCCGAGCAGGAACCGGCCGGGGTGGTCGCGTTCGGCATCGGCGACGAAGCCGGCCACGTCGGCCGGGTCCGAGTGCCAGATGCTGAGGATTCCCGGGGCGACGCCGATCCGTTCGGTCCCGTCGAGGAGCTCCCGGAAACGGGTCGGGACGCCGTCCTGGAAACCGGCCGAGAACCAGATCCGGGTGTAGCCCAGCTCTTCGAGTTCGACGGCGGTCTCGAGCACGGCGTCCCGATCCTTGGACGCGAGGAAGTAGGGCTGCCAGACACTCACGAGTCGTTCTGCCATACCCCCGACAGTATTACCGGAGTTCGGTGAGCAGCTCGGCGAGACGCTCGTCGGAGTCGCGGACCCCGACCTCCATTCCGGACGCGATGATGCCGTCGCGGTCCTCCACCGACTGGAAGCTCGACAGCGTGCGCACCCGCGTGCGGCCGCCGGACTCGGTCATCGTGACCGCTTCCAGCGCGACGTGACCGGGCATGCCCTCGAACTCGAACGTCTGGACCGTCAGTTCGGGCGCCGGGTCGCCGTGGAACACGCCCCGGAACGCGTACTCGTTGCCCTCGGCGTCGACGTGCACGTAGCGGTAGCGCCCGCCGTCCTTCAGGTCGTACTCCTCGACCCGCGTGGTGAGCTCGCGGGGGCCGAGCCAGCGCGGGATCAGGTCGGGGTCGGTGAAGCAGCGGAACACCAGGTCGCGCGGGGCGTCGAACTCCCGGCTGACGACGACCTGCGACGTACCGGGCTCAGCGGTGATCTCGGTCTCGGGCATCGGGTTCTCCGTTCGAGTTCTGCAGTTCGGCGAGCAGTTCGTCGAGTCGTTCGTGGCTGGCCTCCCAGAACTGCCGGTAGGAGGCGAGCCAGTCGGTGGCGTCGCGCATCGGTCGGGCCTCCAGGTGACTCAGGCGCGCGGTCGCCCGGCGCGACCGCGAGATGAGCCCGGCGTTCTCGAGCACCTTCAGGTGCTTGGAGATCGCCGGCTGGGACATCGCGAACGGGCCGCTCAGCTCGGCGACCGTCGCGTCTCCGCCGGCCAGGCGGGCGAGGATCGCGCGACGCGTCGGATCGGCCAACGCGCCGAACACCAGGCTGAGCTGATCGAGCGCCATTCATAACCACCTAGTTCTAGAACCGATGGGTTAAGAATGGGGGCACGCGTCGGCCGTGTCAACCGGTCGGCGGGAATTCAGAGCGCGGAAACCAGCGGGTACGTGGTCACGGGCGGTTGCGTACCGCCGGGCTGGGCCTTTCCGAACAGCCATCCCTGCAGACGGTCGGCGCCCGCCGCCACCAGCGCCCGGGACTGCTCCGGGGTCTCCACGCCCTCGGCGACGACCTCCAGCCCCAGCGTGTGGGCGAGGTCGATGCAGGCGCGGGCGATCGCGGCGGCGGCCGGGTCGTCGAGCTTCGCGGTGAGCGACCGGTCGAGCTTGAGTTCGGTGGCCGGGAGCCGCTGCAGGTACGACAGCGCCGAGTAGCCGGTGCCGAAGTCGTCGATCGCGACGCCCACACCGGCCCGGCGCAGCGCCGCCAGGACGTCCCGGCCGGTGTCCAGGTCGCCGATCGCGACCTGTTCGGTGATCTCCACCGTCAGCGTCGACGGCGACAGGCCGCGCGTGGCCAGGCCGTCCAGGATCTCCTCGACGAGCGTGGGGTGCAGCAGGTCGGAGGCGGCGAGGTTCACCGAGACCTGCACGAGCGGACCCACCCGGCCCCAGCGGGCGGCCTGATCCAGGGCCAGGCCCAGAACCCGCCGGGTGAGGAACGGGGTCAACCCGGTGCGCTCGGCGAGCCCGAGGAACTGGTCCGGCGCGATCATCCCGTGCAGTGGGTGGCACCAGCGCACCAGCGCCTCCACCCGCGGCGGCGCGGCCACGTCGGCCGCCACCAGCGCCTGGTAGTGCAGCTCAAGGTCACCGTAGGGCGCCACCGCGGACGTCGCCCCGGTCAGCATCGCCCGCAGCTCGGACGCCCGCTCCAGCGAGTCGCGCTGCCGGTCGGGGCCGAGCGAGTCGTAGCGCACCCAGCCGCGCCGCTCGGTCTTCGCCCGGTACATCGCGGTGTCCGCGCAGCGCAGCAGCTCCAGCGTGCGTTCGCCGACGGTGCGGCCGGCCGGCGTGTCACCCTCGACCGCGATCCCGATGCTGACGTCGGTCGGCACCACGATGCCACCGACCGGGAGCGGGCTGCGTACCGCGGCCAGCAGGCGCTCGGCCAGCTGCTCGAGTTCGCCGTGCGCGGTGAGCACGGCGAACTCGTCGCCACCGAGGCGTGCCAGCAGGTCGTCCGGCCCGAGCGCGCCGGCCAGCCGGGGCGCCAGCGCCGACAGCAGCTGGTCGCCGACCTGGTGCCCGAGGCCGTCGTTGACCTCCTTGAACCGGTCCAGGTCCAGCAGCAGGATCGCGTGCGTCCGGCGGGTGTCGGCGGCCAGCGCCTCCTCGACGCCGCGGAGGAAGCCCCGCCGGTTGTAGAGCCCCGTGAGCTCGTCGGTGATCGCCAGCCGCTGCTGTTCGCCCGCGTCGAGCAGCACGCGGATGCCGAAGCCGACGCGGACCAGCGCCGCCAGCACGCAGACGGCCGCCAGCACCTCGGCCACCGGCGGCTGCTCGGTGAGCGCCCCGACCGCCAGCACGATCACCGCCGACGCGGCGCACACCAGCGGAGCGAGCAGCGTCCACAGGTCGAGCGGGCGGTCGGCCATCCGGCGCGAGCGCTGCCAGGCCGCCGCCGCGAGCAGCAGGCCGATCACGCCGGCGAGCTGGTCCACCCGCTCGACGCCGCCGCCTCCGTCCGCCAGCACGCGGCTGACCAGGCCGTTGGCCACCGCGAACACGAGGACCGTGGCCGAGAGCAGGCGCCAGCGCGCGTCCAGGCGCCAGCCCGCCAGCGCCGCGATCGAGCCGATCATGCCGACCAGCACCATCGTCAGCGCCGGGTACCCGAGCGTGACGATCGCGTCCAGCGGCGAGGCCCCGGTCCAGTTCAGCACCGAGCGGCCGAGCACCAGCGCCATCACCGCGGCGCCCAGCGTGCCCGCGACGACCGCGTCCCAGACCCGGACCGCCCCGACGCCCCCGACCAGCGGGCGGGACATCATCCAGACGGCGATGCCCAGCAGCGGCAGCGGGGGCAGCCAGAACGCGTCCGCGAGCGAGAACGACGGGAGCGGGTCACCGGACGAGAGGAGCCGGTCCCAGACGACGTACCCGGCGCCGTTGAAAGCCGCCACGGCGCCGATCAGCGCCCAGGCCACCCGCTGGGACGGCATCAGGACGCACCGCAGGCCGACCAGAACGGCGCTGGTCAGCAGGATGATCTCGATCAGCGCCCAGGACGACCAGAGGTGCAGAGGCGAGCCGTCGCCGTGGCCGGACCAGACCCAGGCCAGGTGCACGGCGAGCGCGGCGCCGAGCAGCGCGCAGACCCAGCGGACGACCCGGGCGACGGAAGCCGCCACGGAGCGCTCGGCCATGGCTGGTCTCCTCCGGCTCCGGGCGCCGCGGGCGGCCCCTTGTCATCTGGAGTCGTCCAAATCGGTGCCGACCTGAGACGTCCGGCCAGGATACGGCGGCAATCCACAGGGAGGTGAACAGTGACTACCTGATGCCGTTCGATTGGCGTAGCGTAACTTCGAACACGCGTTCGAACAAAACGGGGAGCGCTCATGTCTGCGGTACCGATCGCCGTGTACGGCGCCACCGGCCACACCGGCCGGCTCGTCGCCACCGAACTGCTCGCCCGTGGTCACCCGGTCGTCCTCGGCGGCCGGGATGCCACCGGACTGATCGAACTCGCCGCCGACCTGGGCGAAGGCGATCGGGTAACGGTCCGGCCGGCCGCGCTCGACGATCCGGAGGCCTTACGCGCGCTGGCCGCGAGCGCGCCGGTGCTCATCCACTGCGCCGGGCCGTACGCGCTCACCGGCCCGCCGGTCGTGGCCGCGGCGATCGACGTCGGCACCCACTACGTCGACCACGCGGTCGAGGTGCACCACGTCAAGGACCTGTTCGAGTCCTACTCCGGTGCAGGCGTCCGGATCGTGCCCGGGATGAGCTTCTACGGCGGCCTCGGCGATCTGCTGGCGGCGCTGGCCGCGGAGGGGATGCCGCGCGTCGAGAAGGTCACGGTCGGCTACGCGGTGAGCGGCTGGCGGATGACCAGCGGCGCCCGCCGCACGGCCGATCTGCTGATCAACGAGGTCGAACGGATCACGTTCACCGACGGCGCGCAGCGGGTCGGCCCGCTGCCGATGTACACCACCACCTACGTCTTCCCCGCTCCACTGGGCCCGCGGATGATGATCGGCCCGTTCCCCACCGGCGACGCGGTGACGATCCCCCGGCACGTCCCGACAGACGCGGTGGAGGTGCTGCTCACCGCGACGACGTTCACCGAGCCGCAGGTCTTCACGTCCGAACACGTCGACGACACCGAGCGTGCCGCGACCGCGTTCACGGTGGCGGCCGAGGTCGTCGCGGGCGGCGTCCACCGCACCGCCCACGTCACCGGGCACGACATCTGGTGGGCGGGCGCGGTGGCGTCGGTGGAGGCGGCGCTCGATCTCGCGTCGGACTACCACCGCGAGCCGGGCACCGGCGTACGGAGCCCGGCGGAGACCTTCCCCGCCGGGCCCTTCCTGCGACGGCTGGAGGAGCTCGGTGCGTTCGTGCTCGCGGTCAGCTGACCTTCAGCCGAACCAGCTGCGGGTCGTGGTCGCTCGCCTGGTCGGCGTACTCGGCGTTCACGTGCACCACGTCGTACGAGTACGACCGCGCCGCCGCGCGGCTGAGCAGGATGTGGTCGAGCACCTGCGAGTTGCCGTCGAAGACGTAGGTGTACCGCTCGGCCACCGGCAGCGTCGCCGGCAGGTCCACCAGCTGCGTGCCGGCCAGCGTCTTCACCGTCGGGGAGAACTCGAAGTCGTTGAGGTCACCGACGACCGCGATGCGTGCCTGCGGGTCCCGGGCCAGCACCTGCTTCACGAACCCGTTCACCAGCGCGGCCTGCTTGCCGCGCTTGGCCGCCGACGACTGCGCCGGTGGCTGGAACCGGCCGAACAGCGGCTGGTCACCGCCCTTGGAGACGAAGTGGTTCGCGATCACGAACACCGACCGGCCCCGGAACACGAACTCGCCCGCCAGCGGCTTGCGGCTGTCGGCCCAGGCCGGGTCGGCGGGTGCGATGCGGCCGGGGTTGAGGGAGAGGTGCCCGGTGCCCGTCACCGCGACCGGCGTGGTCGCGTCACCGGCCGGCGCGCTGGCGAACGAGACGCCCCGGCTCGCCGCGTACAGGAACCCGACCCGGATGTTGCCACCCGGCTCACCGCCGTCGGCGTTGTTCACCGGGTCGATCTGCCGGTACGTGTAGGCCGGGCCGCCCGCGGCCGTGATCGCCGCGATCAGCGTCGCGTACGTGCGGTCGGCGGCCACCGTCGCGTCGTTGGTGGCCCCGGTGTTGTCCTGCACCTCTTCCAGGGCCAGCACGTCCGGAGCACGCAGGTTCCCGACGATGATCGACGCCAGCCGCGCGAACTTCGCCGGTGGGTCGTTCGGGTCCAGGTTCTCCACGTTGAACGTGGCCACCGAGAGCTCGGCCGCGGTGTCGGCGCGGGTCGTCTCGGGCGCCTTCGTGCCGGCGAAGGACGCGGCCGCGGTCAGGATCACCTTGAAGTTGCCGAAGCCGTAGCTCACCACCCCGTCCACCGGCCGGGCCGCGGTCGCCCCGACGTCGGCCTTCGGGGGCGCGAAGCCCAGCCCGTCGTCGAGGATGACGCGTTCCGGGTTCGCGTCGTCCGGCCGCACCACGATGCCGCCGCGGACGCTGTGCGGGCCGGCGCCGCGGCCGCGGTCGGCCAGCACCGGCAGTTCGTTGAACGAGTTCGTGGGGCCCACCGCCACCGCGCCGTTCACCCGCACCCGCATCGACTCCAGCGACTCGTAGAAGTCGATGCCGTCGGTGGCCGGGTCGAACGTGCCGCCGGCTTCGACGTCGCCCTTGGCGTCGTTCTCGATCACCGTGGTCGGGGGGCGCCGGCCGCCGGCACCGAGCACGGTCGGCGCGGGCAGCGGGTTGCCCGACGAGGTGACGGTGACGGTCGGCGACGTCAGCTCGGTGGTCGTCAGGTTGGCCGTGCCGTCGGCGCCACCGGGCCGGAACTCGGTGACGGTGCCCTCGACCGTGACCGCGTCGCCGACCGCGACCGTCGGCGCCGAACCGGTGAACACCAGGATCGCCTCGGACGTGCGCTGATCCCGGTCCGGCCGCGGATCCTGCAGGTAGAAGCCGTTGGACGCCTTCGCGGTGACGACGCCGGGAACGCTCACCACGGTGCCGCGCAGCGGCGAGACGTGGGCGGCTCCCTGCACGTCGTGGATCCGTGTCGCGGTCGCGGCCTGCGCCGGTGCGCTCACGAGCACACCGCCCACGAGCACCAGGCCCAGAGCAGTTCGTCTCAACATGCGGGTATTACGCCATACCAGTTCGGTACAAGCCCGCACATCCACGAACTGTTGGCCTAATGGACTATCAGCTCTGGGAATCCGGACACGGGAACGGGCGGCCGCACCAGTCACACACTCCGCCGGCCGGTACGTGCAGCCGGCGGAGGGTCTCCCGGGCCGCCGCCCGCTCGGCGGCCAGCTCCTCGGGCGTCAGGCCCGCGTCGAGGTCGTCGTCGGGTGTCGTCCCCCATTCGGCGTCGGTAGTGGGGTTCGGTCCGCCGTCGGGCGTGGGGTTCGGTCCGCCGTCGGGCGTGGGGTTCGGTCCGCCGTCGGGCGTGGGGTTCCGCTCGACAGCGGGCGTTGTTCTCCGCTCGTCGTCGGGGCGGGCCCCCCACCCGCTCGTCCGGCGCCGATCGTCACCACCGGTCATCACACCGCCGCTCCGGAACGTCAATGGCCCGGCGCCATCGCGACGAGCAAGGCCGGCACCAGCCGCACCAGCCAGCGGAGATCGCCCCCCGGCGCTCCGACCGTGGTCGCGGCGTCCAACTCGGTGGCGTCCACGACCGCCTGGCGCCCCGGTACCGGACACCGGCGCGTCACGCGCGCCCGATCGTCCTTTCCGGAGGCCGATCTGACCAACTCCACCAACACCGTGGTTTCGCGCTTCTCCATGGCGTTTCCCCCTGGATCTCGACCCTCTCTCCTGGCCTAACGAGGCCCTCGGCCCGGAGCGACTGCCAATTCGGTCGGTTGACCCAGAAATCTGGCCGAGGTGTCCGTTGAGTGATCAACATTGCTCTGAATGGAGGATACGGACCACCGTGCAGACCCCCAGATGGCTTGCGGGGCTGTGACCAGTGGTTATGTGGCTTTGTCGGCCGGCTGTGCGGGGGTCTTCTCGCCGGTGCGCCGCGGGTGTGCGTGCGCGTGCCGTTTCGCCGGTGGCTGCTGTGGCTCGAAGCTTCCTGCTGCGTGCGCTGTCGTAGGTTTGACCTCGTTTCAGCCGATTGGCATCGTCCTGATCGAGACGGGCTGCGGGTGGTTCGGCCTGGTCCCCAAGGTGCTCCGCGTTGGGCTTCAGGCGCGATCGCCAGGATGCTCGGCGCTGGGCTTGAGGCGTGGGCGCTGCGGGGATCGCGCTGGCCGAGGCGTGCCGGAGATAGTGCGGTGTCGTCGGCAGGTCGGTGCCGCTGGGTTTGGCCCTGTTCGCCGCCAGCATCGTGGTCACCGAGGCTTGCCGCGAGCGGCGCAACGGAGCGCTAGGTCAGTTGCCGCTAGGTCAGTCGTCGGCACGCTAGTCATCGGCACGCCGGTCGTCGGCACGCTAGTCATCGCCACGCCGGTCGTCGGCACGCTAGTCATCGCCACGCCGGTCGTCGGCACGCTAGTCATCGCCACGCCGGTCGTCGGCACATTGGACGTCACCACATTGGACGTCAGCACATTGGACGTCGGCACATTGGACGTCGGCGGGTTGGTCAGCGCTGGTCTCTCGCCGAATGCGCGCTTTCGGACGTCGTTCACCGCGGCTCGGTGGGCCTGTTTGACTGCTCGGGACGATCGCGTTGCCGTAGCTGCGCAAGACCCGCCCGAGCGGGATCCGCCGATCTGGGAGCGTCGACCAGCCACAGAGGAACTCGCGCGCGAGCGGCGGGATCGACTTCTCGTGGTGACATTTGCGCTCCGGGGCGGGTCGCGCCGTCGGGCGGTGAAGCGATCAGGTTTCGCTGATCGGCTCTCGTCGAGGCGGGTGCGCACGTCGCGCGATGGTTCAGGGCCGATTCGCGGGAGTGGGCGCCACGGTTGGAGCCCTGGTGCGCTGCGCCTCCATGACGGTCGTGTTCTCGGAGGACAACGCGAACGCCGCCGTCGTGAAGCATGATTCGGCGAGGGACGGGCCTCACATCGGGGCCGACATCAGCGCCGGTCGTACGGTTACCCGGTCGTGGGGTGGGAGGGGCACCGATGGTGGAGCGCGTCGTGGTGTTGGAGGGGGCCAGCAACGTCCGGGACCTCGGCGGGCTGCACACCACCGATGGGCGGCGGACGCGGTTCGGGCGGCTGTACCGGTCGGATTCGCCGGCTGAGCTCACGCCCGGTGACGTGCGTGTGCTCGTCGACGAGCGCGGGCTGCGTCAGGTGGTCGATCTGCGGTCGCGTGAAGAGGTGGAGCGCGACGGGCCCGGGCCGCTTCAGCGCGCCGGGCTCGGGTACGCGAACCACTGGATGAGCAGTGACCCCGGGGTGGGGCAGGTGGTGCCGGAGATCATGCGGGGGAACCTGTCCGGCCACTACCTGGGGTATCTGGGGTCGGGGGCGGAGCGGGTGGTCGCCGCTGCTCGGGTGCTCGCTGATCCCGACAGTCAGCCTGCGCTCGTGCACTGTGCGGCCGGGAAGGATCGCACCGGGACGCTCGTGGCGATCCTGCTCGACTCGGTGGGGGTGCGCCGGGAGGAGATCGTGGCCGATTACGCGCTCACCGACGCGAACATGGCGGCGGTGTTCGAGCGGGTCGTGCGCCGGCTCGAGGCGGCCGGCGGAGGGGTGCCGGCGGTGCGGCGTGACCTGCCCGAGGAGTCGCGGCGGGCCCGGGCGGAGACGATGGCCGAGTTCCTCGACCAGCTGACCACGGTGTTCGGGGGCGGCGCCGGGTGGTTGCTCGCCCACGGATTCACCGATGCCGAACTCTCCCGGTTCCGCACGGCGTTCCTCACCAACGAGACGGGCCGCGACAGCTGAACCGGCGCCCCGGCCCCATCCCCGGGGGCCGGGGCGACCTGCCTCCAGACCTGGCCCGCACCCAGCCGCAACCCAGCCGCGGCGCCCGGCCTAGAAGAACGTGCCGCAGAACGGCGCGGACGACGTCGCGAAGAGCTCGTCGGCCGCCGGCACCAGCGACAGGTCACCGGTCACCCGGCCGGCCGCGGCGAGCTGCCGCCAGGTCGTTCCCCCGAGGTACACCGCTCCGAGCGCCGCGACGTCCACGACGAGGTGGGGCTCGGCCGTCGTCGGTTTCGCGCCGGACGCGCTGATCCAGTACGAGCCCGCGTTCGGCGCGACGACCCCGTCGACGACGCCCACCACGACCGCGCCGCTCCCCCGGTACGTCCGCGCGGCCAGCGCCGCCGGGACGTCCACGAGCCGCAGCCAGATCTCGTCCTCGATCGAGTCGGTGCGCACCGGCCGCTCGTCGACGAGCATCACGCGCAGCGGGTCGTCCAGCGCCAACGCGTCGAACTTCACGGTCTCGACCAGGTCGATCGAGAACAGGTACCGCAGCAACGCGGCTCGGGCATCGTCGTCGGCCGCGACCAGGTCGTCGACGTGGATCGACTCCTCGTCACCGGCCGGGTGGTACCGGACGTACCCGGTCTCCGCGCCCGGCGGGCCGCACACGGCCACCACGTACTGCTGTTTCTGGTCGAGCACACGCAGCCGCCGGCCCGCCCACCACTCGTCCGACCGGGAGATCGCGCCGGTCCAGGACGGGTCGATCCGCTCGTAGACGGCCCGCTGCAGCGGCCAGGCCTCGGCGGGGCGGGCGAGCCGCACCGCGGCGCCGCCACCGACACCTGGGCGCAGGACCGCGCGCCGGGCCGCCACCGAGGCCAGCTCGATGCGCCCGGCCACCCCGTAGCCGTACCGCTCGTAGATACCGCCCTCGGCGGCCCGGAGCGTCGCGATCACCACGCCCCGCTCCCTGGCGTCGGTGAGCTGGGCGTTCATCAGGGCGCGCGCCACGCCGCGGCGGGTGTGGGTGGGCAGGACGCCGACCCTGGTCACCGCGGCGTGCGGCAGCCGCGCGCCGCCGGGCACGACGACGTGGGTGGTGTAGGACGCGGCGGTGCCGACCAGTTCGCCGTCGAGGTAACCGCCGAACGTGCGGCCCGGTTCGCTGATCTCGGTGGCCGGCGCCGGTAGCGGCGGCAGCCCGACCAGCGCGATCCGGAACACGTCGAACGCGGCTTCGAGCTCCTCCGGCGTCTCGAGGATCCGGGCGGAGGGAGTGGCGGCATCAGAACGCACACCGCCACTCCATCACCTGCCCGGCGGACGTGTCACGCCGATTTCAGCGCGGCCGCGAGGGTGGTGGGGGCGCGTCCGATGAGGCGGTGCAGGTCACCGCTGTCGACGTGGAGGTCGCCGACCGACAGGCCACGGTCGGCGTTCGCGAGCACCGCGGCGAACGGCGCGGGGACGCCGAACCCGGTCAGCGTCTCGGCGTACTCGGCCTCGGACAGGTTCTTGTAAACGACCGTCGTCCCGGTCGCGCGGGTGACCTCCGCCGCCAGTTCCGACATCGTGAAGGCCTCGTCCCCGCCGAGCTCGTAGACCGAGCCGGGCACCGGAGCCAGCAGCGCGGCAACCGCGGCGGCCGCGTAGTCGGCCCGGCTCGCGGCCGAGACGCGCCCGTCCCCGGCCGCCCCGAGAATTACGCCGTTCTCGACGAACTGCGGAATCTGCGCGGTGTAGTTCTCGAGGTACCAGCCGTTGCGCAGGAACACGTAGGGGATGCCCGACGCGACGATCGCCCGCTCGGTGGGCGCGTGCTTCCCGGACATCAGCGTGAGGCTGCTGGTGTCGGCACGCAGGCCGCTCGTGTAGACGGTCAGCCCGACGCCGGCCGCGCGGGCGGCGTCGATCACGTTCGTGTGCTGTTCGAGCGTGTCACCGGAGATGAACAGCAGCTGGTCGGTGCCGGCGAAGGCCGGTGCCAGGGTCTCGGGGCGGTCGTAGTCCGCCTCGACCACGCGGACGCCCAGGTCGGCGGCTTTCGACGGGGTCCGCACGGCGGCGGTGATCTCGCTCGCCGGGACGCCCCGGTCGAGCAGGTCGGCGATGACCAGGCGGCCGAGGTGGCCGGTTGCGGCGGTGACGGTGATCACGACGTTCTCCTCTGACGGACTCTTCGATCACCCCTAGCTTGTACTAACTTTTCGAAAGTGCCAACTGCGAGTGAGTACACTCATGGTGTGGACGACATGCCGGAGCTGGTCGCGGACGTGTTCGCGCGCGGCTGCGCCTCACGGCGGACGCTGGAGAGCGTCACCGGCAAGTGGGGGGTGCTCGCGCTGGTGGCGCTGCGCGAGGGTGCCTACCGGTTCAACGCGCTGCGCCGCCGGGTGGACGGGGTGAGCGAGAAGATGCTGGCCCAGACCCTGCAGACGCTCGAGCGCGACGGGCTCGTGCACCGCGAGGTGCTGGCGACGATCCCGGCGCGGGTCGAGTACACGCTGACGCTGCTCGGCGCCGAGATCGCCGAGCAGCTGTTCACGCTCGTCCAGCTGCTCGAAGCACGGGTCCCGCAGGTCACCGAGGCCCAGGCCGCGTACGACGCCCGCCCCAAGTAGGCCCGGACAGCACACGACGCCCGGCCCCAGTGGGGCCGGGCGTCGCGAGCGAACGAACTCAGGCGGCCGGGATGCCGCTCGACGGCGGAGTCGCCGGCGTGCCCGTGTACGGCTCGACCGGCCCGCTGCCGGTGTCGGTGACGTACGGGGTGTCGACGAGCGCCTGCTTCCCACCCTTGATCACCGAGATCTGCGTCCCGCTGAACCCGGAGTGGTCGTCCTTCGAGTACCGCATCGGCACCAGCGACGGCCCTTCGAACCCGCCCTTCTCGATCGCTTCCAGCAACGACGAGCGGGTCAGATCCTTCCCCGCCGCCTGCAGCGCCTGCACGAACGTGTAGCCGACCGCCATGCCGAAGAGCGTGTTGACCTCGAACGGGGTGTTGCCGTTGTACTTGGTGTTGATGTCCTTGAACAGCTTCGTCCAGGGGTTCGCCTCGTCCAGCGGGCTCGGCAGGTAACCCGAGGTCACGTAGCCCTCGAGCAGGAGCGGCGCGGGCTTGCCGAGCAGCGCGGAGAGCCCGACGAAGTCGCCGCCGACGCTGCTGCCGACCCACTGCGCCCGGTAGCCGAGCTTCGCCGCGGTGCCCAGCGTGAGCGCGGTGAACGGGGTGATCGTGGCCAGGACGTTCACCTGGCACCCGGCCGCCTTCAACGCTCCGACCTGCGGTGCGACGTTGGTGTTCGTCGGCACGTAGTTCTGCTTCGCGGCCACCGGCCCGAGCACGGTCTCGACGCCCTTCAGAGCGTCGGTGCCGAAGTCGTCGTTCTGGCCGAAGAAGCAGACCTTCCGGCCGGGGAACGTCTTCTTGACGTAGTTCGCGAGCACCTTCGACTCGGTCACGTAGTCCACGTTGAACCCGAACGTCGAGGGGTACTTCGACGGCTGGTTGAACAGCGCGCTGCCGGACGACACGAACAGGTCGGGCACCTTGTTGGTCTTCAGGAAGTCGAGCACCCCGCCGTGGGTGGGGGTGCCGAGCCCGTTGAGGATCGCGAAGACCTTGTCCTGCAGGACGAGCTGGCGCACGACCTCCTGCGTCTTCGCCGGGTTGTAGGCGTCGTCGACGACCTTGTACTCGATCTTCCGGCCGTTCACGCCACCCTTCTCGTTGACGTAGTCGAAGTACGCCTTGGTGGCGGCGGAGATCTTCGAGTAGCCGGCGGCGGCGCGGCCGGTGAGCGGCTGGTGCGTACCGACGAGGATCGAGGTGTCGGTGACGCCGGGCACGGCGGCGCCGTTTCCGCCCGGCGAGTCCTCGGAACACGCGGCGGCCGAGACCACGAGCGCCAGCGCGGCGGCGACGGCGACACCGCGCCGTGCGATTCGGAACATGAGCGGCCCTTCTGTGGGGGTGGGACGGACGGCAACTGCGGCGCTAGCGCGCCGCGGGGTCCGAGCGGCGGGCACCGCGCAGGCGGCGCAGGGCGCGGGTGACGAGCGCGTCGAGCCCGCCCGGCGCCGTCGTCATCACGACGATCAGCGCCGCGCCGAAGATCGCGAGCGGGAGCGTGCCCTCCAGGCGCTGCTGCAGCGCCGGGTCGGCGTCGAGGCCCGAGGTGGCCCAGTCGGCCAGCGGCTGGAGCGCGACCAGCACGATCGCGCCCCACACCGCGCCACGCAGGCCGCCCAGCCCGCCCAGCACGATCGCGAGCATCAGGTTGAGCGAGAGCGTCAGCCCGTACGCACCCGGCGAGACGCTCTGCGCGAGCAGCGCGAACATCCCGCCGCCGAGCCCGGCGCCCGCGGCCGAGAGCACGAACGCCAGCACACGCACGCGTCCGACGTGGATGCCGGCCAGCGACGCGGCCACCTCGTCGTCGCGCACGGCACGCAGCGTGCGGCCGAACCGGCTCCGGACGAGGTTGGCCAGCAGCAGCATCACCACCGCCGCCCCGAGCAGCGTGATCCACGCCTGCCAGCGCTCGAACGGGAAGTACGCGCCCAGCGACGCCGGGGCCGGCGACACCGCGAACGTGAGCCCGGCGTCGCCGCCGAACAGCCCGTCGAACGTCGTGGTCACAGCGGGCACGCTGACCGCGACCGCGAGCGTGGCCCCGGCCAGGTAGGGCCCGTGCAGGCGGGCGGCGGCGACGCCGATCACCGCGCCGAGCACGGTGGCCACCAGCACCCCGGCGAGCAGCGAGAACAGGAACGGGAGGTCCGGCGTCAGCGCCACCGTGTACGCACCGGCGGCCATCAGCGCGCCGTGCCCGAGCGAGATCTGGCCGGTGAACCCGGTGAGCAGGATCAGGCCCGGCAGCACGCACAGGTACGCGCCGATCGTCGCCAGCTGGTAGTTGCGGAACGGTTCGATCTGGTAGGTCGCGATCACCACGACCACCCCGACCACGGTCGCGATCAGCACGTGGCGCAGCAGCGTGTTCCCGCGCCGCCCCGTCGTGGCCCGGGCCCGCGGCGGCGCCGGGGCCACGGTGGCCGTGTCCGTGGAGTTCGCCATCCCGCTCACACCCGCCTCGCCGAAGGAACCGCGAACAAGCCGCCCGGACGCACCAGCAGCACCACGACCAGCAGCCCGAGCACCGCCAGCGGTGTGGCGTCGCTGCGGACGTAACCGCCGACGTAGGACAGCAGCACGCCGACGATCAGCCCGCCCAGCACCGCGCCGGCCGGGCTGTCCAGCCCACCCACCACGGCCGCGGTGAACGCGGCCACGAACACGTCGTCCATCGCGGTGGGGTGCAGCCCCAGCTCGGTGGGGATGACCAGCAGCGCGGCCAGCGAGCCGACGACCGCGGCCAGCACCCAGCCGAGCGTCCGCATCAGCGCGACGTCGACGCCGAGCAACCGCGACACCTCGGGCGCGAACGCCGACGCACGCATCCGAAGCCCCAGCGGGGTGCGGGTGAACAGCCACGTCAGGACGCCCAGGAGAGCGACGACGACGCCGAACACGAAGACGTCGTAGGGCGAGACGCCGGCGAACACCGCGTTCTGGCTGAACGGCGCCGGGAACGCCAGGTACTCGTTCGTGTAGATCATGCCCAGCACCGCCTGCAGGAACAGCACCAGGCCGATCGCCACCACGATCGCGTTGAGCGGGGGTGCGTCGTGCACCCGCCGGGCCACGACCAGCTCGATCACCGCCCCGAGCAGCGCGGCCCCCACCAGCGCCGAGGCGAACCCCAGCCAGTAGGAGCCGGTCGCGCCCGAGACCGAGTACGCGATGTAGACGGTGGCGACCGCCATCGCACCCTGCGCGAAGTTCACCACCCGGGTACCGCGCCAGATCAGCACCAACGCGAGCGCGAACGCCGCGTAGATGGTGCCGCGCGTGACCCCGTCCATCGTCAGGAACAGGAAGCGATCCATTCAGAACCCCAGGTAGGCGTGGCGGAGGTCGTCGTCGTCCTTCAGCCGGGCGGCGGGCGCGGACATCGCGACCTCACCGACCGACAGCACGACACCGTGGTCGGCGATCGACAGCGCGCTGCGCACGTTCTGCTCGACCAGCAGCACGGTCAGCCCGGTGCTCTCGCACCGCTGCGCCAGCAGCGCGAGGATCTGCGCGGTCACCCGCGGCGCCAGGCCGAGCGACGGTTCGTCGAGCAGCAGCAACGACGGCCGCGCCACCAGCGCCCGGCCGACGCTGAGCATCTGCCGCTCGCCGCCGGAGAGCTGATGGCCCACGCTGCGCCGGCGCCGCGCCAGCGGCTCGAACAGCTCGTACACCTCGGCCAGCGCGGCCTGGGCGTCGGCCCGGTCGCGGCGCCAGAGCCCGCCGAGGCGCAGGTTCTCGTCGACGGTCAGCTCGGCCACCACCCCGCGCCCCTCCGGCACGTGGGCGATCCCCCGCCGGACGAGCTTCTCCACCGCGACGCCACGCACGTCGGCGCCGTCGAAGACGATCCGTCCGGCGGTGGGGCGGATCAGGCCGGAGAGCGTGCGCAACAGCGTGGTCTTCCCGGCGCCGTTCGCGCCCAGCACCGCCAGCACCGAGCCGCGCTCGACGCTCAGCGAGACGTTACGCAGCACCTCGACCGGACCGTAGCCGCAGGTCAGGTTCTCCACCTCGAGCAGCGGCGCCATCAGGACGCCACGCCCAGGTAGGCCTCGGTGACCCGCTCGTCGGCCTGGATCTCGGCCGGGGTGCCGTCGGCGATGCGCTTGCCGAAGTCGAGGACGACGATCCGGTCGCAGACCGACATGACCAGGTCCATGTGGTGCTCGACCAGCAGGACGGCGCACGACAGCGAGCGGATCAGCTCGGCGAGTTCGTCGACCTCCTCGGACCCGAGGCCGCCGGCGGGTTCGTCGAGCAGCAGCAGCCGGGGGCGGGTGACCAGCGCGCGGGCCAGCGCCACCTTCTTCTGCACCGCGTACGGGAGCACCCCGGGGTGGCTGTCGGCGGCCGCGCCGATGCCCAGCGCGTCGAGCGTCTCGGCGGCCAGGCCACGCAGCTCACGCTCGTCGCGATCGGAGCGCGGAAGGCCGAACAGCGCGGCGGCGAACCCGGACCGCGACCGGCGGTGGGCGCCGATCATCACGTTCTCGGCCACGGTGAGGCCGGCGAACAGGCCGAGGCCCTGCAGCGTGCGTGCGATGCCGGCGGCGGCCAGGCGGTCGGGGCGGGGACGGAACGGCTCGCCGTCCCAGTGCAGGGAGCCCGCGGTGGGGCGCACGAACCCGCACACGACGTTGAACAGCGTGGTCTTGCCGGCGCCGTTCGGGCCGATCACCCCGACGACCGAGCCCGGCGGGACCTCGACCGAGACGCCCTCCAGCGCGACCAGCCCGCCGAACCGCACGCCGACGCCCTGCACGGACAGTCCATTGTTCACCGGCGTCCCTTTCGTCGTCGTCGACGACGAAATACTCGGTGACCAGCGCACTTACCCGCATCGGCGATATCGCCGGTGTAGGTATCGCCCGAATTATCCGGTGAGTAGCCGGACGAGCTCGACGCGGGAGCGCACCCCGAGCTTCACGAAGATGTTGCGCATGTGGTGGTCGACGGTCCGCGGGCTCAGATAGAGCTGCGCGGCCACCTCGCGGTTGGTGGCCCCCTCGGCGACGATCCGGGCGATCGTGAGCTGCTGGGCGGTGAGCGCGCCCTCCAGCCGGGTCTCGACCGGACGCACCGCCTCGCCGGTCGCGCGCAGCTCGGCCCGGCTCTGCTCCACCCAGGCCGTGGCCCCGAGCCGGTCGAACGTGTCGTGGGCCGAGCGCAGATGGGTTCTCGCCGCCGACGGGCCCCGGCGTCGGCGCAGGTCACGTCCGTAGAGCAGTTCGGTGCGGGCGTGCTCGAAGTCCGAGTCGCCGAGCTGGTGCAGCCGGATCGCCTCCCGGTAGGCGTCCTCGGCGTCGTCCGGGTCGGTGGCGGTGAGCGCCTGGCAGCGGGCGAGCAATGCCCGGGCCGCGGTGCTGCCGGTGCTCGTGGCCCAGCGGCCGAACAGCTCGGTGGCCTCGACCGCGCCGGTGCGGTCGCCGCACCGCACGGCCGCCTCGACGAAGTGCGGCGCGGTGAGCACGCGCCCGGTGACGTATCCCGGCCCACCGCCGGCGGTGGCGACCGCGCGCAGCCGCCCGGCGGCGTCGGCGGCCCGCCCGGCGGACAGGTCCCGGTGGGCCAGCGCCCAGGACGACATCGAGTGCGGCATCGCCAGACCACGTTCGGCGGCGATCGCGGTGGCGGCCTGGGCGTGACGCAGACCGGCGTCGTCGTCGCCCTGGAACATCGAGAACAACGCGAGCAACGAGCGGTGGAACGCGACCGAGTTGTCCAGGCCGGCCTCCTGGGCGAGCCGCAGGCCCTCCTGGGCCGACGCCAGCGCGCCGTTGTAGCGCCCGAGCCAGAGCTGCGCGAACGTGGCCAGCTCCAGCGTGCGCGGCACCAGGGCGAGCTGGCCGCGGGCCCTGGCCACGGCGCCGGACCGTTCGGTGAGCCCGAGCGCCAGCGACTCCTCACCGAGCATCAACGCGGCGAGCGTTCCCCAGTTCATCGCGGTCGGGTCGTCGGTGCGCGGCACCAGGTCGACGACGTTGCGCAGGCGTCGGACGGCCTCGGTGTGGCGTCCGCGGAACAGCGCCATCATCCCGGCGGCGTACTCGAACATCAGCTCGCGCTCGGGGGGTTCGCCGCCCTCGCGCAGCGCGAGGACACGCAGCGAGATGTCGACGTAGCGGCGGAGGTTGCCGGTGAGGAAGCTCGCCTCACCGGCGTGCAGCAGCGCGACGACCGCGGCGGTGCGGTCACGGGCGGCGAGGCGGTCGGACGCGCCGAGCAGCGTCTCGTGCGCGGCCGCCGGGGAGCCCGCGCGCAGCTCGATCTGGCCCCGGAGCAGGTCGCGGCGGCCGCCGGTGGTGACCGCGGCCGGCGCCGGGCGCAGCCGGGTGAGCAGCACACCGGCTCGGTGCGGGCGCCCGGCGAGCCAGGCGTCGCGGGCCGCGGCGAGGAGCAGCTCGGCGCCGTCCCGGCTGAGGTCGGCGGCCCGCTCCGAGGCGAGCGACGCGGCGGCGTGGTCGCCGCGGCCGCGGACCTCCTCGGCGGCGTCGGCGAGCTCACGCGCGAGCGGTTCCGACGGTTCGACCGCGGCCAGGTGCCAGAGACGGCGGAGCCGGTGCTCGGGCCGCACCGGGTCGAGCGCGTCGGCGATCCGCCGGTGCACGGCCCGCCGCCGCTCGGGCGACACCCCCCGGTAGACCGATCCGGCGACCAGCGGTGTCCGGAACCGCATCCGCCCGTCCACCACGTGCACGATCCCCGAGGCTTCCGCGGCGTCAGCAGCATCCGGATCCGCGGCGTCCACCGCCTCGGCCGCGAGCTCCGACACGGTGTCCAGGTCGAGGCCCTCCGGATCGGCGGCGAGGACGAGCAGCAGCTCACGGGCGCCGCCGGGCAGCGCGCGCAGGCGGGTGTCGTAGGCGCGGCGGATGCGGCTGCCGCGCGGGAACTCGACCGGGAGCGGCGCCCGCCCGCGGGCCTGCTCGACCGAGAGCGCCCCGGCCACCTCACGCAGCGCGAGCGGCGCGCCCGCGCACAGCCGCACGAGCTCGATCGCGACCTCGTGGCTCAGCCCGGCCGAAGCGATCAGCTCCGTGCCGGCCGCGACGTCCAGGCCGGGCAGCGGCAGCCGCTCGACCCCCGGCAGCACCGGGCCGGTCGCCGCCGCCGCGACCAGGTCGGTCGCGGTCGCCAGCACCACCACGTTCTCCGACGCCACCCGCCGCGCCGCGAACGCGAGCACGTCGCGCGAGGCCACGTCGATCACGTCGGCGTCGTCGACACGCACCAGCACCGGCTGCCGCCGCCCGGCGAGCACCAGCAGGTTCAGCACCGCGACGCAGAGCGCGAACCGCGGCACGTCGTCGCCGGTCTCGAGCGCGCGGCGCAGCACCACGGCCTGCGCGGGCGGCAGCCGGTCGAGGTCGGCCGCGAGGGGCATCAGCACCTGCTGCAGCGCGGCGAACGGCAGATCGGTCTCGGCCCCCACCCCGGCCGCGTCGAGCACCAGGAACCCGGGCGCGTCGGTACGCAGCAGCGCGGTCTTGCCCGCCCCCGGCGCGCCGTGGATCAGCAGCGCACCGCCACCGGAGCCGGCCAGCGCGCGCTCCCGGAGCGCGGCGATCCGACGCAGTTCCCCGTCCCGCCCGACCAGACTCATAGCCAGGATTGTTACCTGCCGGTAATGGCGCCGTCCCCAACTCCGGAAAAGCCTCACCCCCACAAAAATGGGTAAAAGCGAAGTATGAGTACACCGATCACCTCCGCCCGGCAATTCCGCCGCATCGCGGCCGCGGTGGCCACCATCGGCGTGCTCGTGCAGCTCCTGCTCACCAGCTACTACCTCGGCATGGCGCACGCGCCGAAACCGCACCAGCTCCCGGTGGGCCTGATCGCCTCCGACGCGCGGGCGCAGGAACTCCACACCGAGCTGAACGCGACCGGCAGCTACCGGGTCACCCGGTTCGACACCGCCGCCGAACTCGAACGAGCGACGAGACGCCGGGAGATCTACGGCGGTCTCGACCTGAGCGGAACCACTCCCCACCTCTACCTGGCGACCGCCGCCGGGCCGTCCGCGGCGAACGTCCTCCGGACCACGTTCACCACCGTCCTGCAGAAGCAGACCGCCGCCGCGGTCGCGACGCTCGGCACGCCGGTGCCGGTCGAGACCGTCCGGGCGCTGACCGCCCCCGGCACGATCACCGACGTCGTGCCGCTGCCCGCCGACGACCGCAACGGCGGGTCGCTCGGCATGCTCGTGCAGGCGCTCGCGCTCGGCGGCACGGTCGCCTCGCTCGGGCTCGGACGGTTGATCCCGCGGGCCCGGCGGTCCTGGCGCCGCGGCGTGGGCCACGTGACGACACTCGTGGTCTACGCGCTGGCGTCAGCGGCGATCGTGCTCTGGTCGATGAGCTGGTTCGGCGTCGGCGCGGACGCCGACCACGCGACGCTCTTCTGGGGCTTCGGCCTGGTGTCGCTGGCGATCACCGGCTCGACCGCCGGGCTGGTCGCGCTGATCGGGCCGGCCGGCGCCGCCGCCGGTTTCCTCTACTTCACGATCGGCACCGTGATCTCGGGCGCGAGCATCCCGCCGGAGTTCCTGCCGACCTGGGGACAGCATCTCGGGCAGGCGCTGCCGACCGGCGCCGGCACTCAGTACGTCCGGGACAGCCTGTACTTCCCGGACGCACCGCTGGGGCACCCGCTGCTCGTCCTCGCGCTCTACGCCGGGCTCGGCACGCTCGCGGTGCTGATCACGAACGCGCTCCCGAACCGCTCGGACCGCACCGCGGAACTCCCGATGCCGGGGACGCTAGAGCCAGTCGTTGCGTCGAAATAGGGCCCACAGCACGACGCAGAGCACCGCCAGCGCGCCGATGACGACCCAGAACCCGTACGGCGAGTGCGCCCCGGGGATCCGGTCGAAGTTCATCCCGTAGAGCCCCGCGATCGCGGTCGGCAGCAGGGCGATCGCCGCCCAGGCCGAGATCCGGCGCATGTCCTCGTTCTGGCGCATCGCGGTGCGGTTCTGCCGGACGCTGACCTGCGCCAGGTCGGCCTGCAGGACGTCGGTGAGCAGGCTGTCGTAGTTGTCGATCGCGTCGGCGACACGCATGAGGTGGTCGTGCACGTCGCGGAAGTGCGGCCGCAGGGCGGCGTCGAACTCGGCCGACGACAGCCGCCCGACCGCGCCCACCAGTGGCTTCACCGCCCGGCGGAACTCCAGCACCTCACGCTTGAGCTTGTAGATGCGCTCCGCGTGGTCGGCCTCGTCGCCGCCGAACACCTGCGCCTCGATGTCGTCGATGTTCTCGTCGATGCCGTCGATCGCCTCGGTGTACCCGTCGACCGCGAGGTCCATGATCCGGTGCAGCACCCCGACCGGGCCGTTGCCGCCCACGTCGGGCAACGCGCGGGCGCGCGCAGGCACGTCGGTCTCACCGTGCCGGACGACCACCACGAACCGCGGCCCGACGAACAGCGCGAGCTCGGCGACGTCGACCACCTCGTCGGCGTCGACGTAGCGGACGGGTTTGACGATCGCGAACAGGATGTCGCCGTACTGCTCGAGCTTCGGGCGCTGGTGGGCGCGGACGGCGTCGGCGACCGCGAGCGGCGGCAGCGCGAACCGCTCCGCGACCTCCGCGAACTGCTCCGCGGTGGGGTCGCGCAGCCCGATCCAGACGAACCCGTGCCGCTCGTGCAGCGCCCGCGGGGTGTCGCGCAGCGGGATCCGCCCGGGCTTGCGGACGCCGTCGACGTACCGGGCGCAGTCGACGACCGCGTGCTCGGCCGGGAGACCGGGCTCCGGTGCTACCGGGACGGCCGGCGCGGACGGCGTCGGGTCGAGGAACCGCGCCAACCGACGGAACGCTGACGCACGCATCGGGTCAGGATAGGGCCCCCTGTTCCGCCGGCAGCAGGCGCTCGCGGGCATCGACGTGACCGGGCACGGCAGCAGCGGCTCGTCCGCGTAGTCCGCCGGCGTGACCGACGCCCGGCCGGCCAGCCGGTGGAACACCGGGACGACGAGCACCGACGGCTCCGGGTAGAGCACCGAGACCCGCAGGTCGTCGGTCGGGAACGGGAACGGGAGCCGGCCGACCAGGTCGTCGACGCTTCCGTCGAGCAGCGCGGGGTGCGCGACGCACCAGTTCAGGTGCCGGATCGTGACCAGGGCCCCGGGGTGTCGAACAGCGGGCGCCGACGCCCTGCTCCAGGCACTGGATCTGGCGGCTCGGCGCCGGTTGCGCGACGTGCAGCTCGGCCGCCGCCCTGGCGAAGTTCTGATGCCGTGAAACACCGCACGGTGCACGGGTGCTGATCACCGGGCGTACCCGGGAGACGCTCGACGCCGCCGCGGAACAGCTCGGCGCCGGGGTGATCGCGGTACGGAGCGACGTGGCGTCGCTGACCGACATCGACGTTCACGACCGGCGCGGAGCTCGCCGTGGACGGCGGCCCGTCGCAGCTAGGAGTCGCGCCCCGGGAGCCGGGCGTCCACTCCGGTGTACTCCTGGCCGGAGAGCGACTGGATCACGGCCATCAGCTCGTCGGTGCGCCGGCGCAGCAGCTCCCGGTCGGGCTCCTCGGTGCCCCAGTCCATCGGCGGGGCGAACCTGATCGTCACCCGCCCGGGGCGGGGGAACTTCGCTCCGGGCGGCGCGAGCTCGAACCCGCCCACGGTCGCGCACGGGACCACCGGCGCTCCGCTCGCGGCCGCGATCCGGGCCAGCCCGGTGCGGCCCCGGTAGAGACGTCCGTCCCGGGTGCGGGTGCCCTCCGGGAAGATGCCGACGACCCGGTCCTCGCGCAGCAGCCGCACCGCGGTGTTCAGCGCGGCGTCACCGGCGGAGGCCCCGCCCCGGATGACCGGAACCTGGCCGGTCGCGGTGAAGAAGTACCGCTTCCAGCGGCCGCGCAGCCCCGGCTCGGTGAAGTACTCGTGCTTGGCCAGGAAGCTGATCCGGCGCCAGCGCACGACCAGCGGCAGGAACAGCCAGTCGAGGTACGACACGTGGTTGGCGGCCAGGATCACCGGCCCCCGGGTGGGCACGTGCTCGATGCCTTCGACCCGCGGCCGGAAGTAGAGCATCATCGGAAGCGTCAGCAGGGCCTTGAAGACCCAGTACAGATAACCGCTGCGGTCGACCGGTGCCTGGGCGACCGGGGCGGGCGGCGAGTCGGCCGACATGGGTAGCGCTTCAACCTTTCGCGGGGGGAACGCCACCTTACAGGTAGTGATCCAGGCCGGCGACGCGTAGCGCGATGCGTGCGGGACGCGAGACCGTGTCGATCGCCGCGGCCCGGCCGGCCGCCCGCACCGCGTGCTGGACCCGGACGAGGAACGCCATGCCGTGCGACCCGAGGAAGTCGACGTCGGCCAGATCGAGGCGCACGTCGGCCGGCTGGGCGGCGACGACGTCGGCCACCACACCGTCGAGGCGCGGCGCCAGCACCGCGTCGACCGCGCCGGAGAGCCGGATCAGCACCCGGCCGGTCTCGCTCTCGACCGCGACCGCACCCGGGCGTTCCGCCGGCAGCGTGAACCGAGGGGTGCCGTTCACGCCGGACGCATCCTCCGACCACGCGGCTGAACCCACTGCCGGCCTCCGCTCGGTGTTGCCCGTTATCCGGTACATCTCGCGTAGGATACTCGCTGTGGCCTCGAAATCGCCGGGTTCACACCCAACACGTTATCCGGTACATCGAGATGGCGGTGAATCGCGATGACCGACGGCGTCACCGTCGACTCGGCCGTCGAGTCCTATCTGTCGTCGCCACAGCTCGCGAACGAGAACACCAACCGGGCCTACCGCAGCGTGCTCGACCGGCTGGCCGGTTTCCTCGGTGGGCACCGTCCGCTCACCGAGATCGGTGAGGAGGAGCTCACCGTCGCGATCCGCGGCCTCTGGGGCAGCGCGGCCGCCGCGACCTGGAACCGCAACCGCGCGGCCGTCTCCGGGTGGCTGGCCTGGTGCCGCGCGCTCGGCCAGGACGCGCCGACGCTCTCCGACGAGGTCGAACGGCGGCCGGACGAGAGCGAACCGGCCGCTGTCCTGGCCCGGGAGGCCATCGAGGAACTCCTCGCGCGGCCGGAGGTGCCGGTGCGTGAACGGGCGCTGTGGCGGCTGCTCTACGAGTCGGCCGGGCGGGTGTCCGATGTGCTGGCCCTCAACGTCGAGCACCTCGACCTGCGCCGGCGCCGCGCCGGCGGCCTGCACTGGGGCGAGGGCACCGCGTTCCTGCTCCCCCGCCTGATCGAGGGGCGCTCCCGCGGCCCGCTGTTCCTCTCCGAGCGGCGCCCTCCCCCGGCCCGGCGCCCGGCGCGTTCGGAGCTCTGCCCCTACACCGGCCGGGCCCGGCTCGGTTACGACCGCGCGCGCATCCTGCTCGACCAGTACACCCGCACGCCGGACGGCCACCCGGGCTGGGACCTGCACCAGTTGCGCCGGTCAGCCCAGGCGCACCGCGCCGGCGATGGCGGTTGATTCGCGCAGCACCAAGCGGCACGGCCGGACGTGCCGACCCGGCGCCGGCTCCCCGTTGATCGCGGCCAGCAGCAGGTTCGCCGCCGCGCGCCCCAGCCCGTCCAGATCCATGTCGACGCTGCTCAGCGGCGGCTGGCTGGCGGTGACCATGACGTCCCAGTTGTCGAAGCCGATCACCGCGACGTCCTCGGGCACCCGCCGCCCGGCGCTCCGCAGCGTGTCGACGACCCCGCGCGCGATCTGGTCGCTGCCGGCGAAGACCGCGTCGAACTCCTCGTTCAGCAGCATCGCGCCGGCTTGGCGCCCCCACGCCTCGCTCCACTCCCCGAAGAGCGGCGGCCGGACCAGCGCCGGCACCGCCGCCGACGCGCGCACCTGCGCCGACGAGTGGTGCTCGGGCCCGGTGACGTGCACGATCCGGCGCCGCCCGATCGCCTGCAGGTGCTCGATCGCCTTGGCCGCCCCACCGGCCTCGTCGGGCACCACCGAGCAGTCGGCCGGGTCGGTGGAGCTGACGAACGCGTAGACCACCGGCACCGGGAGGTCCGGGGCGAGCGGCGGCCGGGCCTGCGCCCGCCGCCCGGTGACCACGATGCCGTCCACCCGCCGGGTGAGCAGCGTCCGCAGGTAGTACTGCTCGCGGATCGGGTCGTCCCTGGCGTCGCACAGCAGCACCGACATCTGCCCGGCGCCGAGCGCGTCCTCCGCGCCGAGCATCAGCGGGATGCTGAACCGCCCGATGCTGTCGGTGGTGATCATCCCGACCGTGTAAGTGCGCCCGACCTTCAGCGTCCTGGCCACCGCGTTGGCCTCGAAGCCGAGCCGGTCGGCGGCGTCGCGCACGCGCTGCCGGGTTTCCGCACGCAGCGTGCCGCGGTCGTTGAGCGCCTTGGACGCGGTGCCCACCGAGACCCCGGCGGCCGCCGCCACGTCGCGGATCGTCACGAGTCGATCTAGTTTCCGCACGCGTTTCCTCCGCCGAGCTCGGACGATGCCGTGACGAGAGTACTTCACTCCGTTGACACGCCCGGACGACGATCCCTAGGCTTTCGGCAATCGGTTTCCGAGTTTCCGAATGTTAACGCTCACACCGCCACGGCCCCACGTCCAAGGAGGCACGATGGGCCAGCCCCGCCGATTACTGCTCACCAGCGTCACCGCACTCGCCCTGCTGCTGAGCGCCGCGTGCCAGAGCGCCGGTGACACCACCGCCTCGGGCGACACCACCGCGAAGGACGACGGCGCGACGATCACGATGTGGACCCGGTCGGCGACGGCCACGTTCACCCAGACGCTGATCGACGCGTACAACAAGTCGCACCGGAACAAGGTCGAGCTCACCGTCATCCCGTCCGACACGTACCAGCAGAAGGTCGGGTCGGCGAGCGGCGCCGAGCAGCTGCCCGACGTGCTGGCCACCGACGTCGTCTACGCACCGAACTACGCCTCGAAGGGCGTCTTCCAGGACCTCACGAAGCGCGTCGACACGCTGTCGTTCAAGGACACGCTGGCGCCCGCGCACATGAAGACCGCCACCTACCAGGACAAGGTTTACGGCGTCCCGCACGACATCGACCTGTCCGCGCTGTTCTACAACAAGGTGCTGTTCACGAAGGCCGGCCTCGACCCGGAGAAGCCGCCGACGACGATGGAGGAGGTCTACCGGGCCGCGACGAAGATCGACGCGCTCGGCGGTGGCGTCGACGGCTACTTCTTCGGCGGCGCCTGCCCCGGCTGCACGCTGTTCACGACCTGGCCGATGATCTGGGCCTCCGGCGACACCGTCCTCAACGAGGAGGGCACCGCGTCCACGGTGGACAACCCGACCGCGGCGAAGGTCTACGAGCTCTACAAGAAGATGTACGCCGAGGGGCTGGTGCCCAAGGCGGTCAAGAACGAGGGCGGCCCCACCTGGGTGCAGGCGTTCGGTGAGGGCAAGATCGGCATCCAGCCGCTCGGCGCCACCGCGCTGCAGACGTTCACCGAGGGCCCGCAGCTCGAGGTCGGCGTCGCCCCGATCCCCGGCCTCACCGGCGGCGAGAGCTCCTTCGTCGGCGGCGACGTGGTCGGCATCAGCTCCAACAGCACGAAAGCCGCGCAGGCCTGGGACTTCATCGCCTGGACGCTGTCGGAGGACGCGCAGGTCGAGGTCATCGCGAAGAACAAGAACATCACCGTGCGCAGCGACCTGGCCGACAACACGTACGCCCAGCAGGACCCGCGGCTCAAGGTCTTCAACGACCTCGCGGGCAAGGGCCGGACGCCGATCTCGGTGAACTTCGGCAAGACCTACAACGACCCCAACGGGCCGTGGACCGCGGCGATCATCGACGCGGTGTTCGGCACCGGCAGCTCGGCCGACGCGCTGAAGAAGCACAATCCGAGCATCACCGAGTCGCTGGCGTCGGGCGGCTGATCGTGGTTTCCGTACTCCCGTCCCGCCCGGCAACGGGCGGGACGCGCTCCCCCGCCCCGAAGAGGCCGACCTCCGGGCTCGCCCGCCGCCGCCAACGGCTGGGCTGGCTCTACTCGGCGCCGATGGCCGTCGTCGTGGCCGTGTTCTTCGTCCTCCCGCTGATCCTGATGTTCTGGATGTCGTTCAACCACTGGCCGCTGCTCGGCGCGTCGAAGCCCAACGGCGTGGAGAACTACCGGGCGCTCGCCGACCCGCTGTTCGTCCGGGCGCTCTGGTTCACGGTGAAGTACACGGTCGTGACGACGGTCGTGCTGAGCCTGGTCGCGTTCGGGATGGCGCTGCTCGTGCAGGAGGCCCGGCCCGGCGTCGGGTTCTTCCGCACGATCTACTTCCTGCCGGCCGCGGTCGGCCTCGGGTCGGCGAGCCTGCTGTTCTACGGGCTCTACAACACCGGCGACTCGCCGCTGAACACCCTGCTCGACTCGATCGGCATCGGCCCGGTCGACTGGCTGGGGACGAACAACAGCGCGTTGTTGTCCACCATCGGCATGATCACGTGGCGGTTCGCCGGTTTCTACATGCTGATCCTGCTGACCGGCCTGCAGAGCATCAGCCCGACGCTGTACGAGGCGGCACGCACCGACGGCGCCACCCGCTGGCAGACGATGCGTCACGTCACGGTGCCGCTGCTGCGTCCGACGCTCGCGCTGATGCTGGTGCTCTCGGTGACCGGGTCGCTGCTGGCGTTCGAGCAGTTCTTCATCATGACCGGTGGCCGGCACGACACCACGACGCTCGCGGTCGACATCTACCGGGAGGCGTTCCTCTCCCAGGACCTCGGGCGGGCCGCGGCGGTGTCGGTCGCGCTCCTGCTGGTGCTGATCCTGATCAACGGAGCGCAGTTGCGGCTGCTGCGCCGGAAGGACGTGTCGTGAAGCGGGCCGGTTACTACTCGACGTCCACGGCTCTCGCGATCCTGTTCCTGCTGCCGATGGTCTGGACGGTGTACCAGTCGCTGCACGGGGTCCGGGCCGCGGACGGGCAGGACGGCTGGGGCGTCGCGAACTACGGGCGGATGGTGGACTACGGCGACGGGATCGGCTCGTACGTGCTGAACACCGCCGTGGTCGCGCTGGTGACCGTCACGCTGACCGTCGTGATCACCACGCTCGGCGGGTACGCGGTCGCGCGGCTGTCGTTCCGCGGCAAGAACCTGCTGTTCCTCCTGACGCTGGCGATCCTGATGGTGCCCTACACCACGATCCTCATCCCGCTCTACATCGTGCTCGGCTGGTTCGGGCTGCAGAACTCGCTGATCGGGCTCGGCCTGGTGCTGGTGATGTTCCAGCTCCCGTTCGGCCTGTTCATGATGCGTAACTCGTTCGAGGCCCTGCCGGCCGAACTGGAGGAGGCGGCGCTCATCGACGGGTGCACGACCGGCGGCGCGCTGCGCCGGGTGCTGCTGCGCGGTGTCGCACCGGGCATGGTGACCGTCGCGCTGTTCTCGTTCCTCGCGTCCTGGAACGAGTTCGTGGCCCCGCTGATCTTCCTCACCGACGGCAGCAAGTTCACGTTGCCGGTCGCGTTGTACAACCTGCAGTCGGGAAACCTGGGCTCGATCGACTTCGGTGCGCTGCAGGCGGGGGTGGTGACCGCGGCACTGCCGTGCGTCGCGGTGTTCCTGCTGCTCCAGCGCTACTACGTCAGCGGCTTCAGCGCCGGCGCACTCAAAGGGTGAAGGGATCGCCAATGAACGGACCCGCCGTACCGACCACCGGCTCGCTGCACCCGCTGGGGCTCGACGCCGTCACGCTCGACCCCGAGCGGCTGCTCGGCGCCTGGCAGGAGCGCAACGCCGAACAGACGCTCCCGCACTGCACCGAGCAGTTGGAGCGGGCGGGCAACATCGACAACCTCCGGCGGGTGAGCACGACGGACGGCGCCTTCCGGGGCATGTGGTTCGCCGACTCCGACGTCTACAAGACGCTCGAAGCGGCGGCCTGGGAGCTGGGCCGCCGGTCGGACCCCCGGCTGCGTGCGTACCTCGACGAGACGGTCACGCTGCTCGAGAACGCCCAGGACGACGACGGGTACCTCAACTCGTACTTCCAGACCGACCACCGTGACCAGCAGTGGGCCGAGCTGGTGTGGAGCCACGAGCTGTACTGCGCCGGGCACCTGATCCAGGCCGCGGTGGCGGCGGAGCGGGCCGGGGCGGGCGAGCGGTTGCTCCCGCTGGCCCGGCGCTTCGCCGACCTGCTGGTCACCCGGTTCAGCACGATCGACGGCGTCTGCGGGCACCCCGAGATCGAGACCGCGCTGGTGGAGCTCTACCGGGTCACCGGCCACCGGCCCTACCTGGACCTGGCGGCCCGCTTCGTCGACCTGCGCGGCCGCGGGCTGCTCGGCGACGAGCCCCGGTTCGGCGCGCGGTACTACCAGGACCACGAGCCGGTACGCGACGCCGACGAGGTCACCGGCCACGCCGTGCGTCAGCTCTACCTGCTGGCCGGGGTCGTCGACGTCGCGGTCGAGACCGAGGACGCCTCGCTGCTCAAGGCCGCCACCCGGCTGTGGGAGTCGGCGTTCGACACCAAGACGTACCTGACCGGAGCACACGGTTCCCGGCACCGGGACGAGGCCTTCGGCGACCCGTACGAGCTGCCGCCCGACCGCGCCTACGCCGAGACCTGCGCGGCGATCGCCAGCTTCTCCTGGAACTGGCGGATGCTGCTGGCCACCGGCGGTCACCGCTACGCCGACGAGCTCGAGCGGGTGCTCTACAACGGCATCGCGGGCTCGACCGCGCTCGACGGCAGGCACTACTTCTACTCCAACCCGCTCCAGCTGCGTACCGGCCACGACGGCTCCCACGAGGACGCGCCCTCGCAGCGGCTGAGCTGGTACTCCTGCGCGTGCTGCCCGCCGAACCTGGCGCGGCTGCTGGCGTCGCTGCAGTGTTACGTGGCCACGACCACCGACGCCGGTGTGCAGCTGCACCTCTACGCCCAGGGCCACCTCGGGACACCGCACGGGGAGCTGGGCGTGAGCACCGACTACCCGTGGGACGGCCAGGTCACGGTCACCGTCACGCCCTCGGAGCCGGGGACGACCTGGACGCTCGCGCTCCGGATTCCGGGGTGGTGCACGTCGCCGACGCTCGACGGTGCACCGGTCTCCGGCGGGTACGCCGAGGTCACCCGCGCCTGGCAGCCCGGCGACACGGTGCGGCTGGAGCTGCCGATGCCGCCCCGGGTCGTCGCCGCCCATCCCCGCGTCGACGCGGTCCGCGGCTGCGTCGCGCTGGTGCGTGGCCCGCTGGTCTACTGCCTCGAACAGGCCGACCTGCCCGCGGACGTCCTCGTCGACGACGTCCGGGTGGACGCGGCGGCGCCGGTGACCGTGGCGGCCGGGGCAGAGGACCAGGGCGCACCGGTCGTCCTCCGCCTGGACGGGCACCACCGCGCGTCGGACACGACACCGCTCTACGGCGCGCCGCCCACGACCGCGGAGACCGACGTCGTGCTCACCGCGGTGCCGTACTTCCTCTGGGCGAACCGGTCGCCCGGGGCGATGCGGGTGTGGATCCCGGCTAGGTGAGCTCGGCCGTGGGCCGGCCGGCGGTCTTGGTCATCAGCGCGTCGATCTCCGCGCCGAGCGTCGCCAGCTTCTGGGTGTAGCGGCAGTCCCCGCCGTACGCACCGACGAAGTCCACCCAGGTGCAACCGAGGTTGGAGAACACCGACACGACGTACCGCCGGGGCGGCCGGCCCGGCAGCGCGGTGACGATCCCGGCGTCCGCGCCGGCGCTCGGCACCAGGCCCGTCTTGTGGGCGAACTCCACCTCGGCGTCGGCGGCGCAGCGCCGGACGTCGCCGCCGTAGGTGCGCTTCTCCACCCTGACCTCGCCGCTCCGCGGGTCGATCCAGCGGCCCGGCACCGTCTGCGGTATCCCCCGCGCCGGATAGTCCCGCCCGCACCAGTTCGCGGTGGAGAGCGCCTGGTTGAGGCCCTGCTCGGCCAGGCCGCGGCGGATCAGCGCGCGGGACTCTCGGCGGAGCGTGCCGACCGTCACCGGCGTGCCCTTCGGGGTGCTCCAGAGCGTCCCGGGGGCCTCGCTGAACAGCAGGAGCAGCCGGGACGTGTCGAGCGCGGTCATCGTCAGTCCCTCGAACGACCAGCCGCCGCCGTCGGCCGCGTCGGTGTCGACCACCCGGAGCGTGGTGAGGCCGAGCGAGCGCAGCGTGGCGTTGAGCGGATCGACGCCGTCGCGCTCGTGCAGCATCATCAGCAGCGCGCAGGTGGCGCTGTTGCTCGAGTACGTGAGCATCGCGTCCAGCCACTCGGACACCCGGTGCGTGCCGGGTTTGGCGCCCTCGGGGCAGCTGGCCTTGCGCGGCCGGTAGTCGTACACCTCGTCGAACCCGACGCCGCCCCGGTCGTGGAGCCGGCCGACGCCGAACGCCACCATCAGCTTGAACACCGACGCCGGATACGGCGCCATGAACTCCAGCGGCGCACCGCCCCGCCCGGCCAGGATCGGCTCGGCCGGACGCTTCGCGGCCCAGCGGGAGTTGCTCCAGTGCGTCCAGCGCACGCCCGGCGCGACCAGGTCGCGGGTGACCGGCACGACGACGCCGTTCGGGTAGTCCTGGGAGAGCAGCGTGTTCGCGGCCGCGATCGGGCGGCCCGCGTCGTCGAGTTCGATGACCGCGACGTCGACGTTGGGCACGGCCGGCGGGGGCTGGCCGGTCTTCGCGTTGACCACGCCGTCGAAGTCCTGCGCGTCGACGATGTCGCGCAGCCGCCGGCCGAGCCACTTCGAGCGGGCGGCGTCGGGCCCGGCGGTGCCGGTGCCCGGGCCGGGTGGCCCGCTGGGCGCGACCTCCGGCCCGCCGGAGGTCGTCGGCGCGAGCGGCGCGGCGGCGCTGCGCGCGGTGCCGTCCGGCTCGTCGTCGTTCTGGCAGGCGGTGACCAGGCCGCTTCCCAGCACGGCACCGGCCAGCACCGAGGCGAGCACGGGGGCCAGCCGTCGCGTCCGAGGCATGGAGCGTATTGAACCAACGGGAACGCGGGTTCGCGCCGGAACACACCGACACTTAACGCAGATGCGACAAAAGGCCGCACGGCCGGGGGTGATGGATTCACCCCCGGCCGCTCCTGTCCGGCTGGTGCGGCGCTCTGCCCAGCGCGACCGGCCCGAGGATGGGAACTGCGGGTCTCAGGCGTACACGTTCAACGCCGTGCCGGTCGTGGACTGCACGAGTGCGGCGCGCTGGCGGGCGGCCTCGGCCTCCCGGGCCTCCTGCGCGGCGGTCCGCTGCTGCGCGCCCGCCTCGGCGATGGCGCGCATCGCCTCACTCTTCTGCTTCTGCACGATCGCGGCCTGGTCTCCCTGGTCCTCCCGTGCGCTGCGGACTAACGCGTAGGCGGCCGGACGCGGGTCGGAGACGCGGCTGATGGCAAAGCTGGACATTCGAGGCTCCTCACGAGCAGTGTCGGGGTGGTGGTCGGTGCCGGCGGGAGAGTGCTCCCCCGCCGGCACCGCGTCAGGTGTAGACGTCGAACTGGGCGCGCGACTTGGCCTGATTGAGTTCGGCCTGGTCCTTGGCCACGGCTGCTCTCGCCGCTTTGAGTTCGGACGCCGCCTGCTGCGCGGCCATCGCCTTCTTCTCGGCTTCGGCCTTACGTTCCTCGACCTGCTGTTGATCAGCCTTGACGGCCCGGTTCGCTTCCTCGACGCGCGCGCTGGTGCCCGTCGAGCGGGCCGGGGCGTACAGACTCGATAACGAAACCGCGCCTACGGTGCCTACGGACATCAGAACCTCCTCGGGGCAAACCGGCCTCGGCATCCGTGCCAGCGGTCCGGTCGTTGCAACAGAGGAGTCGGCACGCGTGGGTGCCGGATGAGGAGTCGTTCCGGGAATTTTCGTCGACCAGGTCACGTCCAGCCGGGTGACGAGCCGGGATCCACCGATCAGCGGAATACTGCTACCCGGCGGTAACTTCGGCGTCGCGCGGCGCTCCGATCGCCCGGAGCCGCGCCGCGGTGTCCTCGTCGAGGCTCTCCGCCAGCTCGAGCGCGGCGACGTCGGCCTCGATCTGATCCGGACGGGTCGCACCGAACAACACGGCCGCCACGGCCGGGTTGAGCAGCGGAAACGCCAGCGCCAGAGCGGCCGGTGCGACCTGGAGCTCGGCGGCCAGCGCCGCGACCTCGCGGCCCGCGGCCACCGCGTCGGCCCAGCGGGCGTCCGACGCGGCCTCCGGATGCCTGCCCCGCTGGTCGCCGGAGTCGTACTTGCCGGTGAGCACACCACCGGCCAGCGCGTAGGACGCGACGACCGCGGTGTTGGCGGCGGCGAGCGCCCTGATCAGCTGGTCGTCCTCGACGACGTCGCGCTGGACCAGGCTGTAGGGCAGCTGGGCGGCGGCCGGCGCGGGGCGGCGCGCCATGTCGGCGATCTGCGCCGCCTCCAGCACCTGGTCGGCGGTCCAGTTCAGCACGCCCCAGGCCCGGGCCTTGCCGGCCTCGATCAGCCCGACGATCTGCTCCATCGCCGCGTCGAGCGGCAGGCCCGGGGGCAGCGACTCGGCGTAGATCACGTCCACGTGATCGAGCCCCATCCGCCGCAGCGAGGCGTCGAGCTCGGCCGCGGCGTCCTGCTCGGGCCAGAACTCCCACCACAGCTTGTTGGCGATCACGACTTCGTCCCGCGGCCACCCGGACGCCCGGAACACCTCGCCGAACACGACCTCGGAGTACCCGGTCGGGAGCGGTGCGGTCCCGGTCTCGTCGTCGTACCGGGCGTCGTCCAGGAACGTGATCCCGGCCTCACGAGCCGCCTGGAGCACCGCGACACCCTCGTCGCGCGTCATTCGCTCGAACGTTCGCCACGAACCGAGCGCGAGCCGGCTCACGGTGAGCCCGGAGGCTCCGAGCGATCTGGTCGGCATGTTCATCCTGCTCAGATTACCCTCGGTAAAATCGAACCCTCGGCACTCGAGAGTATTAAACGGGCAATCAGGGCGTACCCGTCGGGGCGGGAGCCTCCGCCGACGCCGGTCCCAGATCCTCGGCCAAGCGGCCTTCCATGCGCGGCAGCGCGGTGAGCATGGCGCCGACCACGGCGGCGAGGGCCACCAGTAACAGGACGATGAACATTCCGCCTCCCGGCAAACGGCCGCGGCCCGGCGCCGCGTCGGGACGTGGTTACCCCGTCCCCGGGAATCAATACCTATCTCTGGCGTGTCCGTACATCTCCGGCGCGTCGTCCGGACCAGTCCAATTCGGACGCATCACGGATCACTCGGGTCACCCGGCCGCGACGAGCGCCCTGGCCCGCTCCAGCGCACGCACCCGGGGCACGACCTCGTTCGCGAACACCGGCAACTCCGCCTCCGGATCGGCCGGTTCGACCACGATCAGCCCCGCGCCCGACCGCCCGTACCCCGCCAGCCGGTCCGCCACCTCGTCGAGGTCCACCGCGTCGCGGCCGAGGTCGAGCGGGACGGTGACCCCGAAGCCGACCTCGCGACC